>NZ_CP082966.1:1785000-2405000 GCF_019968605.1 Polaribacter litorisediminis
TTAGAAATTATTAAGCGTTTGGTCGATAATTCTGAATTTGAACAATACAAAGAAGGCTATGGACAAACCATTTTAACAGGGTATGCAAGAATAGATGGTTGGGCTGTAGGTATTGTTGCCAATCAGCGAAAATTAGTAAAAACTAAGAAAGGAGAAATGCAGTTTGGCGGAGTTATTTACAACGATTCTGCTGATAAGTCAACCCGATTTATTGCCAATTGTAATCAGAAAAAAATACCTTTAGTTTTCTTACAAGATGTTACTGGTTTTATGGTAGGATCTAAATCAGAACATGGCGGTATCATAAAAGATGGTGCAAAAATGGTCAATGCTGTAAGCAATTCTGTGGTTCCAAAATTCACTATTATAATCGGTAATTCTTATGGTGCAGGAAATTATGCCATGTGCGGTAAGGCGTACGACCCAAGATTAATTGTTGCTTGGCCAAGTGCAGAACTCGCGGTGATGAGTGGTAATTCTGCTGCGAAAGTTTTATTACAGATAGAAACAGCATCACTTAAAAAACGTGGAGAAGAAATTACGCCTGAAAAAGAAGCTGAACTTTTTGATAAAATAAAATCACGTTACGATAACCAAGTATCTCCTTATTACGCAGCGGCAAGAATTTGGACCGATGGCATTATCAATCCGTTAGACACCCGAACTTGGATTTCTATGGGAATTGAAGCTGCAAACCATGCTCCTATTGAAAAGAAATTTAACATGGGCGTTTTACAGGTCTAAAAAAATATTGCTATGAAAAAGAACATGCTATTATGGTTTGTTTTCATTAGTTTGAATTCTTTGGGCCAGAAAAAAATTCATCCGTTAGAAACAGAAAACAATTACGTTAAACTTTCTATTTATAAAAAAATATCTAGCGAAAAACTCACTAAAAAAGACTCTGCTAACTTTAAATTTATCAAAGGAGATACTTTAGTTTTTGTAAAGAATTTAAAAAAATTAATTCGAAAAAGCTCGAGAAATAAAAATGCCTCCTTAATGCATGCAAGTCGAGCTTATATGCCTTTACATCAATACAAAAAAAGGCACTCAGAAATAATTACCAAACAAGATTCCTTAAACTTTAGGCTTAAAGACAAAGACACTTTAATTTTAATAAGTAACAAAAAATTTTATCAAAATAAGCAAGGAGTTTCCATTCCCTACGAACCTAAAGGTGATGAATTTTTGAAGGTGTATACCGATATCGTTTATAAAAAATATCAAAATACAAACAACACGAATCAAAAAACGAGGGAATATATGCGCTTATGGAAAAAACTTATCAAAATATATTTTGCACCTGGCTTGCATTCTTACTACAAAAAGGCTATCCAACAAGAAGTAAAAAAACTATCGAGTATAGATTCTTTACAAATACTGTATACCAAAAACATCAAAGAATCAAACTATATTATTTATCAAATTAACGATGAAAATTCAACAAGATATTCAAAGGAAATAAAAGGCAATAATGCGCTAGATTATTATCTTTTTTGGAATAATGGACGAATTTATGATGCTAAACTAGCCATCAATCTTAAAAATACCGACGAGGATAAAAAGATTATTGGTAATCATTTAATTCAATATTTTTATCAAACGTTAGGTAGATTTTTTACAACCTCTACACTGCCTTGTAAAAGTATATTTTCTAGTTGTACATCAGACAGCAAACAACTTACAAAACAAGATTTAGAACTTCTTAAATATCATTATTCTTATGGTATTTGCAAATTTACAGATCTTAAAACTTTTGAAGAAAATCATGCAAAAGCAAAAGAAGTTTTAAAAAACGGTGGTCAGATGTTATTCACTCATCTTGATTAAAATTCAAAAGTAATTTATGATTATTATCACAATTAGTCATTTTTTTATATCTTATTTTTGCCATAAATTTTCATAAAATGAGTAAAGCTATTTATATAAGTACTATAGAGTCTAACAGCGGTAAATCTTTAATTTCTTTAGGAATTTTAAGAATGATGTTAAATCAATCTTCTAAGGTTGGCTATTTTAGACCCATCATCTTTAAAGGGGAAAATAGCGAATACGATAACCATACAAATACAGCTTTAAAATTCTTTAATTTAGACATCGATTATAAAGATTGTTATGCCTACGAACAACACGAAGTTGTAACATTATTAAGCGAAGGAAAAACAGAAGATGTTATTCACAACATTATTGAAAAATACAAATATCTAGAATCTAAGTTTGATTATGTTGTCATTGAAGGAACAGATTTTTCTGGTGAAGGAGGTTTTACAGAACTAGATGTAAACCTAATGATTGCAAAAAATTTGGGAGTACCTGTGCTCATTGTGGGTGCTGGAAATGGCAAAAAGAAGAAAGATTTTATCAACTCAATTCAACTTTCCTATAAATCTTTTATTCAAAAAGAAGTAGATGTTATTGGTGTTATTGCAAATAAAGTAGAAATTGATGAGCTTGAGTATATCGAGGATGAATTAAAAAAAGTAATTCCAGCCCAAATTCACATAGATGTCGTTCCGAAAGTTAATTTTTTATCCTATCCTACGGTAAAAGAAGTTACTCAAGAATTAAATGGCCGTGTTCTTTTTGGTGAACATTTGTTAGACAATGCCATCGGAAGTTTTAGTACAGGTGCTATGCAGCTCCGAAATTATTTAACAAGAATCCAAGAAAATGCATTGGTTATTACACCAGGAGATAGAGCCGATATCATTTTAGGAGCATTGCAAGCGAATGTATCTAGTAATTATCCTAAAATTTCTGGAATTATTTTAACAGGAAGTTTAATCCCTGAAGAATCTATTTTAAAATTGATTGAAGGTGTACAATCTTCCATTCCCATTATTTCTGTAGATGGTGGTACTTTTGAAGTCTCAAATCAAATTGGTGCAGTTAGACCTAAAATTTACGCAACCAATACAAAAAAAATAGTGCTGGCTTTAGACACTTTTGATACTTATGTAAACGTAAAAGGTTTAAAAAATATTTTAAGGAATTTTAATTCAGAAAAATTAACGCCAAGTATGTTTCAATATAATTTGTTACAAAAGGCTAAAATGAATAGAAAACATATTGTTTTACCAGAAGGTACTGACAAAAGAATTATTGAAGCCGCAGCAAGATTGCAGTTGTTAAATATTGTCGATTTAA
The DNA here is from genome assembly GCF_019968605.1 of Polaribacter litorisediminis. NCBI lineage: Bacteria > Pseudomonadati > Bacteroidota > Flavobacteriia > Flavobacteriales > Flavobacteriaceae > Polaribacter > Polaribacter litorisediminis. The sequence goes on from NZ_CP082966.1 coordinate 1,788,151, forward strand.
CATTATTAGGTGATAAAAGAACAATTCAATCTAATTCAGACGCACTTGGTTTGCAATTAGATTTAAACAAATTAAACATACTCAATCCTGAAGATTCCATACATAACGATGCTTTTGCAAAGACTTTATATGAAGCTCGTAAGCATAAAGGAATGACGGAAACAACTGCGAGAGATTTAACCAAAGACGTTTCTTATTATGGTACTTTAATGATTTTAAATGGTTTAGCAGACGGTATGGTTTCAGGTGCAGTCCATACCACCATGCATACCATAAAACCAGCCTTGCAAATTATCAAAACGAAACCAGGAGTTTCTGTGGTATCCTCTGTATTTTTTATGTGTTTATCCGATAGAGTTTCCGTTATGGGAGACTGCGCTGTAAACCCGAATCCGAATGCAGAACAATTGGCAGAAATTGCTATTTCTTCTGCGCAATCTGCAGAAGCCTTTGGCATTAAAGCAAAAGTAGCGATGTTATCCTATTCATCTGGAGATTCTGGTAAAGGTGAAGAAGTAGAAAAAGTAAGAAAAGCAACAGCCATTGTAAGACAATTGCAACCTGATTTATTAATTGAAGGACCTATTCAGTATGATGCAGCTGTAGATATGTCTGTAGCAAAAACAAAATTACCAGATTCTAAAGTTGCGGGTCAGGCATCTGTCTTAATTTTTCCTGATTTAAATACCGGAAACAACACCTATAAAGCCATTCAACGAGAAACAGGCGCTTTGGCAATTGGACCGATGTTGCAAGGGTTAAATAAACCAGTAAACGATTTAAGCAGAGGTTGCACCGTAGATGATATTTTTAACACGGTTTTATTAACAGCTATTCAAGCAAATCAAGAATAAATATGAATATTTTAGTTTTAAATGCTGGTTCTTCATCCTTAAAATATCAGGTAATCAACATGCCTGCTCAAGAAGTAAAATGTGTGGGGTTAATTGAAAGAATTGGTTTGGATGATGCCATTTTTACACATGAAAAAGGAAATGAAAAATATTCAGAAATACAAGCGATTAAAAGCCATACAACTGGATTAGAAAAAATTGCAGCAATTCTTTTAGATCCTAAAAAAGGTGTTTTAAATTCTGTGGATGACATAAAGGCTGTTGGACATCGTGTAGTTCATGGAGGAAATAAATTTAGCAAACCAACGCTTATAAATCAAGAGGTTAAAGATAATATTCGTAATTTATTTGATTTAGCCCCTTTACATAATCCTGCAAATTTAATGGGTATTGAAGTCGCAGAAACTATTTTTACCGCTGCAAAACAAATTGCAATTTTCGACACTGCTTTTCATCAAACCATGCCTAAAGTTGCTTATCAATATGCCATTCCTAATATTTATTTAGAGAAATATAAAATTAGAGCCTATGGGTTTCATGGCACAAGTCATAAATATGTATCTGAAAAAGCCATTGAATTTTTAAATAAAAAATCTTCAAAAATCATTACCATACACCTAGGAAACGGTTGCAGTATGTCTGCCATTAAAAACGGAGAAAGTATCGAGAACTCTTTAGGTTTTGGCCCAATGAATGGCTTGGTGATGGGAACGCGTGCTGGAGATATCGATCAATCTGTGATTTTCTTTTTGATGAAAAACCTAAAAATGACGCTAGAGGAAGCTAATAATTTAGTACAGAAAGAATCTGGAATGAAGGGTTTAACCGGGTATTCTGATATGCGTGAAATATCTGAAAAAGCTGAAAAAGGAGATAAAAATTGCCAAGACGCTTTAAATTTAGCTGGTTATAGAATTCGTAAATATATAGGAAGTTATAGTGCTATTTTGAATGGTTTGGATGCAATTGTTTTCACAGCAGGCATCGGCGAAAATTCAGCAATTATGAGAGCATTAGCTTGTGAAAATTTAGAGTTTTTAGGAATTGAATTAGATACAGAAAAAAATAAAATTCGCTCTAAAGAAATTAGAGAAATTCAATCGGAAACCTCTAAAGTTAAAATTTTAGTAATTCCGACAAACGAGGAAATTGAAATTGCAAAACAATCGTATCAGCTTTTAAAATAAAAAATGCCACGAGTTCAAAAAATAAATTTATGAACTCGTGGCAAATTTTTTCTTTTCCTTTTTCTAATTTTTTATGATTCTTTTTGTACCAAATTTACCACTTTCAGATTCTATTTTTAATAAGTAAACTCCGTCTACTAAATTTTCGATATTCATCTGGTTTTTAGTAGTTGAAAGTAATTTCTGCCCTATAAGATTATAAATTTCCATACTTTTTAAAGAAAAACTGCTGTCATCAACCTTTAAAAAAGAACTTGCTGGATTTGGGTACACAGAAAATGTCAACGAATTAAAATCTTTGTTACTAGCTGTTGCCTCGCCATAATTATACGTTGTTCTGTTAGGCGTTGTTCCAGAAGAATTACCTGATTTGGTTAGTATTTTGTTTATTATACCATTTGGCTCTGTTAAATAATCGATTCCTGTCTTATCTTTAAAAGGATGTATATAACTAGATATTAATTCAGCCGTATTAAAAGTAGCTGTTTGTTCATAACGCGTTACAAAACTTCCATTCTCCAAATAAGATTCTTTTTCTGTAATCAAATTACCATTGGTATCGTAGGAATACTCACTTTTATATTCAGATATCCAAGCAGTGCCATTCCAAGATCGTCCATCCTGTAAAATTAGATTGTTATTTCCATCATAAGAGAAAATTGTACTGTCAGAAGAAACCCAATTTGTTCCATCCCAAGCATCAGAATCAAAAGAACTAATAGTTCCATTTGCATTATAATTTATAGTAATTTTAGCATTATCATCAGAAACAACCCAGTCAGTTCCATTCCACTCATAACTAGTACCACCTGACAACCTATTATTTGTATAGGTCAAATCAATTTTATAAGAATTCACCCAAGCAGAACCATTCCAATCTTCATCTAAAATTAGAATTAAATCACCATTAGTATTGTAAGTGTAATTTGATCTATTTTGCTCTGAATCTGAACCCCAAAAATATTCATATAACACAACAGTAGCTTTATTATCAGCATTGTAGGTATAAGAAGACTTATCCAAAGGTAGCCATTGAGAACTTGTTGAATCCCAAGAAAGGTATGTTTCTTCAGTTACGTTGCCACTAGCGTCATAACTATATTCTGTTCTAGAGCTATTTTGCCAACTGGCGCCATTATAACTCTCTGTTAAATTTGAAGTTAACTTTGTTTGGCTTGCTAAAGATAAGCTCATAAACGTAAAAAGTAAAAATGTAATTTTTTTCATAATATCTATTTGTTTTTTTGAGTTGGCAACATACTTTATATTATGATAAAAAAAAATACCTATCACTAGGTATTTTTTAAATAAAAACAATCTTTAAAAAATTGGCAAATCAGTTTACAAATTTCTACATTTGTAAGCATTTTAATTAAAACAATTAACAGAAATGGGTAGAGCATTCGAATTAAGAAAGGGTCGTAAAATGAAGCGGTGGTCTGCAATGGCAAAAACATTTACCAGAATTGGTAAAGACATTGTGATGGCTATAAAAGAAGGGGGACCAAATCCTGATGCAAATTCACGTTTAAGAGCTGTAATGCAAAATGCAAAAGCAGCAAATATGCCTAAAGACAATGTTGAGCGCGCTATAAAAAAAGCAACCGATAAGGATACCGCAGATTATAAAGAAGTTCTTTTTGAAGGATATGCGCCTCATGGAGTCGCTATTCTTTTAGAAACTGCAACCGATAATAATAACAGAACTGTTGCCAACGTTAGAGCTGCTTTTAATAAAAATGATGGAAATTTAGGTACTTCTGGATCCGTAATTTTTATGTTTGATCATGTCTGTACGCTTACTCTTAAAAAAGAAGATATTACAATGGATATGGAAGAATTAGAACTAGAACTAATTGATTTTGAAGTTGAAGAGGTTTTTGATGATGAAGAGGGAATTATTATTTATGCTCCTTTTGAGCAATTTGGATCTTTACAATCTTATTTTGAAGAAAACAATATCGAGATTTTGTCTTCTGGTTTTGAAAGAATACCAACAACCACTGTAAAACTAAATGAAGATCAAAAAGCAGATGTAGAAAAGCTTTTAGAAAAATTAGAAGAAGATGATGATGTGAATTCTGTTTATCATTCTATGGAAGAATAAATCTTTATAAGAATATAAAAAAGTAAAAGAGCATCAAAATAGATATCCTTTTCTTTTAAGTTAAGGTTTTACACAAGGAATTATTAAAATAGAATTATCCGAAGGAAACCGATAATAATTCTTGACCTAGTTCGTGTAAAGCTTTTAAAACTTTATTGGCTTGTTCTTCTGACGCAGCTTTTTTACCTGTTTTATACTGCCTTAACAAAGAAGTATTAATTCCTGCTTTTTCTGCAATGTTGGAAATTTTTACTTCTGGTAATAATTCAAAAACAGATTTGATATCTAAATGATATTTAAATGTGGGATTTTTAGCAATTTCCTTTAAAAAATCTTCTTCTAATTCTTCAGCCAACTCATAATAATCTTTATAAGCCAACGTAATACTCTCTTTTAATTCAGATAAGTTACTGCCAAAGGCAGATACAACACCTGGAATATTGGAGGTTGTGCCCCAATAAGTACCATCTTTATGTTTCTCTACAGAAACGTTTACGTTCTTTTGCATTTTGTTTCTTTTAATTTAAAAGTTAAATTTTATCAAGTTCAAGTTAAACAAGACGAAAACTTACTTAAGTCCTGCCTGTCTCAGAATACTCGCTACAGTTCCTTTTGGAATATCTTTTTTAGGATGTGGAATTGTAACAATTCCTTTTAAAGTTGGGTGTTTAAAATGATGGTGGCTTCCTTTGGTCCTAACCAATTGCCAGCCATTCTTTTGTACCAACTTTATCAAAGAACTTGATTTCGTAATACAAATATATAACAATTTTGATACGTAACAAAATAGTTACCTTTAGCTTTACTATTTTATAAAAAAAAATTTATCATTTTATGGCAGCATAAAACAAAATTATAAAAACAAAAAATCCCAAACTTTTATCAAGTTTGGGATTTTTCAGGAGTTTAACCTATGTTAAAATTTGTTATCACCATCGAGTAAATTCCCAAGACCACCTAAAACACTGCCTTCTCCTTTAGTTCCTGTTCCGGTTTTGGGTGCCATTGCTAAAACTCTACCCGCTAATCTACTAAACGGTAAAGATTGAATATATACAGTTCCAGGCCCTGTTAAGGTTGCAAAAAACAAACCTTCGCCACCAAAGACCGTATTTTTAATACCACCAACAAACTGAATATCATAATTTACATCTTGTGTAAAACCAACAATACAACCCGTATCTACTTTTAAAATCTCTCCTGGCTTTAACACTTTTTTCGCCATGGTACCTCCAGCATGAATGAATCCTAAACCATCACCTTCCATTTTCTGCATGATAAAACCTTCGCCACCAAACAAACCTCTTCCCAGCTTTTTAGAGAATTCTATTCCGATGGAAACTCCCTTTGCTGCGCATAAAAACGCATCTTTCTGACAAATAAACTTGCCACCGAATTCTGTTAAATCAATCGGAATAATTTTCCCGGGATATGGAGATGCAAATGAAATTTTCTTTTTCCCCAATCCGTCATTGGTAAAAACAGTCATGAATAAACTTTCGCCCGTTAAAATTCGTTTTCCGGCAGAGAATATTTTTCCTAACAGTCCTTTTTCTTGATTAGAGCCATCTCCTAAAATCGTATTCATTTTAATTTGATCTTCCATCATCATAAAAGTGCCAGCCTCAGCAACAACGCCTTCTTGAGGATCTAACTCAATTTCTACAAATTGCATTTCTTCTCCAAAAATTTGGTAATCTATTTCGTGTGAATTCATATTTTTTCTGATTAATTAATTTGATGTACTATTTATGAAATATTTTAATTACAAAAATAGTGCATGTGAGCGATTCCTGTTTTTTAGAATAAAGTTACAAAAAAAATAAGATTGTTTTAAAAAATAGAAAGCCGTGATATCTACCACGGCTTTCCTTGAACATTTATAGAAGTAATAATCCCCCAATCATATTTTCTTGAACATTCAGTTTTAAGAACTACAAATCTAAATTTATTTTGAAGGTTGACCTAAAAACATGTAGAACTAATCTACTACAAAACTATTTTTAAAGCGTAAAATCTACTACATTTACTTAAAAACATAAAAATAAAATCTTTTGATCGCTACGATGCTTTTAATTTTTAAATAAATAGTTCCTCTTAATTAAAAATTATATTTCAAATGAATTCATCTTTCTCTTCATTGATTTCTATCATAGAAAAGAAAGCTAAAAAAATAGGATAGTTTTTAAAAAACGAAAGCCGTGATTAAAATCACGGCTTTCTTTGAACATTTTTAGAAGTAATAATCCCCCAATCATAATTTCTCAAACATTCAATTTTAAGATGCACAAATTTATCATTATTTCAAAGAATTCTTTAAAAAATCATACAACTAATATACTACAAAACTAATTTTATAGCATAAAATCTACTACATTTGTAAAATAAAGATAGAAAAATGAAAAAAGAAAATCTTATCGGTGTTATCATCCTTTTATGTTTCTTAATTTTCTCACATACTGGAATAGCTCAAAAAAAAATTATTAAAAATGGGGATACTTGGGAATATTATGATCAAGGATACCTAGAGAATGATTGGATGTTATATATTGAAAAATACCAGTGGAAAAAAGGAAATACTCCCATTGGCTATGGTGATAAAAAGATTACGACAAACATTAGTTTTGGCGGAAATGAGGATCAAAAACACACCCTGAAATATTTTAAAAAAGAAATTGAAATTCTCGATAATGAATTTCTAGGGTATGAAATGAGAATACTAAGGGATGACGGTGCTTTAATTTATGTAAATGGCAAGGAAATCCTAAGAAATAACATGCCAAACTCTACCATCACTAATGCTACCTTTGCTATCAACACGATTGATGGTGTTGATGAATCTGAATACTATATTGCCGTTTTTGAAAATTCTATCTTTAAAAAAGGTAAAAACACGATTAGTGTTTCAATCCATCAAGCGTATCCTGAGTCTAGTGATTGTATTTTTAGCCTAGAACTGATAGGCCATACATCCCCTCAAATTTTATCAAAATTAGTAGAAAGTAAAACCATCACAAACGAACAATTAAAGCAAAATTTAAAAGAATTAAATACCAAATTTGAATATGAAAAAGTAGTCCTTAAAAACGAAAATTTAGCTAGTAACAATAGCAATTTAACCATCTCATTGCTGATTATTATTATTCTTTTTATTCTGAGTTTGGTGATTATTTATTCGTTAATAGAGAATAGGAAAAAAAAATCAAGAGAAAATATAAAAGAATTATTATTTCTAAAAGAAAAAATTTTAGACAAGGAAAAAGAAATGCTCGTTTTAAGCACTAAACTTTTAAACAACAAGCAATATTTTAAAGAAATAAAAGCAGATATAAAAAGTTTACAGACCGAAGATAAGGCTGGTTTAAAAATGATTATTTCTGACATTAACGAAGTATTATTAAAAGAGGATGAATGGCTGAGTTTAAAAAATCATTTTGAAGCAGTTTATGATGGTTTTTATAACAAGCTCTTGGCATTACACCCAGATTTAACTGAAACTGAATTAAGGCATTGTATGTTTATAAAATTACATTTGCAAACCAAAGAAATTGCAAGAATATTGCTAATCGACCCAAGGTCTGTGCAAACCACAAGGTATCGAATTAAGAAAAAAATGAATTTAAATGAAGATGTTGATATTAGAAAATATTTACTGAATATTTAAAAGTTTTGCACTACAATGTCTTTATAAAAATAAATAGAAATACTATAATAATGAAATACTTAACACCAGAAATAGCCGCTTTTTCGAAACAATTTGAAACCACTAAATCATTAGCTCGCACAAATGTTTCTTGTGGTATTTTTCAGGATTGTGATTATAAAGAGGAAAGACCTAAATTTTATCAAAAGAAAAAATAAATTATTTTTTCACTTTTAAACTCCACTGAAAAATAAATTTCGATACCACGACTCCATCTTCGTTTTTTCCTTCGGATGTTAAAACAATAACTTCTCCTTCTCCAGTTTTTATAGAGGCTTGAATCGCCTCTTTTATAGCAAGTCCTCCCGAGCAAGAAAAGGTAATTTTACCGGTTGCTTTTTTAAAAAAATCTGCTTCTTGATGGGTTACCAACATCGATACTTTTCGTTTAGATTCATCTATAGCTTTCATTACTAAAAGTCCTGTGGGTAATTCTGCCGCCATCCCTTGCGCTGCCCAAAACATACTCTTAAACGGATTTTGATTCATCCATCGATGTTTTATAGACACTACAACTTCATTCTCAGTAATAGATCGCACTCTAACACCCCCAAAAAAAGCCAAGGGAAGCTTAAAAAAATTATAAAGATTGACTTTTGCAGGTGTAAATTTCATGTTTTATCGTTTAAATATATGAATGCTTTTATTTTTTTTTATTTTCTTAAATAGATGTACAAGATAAGTATTTTTTCATGAAAACTGAATAAAATCAATGCTTTTGAGCATATTATGCCATTTATTTAATATAAAAATAATGTTAATAAAATGTTAATTATAGTACTATGTATTGCATAATACTATCTTTAAAATATATATTTGCATACCCTAGTATTATTCAAATCAATAATTATGAAACATAACAACGAAAAAACCAACGCATTTTTAATTCACATTTGTGCATTTGCAGGTTTTATATTTCCTTTTGGCAACATTATCACTCCATTAATTGCTTGGCAAACTTTAAAAGACAGAAGTTTATTTTTAGATGAACAGGGCAAAGAAGCTGTAAATTTTAACATCAGCTATACCCTATATGTATTTCTTTTATCGCTCTTATTTATTCCGTTTGCGTTAGGTTCTATATTTAACAGAAATCATAATGGTATGCATTGGAACAATTTTAACCTCAACTTCGATTTTGATTTTGATAATCTTTTTGGGTTTATAGGGTTCGGCTCTATTGCTGGCATTATCTACCTCATCGGTATTGCTCTTGTGATTGTTGCATCCGTAAAAGCAAGAGAAGGAGAAAATTACAAATATCCATTCACTATAAAGTTTATAAAGTAAGCCTTTACGCTAAGCCTATATTAAAACAAAATTTGCATAGAAAACAAAAAATATAAAATGATTTTAATCAAAAAAATAACGCTCACACAACAGTTCCCTTCCGAGTTTAAATTAAGCTCGACAAAATTGAAAGTTAGGATGGGCATAAAATATTCACAATATGAAGATTGAAAACACAAAAGCACAAATGCGAAAAGGTGTTTTAGAATTCTGCATCTTATCTATCTTAAAAAATGGTGATGCCTATACTTCTGAAATTCTTAAAACCCTAAAAAGTGCAGAAATGATTGTGGTAGAAGGAACCATTTATCCGCTATTAACCCGCTTAAAAAACGCAGGTTTATTAACGTATCGCTGGGAAGAATCAACCTCTGGACCCCCAAGAAAATATTACGTTTTAACAGAAAACGGGGTCATGTTTTTAAAAGAATTAAATAAAACATGGGACAATTTAGTAATCGCAGTAAACCAAGTAACTACTATAAAATCAACTACAAATGAATAAGACAATTAACATAAATTTAGGCGGATTTTTCTTCCATATAGATGAAGTTGCCTATCAGAAATTAAATCGATATTTAGCCTCTATTTCTAGGTCGTTAAGTGATGATCCGCAAGGTAAAAATGAAATCATTGCTGATATTGAAGCACGTATTAGTGAACTTTTATCCGAAAAAATCACGGACGCAAGACAAGTTGTTAATGCAGCTGATATTGAGGATATTATCACAATCATGGGGCAACCTGAAGATTATGCAGAGGCGGAAGAAAGTTACAACGAGCCGGCATACTCTTACAAAAGAAACAAGGCTTCTAGTAAAAAATTGTTTAGAGATGGCGATGATAAATTTTTAGGAGGTGTTTGCTCTGGTATTGGTCATTATTTTAATATTGATGTAATTTGGATTCGTTTAGCATTTATCGTTCTACTATTCAGTGGTTTTTCTCCTTTAATATATATAATTCTTTGGATTTTATTACCGGAAGCAACGACCACTGCAGAGAAATTGCAAATGGAAGGAGAACCCGTAAATATTGATAATATTGAAAAAAAAATTCGTGAAGAGTTTCATAATGTCTCAGAAAACGTTTCTGAATTTGCCAATCAAGCATCGGATACGTTTAAAAAAGGTGCCGATAAAATTAACAAATCTTTTTCAGCAAAGACAAAAAAAAATAATGGTATTAGTGATTTTGTAGATACACTTGGTAAAATAATTCTTGCAATTTTTAGAGTAATAGGCAAGTTTATTGGTATCCTTATCATCTTTATTTCTGCCGCTGTTATTTTATCTCTAATTATTGGAGGGTTTTCTGTTGGAAGTTTAGAATGGTTGCATGTAGATGGCGAGTTTTTAAATTATCCACCCTTTTTCTATGATGCAACATTACCGATATGGTTGCTTACTTTATGTGTGTTTTTGTTGATAGGAATTCCATTTTTAATCTTATTTATTTTAGGATTACGAATCTTATCGAGCAATGTTCAAAAAATGAATAAACCTACAAGGTTAACGCTTTCTGGAGTTTGGATTATTTCTTTATTGGTTATTATTTTTACGGCCATAGATTTTGGAAGCTCTCATGCTGTTCGAGGACAATCTGTAGAAAAACAAGCACTAAATATTGTGGCAAACGATACGCTTACTTTAAAAATGGTGAATGATGATACTCTTTATTATCGTCAGAATATTAGAAGAAGTACGTATCGAGAAGAAGTGACCATCAATGATGAAAAAATGGTGTATGCAAGTAATATAAAAGTCGATGTTAGAAAAAGCACCTCGAACGAAAGTTCAATAGTGATTCAAAAAATATCTAGAGGAAGAAACAAAAACAAGGCTAATTTGAATACCAAAAAAATAAAATATAAATATCAGTTAGAAGATCATACCATTGTTTTAGATGCTTTCTTTTTATCAGATTATAACAACCTTTGGAAAGAAGAGGTGATTAACATCACCCTCTATATTCCTGAAAATGTGGTAATTTATTTTGATGACTCAACCAAGAACTTTTTATATCACATCGATAACACGACTGATATTTATGACCAAGACATGGCAAATCATCATTTTATCATGACCGAAAGGACGCTTAAATGCACAGATTGCGTTGGTAGTAATGATGAAAATGATGATGATGAAAATAAAAAAGTAGAAGCGGGTGACACAGAAAACACCACCTCTGCATCAGAGATAACAATTTAAATACAATTCAGCCAAAAAAAACAACCATTCAGTAACAAGATTTTCTTTTAAACAGCCTATAACAAGATCTTTGAACGGTAAAACAAAAACAATAATTATGAAAACAATAATTCCCAAATTACTTAGTATTCTTTTTATAGCTACTCTTTTTAGTGCATGTAACGCAAACATGTTTAATGGGGTCAGCGGAAACAGAAATGTAAGAACAGAAAATCGCAGTGTACAAGAGAATTTTACAAGCGTAAAGGTAAGTACTGGTTTAGAACTTTATGTAACTAAAGGAGTAAAACCTAAAATTACCGTTGAAGCCGATGAGAATTTACAAAACATTATTATTACGGAAGTAAAAAATGGCGTTTTAAATATATATTCAGAAAAAAATATATGGAAAGCAGCAGCTAGAAAAGTATATGTAACTGCCAAAACTTTAGAAGGCATAACGGCAACTAGTGGTGCAGAAGTATATACCCAAGAAACCATTGCTGTAAATACTATTGATATTAATGCTTCTAGTGGTGCACAAATAGAAATTTCTTTGGATGCCAATTCTGTGGAAACGAATGCAACAAGTGGTGCTCATATTTATGTTATCGGACTTACAGAAAACCATACTTCTAGCGCAACAAGTGGCGCTTCTATTGATGCTTATAAATTACGTAGTAAGCAAGTAACAGTAAATGTTACTAGTGGTGCCGACATTAATATTTATGCATCAGAATCAATAAATGCAACCGCTACAAGTGGTGGGGATATCGATTTTAAAGGGAGCCCTAAAAAAATAAATAAAACAAAAAATTCTGGTGGAAGTATTTCCGCCAAATAAGAAAATAAAAGCAAATTTTACATTCATGGGCGATTCCGAAAAAAGTGAAAACAGTTTTAAATAAGTTACTTTTAGTAATTCTGATAGCAAAAAATTTAATCAAAAAGAATTTAGAAAAAACCGTTAGAAAAGTTTATAATTTCAAAAACAATTCGATAACCAATTTCATTGAGATAAGATCTTACTAAAAATTTGATGTATACAGCTAGTGTATTGTCATAAAAAACAGCAATCAACCAAAACCAGATTTCTTGAGGCTGGCAACAGCCTTAAGATTTTAATAATAACACGAATCATGAATTCATTTTTTACCTTTTTTAAACAGTCATCCATTTTAAAAGCAATATTGGCAATTGTCCTATTTATTTTTAATTTGATGACCACTGTTAAAGTTGATAAAATTTCAGAAATATACAAAACACTAAAATCTGAAAACAATACTATTTTTGAGAGCGAATTTCAGACCAATAAAATGGAAAAATTAGAACCGGTTATCACTGAAAATTTTGAATTTTATTCTGATGGTTCAGAGATTGACAAAAGAGAAGAATTTGTACGTAGTGCGAAGACTAATCTGGATTTAAATCCAGGAACATATTCAAGAAACCTGACAAACAATTCTTTAGCCGTTTTTGTACTTAAAAATAAAATTGATGAAACAGCCTTTTAAATTTTAAGTATAAAGATACAACAACATAAAAATTTATGAGAAAGCTAACTTCTCATATAATTACTAATACTTGGTTTTATTAGTTTACTTGGTAAGTCGTCGTTTTTACAAAACGGCGCTTACTTTTTTTAATTATATGCTGACTTTTATCTGAAGAACAGCTACAACTAATACCGATTTAGCTATTAAATGCCGTGTAAATAAATTGAATTATTTTTTGGTTCATTGAAATTAAAAAACAATTAGCATAGCCTTCGTTACGGTCATTTTTTTTAATAAAAAGTAAGCGAAAAAGAAACGATTTATTACATCATTAGATGCCTAAAATGGTATAACAGGTAAATTTAATAGTTCGATATGTATCCATCATGAAAAATCTAGCCCGCATTCATTCAGTAAGTTAATGAAGAAGTTTGTAAATACCGCAAAGTAACCCACCAGAAGAATAAATGATATTTGGACTTCTTCATAAATAAAGCGTTGAAAACCTACAATCAAACATTATGCAATGAACCCTATTCAAAAATTCTGTAAAACTAGTTTCATACCAATAAGTTTGGAGTGTAATATTAAATTAGTTTAACAAAATATGTACTTTTCTTTTTGTAGATTTGCAACTATAAAATGAGACAATTTTTCAGTAAAATAACATCTTTTATATTAGCCTTTTTAGTGCTTTTATCTACCTTATCTTTTGCGGTAGATAAGCATTACTGTGGTGATTTTTTGGTTGATGTTTCTTTTACAGGAGAAGCACAAGTTTGTGGATTGAAAATGGAAAACACATCTTTAACAAAAAAGAAAAATTGTTGCAAAGATGAAGTTCACAAATTTGACGGGCAAGATGAATTACAAAATCATAAAGTAGAAAACATCACTTTTAAAAATGAACAGTTTTTAACTGCATTTATAATTTTATTCAAAGGTTTAAATATAGAAAATAATGCTGATCATGATTTCTACAAAGATTTTTCACCTCCAGATATTCCTTTAAATTATCAGATTTTATATCAATATTTTTTAATTTGATTTTACTTTTTTAACAACCAACAATCATCTTTTTAGATGAAAATAGTCTTGTTCCAAATTTATAATCAATACATCATGAAAAAATATATTATAAGTAGTCTTTTGCTATTTATGCCACTCCTACTCTTTTCTCAAACTACATTTAAAGGAATGATTATGGATAAAAATAACCCTAAAGATAATTTAGGAGTTGAAGGTGTTTCTCTGCACTGGCTAAACACAAAGGTAAGCGCAATTACAAATACAAAAGGCTGGTTTACCATACCCTATAAACCTGAATATAAAAAATTAGTCGTTAATTACTTAGGTTATAAATCTGATACAATTAACATTACAAATTTAGAGCCCATTCATTATTTTTTAAAACCAGAAAGTGAGTTAGATGAAATTATCATTGAGAGTAAAAGAAATACTGTTCAAAGATCTTTTCTATCAACGACTAATATGTTTACAGTAAACTCCGAAGAATTGCTCAAAGCCGCTTGTTGTAATTTAGCGGAAAGTTTTGAAACAAATCCGTCTATAGACGTAAGTTTTTCGGATGCATTAACTGGTACAAGACAAATTCAAATGTTAGGTTTAAAAAGTCCTTATTTATTAATTACACAAGAAAACATTCCTGCAATTAGAGGTGCTAGCCAAGTTTTCGGACTCACATTTACACCCGGAACATGGGTAGAAAGTATTCAAATTACAAAAGGTGCAGGCTCTGTAGTCAATGGGTTTGAAAGTATTTCTGGTCAAATAAATGCCGAATTGGTAAAACCTTTTTCCGATAATAAGTTCTTTCTAAATGCCTATTCTTCTTTAAATGGAAGATTGGAATTGAACACACATTTTAATGAGCGTATTTCTAAAAAATGGCAAACAGGTTTGTACATTCACGGAAATTACAGAGGAGAAAAATTTGATAGAAATGGGGATAACTTTTTAGATATGCCATTATCCAATCAAATAAATATCATGAATAGGTGGCAATATACCGATGCAGAAAAAGGTTGGGTAAGTTTTCTAAATGTTCGTTTTTTAAATGATGAAAAACAAACGGGAGAACTCAATTTTAATCCCACTAGAGATCAAGGAACCACCAATGCTTGGGGAAGTGAAATTGATACACAGCGTTTTGAAACTTCTGCTAAAGTAGGGTATGTTTTTCCTGAAATGCCTTTTCAAAGTATCGGTTTTCAAATAGCATTTAGCAATCATCAGCAAGATTCTTATTTTGGTTTAAATGTATATGATATTGAGCATGAAAGCGTCTATGCGAATCTAATTTTTAATTCAATTATTGGCGATACAAGAAACAAGTTTAAAACCGGACTTAATTTTACCTACGATAAGTTTGATGAGCTGGTAAACACCATCGATTTTGATAGAAATGAAAATGCTTTAGGCGCATTTTTTGAATATGCCTTTGATAACTTAGAGAACTTTAGTCTTACAGCAGGTTTGCGAGTTGATACCCATAATTTATTGGGTACTTTTATAACACCTCGTTTACATGTAAGATATGTGCCTTGGGAAAAAGGAGTTTTTAGAGCATCTGCTGGAAGAGGGAAAAGAAGTGCTAACATTTTTGCTGAAAATCAACAATTATTTGCGAGTTCTAGACAAATAAACATTGATGACGTTGGCGGAAATATCTATGGATTAAATCCTGAAATTGCTTGGAATTATGGGGTTTCTTATTTACAGAAATTTAATTTATTTGAGAAAAAAGGAGATGTTACTTTTGATTTTTATCAAACAAATTTTCAAAACCAAGTGGTTGTAGACTGGGAAAATGCGCAAGAAATATCATTTTATGATTTAAACGGTAAAAGTATTGCAAATAGTTTTCAGGTAGAAGTAAATTATAATATCGCTAAAAACTTTAATGTAAGAACTGCCTATAAATATTTTGACATTTCTACAACATATAAAAGCGGAAATTTACAGAAACCGTTACAGCCTGAAACTCGTTTTTTTGCAAACCTGTCTTATGAAACAGAATTATCTGATACAGAATCGCAATGGCGGTTTGATGTAACTTTTAATAACATAGGGCAGCAACGAATCCCGAATAGAAGGTTACCTATTGATGCATACCAATTGTTAAATTCACAAATAACAAAAGTGTTTTCCAACCAGTTTGAGGTGTATGTTGGCGGTGAAAATTTAACGAATGTTCAGCAAAATAATCCTATATTAGGCAGCGAAAATCCATTTGAATTGAATTTTGATACTACTTTAGTGTATCAACCAATTTTTGGACGTGCAATTTATGCAGGATTACGATTTAAAATCAAATAAAAATAATATAATAAAACCTCACAGGTTTAAAAACCTGTGAGGTTAGAAATCAAAAAAAATGAAAAAAATAATAGGTATATTAAGTCTACTTTTAGTAAGTTTTTCAGCACAATCTCAGGAAGTTCAAAAAAATAAAAACGCAAAAGTATTTTTTGAAGTAGACGGAATTTGCGGCATGTGTAAAAAAAGAATTGAAACAGCAGCTTTAAAAACAAAAGGCGTAAAATTTGCAATTTGGAGCGTGGAAACACATCAATTAAGCCTAATTATGGATGAGCGGAAAACATCTATGACCGATGTGCAACAAAATATTTTAAAAGTTGGACACGATGTTATTGGTGCTGATAAGAAAAAGTTAATTGCAAAAGAAGAAGCGTATAATTCTGTACATCCCTGCTGCAAGTACCGAGATGAAGAAATCATTTTGAACCATGAAGGGGAATTAAAAAAGCAGAAAAAGAAAAATTAGTCGCCTTACTCCTATTCCAAAATGCCTATTTCTTCTTTAAATACTCCTCAATATCAGCAATATGATGTTGCAAGGCCTGCGCAGAAATCTGAATCTCTTTAATCAATAAAGCCAAAGAAACGATGAGCAAAATAAGTGCCGAACCAAATACCCAAACCGCTACCCTATGAAAATCGACATAGATTAAAAACATGGTTAACACACAAAATAACAAGCTTGTAATACCAAAAATTTGCATATATCTTGTTAAGTTTAAGCGTAATTTTAAATTCTGAATTTGTCTTAACAAAGAATCATTTTTCTTTTCCAAATATTTATCATGCAAACTTCTAATGACAGCGGCATACGCCAAAAACCGATTGGTATAGGCAAGCATAATCAATGAAATTGCAGAAAATAATAAAGCCGGTGTAGTAAGTGTCAATTCTTCCATCAAGAGCAAAAATAAAGTTATTTTTCAACGTGAATACTTTCCGAATCATTTTCTTTATTTTTGAACTATGAAAAAAGTAGTTTTTTTATTCGTTTTAGTTTTTAGTAGCTCCTATTTTAGTCAAGAATTACCTGACAATTTTGTGTATTTATCCGATATAGATCATACCATAAAATCTGAATTACGTTATCTAAACAATAATAATTTTATAGGAAAACCTATTAACGGTTATGAGAACAATTGTGTCATTATAACCAAAGAAAGTGCAATCAATTTAAAAAAAGTACAAGCTGAACTTTTAAAAAAAGGACTAAGTCTAAAGGTTTTTGATGCCTACAGACCACAACAAGCAGTAGATCATTTTGTAAAATGGGCAAAAGTTTTGAAAGACACTTTAATGAAAAGAGAATACTATCCAAACGTGGATAAAAGTGAATTATTTGACTTGGGGTATATCGCCTCAAAATCTGGCCACACAAGAGGTAGCACCATCGATTTAACAATTATAAATTTAAAGACGGGTAAAGAATTAGATATGGGCAGTCCTTATGATTTTTTTGGAGTGCAATCACATCCATTTTATCCAAAAATATCAAAAGCACAAAAAGAAAACAGAATGCTTTTGCGAAAACTCATGTTACAAAATAATTTTAAACCTTATGAAAATGAATGGTGGCATTTTACACTTAGAGAAGAACCTTTCCCAAAAACATATTTTAATTTTCCTGTAAAATAGTCAAGTTTTAACAATTTCTAAACAATTCCCTTTAAAATCGGCATTATATTTGTGCTAAAAGTGTTCAACATTACTCATTATTAGAAACTTATGAAACCATTTTTTAATGTACTTTTTATCTCTTTTTGTTTATTGATATCTTTCAAAGCTCTGGCTCAATTGGACATCAATAAAGGAACCAAAGAAAAAGGAAAAACAAAAGCTATTGTTTTAAATAATGCCAAAGAGGTTAAAAAACCCGAATCGATATCATTAAATGGTATTAACGGATTTAAAAAAGCTTTTGATAAAGAAAACGAAAAGTTAAAAAAGCAGCAAAAAGAAGATAATTTAAATAACAAAGGAATTTTAACACAAGCCAAATTGAAAGAGCAACGTTTTTTAAAAACTTTCAAAAAGATTAATGGTCGATATATTATTCCGAAAATAGATCAAGATTTAGGTAGTTTTAGAACCCAATCTAAAAGTGTTAACATTATTTGTAGAGATTATCAATATCCAGATGGTGATCGAGTAACTATTTATGTAAATGATATTCCCGTTGTTTATAATATTGTATTAGAACAGAGTTATAAAAAATTCAATATACCACTAGAATTAGGTATCAATAAAATTGTTATTGAAGCGTTAAATCAGGGGTCTTCTGGTCCAAACACGGCGGCTTTTAAAGTGTACAATGATGCAGGAATCTTAATTTCATCTAATGAATGGAATTTAGCAACAGGCGCAAAAGCAACTATACTCATAGCCAAAGACAAATAAAACGCAATCGCAATCGTTTGCGCTAAATTCACAAAGCCTAGTTTTTTTATTCTATTTAAAACAGTTATTTTTGTATTTCGATAAAAACTACAATAATATTATTATACAATAAATAACAATAGTTAAGAATGAAAGAAATCACCAAACAAACCTATTTAGATTGGTACAAAAACATGCTTTTTTGGCGCAAGTTCGAGGACAAATTAGCATCTGTTTACATTCAGCAAAAAGTTAGAGGCTTTTTACATTTGTATAATGGGCAAGAAGCTATTTTAGCTGGTGCGTTGCATGCTATGGATTTATCGAAAGATAAAATGATTACTGCCTACAGAAATCATGTGCAGCCAATCGGTATGGGAGAAGATCCTAAAAAAGTAATGGCTGAATTATACGGAAAAGTTACAGGAACATCTAAAGGAATGGGAGGTTCTATGCATATTTTCTCGAAAGAATTTCGTTTTTATGGTGGTCATGGTATTGTTGGTGGTCAAATTCCTTTAGGTGCAGGAATAGCTTTTGCAGATAAATACAAAGGAAGCGATGCGGTTACCTTAACGTGTTTTGGTGATGGTGCTGCAAGACAAGGCTCTCTACATGAAGCTTTTAACATGGCGATGTTATGGAAATTACCTGTTATTTTTATTGTTGAAAATAATGGATATGCCATGGGTACTTCTGTAGAAAGAACTGCAAATCATACTGATATCTGGAAACTTGGTTTGGGATATGAAATGCCTTGTGGACCCGTAGATGCCATGAACCCTATTAAAGTAGCGGAAGCTGTAGATGAAGCAATACAAAGAGCAAGACGTGGTGATGGCCCAACTTTTTTAGAAATGAAAACGTATCGATACAGAGGTCACTCAATGTCAGACGCGCAACATTATAGAACAAAAAATGAAGTTGAAGAATATAAGAAAATAGATCCTATTACTCAAATCTTAGACGTTATTATGGAAAAAGAATATGCGACCGAAGAAGAAATTGATGTAATTAAAAAAGATGTGAAAAGGATGGTGAATGAATGTGAAAAATTTGCAGAAGACTCACCATACCCAGAACCTCAGCAATTATACGATATGGTTTATGAACAAGAAGATTATCCTTTTATAAGTTAAAATATGGCTACAGTAATAAATATGCCAAGACTAAGCGACACCATGGAAGAAGGTGTTGTGGAAAAATGGTTAAAAAAAGTTGGAGATAAAGTTGAAGAAGGCGATATTTTGGCAGAAATCGAAACAGATAAAGCTACGATGGAATTTGAATCATTTCATGAGGGAACTTTATTATATATTGGTATTCAAGAAGGTGAAACTTCTCCTGTTGATGTTCTTTTAGCTATTATTGGCGAAGAAGGTGAAGATATTTCCGCACTTATAAATGGTGCTCCTGAGACTGCAAAAACGGCAAATAAAGAAGAAGTTAAAGAAGATGCGAAAGATGATGAAACAACTTCAGAAACTTCCAATACAGAGATTGCTGCAATTCCTGATGGAGTGCATGTAATCTCTATGCCACGTTTAAGTGATACCATGACAGATGGTACTGTGGCTTCTTGGTTAAAAAAAGTTGGAGATAAGGTTGAAGAAGGTGATATTTTAGCAGAAATAGAAACAGACAAAGCAACCATGGAATTTGAATGTTTCTACGAAGGAACCATCTTATACATCGGTGTTCAAGAAGGAGAAACAGCTCCTGTAGATAGCTTATTAACGATTATTGGTCCTGAAGGAACCGATATTTCTGCAATTGTTGCCAATGATGATGCTGCGGAAAACGCACCTGCTAAAAAAGTAATTCCTTCAGAAAAGGAAGAAGATAAAAAGGAAGCAAAAAAAGAAGAAAATATTGTTGAAACGAGTGCATCAACAAGCACAAATACTTCAGGCGGACGCATATTTGCATCTCCTTTAGCAAAGAAAATAGCGGCTGACAAAGGCATTAATTTAGCAGATGTTTCTGGTTCTGGTGAAAACGGTAGAATTATTAAAAAAGATATAGAAAACTACACACCTGCTGCAAAACCAGCTGAAGTTGAAAAATCAGAAAAAACGGAAACAGCTCCTGCAATGAATTTTGTTGCTGCTGGCGAAGAAAAATCTGAAGAAGTTAAAAACTCTCAAATGCGCAAGGCAATTGCAAAAGCTTTAGGAAGTTCTAAATTTACGGCACCAGATTTCAGTTTAAATATTGAAGTGGATATGGATAACGCAATGGCTTCCAGAAAAATTATCAATGCAATTCCAGATGTAAAAGTATCCTTTAATGATATGGTTGTAAAAGCCTGTGCAATGGCTTTGCAAAAACATCCTCAAGTTAATACTTCTTGGACCGATAATAATACAATTTATCACAGTCACATTCACGTGGGAGTTGCTGTTGCCGTAGATGATGGTTTATTAGTGCCTGTTGTAAAACACACCAATACTTTGAGTTTAACGCAAATTGGCGCATCTGTTAGAGATTTAGCGGGAAAAGCAAGACATAAAAAAATAGCGCCAGCAGAAATGCAGGGAAGCACGTTTACAGTTTCTAATTTAGGCATGTTTGGTATCGATAATTTCACTTCAATCATCAATCAACCGAATTCAGCAATTTTATCTGTAGGTGCCATTGTTGAAAAGCCCGTTGTTAAAAATGGACAAATAGTGGTTGGAAATACAATGAAATTAACGTTAACCTGTGATCACAGAACCGTTGATGGAGCTGTTGGAGCTCAGTTTTTACAAACATTAAAAACATTTATTGAGAATCCTGTTACGATGTTAGCATAGTTTCTAAAATAATACATACTAAAAAAGCTCGATCTGATATTTCAAATCGAGCTTTTTTTTTGAAGTAACTTTCCTGCTGTAAATTTTAAATCCTCAACAAAAACAGCAATTTTGCAAGTCTTTTTTGTGGTTTCCTTTGTTACTAAGCCACATAAAATAAAAGGGCGTAAATACTCTTTGTTATAGGTCTAAAAACAACTTTTCAATTCACTCTTAAAGTAAGATATTCTTAAAAAAAATCGCAAAAAAAAAGACTGCCTTTTCAGACAGCCTCTTTTCTAATTATACAAAGAATTCAACTATTATTTAGAAGCTAATAACTTAATTGGTAAAGTATATACTTCTGAAGTTGTAGCAGTAGATACTTTCTTATAGTTTAATCTATTTTTTACGAATGCATCAATACTCTCGTTTTTAGTATCTACATATAAAACAACGATTTCATTTTTACTGTTAATCATAATTTTTACAGTAACTTTTTCCGTTTCTTTTAATGAAAATTCAGAATTCTTAA
Organism: Polaribacter litorisediminis; assembly: GCF_019968605.1. Lineage (NCBI taxonomy): Bacteria > Pseudomonadati > Bacteroidota > Flavobacteriia > Flavobacteriales > Flavobacteriaceae > Polaribacter > Polaribacter litorisediminis. The sequence goes on from NZ_CP082966.1 coordinate 1,810,007, forward strand.
GCAATTTCTGAACATCTTTAGTGATCGTAGTCATTACTCCTTTTTTGTCAGCAGGAGTTTCATTATTTGCCGATACTAAGCTGCTAAATCCTATTAAAAAAGCAACAATTAAAGTTTTAAATTTTAAGGTATTCATTTTTTTATTTTTATAATTTGATATGGTTTGTTTGTTAACCGAGACAAAATTACCCCCTATTAAAAGTTAAAACTGTTAGAGCTCCCTTAAAAAAAACGTAAATAAAAGTTAAAAAAAGGGCTAAAATAAGGATGTTTACAATTTCTTAACTTTCTGTTTTTCAAAAATTTACAACCGTTTTTTAGACATCCATATGAATTCAAAACAAACCAAATCAATATGATAAGAAACAAGTAATTTATTTGTAAAGTTCTTCAAAATAATAAAGATTATTTACATTCTTCATTTATTTTTTTTAACAGCGAATTTTGATTGAATAAAATCTAAACCCTTTGAATTATTAGCCGAATATTATCTTTTTGTATGAGAATATATGACAACAATAATTTGACTCAAAAACGATGTAAGAAATATCGCTATCAATCATCCTTTTTATATGAGATGATATGTAAAGAAAACCCATTCCTAATCCATTTAAACCTTTCCTTTCGTTAAAAAGGTGAACTGTTCACTTAAATAATTTAAAGTTTTAAAACATCATCAAAAACCGAAATTCTATTATTAGATTCCCGTTTTCACGGGAATGACCATTTCAACGGAAACCCCGACCCAGAGCATCGAGGAATTCTTTTCGATTAAAAATAACTCTTAAAGGTTTTTCATTATAGATCTTTTTATTGTTTTTTCCGCTTGTTTAATAGGTCTTTCATTATGGTATATTACGACTCTAAATGTATCTCCTAATTTTAATTTAATCCATTTTGAAATTGAAATAGCAGTTTTAGTTTTGTCAAGATTAACATTTTTTGATACATCTAAAAGTTCAATTATTTGATGTTGTTGATTCATAAACTTTTCAAGTGTTTGAATATTCAGTTTTGAGTTTAGTGGATTCATAGATTTAAATGTTTTCATTTTATTTAAATCCTCATTGTAAGAAACTGATTTGCTAAAATATGTTCCTAACCAATTACTTTTAAATATTTCTGAACTTTTATGTTGTGAAGCCTTTATCTTTTTCGTTATTTCCGGAATATAAAAATCTCCCTATCTATTAAGGTGTTCAATGCACTCTAGAGCACTCCAACTTTCATTATTTTGTTTCCAATTTAGTGAAGCTAAAGTTTCCTCTTTTAATAGTTCTACGCTATTCAAATTCTCACGTGAAATCTACCATTGACGTTTTTATTAAATAATTGTTTTTTAGTGATTTAAAGGTCGATTAAAGTTACTTGTATTTTTACAATTATTTTGTAATTCAGTATATTTAAAACCAATTTACGTCATCTTCTAAGCTTGTAAAAATTTTTTTCTTGGGTCTCGAACTGACAAAGAATATGATCATTCTTAATAAACCGATTGTCACTTCGAGTGAAATTTATTTTTCAGAAATTTTGTATCGAGAAGCTTTTAATTTCTATTTACTTCTTTACTTCTAAAATGTTCTCGATACAATTTGAATGAGTTCTCGATACAATTTCAATGAGTTCTCGATACAATTCCGATGAAAAATCGGAATCACTCGAACTGACACTTGGATTTACTTTAAAAATCGAAATCTAAACTCGACCTATTTTATTTTTCGTAGGAATTCAAAAGAGATGCAACGGCTAAGTGTCCAAAGCTTGTCCTCAACTTGATTGGGGAACTCAATAATAAGTCTGGACACGAAAGTGAAATCGCTTGTAGAATTCAAGACTACCAAAACCAAAATATATTTTGGTTGTAGGTAACTCGCATAGCGAAAAAGTAAGTCTAGATTTTTGGTGAAGCCTGTGCTGAACTAGATTCAGTATTCATCAATGGAAAAGAAAAGAAGAATAAAAGAAAAATATACTTTTAACTAGTTTATGTAAAAACATTATTAGGTTTTTTAAACTAAAAGATTGCTTCAATCGTGCCTCTTTCGCAATGACGTGCTGCCCCTAGAACCGTCATTGCTAATAACGAAGCAATCTCTTTTTTGGATATGCTAAATCAAAAGATTGTTTTTTGGTATATAGGTTCTCGATACAATTTCAATGAGTTCTCGATACAATTTCAATGAAAAATTGAAATCACTCGAACTGACACCTCGATTATCATTGACGTCTTTATTAAATAATTGTTTTTCAGTGATTTAAAGGTGGGTTAAAGTTACTTGTATTTTTACAATTATTTTGCAATTCAGTATATTTAAAACCAATTTACGTCATCTTCTACGCTTGTAAAATTTTTTTTCTTGGGTCTCTAATAGACTTTGTAATAATTTTTCAGTTGCTATTGTCATGATATTATTTTTTCACAAATGTCTATGTATTATCTGATAAAAAAATTGATTGAAATTAAGATTTTTTAATTCTTGATAAAGTTTCAGGAGTCATCCTTAAATACGACGCAATATATTTATTTGGTATTTCCTGAAATAATTGAGGACTTCGTTTTAAAACTCTCTGATATCTTTCAACAGGAGAGGACGTAAGAATATCTCTTTCTCTTTCCATTTGTTGTAAAACAAAGTTTTCTAAAATAGAAATCCAACTATTTTTATTCTCGATTGATGATTCTATGAAAGATTCATAATCTTTTTTAGTGATGACTTTAACAGTTGTTTTTTTTAGCGCCTGAATATAAAAGTCAGATGGCTTTTCATTCAAGAATGAATCTAAGGAGGCTATAAGGTTGTCTTTATAACCAAACCTAATTGTGTGTTCTTCGTATTCATCAATTACGAATATTCTCAAGCTTCCATTGATGACTAAATAGATATTAGTGTCAATACTTCCTTTTACTTTTAAATATTCATTACGCTCTAATGCTATCTCTCGATCCCAAAGATTCTGCTCGTTTATTTTATCAATTAAATTAGTAATCGGATTCATGTTAGCTTTCGGTAACGATTTTGTGCATTATTAGCTGTGTGGTTTGGCAACTAATAACCGAATTTAAAGTTTTGGTAAGTGAGCAAAAAGAAAGCAATTAATTTTGTACTATTTTGTGTTTAATTATTTTCCCACCTGCTTTTGAATCCAATCCATAAGTTCATCTTTATTGATTGAATCCCAAGTTGATTGTGTATTCTTATGTTGTGACGGATTGTCTTCAGGTTGTAATACAATTAATTCAGTATTTTCATTTCCCGCTATTCTCAATTCAGCTAAAAAGCCAACGATATCAGTCGAATTATTTTCGTAAAGTGTTCTTAGTTGTTTTGTCAGCTTATATTTTATTGCTGGTTCTATGTAGGCTAGAACGCCATAATCTTTGTAAATCTTAACATTTTCGTTCTTTTCATCAAAGTAACTATACGATGAGAAGTTGTGATAATTTTCGGGATTCGTTTTTGGTGTTCCTCCCAAGTTCGTTTCCAATAGATAATTTATAAATTTTGGTTCCCAAAGGTCAATTCGGTTAATTCTTATATCACGTTGATGTTGATACCATTTTCTTGTAAAATCCATCGTAAAATTGCAAGCGACAATGCCTTTAATTTTAAGTTGAAATTTAAAATCACTCTCTTTCATAAATTTAATGTAACGCATGGCTCTATGTCCAACTAAACTTGCTCCTAAAAAGAAAATGTTGTCGTTTGGTAAATTATATGTTTCGAATACTTCTTTAATTAGCTCATGCGTAGAAATCATAGATGATTTAGAAAAGTAAAAGTCAAGAGGTATTTCGGTTGAAACTGACAATACTGCAAAGTCTTTTTCCGATGCTTGCGTATACATCTGCTTTGAGCTCCTGTTCTTCTGGTCATACTTTGAATCTTCGAGGAAAATGAGCACACCTTTTATTTCCTTATTTTCAGGAAGCATTAAGGTATACCCTCTTTCAATAAAAGGGAAAAAGTCGTTTTCTTCGATTCCAACTCTTAGGCTATCATTTTTTAGGGGTTTGTAATATTCAACCATTTTCTGTGAAAAAGATTTCGTACTAAAAACAATCAGGAAGAGTAAAAATAATACCTTATAGGGTGTTTTCATTATCGTTTGTTTTTAACTCTGACTTACGTCAATTTGACCAGCTTATTTACATTTATTTACAAACAAATATTATTCAATTCAAATTTATCAATTTGCTTTTGAATTCGCTTTACCAAACTTAATTTTCTTTCTTGATCAAAGTGTAGCTATCCTTATGGTTTTTTATAAAGAATTCCCTTTGTACTGGTATTTCAAATAATAACTGCTAGTTTTCTTGCATTACCTGGTATTGCTCAACTCTCAAAATCAAAACAATACCAACATATTTCATTTTTTGTCATGAACTGAGAAATAAATTACAAACATCTTGGCGCAAATAAAACACTTATTCCTTAGATGAATACCTTTATTTTCTAAAACGCTCAAATACTACCACAATCCTTTTTATGATAAAAAACCCCTTATTTAATTGTAAATTTGAGTATCAATAATTCTCCCTATTATGAAAACAGAAACCATCAAACAAGCAGTAATTCTTTTAATCGCTGTCATCGGCTTATACCTTTCAGGACTTAACTTAATAAAAATTTCTAACATACAATCTTTGTCGGATGTAGTAACGGTCATGACTTTCTTTGCTTGTTTCTTCCCAGCTTTAATTTTGACAGCAAACTTATCTGCTAAAGCTTTAAAATCATTTTTAAAAGTTGCAACACATTAGATTTAAAATTTAATAGCGATTAACATGAATACATTCCCCTAAAATGATTATCGCTATCAGTTTCCTCCAAAAAAACTTAATGAGTTTCTCTTTAAGTTTTTTTTATATAACCAAGTATCTTTCCTGAACTTTAATCGTTAACTTTTACATATTTTTAACGCCTTACTACCTTTTTAGGCGCTTTCAATGTCAATTTATAAAAATTTTAAAATAGAAATTACAAGTATTATCGCCCTAATAAAAACAGTTATTCCTTGAATTAATACCTTTATTTTCTAAAACGCTCAAATACTACCACAATCCTTTTTATGATAAAAAACCCCTTATTTAATTGTAAATTTGAGTATCAATAATTCTCCCTATCATGAAAACAGAAACCATCAAACAAGCAGTAATTCTTTTAATCGCTGTCATCGGCTTATACCTTTCAGGACTTAACCTAATAAAAATTTCTAACATACAATCTTTGTCGGATGTAGTAACGGTCATGACTTTCTTTGCTTGTTTCTTCCCAGCTTTAATTTTGACAGCAAACTTATCTGCTAAAGCTTTAAAATCATTTTTAAAAGTTGCAACACATTAGATTTAAAATTTAATAGCGATTAACGTGAATACATTCCCCTAAAATGATTATCGCTATCAGTTTCCTCCAAAAAAACTTAATGAGTTTCTCTTTAAGTTTTTTTTATATAACCAAGTATCTTTCCTGAACTTTAATCGTTAACTTTTACAGATTTTTAACGCCTTACTGCCTTTTTAGGCGCTTTCAATGTCAATTTATAAAAATTTTAAAAGAGAAATTATAAGTATTATCGCCCTAATAAAAACAGTTATTCCTTGAATTAATACCTTTATTTTCTAAAGAGTACAAATACTACCGCGATCCTTTTTTGGCTATAAAAACCATCATTTAATCGTAAATTTAAGTAATGATATTTTTCATTAATTTAAATTTCCCTAATCATGAAAACAGATACCCTAAAACAAACAGCTCTCTTTTTAGTCTGTGTAATCGGTTTAACTTATTCAGGATATAATTTAATCACATCGACGAGTATAACTTCTTTATTAGATATGTTAAATCTTATCGTCTTTTTTGCTTGTTTTTTTCCTAGTTTAATTTTGTTAGTAAATTTATCTACTAAAATTTTAAAAGCATTTACGAAACCTGAAACGCGACAAATTTAAAAGTTAATAATCATCAACAGGAATTCAGCTCCCCCAACCTTTTGTATGAGAAAACAATATTCCCCCAAAGCCAAAAAAACTTAATGAGCTTCTCTTTAAGTTTTTTTTTGATTAAAAACTAAGTGACTTTCCTTTACTTTAATCACTAACTTTCACAGCTTTATAACACGATACTTTCCTTTTATTTGCTTTTAATTATAATTTATAAAAATTTTAAAAGAGAAATTACAAGCATAATTACCCAAATAAAAACACTTATTCCTTAAATGAATACTTCTATTTTCTAAAACACTCAAATACTACCGCGATCCTTTTTATGATAAAAAACCCCCTATTTAGTTGTAAATTTAAGTAATGATATTTTTCATTAATTTAAATCTCCCTAATCATGAAAACAGATACCCTAAAACAAACAGCACTTTTTTTAGTCTGTGCAATCGGTTTAACTTATTCAGGATATAATTTAATCACATCGACGAGTATAACTTCTTTATTAGATATGTTAAATCTTATCGTCTTTTTTGCTTGTTTCTTTCCTAGTTTAATTTTGTCAGTAAATTTATCTACTAAAATTTTAAAAGCATTTACGAAACCTGAAACGCGACAAATCTAAAACTCAGCAATCATCTACAGGAATTCAGCTCCCCCAACCTGTTGTATGGCGCAATACGTATTAAAAAACTCAAAATAATTTCTTTCTAGACTTTCATAATTCCTTTTAAAGCTTCTATCAATTTAGTAATCTTCTGTCAGGGCACATCGTTTATTTTTATCTTACTTTTAAAAAAAATACCGTTAAGAAGGCTCTAGTAGTTGTTTTTAAATTCAATTAATCTAAAAGGTAATTGAATTTATTTACACTAAATTAATGGTCAGTACAGCTCTATTGTAACACTTTTTAACAGGATATTAAAAAACATAAATTATCATTTCTGCAACCTAAACGATATAAATTTCATATCACATAATTTATGTTTACTCAAATTTTTGAAGTGACAATTTATAAAACATAGTCTTTCAAAACCTTCCTAAATTTTATGCAATACCGTATATTTAGAAACTATAAAAAATTTTAAATATAAAATATGCGAATAGGTATTATTATTGGACGAATAGGGGGTGTTGATGGTGTTGCTCTTGAAACTGAAAAATGGATAGATGTTTTAAAGAAGCTAGGTCATGAAGTTTTTATTATGGCTGGAGAATTTGAATCTTGGAACATAGATTATGAACATGACTATTTGTATCCAGTTTTGTCCTTTTTTTCAGTGGAAGCAGAATGGGAACAACGCAAAGCATTTTTCGAACCTGATAAAGAGCCAGACGCATTATTAGAACATGTTGAGAATGCTTCTAATATGATTTATAAAACCATGCTTACCTGGGTTAAAGATAAAAAAATTGATGCGATTCTTTCAGAAAACGCCTCTGCCCTTCCCTGCCATTTATCGATGGGTGTTGCTATAAAAAAACTGATTCTAAAAACAGGTTTACCTATTGTAACGCATGATCATGATTTTCATTGGGAACGTGGCCAGCGGTATGTTTCTGTGCATCCTGAAATCAACCAATATGTTGATGACAACTTTCCTTTATTACTTCCTGATGTAAAACACGCTGCCATTAATACATTTGGCGTAGAAACTTTTAAAAATAGATTTAATCTTGATGCTACTTTGGTCCCTAATGTCATGGATTTTAATCGAATTTACGGTGTACCAACTCCAGAAAATGAATTTTTCTTGAGAAATATTGGTGTTAAAGAAGATGACATTGCTTTATTACAGGTAACTCGTATTGTAAGGCGGAAAGGAATCGAAACTGCGATATCCTTAATTGATAAGCTAGATGATAAAAAGCTAAAACTAGTCATTACCGGTAATAATAATGATGATGAAAATAAAGAATATTATAATGAGTTAATTGATCAAATTCATGAATTAAATCTATCGAATCAAATCATTTTTGCGGCGCACAAAGTTTTAGATCATAAAGATTTATCTGATGTGTATGCGCATGGTAGAGCTGCTACTTATTTTAGCACGTATGAAGGTTTTGGAAATGCTCTTGTTGAAACAGTACTTGCCAAAAAACCCATATTCGTCAATAACTACAAACCTGTATACATGCAAGATATTGGAAATAAAGGATTTGAAACAGTCATGATCGAAGACAGCAATCTAACCCCAGAAAGTGTGCAACAAATGTCCGACATCATCTACAACCCAAAGCGATGCCTAGAAATTGGTGAGTACAACTTTAAGCTTGGCAAAAAATATTTTTCATATGATGTACTTGAAGAAAAATTAAGTGCCTTATTTACATTTTAAGAAACTAAAAAATGACTCAAATAACAACAGCAAAAATTACCAATATCTTAAAAGAATTAAAGAATGAAAAAATAAATACGTGGTTTGATCTCGGTTTATTTATGGATAAATTTAAAGAACAAAACTTCCCATTAGCTTTTAATGACGATGCATCAGCGTTTAATTCTCATGTAGAAAAAGGAGGTATTGCTTTCCTTACCTTTTATTTTACGATAGATGGCATCACTGTAGAAACTGAAAAGTATGCTAAAACTTTTAAAAGCATTTATCCAAATATCCCTATCCACTTTATTGCAGGAGACATAAAAGAGGAGGCAGATGAGTTGATTCCTGAAGATGCCTTTAAAAAAATAATTCCAGAAATGGAAGCTTTTAATGCTTGGCCTTTATATGATGACTTCTTTAAAATTAAAATGGAGCGCGGAAGTAGCGAGTATAACGATCTCATCGGTAAGTTTTGGAAAGAAGTTTTAGTGCTCGTCGAAAAATTAGGAACCTATATTGAAGAAAATGATATTTCGCTGTTATATCTTATCAATGTTTGTTCTAATCCTGGCAATGTCTCTTTAGCCTTGGCTACCGTTTTAATTTCTGAGTATTTAGGCATTCCTGTTATCAATAATAATCATGATTTTTACTGGGAAGGTGGGCATAGAAAAGAAGAAATCAATAAGAAAGGCCTAAAAAAAGGACCAAGAGATTTCTTTTTTCATAATGCACACATCGGTGAATTTTTCTCGATTATTGAAACGATTTATCCTTGGGCAAGTCGCTCTTGGATGAACGTAAACATTAATAAAATTCAGCAAAATCACCTCATCAAAATTAATGGTCACAATCCGGCAAATGTGGCGCTATTAGGCACAGCGGTAGACACCAAATTACACCAAATGAGTAAACGCGACATCATAAAAGCGTTTATGCAAGTTTCCACGATTTTTGCAAATAAAAAAGAGACCATAACAGTTCATACCGCAGCAAAACACAAAGAGAGTAAGCGATCCTTAAAACCGATACTTTTAGGGCATAAAGCGATTAAAAAATTAGATTTTGTAAATAATAATATTGTTTTTTTACAACCCACTAGAGTCATCAGTAGAAAATCTATTGAGCTTAATTTCAAGCTTATCAAGCGGCTATTTTCTTATAAGCCATTTGCTGAAAAATTTATTCATAATTCACAATTAAAATTATCGCTCATTGTTTCTGGACCAATTCCGCATGGGCAACAAAATTATTATCATGATTTAAAAAAGGACTTTACTAATTTCCTAAAGGAGCTTCCCAAAGAATTTAAATCGAAGGTACTTCTTGGGTTTTTATTTAGTGAATTTGACAAAAACGAGTTTAAGAAAAAATATAAAAAACCTTTAGATATTGAGCAACTTTACGATGTAGCTTCCTTAATTTTATTACCTAGTCAAACGGAAGGAAGAGGCTTACCCATTATAGAAGCTGCGGCTTGTGGTACCCCCATTTTTTGCAGACAATATGAACCAAGAGAAGTGTATGATCAAGTTATTGGACGCCATCTCGATGAGTCGCTTCGTCTGAAGGTTTTAGAATTTAAAGGATCAAAAATACCTAAACAGCTAGCAGAAAATATTTGCGACCATGTATTTTATCCTCAAAACAGAATCATTGACGTTACCCACAACAGAAACGTTATTAGAAAACGCTATAGTATTGAATCTTTGCAAGAAAACATGCAATATATTCTAAAGCGAATGCATTTGCAGTTGAATTCTATATCATTTCAAGACAACCCTCAAGTGGTTAGTTTATTAAAAACCTATAAAACATCTGTGAATTTTGAGAATGATGATCTCAAAGCAATTCTTAATAAAAAAACTCGGCATTACTTGCCAGGCTATGGACGCTTATCTTTTATGTTGTATCTAAAATCCTTAATTGACCCAAGCTTTTTTAGAGTTGAAGAACAACTTATTAAAGGAAGAGTCATGGGCTATGCGAGCATGATGGAAAATGACATTCCGGATTTGGTCAACACGAATTTAGAACTCATTCATAAGTATTATAATGCCATCGATGATATTTTTAAATATGTTGATGGGGAAATTTCAATACGACATGATCATGCGCTCTCTTATCGTCATAGAAATAAAAAATCTTATGCCTACCAAGCATTCACCTATCAAGAAATAACAGGTTTGGTAAACATGATTTACAGTGATATTTTTAAACCCAAACATCTTCCAGATTTAACATTAGCACCGCAATTTTTTGCAGATTGGGAATTGGCCTTATTTCAGCTCACCAACAGCAAATTTCTCGGTATCGATGATCGAAAAATATTAACTAAAAATTTAAAAAAGAATGTACCTAAAGGGTATTTTCCTGGTCGTTATATAAAACACGAGTTAGAATATTTTGTATTGCAACCCATAAGAGCACAGCTAAAATTAACAATAGAGCAAGAACTAACGGCAGAAGTGCTTCAAACGAAAGTTGAAAAATTAGAAAAAGTGTATATTTTTATCCATGAGGAAAGAATAACGAAATGGTTCTCGAGCGCAAATATTAAAGACTATTTAGAAAGTGATAGAGAACCTGAATTAGGCCTCCTTTATAAGGCTGGAGTAGTTCAAATAATTGAAACGAAACAATGGTCAGAAGGAGTGCATTTTCCGCAAATGGGCGCAAAAGCAATTAAGATTTTACGAGATATTAAAGCCGCAAATGGTTTTCTGATTACCAATGGTGAATATGCAGCAATGATGACTGATATCGTAGAAATTGACCACTTCCATATAGGAAAGGTTCAATATGAAATGACGGCTAAAATTATGGGCATCCCCAAAGGCAGTGGCTTTATTCAATTTGTACCTGCAGGAGTCCGCACAACCTTGGCGTATCCTACGCCTATTCAAACAGCGAAAGATTTTGATTTGGCACTCAAGAGTTCTTTATTTGAAGAATTAAAAAATACGCTTGGAGAAAAGGAATTATTAGATCTTATTTCTAAAGATGCTATTGAAAACGGAACCCCTATTGCGACATTATTAGATACCATAAAAGAAAATTTAGAGGACACTAAAACAGCTCAAAAAGTAAAATCATCGTTTGCTGGAGGTGTTTATGAAGATGGTTTACCTTGGAGTGGTGTATTGGCTGAAATTGATACTAAAAAACATCATTGGAAGTTTGCAGCACACATTGCCAATAGAGACCCAAAAAATGTTCCTGCATTGATCAAGGAATATCAAAAGAAAAGTAAAAACCCAAACAAAATAGAATTAGCTTGGAATGGAGGTTACATCTTAAACCCTGAATTGGTTGGAAAACTAGGCTTACCCGAAACCTATATTGGTTCTCCTTTGGGCTTATTAATCATGAATAACAAGGTGTTTTGTCCGCCACTTTTTAACAAACCCGCTTTTATCATCTATAAAAATGGAAATGTCGATATTAGAAAAGTAAATAGTAAAGCAGGTTTTATCATTGTAGATAAACAATATCAACTAGAATTTAAAGCTTCCAATTATAACAAACATGGTAATAAAACTCCTTGCTTTTACGATTTGTCATATGCTGAAGAAACTATTAAAGGAAACGGAAATACAATTGTAAGAATAGCAGGAAATACGGTTAAACAAATTATTAAAACAACCGATAAAGAAACTGTCCCCGTTATTCCTGTAGGCATCACCTTATCAATTCCTTCAAATTTATTTGATGAAAAACGATTTATAGAGGGGAAATCGATACATATTAAATTATTAGAACCAGTAACAAATCCTTATAAATGGGATGAAATATCTTATGCTATTGAAGCTGGCCCCATGTTAATTGACCAGGGAAAGCAAATCTTAAATATGGAAGATGAAGGCTGGAAAACAACCAACTCCATTAAAACACAAGCCGCTAGATTAGATTTTACAGATATGAGAGGCCCAAAAATAGCGGTAGGAATTACTAAAGAAGGAAAATTGATGGTACTCATGGTCAATGGTAGAATTAGAGAATCTGTTGGAGCAACTCATTTTGATATGGTTGATATTCTTTTAAAATATGGCATGGAGAAAGCGATGGGATTTGATCCTGGAGGAAGCAGCACTTTAGTAGTTGATGGTAAAATCATGAATATTTCACCTTATAATAAAAATTATGAGAAAGATATTTATGCCCTACCTCCAGAACCTCGATTTGTTGCCAATGCTATTCTAGGTTGGATTGAAGGATAGTTTGTTATAAGCATCAAATCTATCCTACTTTTTTAAAATTCTAAATTGGCTAAATAAAAATGCGTTATTTTTTATCAGAAGAAATATCATATGTAGTATGTGTAAAGAATGAAAGTATCATATCTGCAAAAAATGGTACTATTTATGGCACCGTAAAACGACTTATAAACGGCCGTTTCTGCCAAATATTTTAACTGTTTTTTTGAAAGATAAGTTTTATCTTTGCACTCAATTTAATAATTAAAAATGAAGAAATTAAGCACGCTATTTTTTAGTATGTTCATGATGATTGCATGCACGCAAGAACACGCTAAAGAATATCTTACCATATCAGGAAAATTAGAAAACAACAAAGATTCTATTATCTCAATAGCCAGTAGAGAAGGTATTATAAAAAAAATAACGCTTAAAAAAGACGGCTCTTTTAAAGATACTTTAAACATACAGAAAGCCGCTATTTATACCTTAACAAGTGCAAATAAAATGTCCCCTATTTATTTAAAAAACGGATATAATATTTCATTAACAGGTAATGCTGATGAATTTATGGAGAGTTTTAAATTTTCTGGTGAAGGTGCATCCAACAGTAATTTTATTTTGGCGCAAATAACAAAGAACCAAACGATGGGGAATCCTCAACTAATCTTGGATTTAGAAGAAGCAGCTTTTCGAGAAAAAGTAGCTGCTATAAAGTCTGAGTATGATAGTATTTTAGAATCTTACACAGATTTAGATAGTACTTTATACACCTCTGTAAAACAACAAAATGAGCAATTAGTTGTGTATTTTGATAATGCCTATGCGAAAAACAAAGTGATGGGAAAAGGAAAGCCTTCTCCTAAATTTGAGAATTATATAGACATAAAAGGGGGTAAAAAATCTTTAGATTCTTTTAAAGGAAAATATGTTTATATCGATGTGTGGGCTACTTGGTGCGGACCTTGTATTCAACAAATACCGTATTTACAAAGTTTAGAAAAAGAATACCACGATAAGAACATTGAATTTGTAAGTATTTCTACAGATGAAGCAAGAAGAAGCGGTGGCTCTTGGGAAGCCGCAGAAAAAAAATGGAGAGATTTTGTAAAAAAGAAAAACATGAGTGGTGTACAGCTTTGGTCTGGACAAGATTATTCTTTTCAGCAAGCATATGAAATCAACGGAATTCCTAGGTTTATCTTAATTGATCCTGAAGGAAAAATCGTAGATGCAAATGCGCTAAGACCTTCGGATCCACAATTAAAAAATTTACTAACATCTTTAGGTCTTTAAGGTTTTAAAACAGCATATAAATAAAAAAGGGAAATTCTTTAAAGAATTTCCCTTTTTTATTTATATCACTATTTTATGCTTAAAAAAAATTACTCTTTGTACACGCCCATATTTGCATATTTGTCCATTCTTTTAGAAACTAAATCTGCATCATTTAAATCTTTTAATTCATTAAATGCGGCAACAATTTGCTCCTGTACTGATTTAAAAGCTTCTTCTCTGTTAGAATGCGCTCCGCCTACCGGCTCCTTAATTATAGCGTCAATTAACTTTAACCTTTTCATATCGGTACCTGTTAATTTTAGTGCGGCTGCTGCTTGTTCTTTAAACTCCCAACTTCTCCATAAAATAGAAGAACAAGATTCTGGAGAAATTACGGTATACCAAGTATTTTCCATCATATAAACCCTATCTCCCACTCCAATACCTAATGCTCCACCAGATGCACCTTCGCCAATTACGATGGTTATAATAGGAGTCTTTAAACGAGTCATTTCAAAAATATTTCTTGCAATTGCCTCACCCTGTCCACGTTCTTCTGCTTCTAAACCAGGATATGCCCCAGGAGTATCTAACAAAGTAACTACAGGAATTCCAAATTTTTCTGCCATTTTCATTAAACGCAAGGCTTTTCTATATCCTTCAGGATTTGCCATTCCGAAGTTTCTGAATTGTCGCGTTTTAGTATTGTATCCTTTTTGCTGACCAATAAACATAAAAGATTGATCGCCAATTTTACCCAAACCACCAATCATGGCTTTATCATCTTTTACATTTCTGTCTCCATGAAGTTCCATAAAAGTATCTCCACAAATGGCTTTAATGTAATCTAATGTATACGGTCTATTTGGGTGTCTAGATAATTGTACCCTTTGCCACGGCGTTAAATTTTTGTAAATATCTTTTTTGGCAGTGGCTAATTTCTTTTCAATTTTTTTGCAAGTGGCAGTAACATCTACATCACTTTCTTTGCCAATAATTTCACATTTTTGAAGCTGATCTTCGAGCTCTTTAATTGGCATTTCAAAATCTAAATATTCCATTTTGCAGTTCTTTTACTTTCGTTAATTGAATAAACAAACATACTACAAAATTTACTTTTTCATACTAATTGATCTTATTTTTTTGATTTTAGTCTTTGCTGAAGTTTATGTTTTATCACCGATTTATTTTTGATAATTCCGTTAAATAGTACCACGCCCAAAACAATACAGGCACCAAAATAAAACTCAGGTTGCATTTTTTCTTTATCCCCAAAAATAAAAAGAGCCAAAATAATAGCATAAATAGGCTCTAAATTAATCGTTAACATTACTGTATAAGGTGATATGTATTTCATAACTCTTACAGAAGCTATAAAAGCATATGCTGTACAAATACTGCTTAAAATAAATAAGTAGCCCCAATCTAAATACGATAATTTAAAAAAAGAAACAGAGAAACTATTATTTAAAAACAGATAAACGGTTACAAACAAGGTTCCAAATAAAAGTTGATATAATGATATATTATTGGCATCGTATTTTTTTACAAATAGGCCGTTTAAAACTGAAAAAAGCGCCCCTAAAAAAGAAGAAATCAATGCATAGATAATGCCTAGTTTATACTGAGTTTCAAAATTAAAAATGATATACAAACCTGCTATGACAATCAAACCGAGGATAATTTCTAACAATTTTATTTTCCTTTTAAAAAAAAAGGGTTCTATGAATGATGTAAAAAAAGCACCTGAACTCATGGTTACCAAAGCTACCGAAACGTTGGAAACTTTTATGGCTTTAAAAAAAAATATCCAATGCAAGGCGATAATAATTCCTGAAAACAAAAATTTTAGCAATCCCTTTTTATCAACATAAAAAGATTTCTTTTTAAACAAAAAATAAATCATGATAAAAATTACCGCCAAACCCATTCTAAAAAATACTAAAGGAATGGCATCAATGGTAATTAACGCACCCAATATGGCGGTAAAACCCCATATAAAAACAATAAGATGCAGTAATAAATAATTCTTTAGTTTACTTTCTAGCATTAAAATAGAGATAAATGGCAACGCAACCAAAAAAGAAGTTAGGCATCCACACATATAAAAGTGAATTTACACCAGCCACAGCGCCTAAAACTTCAGAAATTTTCATTAAAAAAACATAGATAAACATCAAACCAATACCAATGGCTAAATTAACTCCTGTACCTCCTCTTCGTTTTCTATAGGCTAGCGCTACGGCAATGACTGTTAAGATATAAGATGCCATCGGCAAACTTGTTCTTTTATGAAATTCTACCAAATATGCATTTAAATTTTTAACACCTCTCTTTTTAGAAACCTCAATAAATTTATACAATTCATCTGAGGGCATTTCTTGCGCTAAAGCAGATTTATAAATTAAATCTTTGGGTGTAAAACTAAAAACAGTATCTATTTTCCGCCCAGAAAAGATACTATCTCTGTCCTTATAAATTTTTCGTAATCTCCAGTTTTGTAGAGCAAAAGTAGAATCTTTGTTTTGATACTTTATATTATCTGCAACTAATTTTGATTTTAATTGCAAACCATCATAAACCTCTGAGGTAAAAT
Source organism: Polaribacter litorisediminis (assembly GCF_019968605.1). NCBI lineage: Bacteria > Pseudomonadati > Bacteroidota > Flavobacteriia > Flavobacteriales > Flavobacteriaceae > Polaribacter > Polaribacter litorisediminis. The sequence continues at coordinate 1,826,342 of NZ_CP082966.1, forward strand.
CGTACCCTGAGTTTGTTTCTGTGTTAAAATTTCTAATAAAAATATACGTACTGTCCGTTAATTGTAAACTAAAATCACTTATGTATTTAAATTCTTGTTTCTGACTTCTGGTATTTATAAACTCTTTCTCGAATTTTTTTCTTGTTATACTGCTATTAGGCACCACAAAATGATTCATTAATAAAGATAATAAAGTAACCAAAGTAGCCCCCAAAAAATAAGGATATAAAAAACGCTGAAAAGAAACTTTGGCGTTTGTTATCGCTATAATTTCTGTATTATTAGACAATTTAGAGGTAAATAAAATTACCGCAATAAAGAGCGCCAAAGGCATAAAAGTATTGGCATAATAGATAATGAAATTCTTGTAATACTCATCTGCAATTTGATAAAAGCCTAAATCTACATGTTCTAGAAAATTATCAATTTTTTCAGAAATATCGATTGCCAACGCTATAGGAATCAAAATTAATAGGGTAAACAAAAATGTTACCAAGAATCGTTTTAATATGTACCAATCAATTATTTTCAAATTTTTGATATTAGTTTTTAGTTTTTAGTGCATCGTTTTTGGTTTATCGTAGTTACAAATAATCACCAACCAAAAACAATCAACTACAATCTTTTATCCATTTGTTTTACCATCTTATCTTTCCATTCCCTAAAATCTCCTGCTAAAATATGTTTTCTCGCTTCACGTGTTAACCAAACATAAAAGCCAAGGTTGTGAATAGAGGCAATTTGCTTACCTAACATTTCTTTAGCAACAAATAAATGACGTAAATATGCTTTAGAATGATAAATACCTACCTCTGTAATACCCATTTCATCAATAGGAGAAAAATCATGTTCCCACTTTTTATTTTTAATGTTGATGGTTCCATGCGCCGTAAATAACATTCCGTTTCTAGCATTTCTGGTTGGCATTACGCAATCGAACATGTCAATACCCAATGCAATATTTTCTAAAATATTGATGGGCGTACCAACTCCCATTAAATAACGAGGTTTATCTTCTGGTAAAATTGCCGTAACTATTTCTGTCATGGCATACATTTCTTCAGCTGGTTCCCCTACCGAAAGACCTCCAATTGCATTTGCTTGCGCGCCCGCATTGGCAATATATTCAGCAGATTGTTTTCTTAAATCTTTATATGTACTACCTTGCACTATCGGAAAAAAAGTTTGCTCAAAACCGTATTTAAAAGGTAGTTTTTCAAGGTGATTCATACAACGATCTAACCATCTATGCGTCATATGCATAGAACGTTTTGCATAATTATACTCACAAGGGTACGGTGTGCACTCATCAAAAGCCATGATAATATCTGCACCAATTGTACGCTGTGTTTCCATGACGTTTTCTGGAGTAAAAAAATGCATAGAGCCATCAATATGACTTTTAAACTTTACCCCTTCTTCGTTAATTTTTCTTCTTCCTGATAACGAATATACTTGGTATCCACCTGAATCTGTTAAGATATTTCGATCCCAATTCATAAATTTATGCAAACCACCAGCTTTCTCTAAAATCTCTAATTTAGGTCTTAAATACAAATGATAAGTATTTGCCAAAATAATGTCAGGATTCACCTGATTCTTCAATTCATTTTGATGGACACCTTTTACGGTACCTACGGTTCCTACGGGCATAAAAATGGGCGTTTCTATGATTCCGTGATCCGTAGTAATAACTCCTGCTCTGGCTTGACTCTTTGGGTCTGTTGTTTTTAGGTCGAATTTCATTGAGGGCAAAGATAGTATTATTGTAAGAAGCTAAAAATTAAAAGATTCTTAAAGGTTCAGAAAAAAGTAAACAACTATTTCACAAATTTTTGCGTACACTTTTTCTTTTAAATTAAATGTTTTTGGTTTTCGATTAAAATCTTTTTTTCTTTTTTGATGAAAAACCCAAATTACTTTTTTTATTTTTTGGTGATGATTTTCTAAAAGATGCACTTTTTTTATTAAAGTCATTTTTGGCAGGCGCACTCTTTCTTTTTGGCTTTGCCGACTTTGGTTTGTCTTTTACTACAGAGGCTTCTTCTGTTTTTGAGGAGGATGAAATCATGGCATTAATTTCTTTCATTTCATCTTCCGTTAATTCGCGCCAATCGCCAGTTTGCAAATATCCCAAATCGATGTTCATAATTCGGGTGCGTTTTAACTTGGTTACTTCGTACCCTAAATATTCACACATTCTTCGAATTTGACGATTTAAACCTTGGGTTAAAACAATTTTAAAGATTTTTGCACTGATCTTTTCTACCAAACATTTTTGAGTTATGGTTCCTAAAATCGGAATTCCATTGCCCATTTTCTGAATAAAATCATCTGTGATTACCTTATTTACAGATACAAAATATTCCTTTTCATGATTGTTTCCTGCTCGTAAAATTTTATTGACAATATCTCCATCATTCGTCAGGAAAATCAATCCTTCAGAAGGTTTATCTAAACGCCCAATAGGAAATAATCTTTCGGGGTAATTGATATGTTTTACAATATTATTAGGTTCTCTATCATCTGTTGTAGAAACAATCCCAACAGGTTTATTTAAAGCAATGTATACCGTAACATCTTTTGGTTTTACATCCCGTCCGTTTAATTTTACCACATCTTTTTTACCAACTCTATTTCCTAATTGTGTTGGTTTTCCGTTGATCGTGACTCTGCCCTCTTTGATGAATTTTTCCGCTTCTCTGCGCGAACAAATTCCGGAAGAACTTATGTATTTATTAAGGTTGATAGATTGTTGATTGTTGATATCCAAAAGAAACAGTTTTTTGCAAAAATACATAATTCATTTCAACAAGGGTTCTAACCCCTTGCAATTCATGCATATTTATCTATAATTCTATCGTCCTAAAAGTTAAATTAATTCTAGGTACATTTACCTTTTTAGTAGGCGGTAATCTGTGCATCCAATGGGTTTGCGTCTGTTCTTTCATCACCAACAAACTTCCTTTTTCTAAAATAATATCTATTCTTTGTTTATTTTCTTTGTGTTTAAAAGAAAATTTTCGGGTTGCTCCTAAAGATAGTGATGCGATGGCACCATTTTTTTTGAGCATTTTTTCACCATCTGAATGATAGGCCATGCCTTCATCTCCAGAATGATATAAATTCAACAAGCAAGAATTATACGTTTCGTTGCTTTCTTTTTCAACAATTTCTTTAAGTTCCAGTAATTCTTGAGTCCAAATATTAGCCGTTTTTGTCACTTTAGAATAGGTATAAGAATATTCTGAATCTCCGTACCAAGCTACTTTTCTTTTGGTGATGATTTTCTTTCCAAACATCATGGCTTCATCATTTTTCCAATGAATCGTCTTTAAAAATTGCTGATAATAAAAATCGCTTTGCATCGCATTTAAAATAATACCATGATAATTGGCAACCCCATCAAAGGGTAAAATATTTTTTATTGTATCCGAAGAAAATAAATCCATGCCCTAAAAATACTCAAAAACCATAGAATGCAATAATTTGTTTGTTACTGCTTTTTAAAAACTTTAAGGTTGCGTATTTTTACACCATGGAATTTAAGCTAGTATCAGAATTCTCTCCCACAGGAGATCAACCACAAGCCATCAAAGAACTTTGTGAAGGAATCAAGTCAGGAGAAAGGTTTCAAACCTTATTGGGAGTAACCGGTTCAGGAAAAACATTTTCTATAGCAAATGTTGTCAAAGAAGTGAAAAAACCAACGTTGGTTTTGGCGCATAACAAAACATTAGCAGCCCAATTATATTCCGAATTCAAACAATTTTTCCCGGAAAATGCGGTAGAATATTTCGTTTCTTATTACGATTATTATCAGCCGGAAGCCTACATTCCAGTTACTGGAACCTATATAGAAAAAGATTTATCGATTAATGAAGATATAGAGCGCTTGCGTTTAAGCACCACCTCTTCACTACTCTCTGGCAGAAGAGATGTATTAGTGGTGGCTTCGGTTTCTTGTTTATATGGAATTGGAAATCCCACCGAGTTTAAGAAAAATGTCATTCCCATTCAGGTTGGGCAAACACTCGCTCGCACCAAATTTTTACATCAATTGGTACAAAGTTTGTATTCTAGAACCGAACACGAAATAAAAAGTGGGACTTTTAAAGTAAAAGGAGATGTGGTGACTATTTATCCTTCATATGGGGATAATGGGTATCGTGTTCATTTTTTTGGTGATGAAATTGAAGAAATAGAAGCATTCGATTTAGAGAACAATGCCATTTTAGAAAACTTCGACGAACTTCATATTTATCCTGCCAATTTGTTTGTGACCTCACCAGATGTGTTGCAAAATGCCATTCATCAAATTCAAGAAGATATGATGAAACAGGTCGATTATTTTAAAGAAATTGGCAAACATTTAGAGGCAAAACGTTTAAAAGAACGCACAGAATTTGATTTAGAAATGATTCGAGAATTAGGTTATTGCTCTGGTATTGAAAACTATTCTCGTTATTTAGACGGCAGAGAACCTGGTACAAGACCGTTCTGTTTGTTAGATTATTTTCCTGATGATTATTTAATGGTGATTGATGAAAGCCATGTAACGGTTCCGCAAACCCACGCGATGTATGGCGGCGATAGAAGTAGAAAAGAAAACTTGGTAGAATACGGATTCCGTTTGCCTGCTGCGATGGATAACCGACCTTTAAAATTTGATGAATTTGAAGCTTTGCAAAGGCAAACTATTTTTGTTTCTGCAACGCCTGCTGATTACGAGTTGCAAAAAACGGAAGGTATTTTTGTAGAACAAGTTATTAGACCTACGGGATTGCTGGATCCTATCATTGAAATTAGACCGAGTTTAAATCAAATTGATGATTTAATTGAAGAAATACAAATTAGAGTAGAAAAAGACGAACGTACTTTGGTGACGACGTTAACCAAAAGAATGGCAGAAGAACTCACTAAATATTTAACAAAAGTTGCCATTCGTTGTAGATACATTCATTCTGATGTAGATACTTTAGAGCGGGTAGAAATTATGCAAGATTTACGGAAAGGTTTGTTTGATGTTCTCATTGGTGTAAATCTTTTGCGTGAAGGTTTAGATTTACCAGAGGTTTCTTTAGTGGCCATTTTAGATGCCGATAAGGAAGGTTTTTTAAGAAGTCACCGATCCATAACACAAACCGTGGGTAGAGCTGCAAGAAACGTAAATGGACTCGCTATTTTATATGCTGATAAAATAACCAATAGCATGCAAAAAACCATTGATGAGACGGATAGACGTAGAGAAAAACAAATTGCCTATAATACCAAAAACAACATTACTCCTACTCAAATTAATAAACGAATTGAAGATACGTTAACGAAATCTGCCGTTTCTAGCTATCATTATGACAATGCTAAACAAGTGGCTGCAGAGCAAGATTTACAATATTTACCGAAAGAAGAAATAGAAAAACGAATTAGAACGAAACGCAAAGAAATGGAAGCTGCCGCCAAACAATTAGATTTTATTGTGGCTGCTAAATTAAGAGATGAGATCGCTGTTTTAAAAGAAAAAGTATAATTTTTTGTAGTCGTTTAGAGAACTGAATGTAAAAATAAAGTCGATAAATATTCTTATAAAAAATCATTGTTGTCCGATAAAAGATAAAAAAGACCGCTTTCGCTGTTAGAATAAAGAACAAAGACTTGAATGTAACTAACTGAAAAACAATATTATTATGATTTTAAATTTTTCGATACATCATAAATTCTAAAGCGGTTTTAAAAGCAAGGTATGCTACTTTAAAGGCTCTTCAAAATCAATATTATCAATACTTTAAAACACTTTAGCTAATTTTAATCGGACAACACTAATAAAAAATATAAAAATTACAAATCATGAAAACCACTAAAACACCAAACTTTTTTATACTCATGATTTCTTTGGTGCTAGGGCGTGCATTGTTTAATCAGTTCAACTTTGAACAAATGCAGTTTGAAAACAATGCATTGGCAGCTGTTTATAGCATCACTTTTGTATTGAGTGTCTACTTTTTAGTTAAGGATTGGAGAAAAACTCCAAAAAAATAGCGTTCATTTCGTTAGAATCGTCTAAAAAAAATTGAAATCCCCATTATTTCATTTTACAATCTTCATTTATATTGGATTAAATTTATGGGTACGGTAAAGAAACTCCTATCTATTTAATGTTATCATAATAAAAAAATGATACAATGCACAAAGTTTGGCTCTAGGCAAGCATTTTTATAACTTTGCATCATGAAAGTTAGGATACATACATTGCGTAACTTTAGAATATTTAATTTCAATTTTTTGGTTTTTAGAAATCAATCTGAAAAATTTATTCCTCCTCATCGGTTTTTTTAAACACTTTACACCCAAATTTTATTTTTTCTTTGTAGAAGTTTTACTTCAACTTAAAAATAACGGTGCCTTCTCGCCTCCTAAATTATCAGTATTCTATAAAACAATTTATACATTATGACGATTAATACCTTTGATGCCTTTAACAGGATGTCATTTTTAACAATCAATAGAATTACCAAATTTTTACATGAACATTTAGAAGATTGTAAAGATGATAAAACTGCTATACGGCAATCATTATTATATGCAGCAAAAGAGATTCCTAGTTTAGGTGGTTTTACATTTATCGCAACAGAAAATGATAACATCGTTGGTGCTCTTGTTGTTAATAAAACGGGCATGAAAGCGTATCAATCAGAAAATCTCATAGTGTATTTGGCGATTCATAAAGATTATAGAAATAAAGGTATGGGATCAAAGTTAATAAAAGAAGCTGTAAACTATTGTAATGGTAATGTTACACTTCAAATCAATAAAGAAAGTTCAGCAATTAAAGTATTTGAAAAAAGCGGATTTACTTCCGAGAAAATTCAAATGACATTACACAAAGATGAATAAAAAAATTAGTGTTCATAATAACAATCATTTAATCAGAAAAATATGAAAATTTTAGTAATTGGTGCCGGAAACATGGGACTTACCTATGCAGAAGGAATGTCTAAATCGAAGTTGTTAAAGAAGAAAAATATCATGGTTTTGGATAACTCTGAAAAAAAGTTGGAGGAACTCAATGAAATAAATCATTTTGATGCTTTTAAAGAATTAGAAGACTGTGTGCCTGAGGCAGATATTATCTTTATTGCTGTAAAACCGTATCATGCAGAGAACTTATTTAAAGCTTTAAAACCATTTTCTAAACCTGGCCAAGTTTTAGTATCAATTATGGCAGGTGTAAACATAGAAAACATCAAAAAATATTCTGGTTTAAATAAAATAGTAAGAGCGATGCCTAATTTACCTGCGCAAATAGGAAAAGGACTTACCTCTTATGTTACGTCGAAAGAAGTTTCTAGAATAGAAAAATTAACGATAGAAAGTTTGTTAGACACCACTGGAAAATCGATGGAAGTAGATACCGAAAAATTTATTGATGCCTCTACAGGAATTTCTGGTAGTGGCCCAGCCTATGTTTTTTACTTTATGCAAAGTATGATGGAAGCTGCACTGCAAATGGGTTTCTCTAAAAAAGATTCTACAGTTTTAGTAAGTCAAACATTTACAGGTGCGGTAGAATTATTCAATCAATCTAACTTATCACCAAATTCTTGGATGGAAAAAGTAGCCTCTAAAGGTGGTACTACACGTGCCGCCCTCGATTCTATGGAAGACAACAATGTAAACGAATTAATAAAAGATGCCGCTTTTGCTGCTTTTAACAGAGCTGTAGAATTGGGTAAAGAACATTAAGAATGCACAAAGAAAGAATTGTAATAAAAGTAGGAACCAACGTAATGACCAACAAGGATAACAGAATTGTTAGACCGGTTTTAAGACGTTTGGTAAAACAAGTAGCCGAATTATACGAACGCGATATTATATGTATCTTAGTTTCATCGGGCTCTGTTATTGCCGGAAAAGAGGTTTTAGGAGAATCTTCCATCGAAAATGAAACTCAAAGAAGACAGGTATATTCTGCCATTGGGCAGCCTAGAATGATGCGTCATTATTATAATATTTTTAATGACTACGGCATGAAATGTGCTCAAGTGTTGCCAACCAAAAGAGATTTTTCTCCAGGTATTCATCGCCAAAATATGATTAATTGTTGCGAAGGACTTTTGTCTGAAGGGGTGATACCGATTGCTAATGAAGATGATGCCGTTTCGGTAACCATGTCTATGTTTTCGGATAATGATGAGTTGGCGAGTTTAATTGCACAATTAATTAACGCAGATAAATTGATTATTTTAACAGATATTGATGGTTTATATACTGGGCATCCTGATGCAGAAAGTAGCGATTTAATTAGCAATGTAAACCCTAATGAAGACTTAGATAAATACATACAAGATACCAATAAAAAACCTGGTGAAGGACGAGGCGGAATGGGGTCTAAATTAGATTATGCGCAAGAGGCCGCATCCCATAATATTCCTACATTTATAGCCAACGGAAAAAGAGATAATACCATTATTGATATTATAGACGGGAAGTCTGTAGGTACCAAAGTGTCACTTTAAAATTTATACAATGAAGTTACTAGATACAAACTTAAAAAATAACGTTTTAGCAAGCATGACGAAGATTCTTGATACACATCGAGAAGCCTTGTTAGAAGCCAACCAAAAGGATTTGGATGCTTTTCAAAAAGAAGACCAAGCGATGTATGATCGTTTGATTTTAAATAATAAAAAAATTGATGGTATGATTACGGCTATCAACGAAGTAAAAGCACAAGAAGACCCTGTAAATCAAATTATTAGTGACAAGCATTTAGAAAACGGCTTGCAAGTTACCAACAGAACTGCTCCTTTTGGTACCATTATGATTATTTACGAATCGAGACCCGATGTAACGATTGAAGCCGCTGTTTTGGCCTTTAAAGCAAACAATAAAATTCTTTTAAAAGGTGGAAAAGAAGCTATTTTCAGCAATCAATTATTGGTTGAGTTTTGGCACAAAGCTTTATCCGAAAATAATCTTAGTACCGATTATATAAAGCTCATGCAATTGAACCGAACTGAAACACAAGCCTTTTTAAAAAACCCAACCGAACCGTTAGATTTAATTGTTCCTAGAGGTGGCGAGCGTTTAATTAGTTTTGTAAAAGAGCATGCTACGTGTGCTGTGTTAATTAGCGGAAGAGGTAATAATTTTTTATATGTGGATGCACAGGTCGATTGGCATCAAGCGCTTAGCGTAATTATCAATGCAAAAACTGATAAAATATCTGCTTGTAATGCGTTGGATAAAATTTTAATCAACAAAAAAATTGAAAATTACGAAGCAAAGTTACTAGAATTGCAAAGTGTTTTAAAAGAGAAAAATGTCTCTATTTTGGTAGACGCAGACAGTAAAAAAGTACTAAAAGATGAAACCCTCATCATCGATAAAAATATTTGGAAAGAAGAGTTCTTAGCCCTGAAATGTTGCATTGGTTCTGTGGATGATCTAAACGAAGCGATTGAAATGATTAATGAGAATTCTGGTGGACATTCAGCAGCAATCATGACCAAAAATGATGACAATGCTTATAATTTTATGCAACAAGTAGATTGTGCTGCGGTGTATAAAAATGCCTCTACTCGTTTTACTGATGGCGGACAGTTAGGTGTTGGTGCAGAATTGGCTATTAGTACCGACAAGTTGCACCATAGAGGCCCTTTAGGTTTAAAAGAATTAGTAACTAATAAATACTATATTTTTGGTGAAGGCCAAATTCGCGGATAGTTTTCATCCATATTTTTTTTAGTTTATTTTATCAATTCGAGTGGTTCTGCTTTTAGTGAGCGCCACTCGAATTTATTTTTTTAAAAAGCTCATAAGTTTACGGTTTTAGTGGGTTTACATAGAACTACTAATTCCAAATTGGAGTGTCTACCTTTGATGTGATGTACTTTTCGAACTCGTTGGAGGAATCGATATAGTACAATCATATTTACATGACATTGGGATTAAAGATATTGCGATAGTTCATACCGAAATTGCAATGCAGGCTAAATGGAAAAATCAATACGAAAACTGGACAACTACAAAGGCTGCAAATCAAACTTGACAACTGTTCTTTGAAAACACAAACAATATATTAAGTACTAAAAGTTTTAACTTTCTTCTGAATGTTTTAAAAAGAACCCAAACAGATAAAAAAAGCATCAGAGGATTTATTGCCAAAAGAAACTATTGTAGCCCATAAGACTGGCCATTCAGGAAAAAATAATCATGGTTTAACAGGGGCTGTAAATAATATAGGAATAGTGTTTTTAACAGATGATTCTTACTTCTATCTAAGTGTTTTTGTATGTGATTCTAAAGAAAATGATAAAACAAATCAAAATATTATTGTTAAAATAGCAAAAATAACTTGGGACTATTTTAAAACTAACTAAACAACCTACAATTCTATCGGACGCCTCCGCTAAAAATTAGCCGAAAGTCTTAGGGAACCTTCACACTAGCAAAGGCTGCACTTAGTTTTATCAGAAAATAATAGATTATTAATATAATTGAAGTTTAGACTTCAGCGTATTTACTAATCTTTATGCTCCCTTTTATTCTTGCTGATTATTTTATCAAATTTATGAAAGGACCAACTTAAGCCATCTATAATTAATTTCTAGTTCTAGCGAATTTTCTATTAGATTTTTATTTGCTAAATTTACGCTCAATCAACATAAAAAACTATATGATAAACACATAAAGCGTAACGCAATAGAGATTGCTGAAAAAGAGTATTTGAACTAAAAACACCCATGTTCAAACAGCGCATTTGATTTTTTACCGAAACGAAAGTGAACGCAGAAAAAAGCAAAAGATTTATTTTTTAACACTCAAAACAAAAAATGAATACCTTCAATGACATAAAAGAATTAGTTACTTCTTTGAAAAGAGAGGAAAAACTAATATCTGAAATGTTTAGTAAAAGAAAATCCATTGATTACAGGTTAAGTGATGCGTTAGAACTTGTTGATTATGAAGAAAGTCGTATTGATTTATTAATACAAAAATCTGTCATAAGAGAAAATGGTGGTCTATTAGAACTTGATAGTCAATTTTTGGAGTTTTTTGAACAAGTTCTTTCTGTTAGTGAAGAAATCAACCTCTCTTATATTGATGAAAACATTAAAAATATTAAAGAAAATATAGGTTATTTCTTAAATGAAAATAACGAAACTAGAAAATATAGTTATCTAAGACTTATCAAAAAGACGTTTCGAAATATGGGACTTATCACACTACGAAGTGTAGTTGATTTAAGACGAAATATAGAAAACACTTTTAAAAATGAATCGAATTACAAAAACAAACAATTAAAGTTAAAAAATCTTGATGAAAAAAGAACATTAGTAACCAACTTGATACAACAAACATTGGCACTTATTAATCAGGAAGAAATAACTTTTTTTAATAGAGCATTAGATGAAGAATTAAATAGAATTATTATTTCATTAAAACATCAGTTAGGGGAATGCTCACATAATTTAATTGAAATAGAAAAACAGATCATTGATTATCTAAATCAAATAAAACAGCAAGGAAAGTTTTTAGAAAAATTACGAAAATTAAAATATTTGAAAGATAATTTCACGATCGAAGCAGAAACTGACATTAGAAAAATAATATCAAACAAAAATCAAGTAATTTTTGAAACAAGAACAAACCAATCTTTAAATTTATCCATTAATTTTCTTAGAGAAAATGAAAAAGCTTTTGAATCCATTAAAAAAATTGCTAAAAAGCATAAAAATAGATTACACTTCAAACCAGAAATAGCAGATCGTATTTCTACGGAAAACCTTGCCAATAATACTGAGGAAGAAATAATGATAAACTTAGACGAAATTCGAAATCGTTTCGTTGCTACAAGTGATAATTTATTCAATTTTATTTTAAATTATGATTTTAATAAAGAGGTAGATTTTAATGAACGCGTAACAATATTCTGTCAAATCGTTTCTCAATATGAGCAAGAATTAACAATAAAAGACAATTTCAACATTACCAATGGTATCGAATACGCTATGGTATTTTCAAAATAAATTTTAATGATTACAAAATATACATCAGAAATATTTGACGTGCTTCGAAAAGGACAATTTATATGCTCAAATAGTCCGGACAATGAAATTCAAAAACTTTATAAGGTTTTAGAAGATGATCAAACTTTTGAAGATTTATACGAATACTTTTATCAAATCAACTACATCTTAGAACTAGGCAATGAATATTTCTATTTCAGTCGCATAGAAAATAATACTGATTTAGATAGAAAACTAGAAAAAGCATTTCATTGGATTGATATCTTAGATTTTTTTAAAACTTATGATTCTTCTTTTGATGTAGGTTTTCGATTTTCACCATCAGAAATCGTTAATCAACTAAAAAACAATGCAGATTTAAAAAACAAATTAGAAAAATTTAAAAAAATAAGTGTTGACAAAAAAAGTTACTCTGATAGCATAAAAAAAATAATAGAAAAACTTGAAAAAGATAATTTTATTACATTAGAGAATGAGATTTCAGAAACGTATAAAGTACTTACTTCATTAAATTACTTAAAAGACATGATAACAACTATTAATATTCCTGAAGAAATAGAAAATGAGATACCTGAATAAAATAGTTTTTATAAATAGTGCATCTGTGCAATATGCCGAAATTGAATTAGACGGAAATGTGCATTTCATAGGAACACAAGGTGTAGGAAAAAGTACTTTACTTCGCGCTATTCTATTTTTCTACAATGCAAATAAAACAAAACTTGGAATACCAAGAGAGAAAAAAGGATTTGATGATTATTATTTTCAATATCAAAACTCATATATGATATATGAAATTATAAAAGACAAAATTCCTTTTTGTGTTTTAGCGTACAAGGTAAATGGAAAAGTTGCATTTAGGTTTTTTAACTCTGAGTATAAACGCGAATTATTTATTGATAAAGATAATAGAGCTTTTGAAAGTTGGGATGCAATTAGAAACGCTTTTGGTACAGCTATTTATTATACCAGTCTAATAAAAAGTTATGAAGATTTTCGTAGAATTATTTATGGAGATAATAGCGGCTTAAAGCCAGAATTTAAAAAGTATGCTTTAATAGAAAGTAAGCAATATCAAAATATACCAAGAACAATTCAAAATGTATTGCTAAATACTAATTTAGAAGCAAAATTTATAAAAGATACCATCATTAATTCTATAAATGAAGAGGAATTTGTTATCGATATAGAGAATTATTCTAAAAATCATTTACGTGATTTTGAAACTCAAATTAATGATATTAAAATATGGTTCAAAAAAAATAGAAAAGGGCAAATTGTAGTTAGAAAACAGGCAGAGAAAATTATTGCTAGATTAAGAGTCTATAATTTTTTAAAAAGAGAAAAAAAAGAGCTCGCTTATGGTTTAGCATCTAGACTCAATTATATAGAAAACGAAAAGCCAATTTTATTTTCTAATTATTCGAAAGAAAATAATGAATTAAATGAGTTATCAAAAAAGAGAGAAAATTTAATAAAAACGCATCGAAGAAGAGAACAAGATATTATTTCTGATATAAAATTAATCACTACAGAATTAGGCAAATCAAAACTGAGACAGGCTGAATATGATGATAAAAATATCAAGAAAATAATTTCGAAAGTTGCAAAGAAAGATGGCTTAATTATAAAACAAAAAACTTTAGAAGAAGAAAAAAATCTTCTAAAATCTGAATTCGCAGAAATTAGTCAAAAATTTCAAGCGCTCATTTCCCAAATTCAAAATCAACAACAAGAGTTTACCAATACACAAAACGCAGAAATTCATAAAATAGAGCGAACTTTTGAAGGGCATAAAACTTCAATAATAAATGCCTACCAAAAATTGACACATCAAATTAAAGAAGAAAACAAAGATGAGGTAACAAAAGGTTACAATGCCCTAGAAACCATAAAAGAAAATGAAAATAGCATAAAGAGAAGCAAATCAGAATTGAAATATAAAATCTTTTTCTCTGCAGAAATTGAGATGAGTAAAAACGATAAAAAAACATTGGAATACAAAATTTCAAGTTCTAAAATTATAGTTTTAAATTCTACAAATCAAACGGCTACAATTCTTAAAGAATGGGAATTAGAGACAAAAGAAGTGGAAAGAATTCACCATATATCCGTTGAAAAAGAAAATGAAAAAAAGCAAAAACTAGTTTTAAAAATCGAGAAAATCGAAAACAAAATTAAACAGAGTAAATCCTCTCTATATGGCTGGCTAAATGAGAATATTAATGATTGGCAAAATACCATAGGAAAGGTAATCGATGAAGACAATGTTTTATTTCACACAGAACTAAATCCTAAAATAATTGATAGCACTTCTACTACTCTATTTGGTATATCATTAAACTTAAACACCTTAAAAAACAGCATAAAAACGGTAAAAGAGTACAATCAAGAAATTGACGAATATAAAAATCAGATTATTGAAATTAAAAATGTCGTTCAACAACTTCATGTAAATAAGGAGGATCGTTTAAAAAAATTGAAAACAAAATTTAAGAAAAACTTAAATCATCTTAAAGAAATTATCGCAGAACATGAATATATAATATTGCAAAACGAAGAAAAATTAAAGAAAAATAAGATTGATTTGGATGAATGGATTTCAAAATCTACATTGAAAAAAGAAGCTACTTTACTAAAACTAGAAAATAATTTAGACGAAATTGCTATAAAGAAATTAAAAGCTGAAGACAACCTAAAAATTATTAAGAAAGGAATAAATCGCAAAATAACCTTAAAGGAAAAGGAACGAAATTCTGAAATTAAATCTTTGGAAGAAATCAAAAACAAGACAATTTCAGAAATAAATAATTTAATTTCAAATAATAAAGAAGCATCCGATAACCGTATTAAAGAATTAAAGCAAAAACAAACCTCAGAATTAGACAATAAAGGAGTTGACACGAATAGACTGCATATAATTGATGATGGATTAAGCGAAATAGAAAAGGAGTTAGCTTATATTAAAGAGAATGAAACAACCGTTATTGAATACTATAAAGATAAAAGAGAACTCTTCGATAAAGTGCCGCAATTAAAAGTTGATAACGCTAGTTTAGAGAAAAAGCGAGCATCCATAGTTCATGATCATAAAATGGAATTAAATAAAATTAACACCAAATATGCTAAACAAGAGGACTTTGTAAAATCAATAAAAAATACCATTGAAGCATTTGAAAATGACTTAAAAGAATTTGAAAGTTTTAAGCTTTCAGATGCTTTCCTAGATATTCGAAACTATTATAATCAACCTATCGGTACTTTTGATACGCAAAAAACAGGAATAGTTTTAATTAAAGAAATTGTAAATAAGCACTCAAAAAACCTTCAAACTTATGAAGAATTAAGACAATCTATTAATCTATTTAATGGGAACTTTAATGAAGGAAATATTTTCAGTTTCAATATAAAATTAATTTCAAAAGAAAATTTTCTAAGCTTTGCTTCCGATCTAAAAGAATTTATCGAATTAGATAAAATTAACGAATATGAAAAACGTGTCAATGAAAGATTTGCACATATTATTCGCTTAATAGGTAGAGAAACAAATGAGCTGAACTCTAAAAAAGGAGAAATTGAGAAGATTATTAAAAAAATTAATGATGATTTTATTGGCAAAAACTTTGTGGAAGCTATCAAAGGAATGGAAATGAAAACTTTAGAAAGTTCTCATCCAATCGTAAAATTATTAATTCAGATAAAAGAATTTAATGATGAAAATAGTCTTGCTTTAGGAGCAACAAATCTTTTTACTTCGTCCGAAAGTAATTCAAAAAATCAAAAAGCTGTAGATTTATTAAAACAACTAGTCAAAGAATTAATAAAGTCCAAAAACGCAACGCTAACACTTTCAGAGTCTTTTGATTTACAATTTAGAATCATAGAAAACGATAATGATTCTGGTTGGGTTGAAAAACTTTCTAATGTTGGCAGTGAAGGAACAGATGTTTTAGTTAAAGCCATGGTAAACATTTTACTTCTAAATGTTTTTAAAAATAGTGCTTCTAAAAAATTCAAAGACTTTAAATTACATTGTATGATGGATGAAATAGGAAGACTTCATCCAAATAATGTTAAAGGTATTTTAAGATTTGCCAACGAAAGAAACATTTTACTGATTAATGGCTCACCAACAAGTCAAAATGCTACAGATTATCGATACACATATAAACTTGCAAAAGAACAGTCAAAAAGCAATACTAAAAAATACATCACAAAAATTAATCGATTGGTTAAAGTAACTAACAAAGTTCTTAATGAATGAAATTAACATTAAAAATAGCAAAAATATTAGTCAGACTCATCAATGAAGAATCAATTCCAAATAGTTTTGCTAAAGGAAGATTAATAGATGATTTAGTTGCTGAAAATATTATTTACAAAAAAGGGAAGCATAAAAAATCTCTAGAGTTGGTAAATAAATCAAGTTTACATACTTATTTAGCAAATCAGTTACAAATTAATGATTTGAATAATTATATTTTGGCTTTAGAAAATGAAAATTCAACGCGGGCAGAACTTGTAAAAATTACAACAGATTCAAAAAAGTCAAAAGAGAGAGCTTTTAAGGGCTTTTTAGTGAATAGTTATACTTATATAAAAGCTGAGTTGAATAATAAACGCATAATCATTAATCCTGATAAAGGAAGCTTCGTTTTTATATATGACTTTGAAACTTTCAAAATTCCAAAAGAAATAACAGTTATTGGCGTTGAAAATTCCAAAAATTTCAGTCAGATCCAAGAACAGCATTACTTATTTAAAAATATGAATCCTTTGTTTATTTCTCGTTATCCTCAAAATCAAAATAAAGATTTTATTAAATGGATGAATTCTATTCCAAATAATTATGTACATTTTGGAGATTTTGATATTGCAGGAATTGGAATTTATTTAAATGAATATAAAAAGCATTTATTAGGAAAAGCTACATTTTTTATTCCTGAGAATATTAAAATCGATTTAAGAAATAATGGAAATAGAGAACGATTTAATACGCAAAAAATTAATTTCAATATTGACAAAATACAGGAATCAAAAATTTTAGATTTAATCGAATTAATTAAAAAAGAGCAAAAAGGTTTGGACCAAGAATATTATATCGCTGCAACTCGCAAACGATAAATTTGAAACCTAGTTACAAGTCGCTACGACCACTTTTATCACCAAAAATTGAAAAAGATTATTTCTTGCCAAACCTCACTGCAGAGCTCAATAACCAACATCTTAATCATAAAATAACACTACAAACTTATTGGGGACTACAATATAGGCAGAAAAAACTACCTCTTTGCGGGAAGTCATGAATCTGCACAAAACATAGCAATGTTTTACTTGTTTTTTGCAACATGTAAATCCCTAAACATAAATCCATATCATTGGTTATCTGATGTCATTGATTGAATCACAGAATATAAAGCAAATAAATTGTTTGAATTGTTACCTCAAAATTGGAGCAAAAAATTAGATGCAGTTTACAGAACGCTTACTTAATTTGGTGTAATATCATTCATAATTTAAATTTACAGGTTTCAGACTAAAAATCGAATCGATTACAAATAGCAACTTCTTGATTCACTATGAAGAAGGAAAAAATTTTCAAATTAGCTGTCAATTGAGCTGAAGAGTTCCCTTTTGTCCAAATTAGATGTAATTGATTTTAAAAAACGCATCATAAATAGCTCTTATGCGATAGAACTATTGAAAACTCGCTCCTTTACTTGGTAACCCTCCTTTTAAAACCAAAACTTTCGTTTTACTCTTTATCCTAGCAATGGCTTAGTCAACAAGGCATATAGTGTTGGCTTATCGGTGGGTCATAGGCTTAGTTATTGGCAACTAGGACATTCTTGTCTGTCAATGGTTTGAGAACATTTTTCAATGCAATCATTCCGTTTGCTGCATAAAAAGAGTTTTTTTTTTAATAATATTTTGTTATAATTTTCATTCATCTTCAATCTTTTTGATGTAAATAAATAGCATGCGCTTTTCTTCCTCAATATCAAAATTTGTTAGTAATTCCAGCCCCCTAACAAATCCAATAGAGTTTTCCTTTATTTTTTCAATTGTTTCAACTGTTGTTTTTAATTCGTTACTATCTGCTTTTACTTCAGTTGTTTTAATAATAAATTCTGAAGTTATTACTGCTCCATTAAAGAAAGCACTTACCTGCCTTTGTGCCTTTATTTGTGCAATTCTAGTTAAAATGCTATTACTTTTACCTGCCTTTTCTAAAGAAAGAACTGAGATGATATATTTATTATCATAATCTTCTATAACTTTAACACCCTCAAAAGGTGCCGAGTTATACATTCTTTTTATAAAATTGGTTAAAGATACTTTATCGTCATTAAAACCTTGCCCGTATGTAACTACTGATAAAATTAATGTTACAATTATTAGTATAGTTTGTTTCATTTTTCTACTCTCTTTTTTAAACTTGTGCTTCTTAGTTTTCTGAGTTGTTTATCATATTCATTAAATATCTTACGTCCGTCCTTCGCAGTTTTTTTAGCTAGTTTCAAGAAACTATTATAGTCTTTCTTTTTACCTATTTCAATTTTTGCAGCTTGGTGGATTACCTTATTTCTATCGCCACACCAGTTATTTATTTGTTTATTCATAATTTGCTTTAATAAAGTATCCGTTTCGATTGTACGAAGTGTATCAAGCAAATTCCCTATTGTATTAAATGATACAGGCTGTTTTGTTAATTCTCCAATTCTACTTTCAAGTCTATCACTAATTAAACTCTCTATTAAAGCGGTTGCTTCAAGAAAAAATGAGTGCTCGATAGCTGTATTATAGCGACTCATTACCGCCTTTATAATTTCATATCTTTCGTATGCAGATATATCAAGAATTGTTGCTCTTATTTTCTTTTTGCCCATTGTTGCTTTATATTTTTTTTATAGTATGTTTCAATAATTTTTTTTTCTAAAAACAAAGGATTTGTATCTGCCGTAATTTTTAGTTTTGAAGTGATTTTAGAATAAAAACAACAGATTAATATTTTAGATATTTTATCCAATTGCATCATAATGGGCCAAGCTTCATTTCTACTTGTATTTTTTGATGGCATATAGCACAAATATTTTTCTGGAGGATAACAAACAGCTAGTAATCTTTTGGGTATTTGATGCGCATTAATTACCCCTTCTTTATTTGCCCCTGCCTTCCCAACATAGAGCAAATTTCCCAATGTATCTTTTGAAAAATCGTAAACAATATATACGCCAGGTTTGTATAATAGATTAGCCTTAACGATTGTAGCAGCAAGTGAAATGTGCACATCTGGCTGAAAAACAAACTCATCATAATGTAAATTCTTGAGAAATTTATTATATTTTATGAAATGAGCCTTATGCAACATATTTTGGTTTTATTTAATAGAATAACGTAGATATTATAAAGTGATATTAATACTTGAAATTTTACTAATATCATCTAACTTAACATTCAAACTCCATTTATTTTACAAAGAAGGCTATCTTGTAAATATTGATACCTAAATAAAAAAACATTAAAATTCGAATCTATGATTATGAGTTTTAGTTTATAGGTTTTATTGTATATTCTGTAATTTGTTTGATTTCGTCTAGCGTTTTTTTGTCAAAAAAAGTAATCCAAATTATTGAATTTTCATCGAAGAATTCTTTTGGTATATCTTTGTAGTTGTAGCTGGCGTTGTAAAAGTTGTAAAAGTTAAGAATAATATTTTTATCACCTCCCTGAATGTTTCTATATTTATATTTTAGATTAAATCTCCAATTAAACATATTTGTCCCCAGCCCGTCTAAATAATCTTCAACAACTTCTGGAGTGCGATATTTGTCGCGCACATAGTTCATAAAACTAGGGCCCACCCATCCTGTTAAAAGGGACCAACTTCTAGGAACATTTGCGTTAGCCCTAGCACCACCACTCAAACCATTAGAAATCCTCAATATTTGAAAAAAATCAATAAGAACCATATCTTCTAAATAGTGTGAATTCCGAAAATATGACCTATCAATACCTAATATATTATCGCCTGTTAATTTATTTAAACCATTATTTATTTCAAAATTTAAAACTATATCTCTGATAGAAATTATAAAATCTTGTATAAGGTAAATACTTTTCGGATTTCTAAAATAAACAGGCCTTGGAGGATTAGATTTATTATCTTCATTATAGCTTAGCATTAAATCGAACTTTTTCCCGACACTTTTATAAGAGTTTACTTCATCTTGTGTCATTGATAGTTTAAGAAATGTGTTGTTAAAATAGCTTGCAAAGGCATCAAAATTCTTGTTTAACTTAATTTTGACTGTTAACGGTATTTTATAGTTCAAGTCGTCTTTTAACGGATTACCTGAGGAATATATTGAATAATCAAATGATTTTTTTAGTATTGCCTTAGATATTTCAATAATATCGTTTACTGCTTTTAATTCTCCTTTTGCAATAAGCTCTTGTTGCATCATATTTGCTGCAAACAAGCCTCCTTTAAATTCTATATTAATTCCTTTGCTTTGTGAAAAAGATTCTAATTTTGTAATAGAAACCGTAGTTTTTAACATAACAAATATGTTTCCATTTGGCAGTTTTTCCTCAGATAATAATTCAAAAGACTTGATATTTCCATTTGTAATAGAAACAATTTCATCTTTTACTAAATCATCATTAAGAATTGTTGCATTAGAAGAAATAAAAGTACCAAAAGATTGATCTATAGCATCTCTTAAAGCATTTTGTCTGGCTTCTCCCAGGGTTTTTCCTTGACCACTTACAATTAAAGTTACGGTTTTGTCAGAGTTATTAGAAGGTAAATTAGATTTATCATTTAATGCCTCACTTGTTGTGCTGTCGGAAATTGAATTACTTTCCCTTAAAGTTGGAGAAAGAGAACTTTTAGTTTCCTCTAATAATTTAGTAATTTCTAATATTAACTTTTTCTTATCTTTTTTACTAAAGAATTTAAGAGGTTTCGTTTGAATAAAATTCAAATATTCAGTATATCTATCAAACGCTAGTTTATAATTTTTTAATTGGTAATAAGAATTAGCATTCATTGATAACACATAGACTTTAACGTAATCATCAATTTTTCCGAAGTCATTATTCAATAATTTTTCAGTGTATTCTAAAGATTCTTTATAATTTTTAGCTGAGTATAAATTTTGTGCTAAATTATATTCATTTTCTTGACCAAAAATACTTATTGTGACTATAAACAATAAAATGGGTAAAATGTGTTTCATTAATATATTTTTTATTGGTTTTGCTACTCTTACTTTTTGTAGTTATTTGTTATAATTATCGCCAGCTTTCTTTACTCATAAGCAGTATTTTTATGCTAATTTTATTACGATACATTATAAATTCTTATTTATTACTCTTTCTGCTCTAATTTCTAATTCAGAGTATTAAATAAGTTTATAGCATGTTGTATTCTATCTAAGTCGTTAATCTCATGTATTCTGCAAAATGTATCAATAGCCCGCATCCAATAATTAAATGAACACCGTTTATTATTGTTTGGGTTGTTGTTTTTCAGGTTTAATGCAAAACGCACTTGTGATGCAATGCAAGGGCTTATTTGAGTTTGAGTATTATGAAACATTAATATCCTTATCTCCAATTTATGTTATTATAATTTATTGTTTTGGGGTTATTTTTAGCATGTTCCAACGCAATATCTCTATATGCATCTATCTTTTTTTTATCTAAATCTATATTATCCTGATAAACTTTCAATGCCAGTTTCAATTTATCATTTTCAATTTGATTTATTTTCAAACTAATCTCCTTAGTGAACGTTACAACTTCATAATAGCAAGATGCATTTGGGTTAATGTCAGTAATTATTTTTAACAATTCTTCAGCTTGTTTTATGTTTTGTTGCCCAGACCAAAGTAATTTAGCTTTACTAAGTTTTGCGTCGCAATCAGTATTAATTTTTTGTTGAAATAGGTTGTCAATTAATTCCGATGTTTTAAAATAACATTCTTTACAGACTTCTGGCACAAGAGCTAGTTTATAAATGGCTTCATCATATTTTTCTTGCTTAGCTAGTGTTTCTGCATCTTTAATTATAAAATCACATTGTGTGGTATAGTAATTCAGTATTTTAATTTTACCTTTTTCTAAAAAAGAGATGATTTCATTATTTTTTGGTTTGATATTTTTAATAGCATTTATTAATGCCTTATTTTCATTGGTTCCAACTCCTTTTACACTAACTATTGTATTCGAAAAAATAGTGTTGGTAACAGCATCACCTATAAAAAAGGTAACATCAATGTTTTGGGCAATCATTTGTGGCGGCCCTGGCACAACATCTTTGGTGCCAATATTTAAAACGGCTGTAATAATAAACCTTGCGCTTGCTGCACTGGCTCCCATACCGTTATTTGTGGTTATTTGACTCAATTTAGTTTCTAAAGCTTTTTTTGCTCCTTTTGGAATTTCAGTATTTTCAGGTAGGTAAGTATTTAATATAATACGCCCAAAATCGTTTAATTTTATTTGTTCTTGTGCATTAAGTTGCATTGCAAAAACAATTGCTAATATAAATTTTATCTTTTTCATTATTTATTATTTTTCACCCAAGACAAGAATTGCTTCACCAAGTCCACGAGTCATTAATTTAACTTGAAAATTAAAAGGTGCTGCTTTTAAATATTTTTGTAAGTCCCTAGTAAATCGCCTAGCATCAATAGCTCTATCTCTTTCATCAAAAAGGGGTATTCTAACTTGTTCATAGGATATCAAATTCTCTGAAGAATTACTTTCATTGAACTTGCCTTTAACGGTATTTAATGTTAGCCAATCATAAATTAAATCTCTCAGTTCTTCGCCCTCAAACTCACTTTCTAAATCATATTCCCAAGTATCCCATTTTCTTACAGTTAATCTAATCTCTCTTCCATTTTCAAACATATCATCAAAGTGCTTTTGTAATTGGCTTGCAAATACATCAATATTTGCGAGTATAGCATTTTGAAGTAATACAGGTACAACGTCCGCATTATTTGGCGAACTGTTTCCTGATGAAGCTGCTATCCTTTTATTGGTGTAGGCATCAAATGCTTCTAAGACAAAGGACACCACTTTTCCTTGTTCTGCTTTTGATACTTTCCACCAGATTTGAATAACAATATCTGCTTTAGCTCTGTTTTTTAACATATCTAAAGGACTTTCTGAAAGCCCAGCGCCTGAGGAAGAACTGCTGGTCATATTGTTTTCAGCAGTGCGTTGTTCTATCGCCTTTAATTCTTGTTCAACATCTTTTAATGGGAAACCTCTTTCAATCATTAAACCTCCAATTTTTGAAATTACTTGACCAATTTCTGTATCTTCTTGAAAGGCTTGTTTGTAATTAGGCACTTTTAGTTTGGTGCCTTGATTGTCAAACTCTGTCATAAAATAGCGTTGTGCACACCAGTTATCACTTGGTAAAATCATTAGCGTTGGTTTTTTTGCTTGAGAAAATAAAAAACCTGAGGAAACTAACATTCCAAACACAATTGTTAAAATAATTTTTTGTTTCATATTAAAATCCATTATTTAATGATTTGATAATTTTTTGTTCTTCGAGATATTTTCTTAATAAATCTTTCGAAATAGAAACCTCATAGACTTTCCATTTTTTGTTACCTGTCTGTTGGATTACTACATTAGCCATATTCGCTTCACGTGTATATTTGCTCCAAACACCTTTTTTAGAAAAAAAATCATTTTCAACCTTTCTAAATGCATCAATTGATTTTTGCGCAGAAAGTAATGGTTTTTGTGCTATACAACCATTTTTTCCTGGCACACCTGAATAAAGTATCGCATCAATTGCATCTTTGCGCGCTTGTATCTGAGAATATCTTTTACCCTTCTTTGTATTCCATATTTTAATAGTTATGGAGCCACTATTTTCAACCGAAACACATTCAACCAGATAAGCAAATTGCTTTTGTGCATAAGTTGTGAATGATAATATTATTAAACTAAAAAAAAGTAAGATGAATTTATTCATAATTTTTCTTGTTAGATTTATTAGAAGGTCCAACTTAATTGCCTGCTAGACTCCTAAATTAATTATTAGAGTTTGAAAAAAAATAAACCATCAAAATAGTTCATATTAAAGAAGGTTTTTTAACTCAACACTTTATTTAAAGACGATTTTATTCTTTATTATTTTCCAATTTGATTGAAAAATCAATTGGATTAAATTCAAATTTACCTCTAAAGCTCGGATTACCAGTTGCGTCGCCAGATTTTCGTACAAAATAATTTCCAAAAATATTTTTATCAAAATCTGTATACCATAAAACAACAGTTAATTGATCATAAATGCCGCTCTCATATATAACAATTTTTATTTTTTTCTCAATAGTGCTGGTAATATTTTTATTGGTTAGTAATTGTTTATTGTTTGAGTAAACTAACATAGCATAATTAGAAACCATACCAGTTCCGCCATAGCAATTTTCAGAAGAAAAGTAAAAAAGGCCATCTTTAATTCCATCAGAATTGAAATCAGTTTCTACTGATTGAACTTGTTCAAGGCCATAATAAACTTCGGGATTTTCTTCTCTCCATTTTTGAAACTCATAACCTTCTCTACAAGGTTTCCCTACTTCTCTGTTTAATAATAATTCTTTTTGCCATTTTTCCGATTCAATTTGTAAATCAGTTTTTTTTTCTTGATTATTGCAACTGATTATCATTAATGCAGTTACGATAATTGATAATATGTTTTTTTTCATAGATTTTTGTTTAGGTTATTAGTTAGAAAAATGTAAACTATCGCTATCTTCAATGGGCATTACATAGTTTCTGTTTACTAAATATTCAGTTTTGCACTTGCCTTTGTTTTGTATTTATACTTTCATTTTATCCTTTGTTTTGATAATAATCTTACCTACAAAATATTAGGAAACAAATTAAAAAAATATTAATTCATTTTAAAATGAAACATAACTAATTTTACAGGATACAATATTACTAATTAATAGGTTAAATTGTCAAATAATTGAATGTTCACATTTTATAAGGCTAGTACAGTTTAACATATTTTTATTTTGATTAAAAATAATTAATTGCACAAATGTAAAATATGATTTTTGTCATAAATTAACGCCCTATTGCTTTATAAATGTGCAGAATATATTATTTCAAAAGTTATCGCCAATGATAAAATTTAGAAATTATAGTATATAACATCTAGCCAGAAAAAGGACGAACAATCAGAAAATATTATCACATCAGAGTTATACCTAAATTTTTCACAGTCAAAAAAATAATTATATTTTCCTTTTTTAAATCTTTTTGCACCTATGTTTTTGTTTTTGAATACATTCCCATCAATTCGATTTTTTGGTTTAACTTTAAAGCTCATAAACAGCACTTTAGACTAATGGGTTTTCTTACTTGCCCATTACACAAATACATTCCCATATTTTTTTTCAAAATTACCAGCAATATTTTAATATTCTTTACGGGTTTCCTCATTCTGGCTAATTTTTTTTTAATCTTTAGAATTTTGTACACACCTAAGTCCAATCATCAGAAAAACCTCAGTAAAAAGAAGGCTGTTCCTAAAATTCAAATAGTGGCATTGAAATGTAAATTTTATTATCCATCTATTTCTATTTTTAGATTTAAACAGGTTGTTTAAAGTTTACTTCCTCTTAATTTTGGCAATTGCACCTATTGAATTATTTTTTAATTCAATGAAAACCAAAATTCTATTATTTAGATTCCCGTTACCCAATCTATTTGAGCATAAATTTCACGGAAATGACAATTTCAACGGAAACCCCGACGCAGCCCATCGAGGAATTCTTTTCGATTAAAAATAATTGACATCGTATTTATGATGGTACTTTTTTTGATAAAAAGTAAGCGAAAAAGAAAAAAATCATCATTTTATTTCACGGTAAATTCAAATCATAAATGGTCTTATCATTTGAAATTACGGGTAAAAGACTAAAAATCGAATCGATTACTAATAGCAACTTTTTGATGAAACTGTGGAGAAGGAAGATTTTTTCAAATTAGCTGTCAATTGAGCTGAAGAGTTCCCTTTTATCTAAATTAAATGTAATTGATTTTAAAAATGCATCATAAATAATCCGTATGCAATAGAAATATTAAAAACGCTCTCCTTTCCCCAGTCACACTCCTTGTACAACCCAAACCCAAATTGTCGTTTTCCCCCTTATTCGATTCAATGGATCAGGCAACAATGCATGTAGCTTTAGCCTATCGGCGAGTCATAGGTTTCGCTATTTTGCTTAGTGCTTTTTCAATATTTCTATTAATTTTTTATTTACATATATATTTTCTCTCCCAACTTTTTCGGATTTTAAAATTCCAATTTTCTCCAAACCGTTTAGATATCTTGAAGCAGATTTCCTTTCTACCTTTAGTTTTTTTACTACGTATTCAATTTTAGAATAGGGTTGTTCAAAAAGTAATTCAATGAGTTCTTTTCTGTATATTTTTGGTTCTTTGTTTTGTACAATCTCAATTGTCTCTGAAAGTAAATTATTGATAGCGATTATTTTCTGAATTGTTCTATCCGATGTTACTTCTATTGCTTTTAAGATATATATAATGTACTCTTCCCATTCATCGGATTTATTCACTTTGTTTAGTAATCTATAATAATCTGATTTGTGCTCATTTATATATGAACTCAAATATAATATAGGTATATCAAGAAGTTTATTTAGTATCAGATATAAAATATTTAGTATTCGTCCTGTTCTTCCATTTCCATCATAAAAAGGATGAATACTCTCAAATTGATAATGCAATATCGCTAAGTTTATAAGAGGAGGTAAGTCGTTTTGTTTTATATTAAAATGGTCAAGGAAATTTCCTAATAAATCTAAAATCTCATCTTTTTCTTGAGGTGGAGTATATACAACTTCTCCTGTTTTATCATTTTTTAAAACAGTTCCTGCCATACTTCTTATTCCAGCATTATTTTCAATAGTAGTCTTTTGTAAGAATTCAATATCTTTCAAACGTAAGAATCCTTGTTTTTTAAGTAAGTCTTGTCCAGAAAATATTGCTCTTCTATAATTAATTACTTCTTTTACTTGAGATCCTTGTTTTGTTTTTGTTGCTAAAGCTTTATAAAGTTCATCTTGAGTTGTAATTATATTTTCAATCTCAGAACTATCTTTTGCTTCCTGAAGAACTACAGCGTTCATAAGCATTTCTTGGTTAGGCATTGTTTGTGCAATCCCTTTAAGTTCTCCTAATGACTTTGATGATTTACTTAATTGCCTATATATTTTTAGAGTTTCTACTTTTTCTCTTTTGGGAGGTAGCTTATCAAGTTTTTTTATAGGGTGCATTAAATCTTATGTTTTTAGTATATGTACCAAAAATACAAAAAAAAGAACATATAAGGCAATCGTAAGATATTTTGTCTCGCATTATGCGCAACGACCGGATACACGTTTTATTTATATATGGCTAGAATTGTTATTATTGTTTCTTTTTTAAATCTTTAAAATTTTGGCCACACCTGCGTACTTTCATCAGAAAACCACAGTAAAAAGAAGACTTTTCTAAAACTCAAATAGTGGCATTGAAATATAAATTTTATTATCCATCTATTTTTACTTTGAGCTTTAAAGAGGCTGTTTAAAGCTCATTTCCTCCTAATTTTGGCAATTACATCCATCTAATAATGGTTTAACTCAATGCAATTAAACATTCAAACTAAAAGCGAATCTATTACGATTAGCACCTTCTTTATGCACTATGAAGAAGGAAAAGTTTTTAAAATTAGCTATGAATTGGGCTGAGGATTCTTCATGTTTAGATTAGAGAAACTTTTTCACTTGATCCAATTTAAGTTCCTCACGTTTAAAATTATGACATAAAAAAACCTCAATTCGTTAGAATTGAGGTTTAGTTGATAAGAAAGGCGGCGACCTACTCTCCCACAAAAATGCAGTACCATCGGCGCTATTGGGCTTAACTTCTCTGTTCGAGATGGGAAGAGGTGAGCCCCAATGCTATAACCACCCTAAGCTTGCTGTTATGAAAAGAGTAAAACATTTATAATTAAATATTTTGCTCATTGAATACTTAAATTCTTTAATAACAAATGAATTAACATATGATAAAATAATATTGTAAGTTTTTTTCGATACTGAAACGAGTTCAGAATACTTGTAAAAAAAAGAGTTGCCTCCCGCCTTACGGCGGGAGAAGCGTACATAAGTCTATGGGTTATTAGTACTACTTGGCTATGACATTACTGCCTTTACACCTATAGCCTATCAACGTGGTAATCTCCCACGACCCTTTAAAGAAATCTCATCTTGTGGTGGGTTTCGCGCTTATATGCTTTCAGCGCTTATCCCTTCCCGACGTAGCTACCCAGCCATGCTTCTGGCGAAACAACTGGTACACTAGAGGTCAGTCCAACTCGGTCCTCTCGTACTAGAGTCAGATCCACGCAAATTTCTAACGCCCACAGCAGATAGAGACCGAACTGTCTCACGACGTTCTGAACCCAGCTCGCGTGCCACTTTAATGGGCGAACAGCCCAACCCTTGGGACCTTCTCCAGCCCCAGGATGTGACGAGCCGACATCGAGGTGCCAAACCCCCCGTCGATATGAGCTCTTGGGGGAGATCAGCCTGTTATCCCCGGAGTACCTTTTATCCTTTGAGCGATGGCCCTTCCATGC
Organism: Polaribacter litorisediminis; assembly: GCF_019968605.1. Taxonomy (NCBI): domain Bacteria; kingdom Pseudomonadati; phylum Bacteroidota; class Flavobacteriia; order Flavobacteriales; family Flavobacteriaceae; genus Polaribacter; species Polaribacter litorisediminis. The sequence goes on from NZ_CP082966.1 coordinate 1,855,070, forward strand.
GGAACCACCGGATCACTATGCTCTTGTTTCCAACCTGATCGACCTGTATGTCTCTCAGTCAAGCACCCTTATGCCATTGCACTCTACGCACGGTTACCAAGCGTGCTGAGGGTACCTTTAGAAGCCTCCGTTACTCTTTTGGAGGCGACCACCCCAGTCAAACTACCCACCAAGCACTGTCCTCATCTCTGAGTTAGACTCTAGAGAAGCAAAGGGTGGTATTTCAAGGATGACTCCACAACGCCTAGCGACGCCGCTTCATAGTCTCCCACCTATCCTACACATTACTTATCCAAAGCCAATACTAAGCTATAGTAAAGGTTCACGGGGTCTTTTCGTCCCGCTGCGGGTAATCGGCATCTTCACCGATACTACAATTTCACCGAGCTCATGGCTGAGACAGTGTCCAGATCGTTGCACCATTCGTGCAGGTCGGAACTTACCCGACAAGGAATTTCGCTACCTTAGGACCGTTATAGTTACGGCCGCCGTTTACTGGGGCTTCATTTCAGATCTTCGCCGAAGCTAAACCCTCCACTTAACCTTCCAGCACCGGGCAGGTGTCAGGCCTTATACATCATCTTTCAATTTAGCAAAGCCCTGTGTTTTTGATAAACAGTCGCCTGGACCTTTTCACTGCGGCCCATCCGAAGATGGGCGACGCTTCTCCCGAAGTTACGCGTCGATTTTGCCTAGTTCCTTAGCCATGAATCTCTCGAGCACCTTAGAATTCTCATCCCAACTACCTGTGTCGGTTTACGGTACGGGTTCTTATAATCTGAAGCTTAGTGGGTTTTCTTGGAAGCCTTTAGGCACACTATCCAATCGTCCGAAGAGTCATGGTACTATCGACCTTCTCCAAAATCTGCGGATTTGCCTACAGATCCTATAAATACAGTCTTCAACGTACTATTCCGTCAGTACGCGGTGCTTTCAATACTCCGTCACCACATCGCAATTATAAGAAGTACAGGAATATTAACCTGTGAGCCATCGACTACTCCCTTCGGATTCGCCTTAGGACCCGACTAACCCTCAGCTGATTAGCATCGCTGAGGAAACCTTAGTCTTTCGGTGTGCGGGTTTCTCGCCCGCATTATCGTTACTTATGCCTACATTTTCTTTTGTAACCACTCCAGCATGCCTCACAGCACACCTTCTACGCAGGTTACAATGCTCCCCTACCACTAACGTATATCTAAACGTTAATCCATAGCTTCGGTAATATGTTTATGCCCGATTATTATCCATGCGAAATCGCTCGACTAGTGAGCTGTTACGCACTCTTTAAATGAATGGCTGCTTCCAAGCCAACATCCTAGCTGTCTAAGCAATTTCACCTCGTTATTTCAACTTAACATATATTTGGGGACCTTAGCTGATGGTCTGGGTTCTTTCCCTCTCGGACATGGACCTTAGCACCCATGCCCTCACTGCTGAGAAACATTTTATAGCATTCGGAGTTTGTCAGGAATTGGTAGGCGGTGAAGCCCCCGCATCCAATCAGTAGCTCTACCTCTATAAAACTTTTACTCAACGCTGCACCTAAATGCATTTCGGGGAGTACGAGCTATTTCCGAGTTTGATTGGCCTTTCACCCCTACCCACAGGTCATCCAAAGACTTTTCAACGTCAACTGGTTCGGTCCTCCACTGTGTGTTACCACAGCTTCAACCTGCCCATGGGTAGATCACTCGGTTTCGCGTCTACTACTACTAACTAAACGTATTAATACGCTTTCATTCCTAATGAATGAATCTCGCCCTATTCAGACTCGCTTTCGCTACGGCTCCATGTCTGAAACATTTAACCTTGCTAGAAACAGTAACTCGTAGGCTCATTATGCAAAAGGCACGCCGTCACAACTAGAAGTTGCTCCGACCGCTTGTAGGCGTACGGTTTCAGGATCTCTTTCACTCCCTTACTTAGGGTTCTTTTCACCTTTCCCTCACGGTACTAGTTCACTATCGGTCTCTCAGGAGTATTTAGCCTTACCGGATGGTCCCGGTGGATTCATACAGGATTACTCGTGTCCCGCACTACTCAGGATACCACTATCAATAACTTCGCTTACTTTTACGGGACTATCACCCTCTATGGTCTGTCTTTCCAAACAGTTCTAATTCTCTTAGCATCAAATATTGTGGTCCTACAACCCCAATACTGCCGTAACAGCATTGGTTTGGGCTAATCCGCGTTCGCTCGCCACTACTAACGGAATCACTATTGTTTTCTCTTCCTCCGGTTACTTAGATGTTTCAGTTCACCGGGTTTACCCCTATTGCTAGGTGACATGTCTTCAACATGCCGGGTTGCCCCATTCGGATATCTACGGATTATAAGGTATGTGCCCCTCCCCGTAGCTTTTCGCAGCTTATCACGTCCTTCGTCGTCTCTGAGAGCCTAGGCATCCGCCATACGCCCTTACTTAACTTATTGTACTTTTTGCCGTGATACATCTCTGCATCACAACGAGCTCTTTTTATTCTTTATAAAAATTGTTCTGTATATCGCTATACAAAACTCTCTATCTTTTTGATTCTTACGATATCATTTTACCATTATGTCAATGAACTGTGTGGCGAGTCGCCACTGACAAGTTTTTAAACTCTCAGCAACAATCTGCCTACAATACACTGGAAATAATTTAACTTATCTCCAGGCATTGCCTGGTGGAGAATATCGGAGTCGAACCGATGACCTCTTGCGTGCAAGGCAAGCGCTCTAGCCAGCTGAGCTAATCCCCCCTTTTTCTTCTAGTGGCAGTCAACAGGTTTTAGTCTGCAGTCGTGAGCCGACTAAAATTGGGTGCATAACCACTTCTAGAATTTCCTTATATATTAAAAAATTGTAGTCCCGGGCAGACTCGAACTGCCGACCTCTACATTATCAGTGTAGCGCTCTAACCAGCTGAGCTACGAGACTATAATAGCTTAAATATATTGTTTTTTTAAAATTAACAGCAAAGAGTAAAATTTCCCTTTTGTAACTCACCATCTTTCTCTAGAAAGGAGGTGTTCCAGCCGCACCTTCCGGTACGGCTACCTTGTTACGACTTAGCCCTAGTTACCAGTTTTACCCTAGGCGGCTCCTCGCGGTGACCGACTTCAGGCACCCCCAGCTTCCATGGCTTGACGGGCGGTGTGTACAAGGCCCGGGAACGTATTCACCGGATCATGGCTGATATCCGATTACTAGCGATTCCAGCTTCACGGAGTCGAGTTGCAGACTCCGATCCGAACTGTGATATGGTTTATAGATTCGCGCTCTGTTGCCAGATGGCTGCTCATTGTCCATACCATTGTAGCACGTGTGTGGCCCAGGACGTAAGGGCCGTGATGATTTGACGTCATCCCCACCTTCCTCACTACTTGCGTAGGCAGTCTCATTAGAGTCCCCATCTTTACATGCTGGCAACTAACGATAAGGGTTGCGCTCGTTATAGGACTTAACCTGACACCTCACGGCACGAGCTGACGACAACCATGCAGCACCTTGTAATATGTCCGAAGAAAAAACTATCTCTAGTCCTGTCATACTACATTTAAGCCCTGGTAAGGTTCCTCGCGTATCATCGAATTAAACCACATGCTCCACCGCTTGTGGAGGGCCCCCGTCAATTCCTTTGAGTTTCAGTCTTGCGACCGTACTCCCCAGGTGGGATACTTATCACTTTCGCTTAGTCACTGAGGTAAACCCCAACAACTAGTATCCATCGTTTACGGCGTGGACTACCAGGGTATCTAATCCTGTTCGCTCCCCACGCTTTCGTCCATGAGCGTCAGTACATACGTAGTAGACTGCCTTCGCAATCGGTATTCTGTGTAATATCTATGCATTTCACCGCTACACTACACATTCTATCTACTTCCATATGACTCAAGTCAACCAGTATCAAAGGCAGTTCCATAGTTAAGCTATGGGATTTCACCTCTGACTTAATCGACCGCCTGCGGACCCTTTAAACCCAATGATTCCGGATAACGCTCGGACCCTCCGTATTACCGCGGCTGCTGGCACGGAGTTAGCCGGTCCTTATTCTTACAGTACCGTCAAGCTCGTACACGTACGAGTGTTTCTTCCTGTATAAAAGCAGTTTACAACCCATAGGGCAGTCTTCCTGCACGCGGCATGGCTGGGTCAGAGTTGCCTCCATTGCCCAATATTCCTCACTGCTGCCTCCCGTAGGAGTCTGGTCCGTGTCTCAGTACCAGTGTGGGGGATCTCCCTCTCAGGACCCCTACCTATCGATGTCTTGGTAAGCCGTTACCTTACCAACTAACTAATAGGACGCATAGCCATCTTTTACCGATAAATCTTTAATTACAAAATGATGCCATCTCGCAATACTATGGGATATTAATCTTCATTTCTAAAGGCTATCCCCCTGTAAAAGGTAGGTTCTATACGCGTTACGCACCCGTGCGCCGGTCGTCATCTGTGCAAGCACAATGTTACCCCTCGACTTGCATGTGTTAAGCCTGCCGCTAGCGTTCATCCTGAGCCAGGATCAAACTCTTCATTGTATATTTTTAATATTATAATGAATAAGTTTCAAAAGAATTTGTCTAATTATTTAAACATGGTTATTCTACTCTTTGTTTACGCTGTCAATTTCAATATTTTCAATGAACTCTTAGGGAGTCGCATGAATGCTATAAACACTCACTATGAATCCTAATTTGTAGAAACACTAGAATCGAACTAGTTGGCTCCTCGCAAAACCTTTCCAAAATCTCTTGATCTTTTTTGATCTTTTTTGCTATCTCTGTTAGCGGGTGCAAATCTAAAACTTATTTTTAATCTGACAAGAAAAAATAAATAAAATTTTAATTCTTTTTCTAAACCCTAAACTTGAATTTTTTTACCCCCGAAATTTCGGACTGCAAACATACCACAAGTTTATAATATCAACCTAATAAAAATTTAATTATTTTTTAAATATTTGTTAACATCTAAAAAATAAAATAACCTCAATTAAACCAATATAACTAACGCAAATCTCAATGAACTTCGCCAACCCTATTTCCGTTAGCGGGTGCAAATATACAACCTGTTTTAACAATAACAACTGTTTTTTTTAACTTTTTGTGTGTTTAATTTTTAAAAGGATTTTAACCCTTTGAAAATAGGCTTTTTATCCATCAAAATAATTTTATACCTTTTTGAAGTTTATTCATTTTTAACTCTAAAGTGTATTGGAAATTCTAATTATAAAGTTCTTATGCACTACTTTTTTAAACTTCGTTGAGTAGATTTTAAATAAAACTCTTGATTTAAAATGCCTAAAACCGGGTTAGGGATTGCAATGACATCCTTTTGTGAGGTACGAACAAAAGATATAATGGAAAGCCCGACCACGCTTTTTTGCGTGGGAACCCCCAAAAAAAAGAATTAATTTTTATTTACTGATTTTCTATCTTTCTTCTTTCTCATTTTAGCAAACATTATTTTGTATTCTTCAACGTCTATCTGTGCTTTTTTAGCAATGATAATTTTACTAAAGTCGAGCTTTAACTTGGTTTTCTGTTCTTTTAATTTATCGTCTAGAAATGCTCGTTGCAAAATATCCTCAATTAAAAAATCTTCATTTATGGTTTTTGGATGGTATTCCGTTTTTAATGAAAGTTTAAACATATTTGCTGTTGTATTGTACCAAAAAGCTTTCCAGCCACTTCTTAAACCTTTGATATTGTTAAAAACAGTTTCGCCAGTTTGACGGTGAATTAATTTGATAAGAATACGACCTTCTGTAGTGGTCATCTTTTTTATTTGATCAGTAAACTCCCCTTCAATATATTTCTGAATTAATAGGGTGTACTTTTTTCGTTTCCTTTTGGATTGAATCTTACCTAATCTAGCATTTAAAGTATCTAATCTCTGTGATGCTAGCATTGCAAACGGATATGCTTTAAACACTTTTTTGCGAAACCATAGGTAATAAATCAGGTCTTCTCGCGATTTAAACTTTTGTTTTGGCAGTATAGAAAACCCCTGCAACTTTATCGTTAAGCTATCTCCTGGTTTTACAAAAATATACTCGTCTATATTTGTAGGTAAAGAATCTATTTCTCTTTTTTGAGAAAAAGTTATCAAAGAGAAACCGATAATATATATGTATACTAGTTTTTTCAAATATGTATGTTTTTGCTATATTTTAATTCTTTATAATTACTCAAACTCTTTTGAGTACCCTACATAATCTTTAGCAAAAAGGAGTCCAAAGTTCATTTATTCCTTAATCTTATCTATAAAATCTTGTTCGGAAATAATTTTAATTCCGAGATCTTGCGCTTTTGTTAATTTACTTGGTCCCATATTATCTCCGGCAACAATAAAATTTGTTTTTTTAGAGATGGATGAACTTACTTTACCTCCGTTATCTTCGATTGCTTTTTTGAGTTCATTTCTACTCATTTGATGAAAAACACCTGAAACCACAAAAACTTGACCTTTTAATTTATCCGTTTGATTTTCTAAACTTTCGGCAGAAACTGCTAATTTTACACCCGCTATTTTTAAACGATTGATTAAATGAATGTTTCCTAAATTAGAGGAAAAGTCGATAATACTTTGTGCTATTCTATCGCCAATTTCATCCACCTGAATTAATTCTTCAAATTTAGCTGTCATTAATTTATCGATGGATTTAAAATGTTTTGCTAATTTTTTAGCGACGGTTTCACCAACAAAACGAATTCCGAGCGCAAATAATACTTTTTCAAACGGAATTTCTTTTGATTTTTCAATTCCCGAAATCATATTTTGAGCAGACTTTAACGCCATTCTGTCTAACGGAATTACCTGCTCTACAGATAAATTATATAAATCTGCGTAATTTTCTATTAAACCTTCTTTTCTCAACAAATCTACTGTTTCCGAACCTAAACCATCAATATTCATGGCTTTTCTACTTATAAAATGCTGAATTCTTCCTGTAATTTGTGGTGCACATCCAAATTCATTTGGGCAATAATGTTTTGCATCACCTGGTGTTCTAACTAATTCAGTATTACATTCAGGGCAATGGGTTGCATATATTGTAGGCTGCGAGTTTTCTGGTCGTTTTGTAAAATCGACAGCAATAATTTTTGGAATAATTTCTCCTCCTTTTTCGACAAAAACAGTATCTTTTTCCCTAACATCTAACTTTTCAATTTGATCTGCATTGTGTAAAGAAGCTCGTTTTACTATGGTTCCTGACAATTGCACGGGTTCTAAATTTGCGACTGGGGTAATTGCGCCTGTTCTACCCACTTGATAAGTAATTTCATTTAAAATTGTAGACACTTGTTCTGCCTTAAACTTATAGGCAATTGCCCACCGTGGCGCTTTTGACGTATAGCCTAATTCTTCTTGCTGTTGCAAATTGTTTACTTTTATAACCACCCCATCCGTTTCATAGGGTAAATTATATCGTTTAGAATCCCAGTAATTTATAAATTCAAAAACTGCATTCATTGTTTTTGCAATCATGATTGTTTTAGGAACTTTAAACCCTACTTTTCTTGCTTGTTCTAAACTTTCAAAATGTGTTTTATATTTTCTTTCTGATGTTAATACTTGATATAACAAACAATCTAAAGGACGTTTAGCCACTTCTGCACTGTCTTGTAATTTTAAACTTCCACTTGCTGTATTTCTAGGGTTTCTGTATTCTTCTTCTCCATTTTCAACACGTTCTTCATTCATTTTATTAAAACCCAATAAAGGTAAAATGATTTCTCCTCGCATTTCGAAATCTTGAATAAAATCAGAATTGATACTTAAAGGAATCGAACGAATAGTTTTTACATTATTCGTTACCTCATCACCCTGCACCCCATCTCCTCTAGTAACCGCTTTTATAAATTGACCATTCTGATAGGTTAAATTAATCGAAGCTCCGTCAAATTTAAGTTCACAGGTATATTCAACTTCTGATGTTCCTAGCATTTTATGAATCCGTTTTTCCCAATCCAATAAATCATCCTTTGAATAGGAATTCACTAAAGAATACATTCTATTTTTATGTACAACCGTCTTAAAATTTTTGGTAATGCTACCTCCTACTCTTTGTGTTGGCGAATTTGCATCGAAAAAAACAGGATTCTCTTTCTCTAGCTTTTCTAATTCCTTAAGTTTTACATCAAAATCAAAATCAGAAATCGTTGGATTATCTAATACATAATAATTGTAATTATGCTTGTTTAATTCATCACGAAGTTGTTGTATTTTTTGCTGAATAGTCATTATTTTTTTTCATTTAAAGATTTCATTTTTGGTTTCCCAAAAACAAGACAATATCTTGCAAGTTGCCTTCTATAGAACAACATCAAAAATATAACAATAATTGAATATTTACCTAAAATTAGTTTCCATTTTATTTATAGCAAAAGCACTATGTAACATAAGTTACATACAGCAAATACATGATTTTTGTCATAAAAAAAAATAGAAATACGACCTAAATTTGGCATATAAATTATAAAGGATGAAAAATTTAGTTATTTTAGGAGCAGGCACTGCTGGAACCATGATGGCAAATCATTTGGTCTCTAAACTCCCCAAAAAAGAATGGAAAATTAGCATTGTAGATCAATATAAAACTCATTATTATCAACCTGGCTTTTTATTTTTACCTTTTGATATTTACAATGAAGATCAAGTTAAAAAAGTTGGAAAAAAATTTATTCCGAAAGGTGTAAATTATATTCAGCAAAAAATTGAAAAAATTGATGCAGAAAATAATTTAATTGAACTAGATAATGGAACACTAGCTTATGACCTTTTAATTATTGCAACTGGATCTAAAATTGCTCCAGATGAAGTAGAAGGAATGATGAGTACAGAATGGAAAAAATCTATTTTTGACTTTTATACGTATGAAGGTGCTTTAGCACTTAGAGATAAATTAAGAGACTGGAAAGGTGGAAAATTGGTTGTACACATCACTGAAATGCCCATTAAATGTCCGGTTGCACCCTTAGAGTTTGCCTTTTTAGCGGACTCTTATTTTGAGAAAAAAGGAATGCGAGATAAAGTTGAAATTACTTATGTAACGCCTTTATCGGGTGCTTTTACGAAAGAAATTAGCTCTAAAGCCTTAGGTTATTTATTAGAAGAAAAAAACATAAAACTAGTCACAGACTTTGCCATTGAGAAGGTTGATTTTAAAAATAAAAAAATTGTAGATTATGTAGATCAAGAAGTGCCTTATGATTTACTCGTAACCGTACCTACAAATATGGGTGATGAAGTTATGGAACGTTCTGAACTTGGTGATGATTTAAATTTTGTACCTACACATCCTAAAACATTGCAATCTATTGATCATGAAAATATCTTTGTAATAGGCGATGCAACGAATGTACCAGCTTCTAAAGCTGGCTCTGTAGCACATTTTCAGGCAGAAACCTTAACCGATAACATTCTACTTTATATCAATGGAAAACCCTTAAAAGAAGAGTTTGATGGGCATGCAAATTGTTTTATTGAAACCGGAAAAAACAAAGCTTTATTGATTGATTTCAATTATGAACAAGAACCCGTAACCGGTACTTTTCCTTTTGCAGGTATTGGTCCATTACGACTCTTAAAAGAAAGCATTCTAAATCATTGGGGAAAATTAGCCTTTCGGTGGATTTATTGGAACATGCTATTAAAAGGAATTTCTATTCCCTTTGTATCTAGAAACATGAGTACTTCAGGAAAAAACATTAACAAGTAAACTATATAAAATGATAAAAACAATAAAACAAGTAGAACTTAAGGTAAACAATGAAGGGTATTTAACAGACTTTTCTCAATGGACAAAAGAAATTGGTGCAGAAATTGCCAAAGAACACGAAATTGAAATGACAGACAAACATTGGGAGGTTATTAATTGGATTCAAGAAAAAGTGGCGGCCAACGAACCTCTTTCTATAAGAGGAATTAAAAAAAGTGGCGTTATTGATATAAAACAATTTTATGCGCTATTTCCTGGAGGTCCTTTAAAAGTATCTACTAAAATAGCCGGAGTACCAAAACCTAAAAGTTGTATTTAATTAAAATATAGAGATCATGGCAAAAACGAAAGTTAGAAAAATGCTTTTCATATTATCAAAAGCAACCATAGAAAATGTATATGCTGCATTTATTATGGCAAATGGAGCAAGAATGGAAGGAATAGAATCAGAAATATTCTTTACATTCTTTGGTTTAGAAGCAATTCAAAAGAAAAAATTAGAGCATTTAAGAGTTGCTACAGTGGGGAACCCAGCAATGCATATACCAACTATGTTAGGCGGTTTACCAGGAATGGAAGCGCTGGCTACTAAAATGATGAAAAAAGAAATGGAGAAATTAGACATGCCTCCTGTAGGTGAGTTTCTTGAAATACTTTCAGATTCAGGTTGTAGACTTTGGGCTTGTAAGTTAGCAGTAGATATGTTTCACCTAAAAAAAGAAGATTTAATTGATGAAGTAGAAGATATTATTACCATTGGTGATTTTTATGCGAGGGCAGATCAAGATAATACACATCTATTATTTATTTAGAAAAAATCATTAAAGAGCTTTAAAAATTCGCCTTTTTCAAGAAAAATTAAACTTTTTCAAGAAAAATTATGGTTTCGTGTTTAAAGTTTGTACTTTTAAGATACATCAAAAATGATTTAAAAGAATGAAATACACGATTAAAATACATAAAATTTCTACAGTTGATGAACTTGAAAATGCTTGGAACATAGAAGATTTTAAAGAGCTTTTGAGAAGATTTGATTTTGCGAATGACACTATAAACGATCTCAAAGAATTAAGAGAATTGCTTTTTATGGCAATTGCCGATCAAGACCCAAGCGAAGCCGCCAGAATTGTATTGGATTATAAATTATCTGATTATTTAAATGAAGGACAAATAGATTCCCTTTCTTATGAAATGTTGGTTGATAAAATTTCTGAAGAGTACCCAAGAATTCGTTTACACAAAACACTATTTTGCGTTAATCAGCTTTTGTATAAAGCTTTCAATGGAAAATTCCCGAACACAAAAGCTACGATTGTAGACTTCGAAATATTTCCTAAAAAAAATGCTGATGAAACCATTACAAAAGAAATTGCGTTAAAATGTTTTACTCAAAATTTAGATAGTCATAATGTAATTCTGCGATTATTTGGAAAGCAATTAGACGGAGAGGAACAATTTGAAGAAGCAAATGATATTATTTGGAATTTAGAAAAAAAGGAAATTGGCTATACATTAACTACATCTGAATATTTTATGAGCAAAGATGAATTTTTGAAACCAGAATTTGATAGTGAGATTGATTTTTTTTCAGAGGATTAAATAGTGATTTAAAAAATCTAAACCTAATTCAATAAGAAGTTGATTCAATATTAAGAATAGGGTGCAAAACAACAAATTCTGCGTCTATTCTGGTGAATTTCAACTAAGATTGAACTTCTAAAAATAAACCCAAAACATAACTATGTTTTGGGTTTTTCGCCTATTTTTAGGTATATCTTTTTATGCTAAAATAAAAGATTAATCCTAATAATTACCTTCAAATATTCCCGAAAAAAAGTACATAATTGAAAGTAAAGTAGCATTAATAGTAGGTAAATCTTCTCACTTTTGCAATGTGTTTCGCCAAACGCATTACTTGATGCGAATATCCGTATTCATTATCATACCAAACATAAAGAACAATGGTTTCGCCGTCTGTAATCGTTGCTTTGCTATCAAAAATTGATGGCGCTGTTGATCCAATAATATCTGAAGAAACCAATTCATTGTCTAATGAATATTTAATTTGTTCCACTAAATCGCCTTCTAAAGCATTTTGTTTCACTATTGCATTTATAATATCTGTAGTAACTGGCCTTCTTAATTGTAAGCTTAAAATTGCTAAAGACCCATTTGGCACTGGCACTCTAATAGCATTAGACGTTAATTTACCCTCTAAAGCTGGCAATGCTTTTGCTACTGCTTTACCGGCTCCAGTTTCTGTAATCACCATATTTAAAGCTGCGGCTCTACCTCGTCTATATTTACTATGCATATTGTCTACCAAGTTTTGATCGTTGGTATAAGCATGAATCGTTTCTAAATGTCCTTTTTTAATTCCGAAATTATCTTCTAAAACCTTTAAAATAGGCGTAATTGCATTCGTTGTGCAAGATGCCGCTGAAAAAATATCGAACTTATCAGGATTATTTTGTTTATGATTAACACCATGCACAATATTTGGAACTCCTTTTGCAGGAGCTGTTATTAAAACTTTGCTAGCTCCTTTCGATTTTAAGTGCCTGCTTAATTCTACATCATCTCTAAAAGCGCCCGTATTATCAATAATTAAAGCATCTTGAATTCCGAATTCTGTGTAATCTATGTCTTCTGGATTGTTCGCTGAAATCATAAAAACGGTAGTTCCGTTTATAACCAAAGCTTTGTTTTCAAGGTCTGTTTGTACGGTACCTAAAAAATCTCCATGAATCGAATCTACACTTAACAAAGAGGCTCTTTTCTCTAAAACAGCCTGTGTAATTTCTCCACGAGTTACAATAGCTCTTAAGCGTAATTGAGAACCTTTGCCCATTTTTGTCATGAGCTCTCTTGCCAATAAGCGACCAATTCTACCAAAACCATATAAAACAACGTCTTTAGGTATAATGTTTTTGGCTTCGGTTGCATTTTTTAGTTTCTTTTTAATAAAAGCAACTTTGTCTTGGCTCCCTTTTGGATTTAGATAACATTCATAAGCCAACTTACCAATATCTAGCTTAGAGGATGGCAAATCTACCTGTTGAATTGCTTTCGCAATGCTTAACGCATCTAAAATTGTGATGGGTTTGTTTACAAATTCTTTTGCATAATTAATTAAATTTAAAATTTCACTTGCTCTTTTATCTACAAGTGGGTTTCTAAACATAATCAATTCAATAGATTTATCATACCATAAATCGTGTACAATATTTATAAATTCTACGGTAGCTCTCTTTGTTAGTGCTTGGGCAGTTACTTCTTTTTCGTAATCTAAAATTGATGGCATAGTTTGATTAATTAAAATTTTTGACAAAAGTATTTCTTTTTTTGAAAACACGAAATCGATTTCGCTGAAATTTTTAAACAAAAAAAATCCTGATGATTATATCAGGATTTTAATGAATTATTTATTGATAATTTTATCGGATACCATAGCTTTCAATTTCCCCTTGTAAATTAATAAATTCAACATACAAAGGATTTCCACTTCCGAAATTACTATTGTCTATCATACTTTGTGCTTCAGATGCCGATAAAACAATTTTATTATTTATTTTAATAATAATAAATCCTTTTTTTATTCCATAATAGCTTAAATTTTCATTTCCGACTTCAATGATTTTAGCGCCTCCTTTAAGATTATATTGTTGCTTTTCTTTTGCGGATAAATCTTTCAATGAAATATTTAAAACACGAGATATATACGTATTTCGCTTATTTAAAATAATTTTTTTTTTCAACAACTTGCCATCTCTTTCGATTGTAACATCAACCGTATCCCCAGGTCTTTTAGCGGTTAATTGCCCCCTTAATTCTGAAAATTTAGATATTTTAACTTCATTAATACTTTTTATAATGTCACCAGATTTTAATGGCGACTTGATTGCTCCTTCTTCGTTGAATACCTCGCCTACTTTAACACCTTCCTCCTTGTATCTACTATCTACTGAAATTCCTAAAATAGCCTCTTGCACCATACCAAATTCTAATAAGTCGTTCACAATTTTATTCGCAATGTTAGACGGAACTGCAAAAGAATATCCTACAAAAGAACCTGTTTTAGACGAAATTGCAGTATTAATTCCTACTAATTCTCCTCTTGTATTTACCAAAGCTCCTCCACTATTCCCTGGATTTACGGCAGCATCCGTTTGTATAAAAGATTCTATATTTCCGTTTCCTTCTAAATCTCTACCTTTTGCACTCACAATACCCGCGGTAACTGTTGATGTTAAATTATAAGGATTACCAACGGCTAAAACCCATTCACCAATTTTAATAGTATCAGAATTCGCAAAAGGCGTATATGGCAACTCTTCGTCTACATTAATTTTTAACAAAGCAATGTCATTCGTTTTGTCAGCACCAATTATTTCTGCCTTGTACTTCTTTTTATTGTTTAATGTTATCTCTAAATCATTAGCTCCTTCAATTACATGGTTATTCGTTACAATATATCCGTCAGGAGAAATAATTACACCACTTCCTGTTCCTATTTGTTCATATTTTCTTGTTCCACTTCCGTTTCCAAAAAATATATCTAACGGATTGAATTGTGTGCGTACAGATATATTTTTAACATGAACTACAGAATGTATTGTTTTTTCGGCTGCCACTGTAAAATCAATTACATCTGCATTTATAGATGTTGTATTTGTTTTGAATGCTGGTTTGTAATTTGTTTGCACAGATTGCACAGAATTTAATGGTAATTTCTCGGCAGGCAGTGTATCTTCAAAAAACACTTTATAACCGCCTAAAGTGATGGCGCCTCCTAGAACTGCCATTCCTATTAAACTAAAAAATTTTTTCATAATTTTAAATTTTTGGTCAATCAAAAATACAATTTTAACATTTTTGAAAATTTTGTTTAACTCGCTTTTAACTCATTTTAACCACGTTTTAACAGACTTCCCGTGTTCTTGAAAATAGTATCTTTGTTTTATGAATTTGACTTTTTATAAATATCAAGGAACAGGAAACGATTTTGTGATGATAGACAATAGAACAAAAATCTTTCCAAAACAAAACACTGACATTATTTCACGAATTTGTGACAGACATTTTGGTATCGGCGCAGATGGCGTTATTTTGATTGAAAATGATGAGCAATTCGATTTTAAAATGATTTACTTTAATGCGGATGGAAGCCAGACCTTTTGTGGAAATGGCGCCAGATGTGCTGTTGCTTTTGCAAAAAAATTGAATCTTATTGATGAAAAAACCACTTTTTTAGCGGTAGACGGATCACATTTTGCAGCAATAAAAAACGATATCATTTCTTTACAAATGATTGATGTAGACGAAATAAAAGTACATAAAAATACTGTTTTTATGTATACAGGAACGCAACATCATGTAGAAATAGTAGATAAACTAGAAACCTATCCTGTTTTTGAAAATGGTAAAAAAATTAGAAATTCTTATAACGAACCTGGAAGTAACGTAAATTTTGTAGAACAATTAAATGACCATACTTTTAGGGTAAGAACCTATGAAAAAGGCGTTGAAAATGAAACTATGGCTTGCGGAACCGGAGTTACTGCGGTTGCCATAGCCATGCACAAAACAAATAGAACAACTAGTAACATCGTTTCTTTACCAGTTCAAGGTGGTCTTTTAGAGGTTTCTTTTGATGAAAAAAACGGGATATACAGCAATGTCTTTTTAAAAGGGCCCGCTCAATTTGTTTTTAAAGGAGAGATTTTTTCTAGCTTGCATAAGATTGTTTTTTAATTATATCACAATATTTAAAACCACACACTATTTTTCTATGACTTTAAAAGGTAAACAAATAATTTTAAGAGCTTTAGAACCAGAAGATTTAGAATTTCTATACCAAATAGAAAACAATGAATCTTTTTGGGAAGTAAGTCATACTCAAAAACCATTTTCTAAATATATACTAAAACAATATTTAGAAAGTGCTCATTTAGATATTTATGAAACGAAACAATTACGATTCTTAATTGAGGAAGTATCCACAAAAAAACAATTGGGTATGATTGATATTTTTGATTTTAATCCGCAGCACAAAAGAGCCGGAATTGGCATTTTAATTCATCCTGATTTTCAGAAAAAAGGGTTCGCGTCAGAAGCGCTGTCACTCTTAATAAAATACTCTTTTTCTCATTTACAATTGCATCAGTTATATGCTGATATTACTGCAGACAACATAAAAAGTATGGTGTTATTTAAAAAATATAATTTCTCTAAAATGGGTGTTAAAAAAGATTGGATTATATCTCAAGGAAAATTTAAGGATGAAATTTCATTTCAATTGATAAAAGTGTAATTTTGCAATTGTGATTTAAATTAGAAAAAATTGAATAAAAAAATTATTTACTTACTAGCATTCTTTTTGATACTTGGAGGTATTTTAGGATATAATTACTATCAAAAAATATTTGGAAAAGCGATTACAAAAAACAGCGAACTTTTTATTGATGCCTCAGATAATTTGTTAGAGGTTCAAAAGAAAATTTCTGAAGTCTCTAATAATCCAAATACTTTTCTTTGGGTTGCAGCCAGAAAAAATTTCTCGAAACCCAAACCCGGAAGATACCTTTTAAAAGAAGACATGTCTAACAACGATTTGGTAAATATGCTAATAAGTGGCAATCAAACACCCGTAAAAGTATCTTTTAATAACCAACATAGCTTAGAAAAATTTGCCGGTAGAGTTGCTGAACAACTTGAAATAGATTCTCTTGCCATTCTTACTTCTTTTTATGACGAAAACTTTTTAAAGAAAAATAATTTTAATAAAAAATCTATTTTTCAAATTTGTATACCGAATAGTTATCAATTTTATTGGACGGTTTCTGCAGATAATTTTAGAGACAAATTACTTGTTGAATATCAAAAATTTTGGACTTCTTCTAGACAAGAAAAAGCGAAAGCCTTAAAAATGTCTAAAAATGATGTAATTACTTTGGCTTCTATTATTCATAAAGAAACGGCTATGAAAATAGAACGACCAATTGTGGCTGGTTTGTATTTAAATAGATTAAAAAATGGTTGGCCTTTGCAAGCAGATCCTACGATTATTTACAGTATTAAAGAACTAAAAGGCCAAGATTATGTTGTAAAAAGAGTTTTAACAGTCGATTTAGCCATTAATTCGCCCTATAATACATATATCAATAGAGGTTTACCTCCTTCACAAATTGCCATGCCAGATATTTCTGCTATTGATGCAGTTCTAAACGCAGAAAAACATAATTACTACTATATGTGCGCTGATATTAACAAAATTGGGTATCATCAATTTGCAAAAACTTTAGCACAACACAATAGAAATGCTGTTAAATATCAAAATTGGTTAAATAAAAAAGGAGTCAATAGATAAACTCGCATTCTATACCTAACCTAAACACTATTTTCTTTAACTATTGAATAAAGGAAACGCTGTCGCTTAATCAAAATACTAAAAATTTCACATTTTATGGATGTTATTCACAATTACCAAAAATTAACACACTGATTTACAGTTGCTTTAAAATATAGTTTAAATTTGTACTTGTAATAGAAAACGTTTTATGATGATGAAAAAGTTTTTATTTTTTATAAGCAGTATACTACTTTTGTTAAATACCACTTCCGTAAAGACCTTAAGTGATACAGATAAAACGATTATATTTCCTGATAATATAGCGTATAACATTCCTTATTTACAAAGAGATTTTATGGCTTTTAAAGAAGCGATAGCCTTTAAAGAATCGCAAGGAAAGTATATGGCTGTAAATTCATTAGGCTATTTAGGGAAATATCAATTTGGAAAAACAACTTTAGAACGATTTCGTATTTATGATACTCGTTCATTCTTAAAAAATCCTGAATTACAAGAAAAAGCATTCATAGCTTTATGCCAAGTAAACAAATGGATTTTAAGAAGAGACATTAAACGTTCTATCGGTAAAACTATCAACGGAATTAAAATTACGGAGTCAGGTATTTTAGCGGCAGCTCATTTAAGTGGTGCCGGAAATGTAAAAAAATTCTTACGAAGTAACGGAACTAAAGGGTTTTCTGATGCCTATGGAACTTCGATTCAAGTATATTTGAAGAAGTTTGCTGCTTATGATGTTTCTAATATTATTCCTAACAGAAAAGCAACCGTTTAAAATTAAGACTACTTCTGAATTATAAAAATAGCGGGTTTTTTATGTAAATCTGGCTGTTGGTGCTTCCAGTCCGCAATACTCATTGTTTTTATATATTCCGTTGGTAAAGTGATATCTGCTGCAATGCATAAACTTGTTAAGGGCGATAAAGTAGCTTTTAAATCGGCAAACATTTTTTCATTTCTATAGGGTGTTTCTATAAAAATTTGCGATTGCCCTTTGTCTAAAGATTGTTTTTCTAATTCTTTGATTGCTCTTTTTCTATCACCTCTATCGATTGGCAAATACCCATTAAAAGCAAAATTTTGTCCATTCATTCCAGAACTCATCATTGCCATTAAGATAGAAGATGGCCCAACTAAAGGAACCACTTGTATGTTTTTTTGATGTGCTAACTTTACAATACTCGCTCCAGGGTCTGCAACTGCAGGAACACCGGCTTCTGATAGCAAACCTACATTGGTTCCGTTTTCACAAACATCTAAATACTTTTGGATTTCTTCTGGAACAGCATATTTATCTAACAATTTTATACTTAAAGTTCCTTGCTGTTTTTTAGGTGATATTTTTTTGATAAACCTTCTAGCAGATTTCTCGTTTTCTACAATATAATAGTCAATCTGTTCCACTACTTTCTTTACAGATAACGGCATTACTTCTAAAGGTTCTGTTTCACCCAAAGTTGTAGGGATTAAATATAGTTTACCACTCATTACATATATTTTAGACACAGATTTTACATATTTCCAATGATAAAAAAGTGTTTTTATTTTATTTTAGAAAATTTATTTGCTATCAATTCACAAGCCTCATCTAACATTCTATATACGTTTTCAAAACCATCTTGCCCTCCGTAATAGGGATCTGGGACAGAAATATTTTTATTAGGAAATGTTTCATTTAAAATCATTTTCACCTTTTCCCTATCACTTTTACTTCTCGCTAAGGTCAAAATATTTTTATAATTACTTTCATCCATCGCATAAATAAAGTCAAAAGTATCAAAATCTCTTATGGTAAATTTTCTTGCTTTTTGATTGGTGATGTCAATATTATATTTGTTTGCCACCTCAATTGAACGTTTATCAGGAAGATTACCAACATGGTATGCTGCTGTTCCAGCAGAATCTATCATGACATTATTACTATCAATTTTAGATCGTAAAATACCTTCTGCTAATGGCGATCTGCAAATATTACCTAAACAAACCATTAAAACTTTTTTCATTACATTTATTTAAGGTGAAAGATAAGAACCAAAATCTTTATAAAACTTTAAGAACAAAACTTTTAAAAGTAAAAAAAATGAAATTATTGTTAATTAAAAAGTTAACTTTTTGGTTAAATCGTCCACGTATTTTCTAAATCTTTTGTCGGTCTCTGTCAAATTATCAACAGTTTTACAAGCGTGTAAAACGGTAGCATGATCTCTTTGCCCTATTTGATTGCCAATGCTTGCCAACGATGTTTTTGTTAATCTTTTAGCAAAATACATTGCTAGTTGACGTGCCTGAACAATATGCCTTTTACGAGTTTTAGATTGTAAAGTAGCCACATCCATATCAAAATATTTAGAAACTTCTTTCTGTATATAATCAATAGAAACTTCTTTTTTAGTATTCTTAACGAATTTATCTACAATTTGCTTTGCTAATTCTAAAGAAAATTCTCTTCTGTTAAAAGAGGCTTGGGCTATCATAGAAATTAAAACACCTTCTAATTCTCTAACGTTCGATTTTATATTTTTAGCAACATATTCAACAATATCTTCTGGCATTTCTACTCCGTCTCGATACAATTTATTTTGTAAAATAGAAATTCTAGTTTCGTAATCAGGTGCCTGCAGCTCAGCAGATAGTCCCCATTTAAAACGAGATAGTAAACGTTGTTCAATATCTTGCATGTCTACGGGTGCTTTATCCGAAGTTAAAATAACCTGTTTGCCGTTTTGATGTAAATGATTAAAAATATGGAAGAAAACATCTTGAGTACCTGCTTTTCCTGATAAAAATTGAACATCGTCTATAATTAAGACATCTATCATTTGATAAAAATGAATAAAATCATTTCTTGTATTCGATTTTACGGAATCTATAAATTGTTGCGTAAATTTCTCTGAAGAGATGTACAACACGGTTTTATCCGGATATTTATCTTTGATATTAACCCCTATGGCATGCGATAAATGAGTTTTTCCTAAGCCTACTCCACCGTAAATAAGTAACGGATTAAAAGAAGTTCCGCCCGGTTTATTGGCCACTGCCATTCCTGCTGAACGCGCTAACCTATTGGAGTCCCCTTCTATAAAATTATCAAAATTATAATTAGGATTTAATTGTGATTCTATCTTAACTTTCTGTAAACCAGGAATTATAAAGGGATTTCTTAATTCTCTTTTATTAAATTCTAAAGGAGCAGCAATTTTTTGAGGTTTTAAAGGATCTCTGTTAGAACTCGGTATTTTAACAATTTGAGGTCTATTACTGCTATAATTATTTTCCATTTTTACATCGTAAATTAATTTAGCATCATTGCCTAATTGTCTTACCAATGCAACTCGTAATAATTTAATATAATGTTCTTCTAGCCATTCATAAAAAAATTTACTGGGTACTTGAATTGTTAATGCCTCTCCAGAAAGCTTTACAGGCTTTATAGGCTCAAACCAAGTTTTGTAGGCTTGTGGCTTAATATTGTCATTTATAAAAGACAGACAGTTAGTCCAAACGGCTTCAGCAGTGAGATTCATTTAATAAAATAGATTACTTTTCTGGGTACGAAAATAGATTATAATAGTATTCTTCTTGTTCTAATTGGGGACTACAAAAGTGTGAATAAAATTCATGATAAAAAAACCAATATGCTATTGATTATTAATTATTTTTTATGTAAAATGAGCTAAAATTAATGTTTAAACAAATTGAAAAAATCCTTTACACAAACGAGAGTTCGATATTCAGAAACTGACCAAATGGGTGTTGTTTATCACGGAAATTATGCGCAATTTTTTGAATTGGGTAGAACCGAATGGTTACGTAAACTAGGTGTTACTTATAAAGATATGGAAATTAGTGGACTGATGCTTCCTGTAATTTCTCTGACTTGTAATTTTATAAAATCAGCAAAATATGACGATGTACTCACCATCGAAACTATTTTATTAAAAAAACCAATGGTCAAGATTGAATTCGATTATAAAATTACAAATCAAAATGATGAGTTAATTTGTACAGGAAATTCTGTTTTAGCTTTTATGAAAACAAAAACTAATAGACCAACCAGATGCCCAGATTATTTATTAGCAAGTTTAGGTTTTTGATAAAAATTAAAATAAAGTTGCTTTCACCATTCTATCATTTCCAAAAATGTCTTTGCGTAATACTACCGTTTTAAAACCTTTGTTTTTTAACAACACGATTGTATCCAATCCTAAATATTGATTGATTTCAAAAAAAAGAATGCCGTTTTTAGTTAGTTGCGCTTTCGCTAAATCTGCAATTTTATCATAGAAGATTAACGGATTTTCATTAGATACAAATAAAGCCAGATGAGGTTCATTTTGTATTACATTATTTTGTATCGCTATCTTTTCTAATTCTCTTACATAAGGCGGGTTCGATATGATAACATCATATGGCTGTGATAATTTTTTAGTTTTCAAAATATCTAGCTTCCTAAAATTAACAGCAACTTTATTTACTTCCGAATTCTTTTTTGCCACTTTTAAAGCATTCTCAGAAATATCAATTGCAGAAATGATACAATTTTCTAAATTTTTAGCCAACGAAATAGCCATACAACCAGAACCTGTTCCGATATCCAAAATAGAGAGTGAATTCTCTTGATATTCTAAAATATCTTGTAGCTTCTTAATTCTTAATTCTTTAATTTCTTCTAATATCCAAGCAACTAATTCTTCAGTTTCTGGTCTTGGAATTAAAGTATTTTCATCCACCAAAAAAGGCAAACCATAAAACTCTGTATGACCAATAATATATTGTAAAGGAATTTCATTTTTTAATTTTTTAATGGCTTCTTTTAAAATTAACAGCTGTTTTTGCTCTATTTTAAAGTCTGGTTTTAAAACAGTATCAATTCTTTTTAATTGAAGATATTCATCCATCAACAAAAAGAAAAAAGAATCAATTTCTGTTTTAGGATACTTTTCTGAAAGCTCATCAGAAAAAAAGCTTTTGAATTCTTTTAAAATCATATCTTTTTGATCATCCATACATTACAAGAATAATGAGCGGTATTGCCCATGGGCTTCTCTAAATGTAAAAAACCATATTTTTTATACAGTTTTACAGCAGCTTCCATGTAGGGCAACGTTTCTAAATAACAGTTTTCAAAACC
This sequence comes from Polaribacter litorisediminis, assembly GCF_019968605.1. Taxonomy (NCBI): domain Bacteria; kingdom Pseudomonadati; phylum Bacteroidota; class Flavobacteriia; order Flavobacteriales; family Flavobacteriaceae; genus Polaribacter; species Polaribacter litorisediminis. The sequence continues at coordinate 1,877,279 of NZ_CP082966.1, forward strand.
AAACTCCTTTGCTTTATCTAAACAAACTGCTATTAATTTTGCACCTAACCCTTTGCCTCTTGCCGAAGGTAGAAAATACATTTTTTGTAGTTCACAAGTATTTCCTTCAAAATTATCTAATTGCGCTATTCCTGCGCCTCCAATAACTTTATTTTCATATTCTAGAACAAAATATTTCGCTTTTTCTTTTTGATATGTTTCAAACATTTGATCGGTAGCTTTATCCTCATAAGCCGTCCCAACTTTTGGGGCACCCATTTCTAAAATTACACTCCTTACCACATTAGCAAGTGCTGCATTATCTTTCGCTTCAATTTCTCTAATGATAAAATCTTTACTTGTCATTTAATATGTATTTTTGCCGGAGCAATTTACCAATTTTTTTAATGATTTCTGATGAGAAAAGTACGCTATTTTTTAAGCTTAATTTTTGTGATTTTTAGTTGCACTGTAAATAAAGAGCCTATTTTCATAAAAGTTGATGCTATAAAAATTATCAGTTATGATGCAGATATGGTAACATTAAAAGCCGTTGCTTTTTTTGAAAACCCAAATGATGTTGGTGGTAAGATTTCTGCGGATAGCCTTAATATATTCGTCAACAATATAGCCGTAGCAGAAGTGTTTTTAGAAAATTTTAAAGTACCTGCAAAAAATGAATTTTCTATTCCGTTAACCGCTAATATTCCCACTAAAAAACTATTAAACACCAATAAAAATGGTCTTTTAGGAGGCTTATTAAATTCTTTAATTACCAATAAAGTGAATGTTAGAATTAAAGGAAATTTAGACTATGTTGTTTTCGGATTCAAAAAAGAATTTCTGATTGATAAAACCGAAGTCATAAAAATTAATTTTTAATCTAAAAATAGTATAATTTCCCTCTAAAAAACAAAGTTATTAATCACGAAATTTATATAAAACGTTGTTTACAAATTGCTAAAAATGGCATAGGAACTGCACGTCCAAATCCGAGTGTTGGTGCTGTAATTGTTTTTAATCATAAAATTATTGGAGAAGGTTTTACGGCTGCTTATGGCGGAAATCATGCAGAAGTAAATGCCGTTAATTCCGTAAAAGACAAACAACTTCTTAAAGAAGCCACTATTTATGTAACCCTAGAACCTTGTGCGCATTTTGGTAAAACACCTCCTTGTGCAGATTTGTTGGTAAAACATCAATTTAAAAATGTGGTCATTGGTTGCGTAGATTCTAATAGTTTGGTTGCCGGAAAAGGAATTGACCGTTTAAGAAAAGCAGGTATTCAGGTAACTGTTGGTGTTTTAGAGGCTGAATGTAGAGAACATCACAAACGTTTTTTTACAGTTCAAGAGCAAAAAAGACCTTATATTATTTTAAAATGGGCAGAAACTAGTGATGGATTTATCTTTCCTGAACTCGATTCAGTAGCTGTAAATTTGAAAAGCAGATTGCTTCAACAAAAGGAAATACTTGGTAATGACGAAAAAATTCAAAAAGTTCAGGCAAAGCCCATTTGGATTTCAAACAACATTTCGCAACAATTAGTGCATAAATATAGAAGTCAAGAACAGGCAATATTAGTGGGCACTAATACGGTTATTGCAGACAATCCTAAATTAAATGTAAGAACTTGGACCGGGAATAATCCGACAAGAATTGTATTAGACAAAAGCTTAAGAATTCTGAAAAGCGTACATGTGTATGATGGGAGCGTAAAAACAATTTTCATCACTGGTAAGAATATCTCTGAAATAAAAAGCAAAGAATCTCAGTTACCAGAAAACAAAGAAAACATCATTTTTGAACAAATTGATTTTACAAAAAGCGTCGCCAAACAAATTTGTACCGTTTTACAGAAACACAAAATTCAGTCTGTAATTATTGAAGGTGGCGCACAAACTTTACAAACTTTTCTTAACGAGAATCTTTGGGATGAAGCTCGCGTTTTTATAGGCGCTAATGCATTTAGAAAAGGAATTAAAGCGCCTGTTTTATCAGCTAAATTAAAAACAATTACAAAAATTAAAAACGATTTTTTAAAAATTTACACCAATGATTAAAAACATCCTCTTCGATTTTGGCGATATTTTTATCAACTTAGATAAAAAAGCTACTTATAAAGCCATGGCTGCTCTGGGCGTTACTGAAATTTCTGATGAAATGATAAACGTTTATCATCAATACGAAAAAGGTTTGATGAGTACAGCGAATTTTATTGATTTTTATAATGTTAAATTTGGAATTCCGAAAGCCGATTTAGTTGCTGCTTGGAACGCAATTTTGCTAGATTTCCCTGAAAAACGTTTAGACTTTTTAAAAGAAATTGCTGCCAGCAAAAAATACAGATTATTTTTATTAAGTAATACCAATGATTTACACATAAAATGGGTGCAAAATTCTTTAGGAGAAAGATTCTACAATGAATTTAAAGACTGTTTTGAGCAGTTTTATTTATCACACGAGATCAATTTTAGAAAACCCGATTCAGAAATTTATGAGTTTGTTTTGAATGAAAATAATTTAGTAGCACAAGAAACTTTATTTGTAGATGATTTAAAAGAAAACACAGAACAAGCCCAAAAATTAGGCATTCATGTTTGGAATTTAGTTCCAGAAAAAGAGGAAGTAACAAGTCTATTTACAAAAAACAAATTTCTTTGATGTATCTTTTTTTAAGCATCCTTATTTCTACTGGATTATTTGTCATTTTTAAATATTTTGGTATCTATAAAATAGATGTTTTAAAAGCCATCTTTATCAATTATGTTGTTGCTTGCGCCATTGGTTTTAGTTTGGCAGAAAGAGATTTTCCTATTGTAGAAATCCCCACTCAACCTTGGTTTTTATGGGCTATTTTTTTAGGGGTATTATTTGTTTCTATCTTTTTTGTAATGGCAATGACAGCTCAAAAAAACGGTGTTTCTGTGGCCTCTGTTGCAGGTAAAATGTCTGTTGTAATTCCGGTTTTTTTTGGTATTTTTTTATATAACGAATCCGTTACTTTTTTAAAAATAACTGGAATACTTATAGCTTTAGTCGCTGTGTATTTAGCCTCTGTAAAAGAAAAATCAGAAAGTTCTAAAAATGCTAGTTTGCTGTTCCCTATTCTACTTTTTCTGGGTTCTGGAACTATTGATACTTCTCTAAAATATATAGAAGTGATGTATGTACCTAAAAACGATGTAGCTATTTTTTCTGGAAGCCTATTTAGTATTGCCGCTATTTTTTCATTGGTAATTTTATTAATTAGGACACTAAAAACCCGAGAACCATTTGGATTAAAAAATGTTATTGCAGGGATTTCTCTTGGGATTCCTAATTATTTTTCAATTATCTTTTTAATCAAAGCGCTACAAACTGAAGGTTTTGAAAGTTCTACATTATTTACAATCAACAACGTTGGTATTGTCATTGCATCAACCTTAGTAGGAATATTTCTTTTTAAAGAAGAATTTAGCATCAAAAATAAAATTGGTGTTGCTTTAGCCGTAATAGGAATTGTAATTGTAGCTTTGGCTTAATGGAAAACGACCGTTACAAAACTATTTTAGTGCCCTCAGAAGAGACCCTCTTTAAAGACAGAAATAGCAAGTTTTTTGGCTATGCGTTTCCTGTTTTAAATGAAGAGGATGTAAAAGGTTTTTTAGACGATTTAAAGAAAAAACATCATACAGCAAGACATTTTTGTTATGCCTATCAACTAGGCGTAGAAGAGATAAAATACAGAGCCAATGATGATGGTGAGCCGAACAATTCTGCTGGAATGCCAATTTATGGTCAAATACAATCTTTTGAAGTTACTAATATCTTAATCGTTTCTGTTCGTTATTTTGGGGGCACAAAACTAGGTGTTGGTGGTTTGATACATGCCTATAAAACTTCTGCCCAAATTACTTTAGAAGCCTCGGAAATTGTAGAAAAAACAATCGATATTTTATACCAATTGAATTTTGAATACGACATGATGAATAAAGTCATGAGAATTATCAAAGAGAAAAATATCGAAATTGTTCATCAAAAAATGGAGTTATCTTGCGAGTATACCATTGCTATCAGAAAAAAAGATTCTGACACTATTTTTAAAATATTTAATCACTTATATAAAGTTACCATTAAAATTTTAGAGTAAGATTTAGAATAATGAACCTGTTATTTTGCCTTAATTACTGTATACTTCATCTCTATAACACGTATTATTGAATAAAAAGGTCTGTTATAATTTTCTAAATTTATTTATTGTACTTAAATTTAAAATTCATAAAATAGTACTGCTAAAATACCTAAGAATATATCAGATACCCTTAAAATAATTATGAAATCAAATAAAAAGCCTACCTACAAAGAATTGGAAGACGAAATTTCTAAACTTAAATTACAGTATTCAATCCAAAAAGAAAAAAAAAACGATAACGCTACTTTAACTGAAGATAGCGAGTTTACTTTGTTAGAACACGGGCAGAACTTGGGACTTCTGTTTAAAAATATGCCAAGCGCATTTGTGTACGCCAAAATCATTTATAACAAAAACAAGGCTATTGATTTTGAATTTATTGAAGTTAATGATGCTTTTGATGCACTAACTGGATACCGTAATGTTGTCGGAAAAAGAGCCTCAGAATTTATGTTTACCGTCAAGGGTTTAGACGCTGGTATGCTAGAAATGATTAGTAGCGAATACGCCATAGGAATCCCTAAAAATTTAGAATATTATATAAGTGTTTTGGACAAATGGATTTTAGTGAAAATATTTTCACCAAAAAAGGACTATTTTATAGCTGTATATTTAGACATTACCGTTCAAAAAAAGGAAGAAGAAAAACGAATAAAAACCGAAGAAAAAAAGAGACCCAAAGAGAAAGAAGAAGAAACCTATCTTTTTAGTACTTTTAGCAACATGGGCGAGCCTGTTTTTGTGAAAGACAATCAAAGTAAGTTCGTTTTTGTTAATAACGCTTTTTGTGTACTTTTTAACCTTAAAAGAGCTCAAATCATCGGGAAAACATTTGTTAATCGATATACACCTGAAGAGCAAGATCTATTTTTAAAAATTGATAGGCAAGTGATTCTTCATGGACAGGAAAATATAGAAGAAGAATTACTTACATTACGCAATGATCAAATTCGAACAATAGCTACCCGAAAGACACGATTTATAAATTCTGAAGGAAAACGGTTTCTTATTGGAATAATTCATGACATTACTGAGCGTTACCAGGCAGAAAATAAATTTAAAGTAGCTGAATTAAAATTAAAAAAAATTAAGAATGAATTAACCGAAGCACAGAAATTAATACATGCTGGTAGCTGGACATTTAATATTACAACTCAAAAATCAGAATGGTCTGATGAAACGTTTCATATCTGGGGGTTTGATTCAAAAAAAGGTGCTCCTGACTTTAAGACCATTTTGAATAGAATTCACCCTGATGACGTAAAATCATTTCATAGTGCTTTTACTAAAACTACTACTCTTGGGCTACTGCAGGATATTGAATTTAGAATTTGCCTTCCTAATGGAGAACAAAAAGTAATACGAGGTATTTACACTGCTGTGTTGGCAGCTAATGGTAAAATAATTAGTGTATTAAGTACTAGTCAAGATATTACCAAACAAAAATTATTTACAAAGGATCTTGTAAATCTTCAAAGACTTGAAGCTATCAGTGAAATGTCTTCTTCTATTGCCCACGACTTTAATAATTCGTTACAAAGTATTACTGGAAATTTAGAAATTATAAAACTACAAAATAATTTATCAGAAACTTCGAGAGAACGCCTTAACAATATTGAATATACGATAAAAGATGTGTTTCGTAGAGTGCATGTATTACAATATTTTGGTAGTACAGAGCATATGCCTAAAAATACAGAACCTATTCATTTAAATAAACTCGTTCAAGAAAGTTTAAAACAATTTGGCCCACTTTGGAAAGGTTACAAAGAAAAAGAAGGATTAAAAATTAATATAACAACCGATTTCGGTGATATTCCAGCAATTAATTGTAATAAAAAAGAATTAAAAATAGTGCTCCATAATTTAATTAAAAATAGTGTTGAAGCTATACCTAAAAACGGAACCATCCATTTTAAAACAAGCAAAAACTCAAAAAACATATCTTTAACAATTACAGACACTGGGATAGGTATGGACGAAGAAACCAAATTAAAAGTGTTTCAACCCTTTTATTCAACAAAAGGATTAACTGCAGGTAGAGGTCTCGGAATGAGCAGGGTTTATAACATTGTAAAAAAGCACAAAGGAAATGTTTTTGTTAAATCGTCTGAATTAAGAAAAGGAACGACCATAGAAATTTTATTGCCGATTAACTTGCAACAAGAAAGCAAGAATATTTCTGAAAAAAAACAAGCGCCTAGAAACAAAACAGCACTAAATATTTTATGGGTAGATGATGACATTGATATAAGAGAAAATTCTAGTGAATTATTAGAATTAATTGGTTACAACTGCAATCATGCAGCTAGTGGGAAAGATGCTTTAGAATATCTAAATAAAAATACCTGCGATATAGTATTTACAGACATTGGTATGCCTGAAATGAATGGATGGGAACTTACTTCCGCTATTAAACAAACTTTTGGTGAAAAAATAAAAATTATAATCGTGTCGGGTTGGAATATTGATGAGGAAATTAAAAATAAACATGATGTTCATTTTGTTTTACAAAAACCTTTTACACTAGAAGAATTAGAACAAGTTCTTAAAATAATCTAGTTTTTGATAACAAATAAAGATGCAATAGATTTAAATCATTGTTGTCCGATAAAAGATAAAAAGACCGCTTTCGCTGTTATAATAAAGAACAAAGACTTGAATGTAACTAACTGAAAAAAACCTTTTAACTTCTGGATGTAACCTAAAAATATCCTTGGCTGTAATACTTTTAACAGCACTAATTATCTTTTAAACTGATTTCATACAAACGCTCTGAATCGCGAAATAAACAGGATTACCATCCATACCAATTTTCAAAAAATGAACTTCCTACCTTTCTGATATTTTCAAACAAACTTACTTAAATGAATTTGAACTTTCTGGGTTAAAAACTGTTCTTTATATTTTATAAGATAAACAAAATGATATCATAAAACTTTGAAGATGAATTTTATACATACATTCGCTCATTAAAAATAAAAGCACATATCTGCACGCTACATTCGAGACAGCGCCTCAGAGAATTCTTTCGATTAAAATAGTAATCGACCGTTTAAAAAACAATATACCTCCATTATTGGGGCCAATTACTGTTCATCTGCACTTACTATTTATTCACCGTTTGTTCCATTCGATTTGTCGTGAATTCCATCCCTAAAATTAATATATTTCGTAACTTTACTAAGTAGAACAAATTAATTATTTAAAAAACCCCTTAAACCATAAAGTATGAATACTTTTAATCGTTATTCTCTATTACTTGTGCTGATTATTTTTAGTGCCTGTAACAACAAGTTCACAGAACAACCTACAGATCCTAATGATTTGACTTTAAATGACTTAGAAATTTCACCTAATTTTGATTGGGAGAATACACAAGACGCTAAGGTTACAATATTCACAAAAGACAACGCTGGTAATGCTGTACCGAATGTTAAGGTTAGTATATGGACTAATTTTGAGGAAGAAAATGGTGTTGAAATTATAAACGGGGCAACTGATAACCAAGGAGAATTTAAAGTTGATTACAACTTTGAAGCTGATATGGAGGAAGTGGTTTTAAAAACTGACTTCATCGGTTTTATACCGGAAGCAAAAGTACCCATAGAAAACGGAAATATTTACTTTACATTCGGAGGCACTAGAGATAGTCAAAAAAATCAAAATGCTGGTTCTAAATCTTTTTATTCTAAAGTGGATCGCACACTAAAAAGTAAATTTAGTGCCAATATTAATATCAACTATCTTGGTAGCTATGACGGAAATGGAGTTCCTGATTATTTAGAAGACGAAGGCGATTATATTAGTCCTGAATTTTTAAATGATGTAAATGCAGCTCTACCAGAAAACCGTCCTGTTCCGACATATCACCCTGAATATTTAGTAGATGGCAATGAGCAAAACATTGTCGTTTTAGAAGAAGCTGAAGTTTGGGTAACTTTTGTCTCGGAAGGAGCAGGTTATAGAAATGTGTTGGCATATTATACGTATGATCGAGATTTTCCGCCAACAACAACTGCAGACATAAAAGATTGTTATGTAATCTTTCCGAATGTATCTTTTCAAGGTTCTGGAGGTGGATTATATTCAGGGGATAAAGTATCTTTAGGTACTTTCCAAAAAAACACTGTAATTGGTTGGATGTTAATGCGTGATGGTTGGAATGGTCCAAGTCAACAATCTACAGAAGGTAGAGGTTTATTATATTCCAATTCAGAATTAAATCCAGAACCCGATGTAGAACACCAACAGCACACTGTATTGCTTTTAGATAAAGAAAGAGATGTAATTTTAATTTCGTTCGAAGATTTAATTCGTCCTGGTGGAGACAATGATTTTAATGATGCCGTTTTTTACGCAACTGCAAACCCTATTGAGAATATAGAAATAGAAAATATACAAATAGCCAACCCTGATCCTATAGATACGGATGAAGACGGAATTAATGATAGTTTTGATGACTATCCAGAAGATCCTAATTTAGCTTTTAACAATTATTTTGCTAGTAGTGGTTTATACGGAACTTTAGCTTTTGAAGATCAATGGCCATCTAAAGGAGATTACGATTTTAATGATTTAGTAATTGATTATAATTTTAACAGAATCTCTAATGCAGCAAACAAAGTCGTTACCTTACAAGGTAAGTTTATTGTTAGAGCTATTGGTGCTAGTTTTCAAAATGGTTTTGGTTTTACCATCGAAGGGCTAAATCCTTCACTTATTGAATCTGTGTCGGGTACTCAATATACAGAAGGATACATTCAAAATAATGCCAACGGAACCGAAGCAGGACAAAGCAGCGCCACCATTATTGTATTTGATAATGCTTGGAAACATGGTTTTGGTAATACCACACAAAATGAGCCTTACAGGGCTGGTGATACAATTACTGTAAATATAAACCTAGTAAACCCTATCGATGCAGATGAGTTTGGTATGGCCCCATTTAACCCATTTATTATCGTAAATAAAGAAAGAGGAAGAGAAGTACATTTAGCCAATTATCCACCAACTGATTTAGCAGATCTATCTTACTTTGGTGAATCTTCTGATGATACGCAACCTGCTGCAGGAAAGTATTACAAGACAGAACAAAATTTACCATGGGCTATTAATTTTCCGAGTAAATTTGAATATCCTATTGAAAAAGTTAGCATAGAATTAAGCCATTTAAAGTTTGTTCCTTGGGTGTTAAGTGAAGGACTTGAGTATAATAACTGGTATAAAAATGAAACAGACTTTAGAAAAGATGCTAATATTTATCAAGAGCAGTAAAAAAACAGCTAATGCATTATACGGAAAGAGGTCGCAAGCAAAGCGATCTCTTTTTTTTTGATAAAAAGAATGACATGAATACTTTACAGTAAGAATTTCATAAATTTATAGTGGCGTCTTACTTATTTAACGATTACTCAAATTAAATGGATGTAAAAACTAAAAACAACGCTTAATTTTATCAATTAATTCATCAGGTTTATAAGGTTTAAAAATTACCTCACTAAAACCAATTTTTAAATAATGTGCTTTGTCTTCTGGAGTGGCATTTCCTGTTAAAGCTAAAAACGGAATCTCCTGGTTTTTTTGGAAAGTAGCTTTTTGTTGAATTAAAGTTTCACCTGTAATTTCTGGCATATTAATATCTAAAATAACCATATCAAAAACTTGTTCATTGATCAAATTTAAAGCCTCTAAACCATCTTTTGCAGTGGTAATGCGTACCTCTTCCTTTTGTAAAAAATAGGACGTTATTTTCTGATTTAACAAACCATCATCCGCTAATAAAATGTGTTTTCCTTGTAGGCTTTTTAACCCTTTAGATGGCAACTCAATTTCTTTCGATCCTGATTCCTTTAAAACTTTTTGAAACGGAATATCAACAGAAAAAGTAGTTCCTATATGTAATTCACTTGCTACAGATATAGCACCATTCATAGCCTCTACTAGTAACTTTACAATGGATAAACCCAAACCTGCACCTCCAAAAACCCGATTGTCATCGAGTTCTGTTTGACCATATTCCTCAAATATTTTTGCAGTTTGCGCTGCGGTCATTCCTCTTCCAGTATCCGTAATTTTAAAACGAACTTCTGCCTGTTCTTCGCTTTCAGAAACCAATGCTAACTGCAGAGAAATACTTCCCTTTTTAGTAAACTTTAAGGCATTACTCATTAAGTTTGATAAAATTTGATTGACTCGCACGCCATCTCCTATTACAATTTCGGGTATGTTTTCTGAGGTTGCTATTTTTAAAGCTACTTGCTTATTTTTATGTTGATATTGATAATTTATAAAACTACCTTTTAATAACTCTTTTATATTTATTTCTTCTGAAGCCAATTGCAATTTACCTGCTTCAATTCTAGATAAATCTAAAATATCATCAACAATTACTTTTAAATTTTTACCCGCTAATGCAAGATAATTGATATACTCTTGTGCTTTTTCGCTTAATTTTTCTTCGGATATCATTGCTGTATATCCTAATATTGTGTTTAACGGATTTCTCACCTCATGACTCATCATTGCCAAAAAACGCGTTTTTTCTTCATTCGCTTTATCCGCAACTTTTTTTAAAATAGCCAATTCTTTATTTTTTTCTAAAATTTCTCTTTTCATAAAAAATAAATCATTCCTATTTTGATTTAGTTGCTTTACAACTTTGTAGACATTTGTGCGGTTATGAATTAAAACAGAAACAACTTCATCTGTTTTAAACAACTCTAAATCTACTTGATATTCTATGTCATCCGTGCTAATAATCATTCCTTCCATCGTAATATTTTCACGAAAAGGTAATGCCTCTAAAGTACCAATTAAATATGGGCATGCCGTAAAAATAGAAGAATTGGGTGTAAACTCATTTTGCGCAAATTTACCCGCAATAATATTTTTTATAACTCCCGAAAAAGTAATATTTAATTCAATGAAAACATTTTCAATTTTGGTTGATCTCAAAAGCTTTATTTTAAAGATTGTTTGGCTAATATGTTAAAGGCATCTTCTACCTGGTCATTTTCTTTTGCACTTGTAATCATATCAACAGGAATTTCGATGGTCTTTTTAAGAATATTAATTTCGTCTGCAGTTAGCAAGTCTTTTTTATTCCCTACCACCGTAATTGTGGATAAACCCGATAATTCCTTAATCATCTCAACCTGATTTTTTATATTTAGGTAGGTCTCTTCTCTACTTAAATCGAACACATATAAAGCGGCGCTAGCTCCTAAGAAATAAGCTTTTGGTACTTTTTCATCATCTTTTATACCCGCAACATCCCAAATTAATAATTTAATTTGGACTCCATCAAGCCTCACAATTTTTGAACTAACTCTAACTCCAATAGTACTTATATAATCTTCAGAAAATTCATTGAACACAAACCTTCTAATTAATGAGGTTTTACCAACTCCAAAATTACCTACTAATAAAACTTTTTTTGCAATCATTTAATACAACAATTTAAACACTTGGTTTAATTTTAATAATATATTTTTTGATCATAGTATTTAGTCTTTCTTCATCCGTTAAATAACTTCGATCTCTTAAAATAATTTCTGCCAATGAATTTACATCGTCTTGTAGTCCCTCTTTAAAGTCACGATTTATGGCACCAGAAGCTGCCGTTGCAATATAGATTGTTTTAAAATTCTGAATAGATAATTGAAAGTTTTCAAATTTAATATCCTCTAAATTTTGCCCTTCTTTAGAAAAAGCATCTTCTGCAAACGACTTAATAGCGGTTAGCATACCGGAAACCATGTCTTTATCCGCAATGTTTCCTCGTGAATAATTACCTGCCAACAAACCTGAATCTTTTTCAATCACAAAAACTTCTTCTATAATTGGTTCAAAAACTTCTTGCAAAACATCTTCTGCGTCGGTTCTCTTTCCTTTAAACAAGCGTTTTATAATGTGTTTAATTGAAAATTTGTCGTTAATTGTTTGATTGATTGAATCTGAAAGCTTAGAAACCTCTGCAATAATAAATTTCTTAATTAATTTACCGATAATTGGGTAGAGCGCTTCTACTACTTCATCTTGAGAGTCTCTAATTTGTGTTTTTATGGTTTCTGTGATGGTTCCACCAAAATATACTGGGAAGTTTTCTTTTAAATCTTCAATTTTTTCATCGACAACTGGAGAAACTTTGCGTTTAAATTTATCGCTTTCTAAAAGTTCATCCCTTAAATCATTAAATCTTTCTCTATCTTCCTTTAATAGAAGCTCTTTTAACAACTCAAAACGATTCTCTTTTATTTTATCTGCCGTCGATTTTTCCATTTATGCTTGCAACATCTGTGCAATTTTCTCCAAAGCTTTCCCTAATTTTCTTCTATCTGTTTTTTCATCATCAAGATCTGCTAATTTCTTCTCTAAATCATCATTTAAATCTTGAAACTTATGATCTACTAAACTTTCTAAATCAGATAATTTATTTTCGATATTATGAACTGCTTCCGCTAAATCCTTGTGATGCTCTTCTTGAAGCTTTTTTATTTTATCATAAACCTCTGCAAATTCAGAGTCGTATTGTTGAATATTTTCTCCAAAAATTAAATCTCTTACAGCTGCTATTCTACTATCAACGTGCTGATTAGCAACTTTATGATTTGTAGTATTTTGATTTTCAACTACCTCATTGTTTTGTTCAGGATTTTGTTCCATAATTTTATTATTCTTGTTTTGTAATTACAAATACGTTTAAGATTCACCAATAAAAGACAATAAATAAGAGCCTTAGAAACAAATATACATTAAAAAATAAATTATATTCCCTTTACCTCAATTTTTAACCCATCATAGGATAAAAATACATTTTTAGGCAACTGTTTAGAAACGGTTTCATGAAAACCTAATTTATGACTAATGTGCGTAAAGTAGGTCGTTTTAGGTTTAATTTCATTTACAAAATCTAACGCATCTTGCAAATTGAAATGTGTCGGATGTTTTTCAATCCTTAAAGCATTAATGACCAAAACCTCTAAATTTTTAAGTTTTTCTTTTTCTGATTCAGCCACACTTTTTACGTCAGTTAAATAGGCAAAATCTAAAATTCTGTAGGCGGTAACGGGCAAGTTTCCATGCATAACTTCTATGGGAATTACTTGTAAATCTTGCACCAAAAAAGGAGAATTACCTACCAAATTGGGCTGCACACTTGGTGCTCCAGGATACCTGTTTTCTTTACTAAAAATATACTGAAAACGTTGCTCTAAGCTTTCTAAAGTTCTCTGATTTAAATAAATAGGCATCTCCCCTATTTTGTAACAAAAAGGACGTAAATCATCTAAACCAGCAGTATGATCGGCATGCTCATGTGTAAAAAAAACACCATCAATATCCTGCACATTTTCACGCAACATTTGTTGTCTAAAATCGGGACCGCAATCTATTACATACGTTAATTCATCCCAAGAAATTAAAATTGAAGAACGTAAGCGTTTATCTTTCATATCCTTTGATAAACAAACCGGATCTTTACTAGCAATCATAGGAATACCTTGAGAAGTACCTGTACCTAAAAAGGTGATTTTTAACAGTTTTTTATTCGTATTCATTAGAACAAAAATAAGATAAAAATTGACTCGTAGCGTTCTTATTTAGTACATTTGTTTGCAATAAAACATACCCAATATGGCAATATCTTTAAAAGGAGATCAAGAAATTAGTAGTGTACCTACCACTAAAAACAAAGCTTTAAGAATAAATTTAAACAGAGATATTTACGGAACTTTTGCAGAAATTGGTGCAGGACAAGAAACTGCTCGTAATTTTTTTAGATCGGGAGGGGCTTCTGGCACGATTGCAAAAGCCATGAGTGCGTATGATAAAGATTTTTCTGATGCTATATATGGTATGGAAGAAGACAAACGTTATGTAACACAACCTCGTTTGCAAACCATGTTGCGTCATGAAATTGATTTAATTGAAGATCGATTAAGTAGACAAAAACATCCTGATAAATTATTTTTTAGTTATGCCAACACAGTAACCACAATCGATTTTGCAAGAAAATTTAAAGGTCATGGTTGGGTTGGTGTTCGATTTCAATTAGATCCTTTAGAAGATTATAATGAAATTGTTCTACATCTTCGTTTTAAAGAAACAGACGCGCGTTTGCAGCAAGAAACTTTAGGTATTTTAGGTGTAAATTTAATTTATGGTGCTTTTTATTTAAATGATAATCCTAAAGAATTGGTAAAATCATTTTATGATAATTTAGGAAATCATCAACTAGAAATAGATATGATTAACTTTTCGGGACCACGTTTTATGTATGTAGACAATCGATTAATGAGTCTACAGCTTCTTAAAAACGGAATGACGAACGCAGTAATGTTTGGTCCGGATGGTTTTAACTTACTACCTGCACAAGTGCTTTACAAAAAGAATATTTTAGCTTTACGTGGTAGTTTTAGACCTGTTACAAAAGTAAATATGGACATGTTTGAGAAGTCCAAACAATTATTTTTACAAGAGAAAAAAGTATCCGAAGAAAAAATACAAGTTATTTTTGAAATTACTTTAAGCAACTTATCCGCCGAAGGTAAAATTAACGAAAGAGACTTTTTAGATAGAGCAGAACTTTTATGTTCTCTGGGACAAAATGTAATGATTACCAACTTTCAGCAATATTTTAAATTGGTTGAATATTTTAGTGAATTTACCAAAGAAAGAATGGCTTTGTCCATGGGCGTTTACAATTTAATTCAAATTTTTGATGAAAAATATTATAGAGATTTAAGTGGTGGTATTCTCGAAGGGTTTGGTAAATTATTTCACAGAGACTTAAAGGTTTATATGTATCCTTATCACGATCAAGAATCTGATGAGTATCTGAATAGTGAAAACTTAAAAGTACATCCAAGAATGAAAGAATTGTATAAATTCTTTAAACAAAACGGCAGATTGGTAGATATCCAAGATTTTGATAAAGAGAGTTTAGATATTTTTTCTAGAACCGTTTTAAAAATGATTATGGAGGGTAAAAAAGGCTGGGAAGAAATGTTGCCAAAAGGAATTCCAGAAACCATAAAGCAAAAACGTTTATTTGGATATTCTAGATCGATGGCGAGAAAATAACTCTTTTAAAAACATCACATTTAGAATAACTATTCTAAAATTATTTTGAAAATACCAAAAATGGTCTTGTGCTAAAAATAAGCATAAAAGACCATTTTTCTTTATGATGCTACCCTACTATTTTTAGATCATTATAAAGTGCCACGCCGCTAAAAAACTTCACCAAATTATTTTTAAAAACATTAAACCTTTTTCTTATTTTGTTGTCTTATAAGAAAATGTTTTTTTGACAGACGATATTACTTTAGTTAAACAACTTCAAAATAGTAAAACCAGAGACAAAGCGTTTCGGATATTGATAACTCAATACAAAGAGCGCTTGTATTGGCATATTCGTAAAATTGTTGTTGTTCATGATGATGCAGATGATGTTTTGCAAAATACTTTTGTCAAAATTTTTAAAAATATAGATAAATTTAACAACCAAAGTAAATTATATTCTTGGATGTATAGAATTGCAACCAATGAATCGATCACTTTTATAAATAAAAAAGCAAAAAAAAGAAATGTAGCTTTTTCTGATTATCAAGAAAAACTGACCAATACTTTAGAAAGTGATGTTTATTTTTCTGGTGATGAAATTCAGCTTATTTTACAAAAAGCAATTGCTACGTTACCGCAAAAACAGCAACTAGTTTTTAATATGAAATATTTTGATGATCTTAAATATAATGAAATATCAACCATTTTAGAAACTTCTGTTGGAGGATTAAAAGCATCTTATTTTCATGCAGTAAAGAAAATTGAAAAATATATTAAAACAAAAACTAATTAAACCTTCTTAAAATTTAAAGGTCTAAACTACAATGAAAAATGAGATAAAAAATAGCGAATCGTACATCCGCCATAAAGTTGGAACAGCAACTGGGTTTTCTACTCCTTCAAATTATTTTGATGGTTTGGAAGAGGTTATAAATGCGAAAATATCCGAAGAAAAATTTAGCAAAGAAACTGGTTTTAAAGTTCCTGAAAATTATTTTGACACTATAGAAGATAGTATTTTAGCCAAAGTTTCATCAACCAAAAAGAAGACTAAAGTCGTTACTTTTAAACAACGGATTTTTAAAATAATTCCTTTTGTTGCGGCAGCTTCAATTATGTTGTTTATTGGTTTAAATTCGTTTGTTTTTAACACGAATGATACGCTTACCCTAGACACGCTTTCTAACAATGACCTAGAATATTGGTTAGATTCAAATACGTTAAGTACGCATGATATTGCTTCTATTTTGCAAGATGATATTTTAGATGAAAATGAATTTTATTTTACAGATATCAAAAATGAAAGTTTAGAAGAATATATAAATTCTCTAGACAGTAATACTTTTTGGAATGATCTTAATTAAACACATATGATGAAAAAAATAATACTATATATTTCTATTTCTCTTTTTTGTTCGCTTTCCTTAAGTGCACAGAGCAAAAAAGAAGGAAGAGAAAAAATTAGAACTTTAAAAATTGCTTACCTTACTGAGCAGTTAAATTTAACGGCAAACGAAGCTCAAAAGTTTTGGCCTGTTTATAATGCCTTTGATAAAGAACAGCATACTTTAAGAGGTTCTTATCGGTTTAGCTTAGAACAAGCGATTCAAAAAAACGAAACTCTTGATAATATTAGCGAAGAGGACTCAAAAAAATTGGTAGCTCTAAAATTAAGTACGGACAAAAAATTATATGAGATTCAGAAAGATTTTATAAAAAAAATAGAACGGATTATTTCTAATAAAAAAATTATAAAATTACAAATTGCAGAAATTGAATTTGGAAGAAATTTAATGCGGAAATACAGACGAAGAAAACCTTAATTATAAAAATTAATCGTATAAAAAAGGGAGCAAATTGCTCCCTTTTTTATTTTATTAAATTCGTATAAACATATAACTCTGGTTTATTTGCTGTAAATTCTTTTAGCCAAATGATTAACTCTTGTATCTCATAAGGTAATAATCTTTGCAATGATTTTTCTAATTCTTTACAAAATAAATCTGAATTAAAACTTACTTTACGAAGCACAGTCTTTGTGTACTCAAACATAGCTCTAGCCATTTTTATAAATTTTTGTTAGTAATTAAACGTAAAATCTTATTATATATTGCTGTATGTAAAAGTAATAAAAAAAATCAACATTTAAAATTGATGTTGGTCTTAAAATTTTGTTTAAAAAATGTTAATTTTATAAACTGTTAATTTTATCAATTAACGCTTTTGCTTTTGTTTCTAACTCTTGACTTATTGCTTTAAAATGAGCTTTCTTATTTTCTACATTACTGGTATTTATTTTTGCAACCAAAGCATCAAAAGTTTCAATTGCTTCGTCAATAATTTCATCACCTTTTGCAGATTCGTTTTTTAAGGTAGTAACGTCTAATGCGTATTCTATAACATCTCCTAAAACGTAATTAATATCTTTTTTTAAATTTTTTATGCTAGCCATAATTTGTTATTCTTTTAATTGGTGCAAAGTTAGTTTATTTATTTAAAAAAGCCCTACAACATCCTTTATATTTGAAACAGTTTTATAGGCTAATTTAGATGATTCTTCTATAGAAACCTCTTCATGAACCCAAGTAGTATGAAATGGTACATGAATTGCAGATGCGCCAATTTTTATAAGTGGTAATACATCTGATTTTAGAGAATTACCAATCATCAATAATTCAGATGGATGAATCTCTAAATGCTTTATCAACTTTAGATAATCTTTTTCTTTTTTATCACTCATTACTTCAATATGATGAAAATATTTTAACAAATTAGATTTTTCTAACTTTCGCTCTTGATCTAATAAATCGCCTTTTGTAGCCACAATCAGTTTGTATTTGCCTTCCAAAGATTGCAATGCCTCCTCCACTCCTTGCAATAATTCTATTGGTTTTTCTAACATTTCTTTACCAATATTTAAAATTGATGCAATTGTCTGTTGTTTTATTTGATAGTTAGACAATTCTAAAGCACACTCAATCATAGAAAGTATAAACCCCTTTACACCATAACCATAAAATGCTAGATTCTTAATTTCTGTTTGAAAAAGTTCTTGGTCTATTTTATTTTTAGTTTCGTATTTCGATACTAGTTGTGCAAAGTCTTCCTCTGCTTCTCTAAAATAGGTTTCGTTTACCCATAAAGTATCATCAGCATCAAAAGCAATTACTTTTATATTTTTATACATGCTTATTTAGATATTGTTTTGCTTTTTCTAAATCTTCTGGAGTATCAATTCCTACTGCTTCTATCGTTGTTTCTACCATTTTTATTTTCTTACCAATTTCTTGATACCGAATGGCTTCAATTTTCTCAGCGGCTTCTAAAGGCGTCATTGGCGTTTTATAAAAATCTAACAACGCTTGTTTTCTAAACGCATAAACGCCTTTGTGTTTGTAATATTTTACAGAAACTTCTTTATCTCGATGAAAAGGAATTACACTTCTAGAAAAATATAGGGCTAAATTATTTACATCCGTTATTACCTTAACATTATTAGGGTTTTCAATATCTTTTTTATTGGTAATTTGTACTTTGAGTGAAGCTAAATCGATCTCTTTTTTTACATCAACTTTAAAAACATTAATTAATTTTGATAAAGAAATAGCATCTATAAAAGGTTCATCTCCCTGCACATTAACAACAATATCAGCCGCTATAAATTCTACAGCCTCGGCAATTCTATCAGAACCACATTCGTGTTCGGTTTTACTCATTATTACTTTACCACCCACTTGATCTATCGCTTTAAAAATAACATCCGAATCTGTTACAACATACACCTCTTCAAATAAATTAGTCTGCAATGCAGCTTCATAAGTTCTTACAATCACCGATTTTCCGCCTAAATCTTTCATTAGTTTTCCTGGAAAACGAGATGCACTATAACGCGCAGGAATCATAGCTATTACTTTCATAAATTCTTTTTATTAAGCTATAAAGATACTATTTAAAAGGGATAGCCTTAAATTAAGTTTTTAAAAAATG
Organism: Polaribacter litorisediminis; assembly: GCF_019968605.1. Lineage (NCBI taxonomy): Bacteria > Pseudomonadati > Bacteroidota > Flavobacteriia > Flavobacteriales > Flavobacteriaceae > Polaribacter > Polaribacter litorisediminis. The sequence goes on from NZ_CP082966.1 coordinate 1,896,486, forward strand.
AGTATTTTTTAGCAATTAAATGAATCAAATTTTCTTAAAAATTAGAAACTTAAAAATAAAAGACCTCGCTTTAGAATTGAACTTTACGGAAAAAATATATTAATTTTCATTAAAACTGTGATATTTATGCGTATTTTTCTGTTCTTAATATACATTTAAGTTAAAAAAAATAAAATTATGGGTCTTTTCTGGGATTTAATTCAACAAAGTGAGATAAACGAACAAAGCGAAAAAGCAGCGAATCTGGAACAGAGAGTTGCAGCATTAGAAAACGAACTTTCTAAAACCCAACAACTTTTAAGAAAAACATTGATCACTTTAGAAAAACATCTGGGTAAAGATATTGATGGTGATGGAAAATTAGGGTAATTGTATTTTTTTCATAGAGATGTGTTTCTTGAAGCAATCCTTTAAAATAGTTTAAAAAATTAGAAACTGATTTATTTTATAAGGAATTGATTTCAAATTGTATTTTTACGCGAGGAATCGCAAGGTATTCGTGTATAGTAACCCATATTACATGTTGTGAATTGATTTCAAATTGTATTTTTACGCGAGGAATCGCAAGGCGATGAAGAGTTTCCGATGAAGCTTTTCAGTTGTGAATTGATTTCAAATTGTATTTTTACGCGAGGAATCGCAAGAAAATGTAGCAAGGTTAGAAAACGAAATTAGTTGTGAATTGATTTCAAATTGTATTTTTACGCGAGGAATCGCAAGCATTCCCAGAGGATGTAGTTTTGTGTGCTAGTTGTGAATTGATTTCAAATTGTATTTTTACGCGAGGAATCGCAAGATCCCCACCATCAGTTGTAACATTCCAAGTGTTGTGAATTGATTTCAAATTGTATTTTTACGCGAGGAATCGCAAGCTCCAAAACCAAAAGACAAACTATTTAAACGTTGTGAATTGATTTCAAATTGTATTTTTACGCGAGGAATCGCAAGAAAAAGTATGAATCTTCGCCCATTGAAAACGTTGTGAATTGATTTCAAATTGTATTTTTACGCGAGGAATCGCAAGAAAGTTTGGTATTTTTGAGGGTTGATTTACGTTGTGAATTGATTTCAAATTGTATTTTTACGCGAGGAATCGCAAGCTAGTAAATTATTATATTCAATTATTGCATGTTGTGAATTGATTTCAAATTGTATTTTTACGCGAGGAATCGCAAGTTTAATAATAACCATTCTTTTACTTTACGCGTTGTGAATTGATTTCAAATTGTATTTTTACGCGAGGAATCGCAAGCTAATACCACTTTAAGCTATGATTTAAGAAGTTGTGAATTGATTTCAAATTGTATTTTTACGCGAGGAATCGCAAGAAATATACCAAAAAGGATTGAAGCCTAGTTGTTGTGAATTGATTTCAAATTGTATTTTTACGCGAGGAATCGCAAGCAGTGATGGCTAAAAAAAGTTATACTACTGGTTGTGAATTGATTTCAAATTGTATTTTTACGCGAGGAATCGCAAGTTTAAAGAAATAGAAGAAAACATGGATGTAGTTGTGAATTGATTTCAAATTGTATTTTTACGCGAGGAATCGCAAGAAATGATAGAAATGTAAACTTAACTAATATGTTGTGAATTGATTTCAAATTGTATTTTTACGCGAGGAATCGCAAGATATGTAATTTCTAAAAGTCATAATTAATCGTTGTGAATTGATTTCAAATTGTATTTTTACGCGAGGAATCGCAAGCTTACTTCTTAAAGTGCTTCGTTCCGCTGGGTTGTGAATTGATTTCAAATTGTATTTTTACGCGAGGAATCGCAAGAGTAAAACTCATCGAACGTTGTAAAGATACGTTGTGAATTGATTTCAAATTGTATTTTTACGCCAGGAATCGCAAGGACTTTAGATAGTTTAGTTTTAGGGGATGGGTTGTGAATTGATTTCAAATTGTATTTTTACGCGAGGAATCGCAAGCTGGATTGATGATTTTATTAATTCTAAAGGGTTGTGAATTGATTTCAAATTGTATTTTTACGCGAGGAATCGCAAGTAAATTTTTATATTCCATAAAACCATTCTTGTTGTGAATTGATTTCAAATTGTATTTTTACGCGAGGAATCGCAAGGTTTACATCCGTTTCTTTATAAATGTTTTGGTTGTGAATTGATTTCAAATTGTATTTTTACGCGAGGAATCGCAAGGCTTCTAAAGTAATATCATTAGCGATAAACGTTGTGAATTGATTTCAAATTGTATTTTTACGCGAGGAATCGCAAGAGATAGCGTAATTTCTTACGATGTAGCGCCGTTGTGAATTGATTTCAAATTGTATTTTTACGCGAGGAATCGCAAGTATATTTGAACTCTTTCATACTTTGTATTAGTTGTGAATTGATTTCAAATTGTATTTTTACGCGAGGAATCGCAAGTATTGCAAAAACTTCTACTACCACCTTTGGGTTGTGAATTGATTTCAAATTGTATTTTTACGCGAGGAATCGCAAGTATTCTTTTGACACCATAAACGGCTCAGCTGTTGTGAATTGATTTCAAATTGTATTTTTACGCGAGGAATCGCAAGGACGTTTGACGAATTCAATGCAACGATTTCGTTGTGAATTGATTTCAAATTGTATTTTTACGCGAGGAATCGCAAGTAGGAACAAGAAATAATCCAATAAACTATGTTGTGAATTGATTTCAAATTGTATTTTTACGCGAGGAATCGCAAGGAGTTACAAAATATTAGCCACAAAGGAACTGTTGTGAATTGATTTCAAATTGTATTTTTACGCGAGGAATCGCAAGTTTGATGAAAAAGTAATATCGTTTCTTGGTGTTGTGAATTGATTTCAAATTGTATTTTTACGCGAGGAATCGCAAGACGGAGTTGAATTACTACTATCCCTTGCACGTTGTGAATTGATTTCAAATTGTATTTTTACGCGAGGAATCGCAAGATTTTCATACTTTTTGTTTATTTATTCATTGTTGTGAATTGATTTCAAATTGTATTTTTACGCGAGGAATCGCAAGCAAAAACAGGAACGCCAACAAGAATAGATTGTTGTGAATTGATTTCAAATTGTATTTTTACGCGAGGAATCGCAAGAGCAGTTCCAGGAGTTAATGCAGCGATTGTGTTGTGAATTGATTTCAAATTGTATTTTTACGCGAGGAATCGCAAGTTACCAATGAGCATTGTAAATGGTTGCTTGGTTGTGAATTGATTTCAAATTGTATTTTTACGCGAGGAATCGCAAGACGATTTTACAACATCGGTTAAAGTTAATTGTTGTGAATTGATTTCAAATTGTATTTTTACGCGAGGAATCGCAAGGTCAATCCCAAAATATTGAGTAAAATCAATACTTTGGGATTCTTTTTTTGAATTGGAAAAATTACTCTGTTCATATTGTCGAATTAGCATTTTTTCCGTTTTTTTATTTGTACTACTTTGTTCGTTTCCATAAAAAGATTGCTTCAATCGTTCCTCTTGCGCAATGACAAAATTAAAATAATTGTAATTGTTGTGTGGGTTGTGGTACATCTACTTCCTTAATTCCGTGAAACAATTCCATATTGCCAAACTGCTTGTCTGTAATTTCTAAAATACAGACTTTACCGTGCTTTGGCAAACTTCTTTTTACTCGTTTTGTATGTACTTTAGCATTTTCTCTACTGGGGCAGTGTCTTAAATAAATTGAAAACTGAAACATGGTAAAACCATCTGCAATTAATTTTTTACGAAACAGACTTGCAGCCTTGCGCTCTCTTTTCGTTTCGGTTGGCAAATCAAAAAAAACGAATACCCACATAATTCTATACGCGCTAAATCTATTTACTGACATTTTTTTAATCTAATTCAGGATATTTTATCTGCCTTAATTCTCCTGTAAAACATTTATATAAACTCGCCGTTGTTGTGGTTACTGCCACAAATAAAGGTCTTACTACTCCATCAATTAAAACATCTTGTGTCGCAATGGTTAAAATATGTGCTTTGGCTTGTTTGGTTAACTCAAAATGATCTCGAAAACCATTTACATAGTTATACACCAACTTATCTACAAAAGGTCTATAAGGCTCCATAATATCGTCTGCCAAACAATAGGCATTGTATTTATTTTTATGAAACAACCCCAAAACGGGTAACATTCCGCTACTCACCAAGGCTCTAGCTACAATACTTCTTAAAACAGCATATCCAAAATTTAATAAATTATTGGGTGCTTCTCCAAAACGCTGTCTTGAAAAATTATTAAATAAATGTTTCCAATAATATTGTGCTGCCATTCCTTCTCTATTAGTAGTATCGCCACTTTTTACGGTCAGTTTATATTCGGCTAAAGGTTCTGAAACTTTATTATTTAAAACTAACAAAGCTTCTTGATTGGCTATTTTCTGTTCGACAGTTTGCTTCCATAATTGCTTTTTTAAAGGTTCTGATGCTACTAACTGATACTTTATTCTTTCGGAATATTCTGAATGCCCATATAAGGGCAACATCATTCCAAAAGGCAAATGATGTTCATCGCAACTCACCACAGCTACATTATTTCCTTGTAATTGTATTAAAAGCTGATTACTTATTGTTATTTGATAATGATCCAGCATTAATAGAGCAATATCTTCAATAGGGACAGTTCCTTTTATTAATTTGGTTTCTACTTCTTGAACAACTAATTGCTTTTGTTTGAGTTTTAAATAAGATGGCTTTCCAATATATATGGTTCTTTTAATCATAAATCAAATCATTAATATTCTCCTAAATGCACTATTTCTCCAATATGATTAATTCTAACTTTAACGCAATTAAGTAATCTCTTATCTGTTAGAGATTTTATGTGAAAATAAGCAACATTCTTAAGTGCCTTAATCTCCTTCTTAGAAGAATCCAAATGATGCCTAAACACAAAATCCCTAACTATGTTATTTCCATAATTTATGGAAGATAAGGACTGAACATAGTGCAAATTCTTACTAATTAATTTTTGATTTATTCCATCCATTAAATCAACTTCTTTTGGATTAAAATCATCCGTAGGAAAAAGAAACATTTCATTTTGTTTCATTGTAAATAAAAACTTCCAACCAATATTAGCATTAAGTCCTTTATCTATTATTGGCAAACCTGCATTAACTCTTGCTATAGCCCCAAATAACGAAACCACTTGTTCTTGTAAATTACCTTTTTCGTCTTGATAAATAGCAACGTGATGATTATTTCCTGTACTCACAAAATCTACTTTTATATTTTTCACATTTTTATCTAAAATATCTTTTCCAAAATGGTCTTTTTTAGCGTGTAAATTCTCTGCATTCTTAACACCACTAATTAAAACTCTTTTAATTGAAATTCCTTTTTCTTTATTTAACCAAATAGGGTTTTTCCCTAAATCTGAAAATGCTTCTTTAGGTTTATAATTATACTCAGTTAATCTGTTTTCTAAAATTCTACGTATACCAAAATCAATAACTTTTTGAATACTTTTTAAATCTTTAAAGTTGTCTGGATTAACTTCTTTTCTAATCGTATAATTATCTTCAAAAGTTTTTGTTTTCACTTGCTCTGGCATTACTTTTCCTTCTTTAAAATAAATCGGATTTTTAGCGAGTGTATTTTTTCCTGTAAACGCTTTTTTAGCATCTCCATTAAATTCTTGTAATCTTTTTAAAAGAGCTTTTTTATACAATGGTTTTGTAACTGTTTGTATTTTCTCTTCTGTAAATTTTGCGTTAACTTTTTCCACCTTTATAATTTCTTCTTTTAATTTTCCGTAGATAGTTTCTTTATGTAACTGCCCTCTTGGTGTCAACTGAGTTTTTACTAAAAAAACATCTTTTCCTTTTAATTTTGTTTTATTTTTATTTTTTGTGACTACTTTATTTTTAGCTTTGAATGAAATTAAAATTTGTTCTAAATGCTCTTTTGCTTCTGCTCTAAAATTATCTACAGGAGCAATAAATTTTCTTTGGCTTCCTCCGTTTTTTTGTTCGTACCTTCTAGTTATTTTTTTTCTAATTCCATTTAAACTAATTTCTTGCTTATATTTTTTAGCATGTTTTTCGCTACTTGTATCATCTCTTGAAGCATTTAAATTATTTAAATATTGAATGTGATTTTCGGTTGTAAAAGCTACCGCCAATGCATCCATTGCGTGATGTCTGTGGTCGTTTCTTTTTGTCCAATCTATAATTTTCTCTACTTTTTTATCGTATTTTCTTTCTTGAAATTCTGTTAAACCTAAAGCTCTATATTTTGGCAGGTTTAATTCTTTCATCACATTAATTAAATCCCAATCTTCACGTAATTTATCAGTAATTCTGCCTGTTGTTGGTGTTACTTTCCTAAAAACTTCTTCTAGAATTTGTTTTGCTTTTTTTGCTATGTATTGGCTGTTTCTTAAATCTCTTTCGATAAAATCTTCTGGTAAATCTTTTTCTGATAGTAGCAGCTTTATATATTTGCCTTTCGAAATTTCTTTTAAATTATATACGCTTTCTACTCTTACTTTATAGTTCTCTAAATCAGCATTGTATTTATCACTAATAAAATCGAAAGCTAACATATCTGCTTTCTCTAAATTTACACTTCTGTAGGCTAATGTTTTATTAGAAAAAGAATCATCAAATAATTTTGCTTTAGGTATAACATGTTCAATATCAATTTCTTTTGAAAATAATTTTTCTCTTGGAATATGTTTATTTGTAAATAAGGTTTTATAAGCATTACTCTTTAACTCATCATATAATTTATATTTAACAACATCATTTCTTGTTGGGTTTTTTATTCGAAATTCTGATTGTAAAATCTTTCTAATTTTTTCGTTTTCTAAAGTTGCTTTATTAATATATTCTGTGGCATCCGCTCTTTCTTTAGCAGATTTTTTCAACTCTCTTGCTAATTCAATACGTATCTCATCAGGTTTACCATATTCATCAACAATTTGATTGATAACATTAATCATCTGATTCAGAATTTTTTCTACAACAGGATTTCTTAAACTATTTTTTGTTAATAAATCTAATTTATCTTTTAAAACACGGTTTTCTAATTCTTCTTTGGTTAATGAGTTCGAGTGATTGTATTGCGCTAGCTTAGAGGCTTCAGAAAATTCGTGACCCTCAACTAAAAAAGGTAAAATCTTTTTTATTGCTCTTGCACTTAAACTACCATAATCTTGTTGTAAAGAAACTTTTGCCATTAAAGTTGCATACTCTGGCTTAAAACCATATTTCTTATGTAATATTTTCTTTAAAGCAACATTCGTGTTTCCGTAAATTCTTTTGTCTTCTGCTAAAATTTTATCATCATCTTGAGCTGCATATAATAAATGCCAAAACTGATAACTCTTTTGTTTATCAAAATCATTACCCTCTATATTGGCATCAAACTCTAAAATCTCCTCATCTATCCCTACGGCATTAAAAATTGCTTTTAATTCGTAATTAATTTCTTTAGGCGTTTTCTTTTCCCAATCCTCTCCATAGCCTTCAATAATTGCTATTTTCTTATAAACTTCATACAATTTTTGATTTGTATTATTTCCTTCAATTCCTTCAGAGAAATTTGTTTTCCAAATTTTTGTATTTAAACCAACAAAGTCTAGCACCTCTTTTTCTGATAGTTTTCCAAAAAGATTTAATTTTTCAAATAACATTATTTTTAATTCGTGTTCCGCTTCACGGACTTCTTTTGTGGTTTTATTAAAAAATTGGAGATTATTTATAACTGACCAAATTTTAAATTCTTGAAATAAAGGTGATGATTTTGGGACAGCCTTATGATGTTTCTCAAACCTACAATCAGAAATTAAATGTTTTTGAGATTTTAATTTTCGTTGATAAAAAATAACTACATCACGAATTTCTTTTTTTAATTCTGACGTTAATTCTGCATGGAACATTGCTTGTGTTTCCCAAATTTTCTCAAATTCATCTAAATAATCTTGTCTATAAAAAACCTGATTTCTTAATGATGTATGATTGTCTTTTACAATTTGTGTATATAAATTTTGCCCAACAGTTTCATTATTAAAATACAACTCTTTGCTTCTGTCACTAATTGCACCTAAATATCCACTAGATTTATTAAGATTATTATTTATTTCAACCAAAACATAAGCAACTTCTTCTACCTTTAATTGCTTAGATATTGCATCACTTCTCCATTTGTAATGTTGCTTTTTTACTTCGTCTCTTTTTCCTTTATTTTCTGCTGTATAAATTCCATGAATTGCTAGAAAACGTTTTCTACTATTTTGTTGCCCTTGACCTTCTATTTTTTGATAAAACTCAACTGTTAAAATTTCTGGGTAGAATTGTTTTTGGAAGTTCCAAATAGCATCAAATTCAGTTTCTAAATCAGAACGATAAAAATCAGGAATAAACTTTTTACCCTTTTCTAATAAGTTAGTAACATATTGCCCAACTGTAAGATTATTATCATACAATTCTTTTGCAATTGCCATTCCGTCTATTAAACTTCCCTCCTCTTCATTTTTAGCTTTTCTACTACTTTTATAACCACGCTTTTTATTTATAGATAGTAAAACTCTTGCAAATTCATCTAAATTAATTTTATCTGTTGCTGATTTTGCTCTTAAAGATAATGTTGTATGCGTTGTATTTTCTCCAACTTCTGTCAATAGAGTTTTCTCTGAAATGATTTTATTTTTGATTAAAATTTCAATGAGGTTTTTTCTACGAAGTTTAAAACGTTGTAAATTTCTTCTTGCTCCTCTTTTTAGAGTTCTACTTGCGTTTGGTGACAAACCTTTTCCAGCTAAAAAATCTGCCTCAGGATTTTTTGATTCAGAAACTTTACCACTTTTATCAATTTTACTAAAATTATCATATTGAATAATTCTAACTCCTAATTTTCTGATTTCTGATTTTTCATTTGATTTTTCTGCTTCGTTTACCAAAGCCCAACCTATAGATGTAGTTCCTAAATCTAGTCCTAATATTCTTTTCATATATCTGTGTTTTTTAAATTTGCTATAAAACTATGTGAAAAACATTTAACGATTGTACGTAAACCCGTAAATCGGTTAATTATTTTTATTGTATATTTGAGGACAATTTGAAATCAATTCACAATAAGGATTATTCCGTTGTGAAAACATTTAAAGCGGCATTATATGTATTTATAATGTCGCTTTCTCTTTATTAAGGTTTTGAGAACAGATATTTCTTATTCATTGTGGCTTTATGACAATACATTAAAATCAATAAACATTTAAGTAAACTCTATAACAACCTGAGTTCTTTTCATAAAAAGCAATTTGTTTCCTTAACCGTTTGATATTTTATAAAGGGTTTTTAGCTAAAAGTTATGTGCAACTAAACCTACAACAATATGTTAAAAGAAATTAGTAAAGTTTCTATATCTAGAATGTTCAATTTTACTTATCCACAAACATTCTTTTTCGTAAGTTGCTAGCTTTGTGGATTTAAGTCCTTATTTTTTTCGAACGTTAATTTATAGCCTTGGCAAAAAATAATACCATTTTAGACATCTAATGCCGTAATAAATCGTTTCTTTTTCGCTTACTTTTTATTAAAAAAAATGACCGTAACGAAGGCTACGCTAATTGTTTTTTAATTTCAATGAACCAAAAAATAATTCAATTTATTTACACGGCATTTAATAACTAAATTGGTATAAATATGCTTGAACCTTGCTTGGCTATTCCAATATTCCCATAAAAATTGAAACATAATACAATCCTGTCAATATGAAAACAATACCAGCAATTATTCGCATTACTTTTTCAATTTTCGCAATGCTATTATAGAACACACTTACTTTTCCTGCTGTAAAAGCCAATAAATAAGTAAAAAGAATCACTGGTAATCCTGTTCCAAAGGCAAATACAATTGGCAAATAAAGTCCGTCTGCTGATGCAATAGACATTGGAATTAACATACCAAAAAATAATGCACCACTATACGGGCAAAATGCCAAAGCAAAAATAACACCTATAAAAAAAGAACCTAAAAGTCCTTTATCCTTAAATTTTTCGGATAGTTTTTCTTGAAAATTTATTTTTCCTAAAAAATTAAGTTTGATAATATTTAGCATAATTAAACCAATGATGATCAATAAAGGGCCTAAATATTTCTCTCCATGTTGATTGAAAAATCGAGCGATATAGAATTTACTTGCTCCAAAATATAAAATCAGACCAATGGCAGAATAACTAAAACTTCTACCCAAAGAGTAAAGAAATCCGCTTAAAAACACTTTACGTTTACTAGAAATCTGTTTAGAAATAAAAGCGGTTGCAGTTATGTTGGTCGCCAAAGGACAAGGACTAATAGCTGTCATTAGTCCGAGAACAAATGCTGATAAAATTGGAATATTATAATTTTCTAATAGCCATTTCAAAAAGTCCATTAAAGTGTTTTTAATTCCGTTTCTATTTTAGTTCAGTTCTTTAGAAAATATTTCTTGATCATTTCCATTCATAAAAGCAAAGTCGGTTAAATTTATTTGCGTCTCCTTTCCGTTTTTAATCATGTTTAATATTAATGCTGTTCCTGATGCCTCAAATTTTTCAGCGATTTTTTCATTTTCTTTTTCATCCACATTAATGACCTGAAATGTGATTTTTTCAGTTTGTAACTCTTTAGCAAAATAAGTGTTTAACGTATACTTTGTATTTGCTTCAATGGCATTACACGTCATACATCTGCGTGTAGAGTGAAAATCTAAAACTTCCATTTTAGAGACAGATTTATCTATAGAAGTTGATTTGTTTTTATTTTGATGATTGCAAGAAGTAAGTAGTAAACTAATGGCTAAAACGATTAAAAATTTGATTGTTTTCATTTTCATTTTGATAGATGGTTTATAAAATAGTATTAAATATATATCCTGAAATAATAATGCAAAGTGTAACGACACCAAAAAATATAGCAATCAATTTTAAAGTCATCACTTTTTTTAGGAGCATCGCTTCGGGTAAAGATAAGCCCACAACCCCCATCATAAAAGCAATGGCAGTTCCTAAAGGAATCCCTTTAGATACCAATACTTGAACAACTGGGAGTATGCCAGAGGCATTAGAGTACATGGGTACTGCCAAAATAGTTGCTATAGGAACTGCAAATAAATTGTCTTTGTTCATATATTGTTCAAAAAATCCTTCAGGAATGTAACCATGCATTAATCCGCCAATGGCGATTCCTACCAATACATAGGGAATAATACCTTTCAGAATGGTTTGTACTTCTGCCCAAATAAAAGGCAAACGTTGCTTTAAGGTTTGTTTTTCGGCTATAAATACTTCTTGTTCTTTTTTTGCATTGGCTAAAACTTCTTTTACCCAAGGTGTTAAATAACGTTCTAATTTTAATTTCTGAAGAATTATACCAGAAACCGTTCCTAATAAAACACCACTTACAACATAGATAATCGTTGTTTTAAGACCGAATAATCCTATAAAAAGTCCAATTGCCACTTCGTTGACCAATGGAGAAGTAATTAAAAAAGCAAAAGTGACCCCCAAAGGAATGCCGCCTCTTACAAAACCAATAAATAAAGGCACAGAGGAACAAGAACAGAAAGGTGTTACCACACCAAAAAGACTTGCCACGAGGTACTCTAAACCATATAATTTATTTCTTGATAAATAGTTTTTAACCTTGTCTATAGGAAAGTAGCTGTTCACGATTCCCATAAAAAAAATCACAATAAAAAGCAGGATTAAAATTTTTATAGTATCGTAGATAAAAAAGTTCAAGGCTTCTGCCAAATGGTGTCCTTCCTCTAAATTAAAGACCTCATAAACCAACCAATCTGTAATACTTTGTACCCAATTGAACATGATAAAATTTGGTTATTTTAAAAGCGCTAACACTTCTTCTTTAGAAGGCACCCTACCCTTTATGGTAATTACACCATCGATGACTAGTGCCGGAGTAGTCATAACATTAAACTCCATAATTTTCATAATATCTTCCACTTTTTCGATGGTTGCATCAATTTTATAATTGGAAACAACCTCTTTTACAACATTGGTCATCGATTGACATTTTGGACATCCCGTTCCTAATACTTGTATTACTTTAGTCATATTACTTTTATTTGTTTATCACCAATAAACGATATTATTATTAAAAAATATCAATCAAAAAATTGCTGAAATAATGATTTTGCGATTTGCCAGTTTTCTTGATGGATACAATACTTTATTTTAGGTGGTTTTAATTCGCCCTGAATAAGACCAGCATTTTTTAATTCTTTAAGATGCTGAGAAATCGTAGATTGCGCCAAAGGAAATACAGCTACCAAATCACCCGTAAAACAACAAGACTGATTTTCGAGATGTTTTAAAATAGCAATACGTGTTGGATGCCCAAGAGCTTTTGCAAATTTCGCTAAAGATTCGGTATCTTGATGGTATGCAATTGGTTCTATATTTCTCTTCATAATTCTTATCGCAAATACACGATTGATTCTTAAATTACAGAGTAACAAAAGTTACCCACAATTCTTTTTTAGGAATAATATTTTTTCTTGAACCAAAAAGAAACTCGAACCAATAAAATTAAGGCAGGAACTTCTACTAAAGGTCCAATAACTCCTGCAAATGCTTGCCCTGAGTTCAATCCAAAAACTGCAATCGCAACGGCAATTGCCAATTCAAAATTATTACCCGCTGCTGTAAAAGCCACCGAAGCGGTTTTATCATATGTAGCTCCTGTTGCTTTGGTTACAAAAAAGCCAATGATAAACATGATGGTAAAATAGAGTATTAAAGGAACGGCAATAATCAAAACATCCATCGGGATTTCAACAATTAACTCTCCTTTTAAAGAGAACATCACTACGATTGTAAATAATAGCGCTATTAAAGTGATGGGTGCAATGGTCGGAATAAATTTTTGTGTATACCAATTTTCTCCTTTTAATTTTACGAATACAAGTCTACTTAAGATCCCCATGACAAATGGAATCCCTAAATAAATAGCGACACTTTCTGCAATGGTTGCGATTGAAATATCTACAATAGCCCCTTCAAATCCGAAATAAGGAGGAAGAACGGTTATAAAAATCCATGCATAAAAACTATATGCAAATACTTGAAAAACACTATTTAAGGCAACTAAACCAGCTCCATATTCGGTGCTTCCTTCTGCCAAATCATTCCAAACCAAAACCATGGCAATACAACGCGCCAAACCAATAAGAATTAATCCAACCATATATTCTGGATAATCACGCAAAAAGGTAATGGCTAAAAGAAACATTAATACAGGTCCAATAATCCAATTAAGAAGTAAAGAAATAGACAGAATTTTTGTATTTCTAAAAACTTTTGGCAATAATGCGTAATTGACTTTCGCCAAAGGCGGATACATCATTAAAATTAAACCAATTGCGATGGGAATATTTGTGGTTCCGCTATTGAATGAATTGATAATTTTAGGGAAATTTGGAATAAAATACCCGAGTCCTATTCCGATTGCCATTGCCACAAAAATCCACAGCGTTAAGTTTCTATCGAGAAAACTCAATTTTTTTGATGCCATTTTTTATAATTTTATTTGGGAAAAAACATAGCATAATTCGGTCGCTATTTGTATACTTCTTTCATTGTATTTTTCAGCTTGCTGTGGTGTATTATCAAACGCTTTCGGATCTTTGTACATAACAGGAATGCGCTTTTCTGCACCTAAAATAATGGGACATGCTTCATTCGCAGCATCACAAGTCATAATGGCCGCAAATTCAGATTTCGGATTAAATACATGGTCTAATTTTTTAGAAAAACCAATGATAGGGTGCTCGTTATCCGCATATTTTATGCTATATACCGGATTTTTTCCTTCTGAAAGTTGATCAATTTTAAACCCTGAATTCTTTAAAGTTTCCGCCGCCATTGAGAACAATGCTGTAGCTTCTGTTCCTCCTGAATAACAAAACACATTTTTAATATCAAAGTAGCAAGCCATTGTCTGAGCCCAGACCTGTGATAAATGACTTCTGCGAGAATTATGAGTGCAGATAAAGTTGATTCTAATTTCTTGGTGATGTATAACTTTGTACTGAATATATTCTATGAGTGGTTTTAAAACTTCTTTACGCTCATTTGAAATAGTTTGATGATTTAATTCTTTGATTACATTTTCTATTTCTGAAAATAATTTTGCTTGCATGGTTCTACTATTATTTAATTTTTAAAATGATCAATAATTTTTTTAATTTTAACAGCAATCTTCTTTGTTAGAAATATCTTGATTTAAAAACGGCAAAATCGTTGCTTTCATTTTGGTCCAATTTCCAGCGTGAATACAATAACAAACACTCGTTCCCTCTACATTTCCTTTAATTAATCCTACCTGTTTTAGTTCTTTTAAATGCTGTGAAATTGTTGCCTGCGCTAGTCCAATTTCATTGACCAAATCTCCGCAATAGCATCCATCAATTTTAAAAAGTTGTTGCAAAATAGCTACTCTCGCCGGATGTCCAAAAACTTTTGCTAAAAGTGCAATTTCATTTTGTTGGTCGGTAAACATTTCAGTTTTAGCTAATCCCATTTTTTATTTATTGCAATATTACGATTAATATTCAAATAGCCAAAAAATTCTAGGTTGTTTGCTAAAATAATTTCCTAGCGTTTCTTTTATATATTTAAAATGAAGTGGCATCTTCTGTTAAAAATTTATTTTTAAGAATATGTTGCTTTAAAAAAATGCCGTAATAATTAGATTCATATTTCTATCCTGTAAAAAAGAAAAAATAACGATTTTTTTATGAGAGCTCCTGCTCAACCTCAAAAATTATTTAAAAAGACCTTGTATTTTAATTTAAGGTTTTGTTAACAATTGTCATTTTCTGAAATCGTAATTTTGAATCAATTAAAATAAACAATCAATAATCATGAAAAAAATTATATTATCATTATTTGTAGCAACTTTTGCATTCTCTGCAACGGCACAAATTAAAACACCAGCGCCAAGTCCGGCGCAAAAAATAGAACAAACAGTTGGTTTAACACAAGTAACTTTAGAGTATTCTAGACCAAGCATGAGAGGAAGAAAAATCTTTGGTGGACTAGAGGATTTTGGAAAAGTTTGGAGAACAGGTGCAAATGCCAATACAAAATTAACGTTTTCTACCGATTTTATGATTGATGGAAAAACAATAAAAGCAGGAACCTATGCTTTGTACACGATTCCAGGAGAAAAAACTTGGGACATTATGTTGTATTCGGATGCCACAAACTGGGGAAACCCTGCAAAATGGGATGAAACCAAAGTAGTTGCTAAAGTAACGGTTGACAGCGTGAGCCTCCCTATGGATGTGGAAACATTTACAATTACTTTTGACAATTTAACCAATACTTCTGCTCATTTAGCAATAATGTGGGAAAACACTATGGTAAGTCTACCTTTTGAAGTACCTACAGATGCTATGGTATCGAAACAAATAGAAAGTCTTATGGCAGGTCCTTCTGCACAAGATATGTATGCTTCTGCAGTATACTATTTAGAAGCAGGTAAAGATATAAAACAAGCACAAACTTGGATTGATAAAGCCATAGAATTGACCTCTGATGCGCCAAAATACTGGATGTTACGTCAGCAGTCTTTAATTCACGCTAAGGCAGGAAATAAAAAAGGAGCAATCGCAGCAGCAAAAGCTTCTTTGAAGTATGCTGAAATTGCGAAAAACGCTGGTTATGTAAAAATGAATAAAGCATCTCTAAAAGAATGGGGAGCTATGTAAGATTCCTTTTTCTTATCATAATATTCTAAAATCTCAAGTTTACGACTTGAGATTTTTTTATGGTCCATAAATTCATATTGGTTTTAATGCTTTTAAACTACCTTTGTTAAAAAAACATACGCATGCAGTTTTCAGAATTACCATTAGACAAATTAATTTTAAAAGCAGTTCAGGAAGAACGATTTCATACGCCAACATTGGTGCAAGAAAAAGCAATTCCCGTAATTTTGGAAAAGAAAAATGTAATCGTTGCTGCACAAACAGGAACTGGTAAAACGGCAGCATTTGCTTTGCCAATTATACAATTACTACTTGGCAAAAAAGAGACTGAAAAAAGAAAAAAAAGAATAAAAGCGATTATCGTAACACCTACTAGAGAACTAGCCATTCAGATTGAAGAAAACTTTCATAGTTTCTCGAAATACACTGATTTAAAAACGACCGCTATTTTTGGAGGCGTTTCTTTAGATCCTCAAAAAGAGATTTTAAAAGCAGGTATTGATATTTTAATTGCAACGCCAGGGAGATTAATCGACTTACAAATACGAGGTGCCGTTGATCTTAGTTATATAGAAATCTTTGTTTTAGATGAAGCCGATTTAATGTTGGACATGGGCTTTATAAATGATGTTAAAAAGATAGAGAAATTATGTCCTATTAAAAAACAGACCCTTCTTTTTTCTGCCACCATGCCAGATAAAATTGTAGACCTCGCAAAATCAACCTTAAAAAACCCTGTAAAAATTCAAATAAATCCCGAAGAAACTACAGCAAAAAATATTGGTCAGTTAGTCTACAAACTTCCTAAAAAAAATAAAACAGATTTGTGTTTGCATTTATTACGCAATACTATTAACGGGAGAATTTTAATTTTTAGACGTACTAAATTCGGTGTTGATAAATTGGAACAAACACTTCTTAAAAACAACTATCATGTGTTCAGTATTCATGGTGATAAAACTCAAATTGTAAGAAATAAAGCCATTGAAAACTTTAAAGAGAAAAAAGCCAGCATTTTAATTGCTACGGATGTTGCTGCTCGAGGAATTGATATTAGCAACGTCGATGCGATTATTAATTTTGATATTCCGAATGTACCTGAAACCTATGTGCATAGAATTGGTAGAACGGGTAGAGCTGGCAAATCTGGAATTGCATTTTCTTTTTGCAGTCCCGATGAGGACGCTTACCTCTACAAAATTGAAGAAATTCTTGAGAAAACGATTAAAGTGATTACAGATCATCCTTACCCGCTAACACCTCCTAAAAAGGTAAAAGTGCAACCAAACACGATTAGTAAAAATAAAAAAGGGAGAAAATCTGAGGCTTCTAAAAAAAATAAAAAACGCTGGTACTAGTTCTCTAAAAATAAAATCGAGGTTACGATTATCTAATATAAATAATCATTGTTGTCCGATAAAAGATAAAAAGACCGCTTTCGCTGTTAGAATCAAGAACAAAGACTTGAATGGAACTAACTGAAAAACAAAATTATTACGATTTTAAATTTTTCCATACACCTAAATTCTAAAGCAGTTTTAATAGCAAGGTGTACTACTTTAAAAACTCTTAAAAATCAAGACTATCAATACTTTAAAACACTTTAGCTAATTTTAATCGGACAACACTAATAAAAAATGCTCATTCCATGCGACACACTAAAACGTATACCCAATCAACATCAAAATAACTGAGTAAATTCGTTTATTTTTAGGCATCTAAAGAGAATGTTTTTAAAATTTATAGGAAATCATTGAGAAACCCAATGGGTATAAAACAAAAAAAAAGCTCGTTATTTCTAACGAGCTTTTTTTAAATTATATAAGTTAATTTCTTATTCAGAAACCACTTCAAAGCTAACTTCGGCAACTACCTCTCTATGCAAACGCACAGAAGCTTCGTATTTACCCAATCTTTTTACAGAACCACCAGTCACTTTAATAAATTTCTTATCGATTTCTGTACCTGCTTTTGCTAAAGCTGCTGCTAAATCAATGTTGTTTACAGAACCAAATAATTTGTCTCCTGAACCTGTTTTAGATGCAATTTGTATTTCATATCCTTTAATTGTTTCTGCTATTTCATTAGCATCTGCAATTAATTTAGCCTCTTTATAAGCTCTTTGTTTTAGATTCTCTGCCAATACTTTTTTTGCAGATGAAGTAGCTAAAATTGCTTGTCCTGTAGGGATTAAAAAATTTCTACCATATCCGTTTTTTACAGATACCACATCATCTTTAAATCCTAAGTTTTCTATGTCTTGTCTTAATATCAATTCCATGATTCTACCTCTTTAATTATTTTAACATATCACCAACATAAGGCATTAGCGCTAAATGGCGACACCTTTTAATTGCTTGCGCAACTTTACGTTGATATTTTAATGAAGTTCCTGTTAAACGTCTTGGCAAAATCTTACCTTGTTCGTTTACTAAATACATTAAGAAATCTGCATCTTTATAATCGATGTACTTGATACCTTTTTTCTTAAATCTACAGTATTTAGCTTCTTTTTTTGTTTCAATATCTAACGGAGTTAAATATCTAACGTCAGCAGATTTACCACCTTTTGCTTGTTGTTCTATTGATGCCATACCTTATTTTTTTGTAGATTTAACACGTTCAGTTCTAATTTTTGCCCATGCAGCAGCATGTTTGTCAAGTCTTACGGTTAAATAACGCATAACGCTATCATCTCTTCTAAACTCTAACTCTAAAGCACTGATTTCTTCACCAGCTATTTTGAACTCTAATAAGTGATAAAAACCACTTTTTTTCTTTTGAATTGGATATGCTAATTTTTTTAAGCCCCAATCTTCTTTTGAAATCATTTCGGCACCTTTAGAAACCAAATAGTCGTTAAACTTTTGTACTGTTTCCTTTATCTGAGTATCAGATAAAACGGGATTCAAAATGAAAACAGTTTCGTAATGATTCATAATTGATAATTTATTGTTTATTTTTAAGGGTGCAAATATAATAACTTTTTTATATTTACGACTGCTTTTTAGAACTTTAAAAAATTATTTAAAATACTGATATGCAAATACCTGAAATACCCAACTTAATTCACTTCGCGATTCCATTTTTTATAGCCACTGTAATCCTTGAAGTCATTTTAACGATTAGCATAAAATCTAAAGAATACGAATTAAAAGATGCTAGCACTTCTATTTTAATGGGTTTGGGTAATGTTTTTATAGGGTTGTTTACAAAGACAATAATTTTAGGCGTGTTTTTATTTTTCTATAAATTTAGATTTTTTACAATCCCATTTGTTTGGTGGTCTTGGGTTCTTATTCTATTTGCTGAGGATTTTACCTATTACTGGTTTCATAGAATTAGTCATGAAAGCAGGTTCTTTTGGGCGAGCCACGTAGTACATCATTCCTCAAAAAAATATAATTTAAGTACGGCTTTACGACAGACTTGGTCTGGTAGTTTTTATACGTTTGCCTTTTGGATTCCCTTAATTTTAATTGGATTTCACCCTGTAATGGTATTAGTTCAAATATCTATTAGTTTAATTTATCAATATTGGATTCATACTGAATTAATTGACAAAATGCCAAAATGGTTTGAAGCTATTTTTAACACACCGAGTCATCATAGAGTGCATCATGCTACAAATCCGCAATATTTAGATAGAAATCATGCCGGTATTTTTATTATTTGGGATAAGCTTTTTAATACTTTTGAGCCAGAAGTAGAACAGCCCAAGTATGGACTGGTAAAAGATATTGAATCGTATAACCCCATAAAAATTGCTTTTGCAGAATGGTATTTGATGTTTACCGACTTTTTGACATCAAAAACGGGCATCATCAATAAATTAAAATATTTTACAAAACCACCGGGATGGAAACATGATGGAACGGGAATATCTTCTGTAGACTTAAGAAAAGAATGGGAGAAAAAAAATAGGTAAGTTTACACATACCTATTTTTGTTTTATCATATCGACTGGTTTTTTGTTAATCAAAAATACCTTCTAACTCTTTGTAAACAATTTCACCTTTTACAATGTTTAACCCTTTAGATAAGGATACATCTGTTTCACAAGCTTTTTCCCATCCTAAATTTGCAATTTTCAAAATATAAGAAAGTGTAACATTTGTTAATGCAATTGTAGAGGTATATGGCACAGCTCCAGGCATATTAGCAACACAGTAATGCACTACATCATCTATAATATAAGTAGGAGCTTCATGTGTGGTTGCTTTGGTCGTTTCAAAACATCCGCCTTGATCTACAGCAACATCTACAACGACCGTTCCTGGTCTCATTTCTTTTAACATATCTCTGGTAATTAACTTTGGAGCCTTCCCTCCTTTTACCAAGACACCACCAATAATTAAATCATGAGTTTTTATCAATTGTCGGATACTATATTCGCTAGAAAAAGCAGTGGTAACATGGTTTGGTAACACATCATTTACATACCGTAAACGTTTCATGTTGATATCCATAATCGTAACATGAGCACCTAAACCTGCAGCCATTTTAGCCGCTTGCACCCCTACAACTCCAGCACCTAAAACTAAAACTTTACCGGGTGCCACTCCGGGAACACCGCCCAATAAGATTCCACGACCTTTAATTGGTTTTTCTAAATATTTTGCTCCTTGCTGAATTGCCATTCTTCCTGCAACCTCAGACATTGGTGTTAATAAAGGTAACGTTCCTTCTTGATCTTCAACAGTTTCATAGGCAATACATATTGATTTACTGTCAATCATCGCCTTGGTAAGAGGTTCACTAGAGGCAAAATGAAAATATGTAAATACAATTTGATTTTCTTTTATCAAAGGATACTCCGATGCAATAGGTTCTTTTACTTTTACAATCATATCACTTTGACTGTAAACATCTTCTATAGTAGGTAAAATGGTTGCCCCTACATCTTGATATACTTTATCAAAAAAACCACTACCCTCCCCGGCAGTAGATTGTACAAAAACAGTATGATTTCTTTTTGTTAATTCAAAAACACCTGCTGGCGTCATGCCAACTCTACTTTCGTTATTTTTAATTTCCTTAGGAATTCCAATTTTCATGCTAAAATCGATTTTAGTTTTAAAAATGTTAAAAGTAATATCTTTTTTAGTATTCATAATCATAAATGTTTCAAGATTTAATTTTTACCGATTCATAAATTTTTATCATTGTTGTCCGATAAAAGATAAAAAGACCGCTTTCGCTGTTAGAATCAAGAACAAAGACTTGAATGTAACTAACTGAAAAACAATATTATTACGATTTTAAATTTTTCGATGCATCATAAATTCTAAAGCGGTTTTAATAGCAAGGGTACTACTTTAAAAACTCTTTAAAATCAAGACTATCAATACTTTAAAACACTTTAGCTAATTTTAATCGGACAACACTAAATTTTTATCTTAAAAAAATGAGAATAAGTAAATAAATAGAAATCGATAACTAAAATGAATGACAAAGCCGTTGCAAATACAACGGCTTTGTTAACAAAAAATAAAGTTTCATTTTATCGATTAATTAAAATCGAAGCGAATTCCCATCGATATATTTCTAGTTTCCGTATTTTTAAACAAAGGATTCAAATCGTATTTCAGATACAAGCTAGTAGATTTATACCCCACATAAGTACTCAAACCATAATTTATAGTATTCATATTAAAATTATCGTATTGTATTTGTTTTATATCGATATTATCTGTGTCCACATATTCTAAATATTGTCTTGTGCCTAACTTAAAACCAACAAAACCGCCAACTCCCAAACGAACAGCTCGGTTCGTTCTATCTGACACGCCACCATCTTTGTACACTCTATTTTTAGATAAATCCCACTCTAAATGCATTGGAAAATTCATTTGCACATGACGTAATCTACTTTCTGATAATTGATTTGAAAATGTTGCAATTTCAGTAATCTCATCATTTTTAACATGCAGCCTATTGTCCTCTAATCGTAAATTATTCCAAAGAAATGAAAAACCATATTTAAAATACAATTGAGACGGTTTTTTAGATATTCTTGTTTTCCATGTAAAACCTATTTCATAAAAACGAGATCTCCAAAATTGATATTCAGAATTATTTAAAGATGAAAAATCGTTATCATTTAAAACATTATTAACGCCAAGCGCAAATACAAACTGCGTGGTTGTTCTGTTGCCAAAACCTCTATTTTTTCTTCTATTAGGATTATCTTTAGTTTCTTTATTATCTTCTTCATTTACAGAAAAACGAAATGTTTTGCGCCCCACTGTAAATGTATTTAACGCATCTTTATTAAAATTTTCTTCCTCTGAACTGGCAATTTTTCCGTTTGTTTTATCTTGCACTAACTCTTGCAATAAACGTTCTTGCGCGCCTACTAATGTTTCAATTTTTCTTGCATGATACGCAGCAACCTCTTTCTTTAAAGTTTCTGCCATAGTTTTTGTAATTTCTTCTTTCTCTAGTCTTTTATCAATATGAATCACTTTTGCTTTTAAAGAATCTTTTTACAGCTTGGTAATCTTCTCGATTCTTTGTGATATTTTCATAACTTCTTTCTCAAATGTTTTCTCTTGAGATTGCGTAATCGTTGCACATAACAACAATAAAATTAGTACTGTTTTTTTCATTTTAATAGATTTTAAATTTATATTCTTTGGTTTATATTTAAATTGTTATTTAATTTTACATAGAGATTGCTTCGTAATCAACAAAGACAGTGCTAATCATTTCTACTGGTAATTGCAGAGGCAATATCTGTAACTCTTCTTTTTAATGATTTCATAAAATTATTCTGAAAAACATCGTCATCTATCGTGCGCTCTACTTCTGCTAGAATAGTATTTGGATCTACACTTAAATTAGATTCCTTCAGCTGATTTTGAATCGTTTTTAAAACACCTGCCCTATTCACATTATATTTTGCATAATATTTTTTTACATCTTCTGGAGAATTTGTTACCGCGTATAACAAATCTTCGCTATTAACTTTTATGCTGACATTGGGGTTTTGTTTTAATCGTTCTATCTTATTTTTAATTGGTTCCTCCCTCGCCAGATGTACAATTGGTAGCGCTTCCATCTTTGCAATGATAATTTTTTCTTTTTCTGAAACTATCTTTATTTTTTGAGATTTCTTATACTTTTTAAGTGCATTATTATTCTTTTTTACAACAGCATTTGTATTCAAATCTATTTCTTTATCAACCTTATCTTTCTTTACAATTGCTTCCTCTGATGGAACTTCCTTAATAAATTTATCAATATTTGTATTGATTATTGTTTTGTCAATTGGAGAAACTACTACTTCATTTTTCGGAATAAAATCTTTTGTATCCTCAGAAAATAATTGAATTCCGATTGAAACCAACAATAAAATACTTGCTGCTGCGCTTATATAAAAAAACCAACCAATTTTCTTTGGTTTGGGTTGCTCATCTAGTTGCACAGATAAACGCTCCCATGCAGAAGCTGATGGTTTAAAAGTTCTATTCTGAAACTTATTTTGTATGTTTTTATCTATTTTATTTGTTTCCATTAACTGTTCTATTCATTTTAATATAATTTTGTTGCAATAATTTACGTGCTTTAAATAACTGCGATTTTGATGTACTTTCAGAAACGCCTAATTTTTTAGAAATTTCAGAATGTTTATACCCTTCAATAGCATATAAATTAAATACCATTTTGTATCCTGCTGGCAATTGATCGATTAATTTTTGAATATCTTCTACAGAAGTGTTTTCTAAATTTTCTGTGGCGACATCATTAAAAACATACTCTTCATCAGATAAATCGACGAAGTTTTTCTTTCTTAAATAAGAAATGCACGTGTTTACCATAATTCGCCTTATCCATCCCTCAAAACTACCTTCGTGTTTAAAAGTGTGTAAATTGGCAAATACTTTTAAGAAACCTTGCAATAATAAATCTTCTGCATGATGCAAATCTTTTACATATTGCCTACAAACCCCCAACATTTTCGGAGAATGCTCCTCAAACAAATGCTGTTGCGCTTCTCTATTATGATTGCTAGCTTTTTTAATGAGCGTTTTTTGTGAGTTATGTAGTTTTATAATTTTCAAGCCTCTTGTTTCTGTTTTTACTGCCTTACAAATATATAGACTACAAAACTTTTAAAAAGGTTGCTTGGAAGTTTAAAAATTTTTTAAAAAAATTATTTTTTTATTGAATACTTACAAGTTTGTTTATCAAACTTGAAATAAACAATATATTGTATCAGCCTACTATTAAGATTGCTATTATGTCATAAAAGAGTCTATTATTTTAGAAATAAACATTAACTTTATTTTTGATAATCAATATGGCATAGATTTTGTCATTTTAATGTGAAATCAAGCACACTTATGAAAAATAGATTCCTAGTATTCTTGCTACTTATACCGCTTATGTTGTTTTCTAGAACACATAATAATTCAGAATACCAAACGATTTCAGGTTTTATATCTCATAAAAATGATCGGCTTTCAAACGTTTCTATTTTTATTGAAGGCACAATGCGATTTACTGTAACAGACTCAATTGGCTATTATAATATTAAAGCCAAAGTAGGAGAAACGATAAGCTTTAGTTATGTTGGGCTAAAAAAAGTGTGGGTTTTAATTGAAGACGTTACTACGGTACTAAATATCAATTTAGAACTTGAAAACACGATTACTGGTTTAAAGCCAAAAAAAGTTTTAAAACTTGGA
This sequence comes from Polaribacter litorisediminis, assembly GCF_019968605.1. Classification (NCBI taxonomy): domain Bacteria; kingdom Pseudomonadati; phylum Bacteroidota; class Flavobacteriia; order Flavobacteriales; family Flavobacteriaceae; genus Polaribacter; species Polaribacter litorisediminis. Next base: position 1,920,887 of record NZ_CP082966.1, read on the forward strand.
GGTAGTGATATTGGCAATGATGCAGCTCCCTATAATATTAGAAAAATTGAAGGAAATAGCTTAGATAAGTTCGCTCCTTCATTAACAAAAGCAATTGAAAATAAAGTACCCGAATTGCTTGTAAAAATAAATCAATTTGGTGAAGAAATTGCCTATTTAAAAGGACGAGAGCTAGAAGGACCCGCTCTTTGGGTATTTGATGGCGTTACTTTTGGATTACCAATACCTGTTTATATTTCTGAAGTAGAAGAGGTTTTAGTCATAAATTCCGAAGAAAAAGGGTTTATAATTCTAGTAAAAACCAATATTGATTATAAAAAAGTAAAAGGTATTAATTATGATGATTATTACTTAACAGATGCTGATTATTATAGGAATGACGCTATCCAATACAAAAAAATAAAAACTAAAAAACCAAAGTACTTAGAGGAGTATCCGAAAAGAGTGAATTCAAAAAAAGCACTCGAAATCTATTTAAACCAATACCCAAAATATAAAAATGAGGTTAACTATCATTTTAATGTATTTAATTATTTTAAGAAAGAAAAATTTAGTGAAAATAATATGTTAAAGGTACTTACCGATTTTGAAGACTTCTCCCCCAATAATCCAGAAGATTTAAAAGGAATTGCTTACAAATATCAAGAGCTAAAGGAACAAGAAAAAGCCTTAGCTGTTTATAAAAAAATAGTAAAATTAAGACCTGAATATAGACAATCTTATAGAGATTTAGCAAATACATATATATCCTTAAAACAATATAGAGACGCATGGTTAGCGTATCATTATTACCTAAATAAAAATTTTAAAATAGAAGATAATGATATCGGAGAAATTATGGGGTCTGAAATAATAGCTACATATAATCTAGATAAAGAAGATAAAAATTCGACCCAAAAAATTAAAATTGAGAATTCGAAAAAAAATATTGAAAGTGATGTTAGACTAGTTTTTGAATGGAATACTTCTGAAGCAGAATTTATTCTTGAATTTGTAAATCCAGATTTATTGCCCTATGCTGTTGAAAATTCTTCTTCGGATAATATTGATTTAATTATTGATCAAAAAAAGAAAGGATATACATCAAAAGAAGTTTTTATAGAGAATTTAAAACAAGGAGATTGGCTCGTAAATCTTACCTATCTAGGAAATAAACAATCGAAACCAACAATTTTTAAAATTACAACCTATTATAATTGGGGAAGACCAAATCAAACTGAAAAAATAGAGGTGTTCGATTTTACGCAACTCAATTTAAAAACAGCTTTATTAAAATTGAATGGAAAATGGCTTTAGAAAAATTTGAAATACGAGAGGACATAAAACGAAAAGGTTATTTACAATCCTAACATTCAATACTTATTTTAACTTAAAGTAATGCTATTTATCATTCGAGAAGATGAAGTTCTACTCCTTTTTTAATAAGCATCTACATCCATAATAAAACGTATGGGTCTAAATTCTTTGACTGCCTCAAATGTATTTCTTATCTTAATGACTTTATTTTTTGTATCGGCCAAAGATTGTTTTGGCGGAATTTTAATCACAATATTTTTAATATATTGATTTCTAATTCTAGAAACTGCGGGTGCAGTAGGTCCTAAAACAAGTTCCCCAAAAGAACTATACAGAGCCTTAAACAACCAATTTACACCAGTATCAACTTTGTTATAATCTCTATGTTTTAACGTAATTTTTATCAATCGATAATAAGGAGGATATTTATATTGCCATCGCTCTTGCAGCTGTTCCTTATACATTTCTAAATAATTTGTGGTAGCAACCTGCTGTAGTATTTTATGATATGGATTATATGTTTGAATCGCTACATTTCCTTGTTTTTTACTTCTACCCGATCTACCAGATACTTGCACCATCATTTGATATGCTCTTTCATGTGCTCTGAAATCAGGGAAATTTAGCATCGTATCTGCGTTTAAAATTCCGACTAATGAAACATTTTCAAAATCTAATCCTTTAGAAAGCATTTGAGTTCCTACTAAAATATCGATTTCTTGAGCTTCAAAAGCACCAATTATTTTTTGATATCCAAATTTACCTCGTGTGGTGTCCAAATCCATACGACCTATTTTAAAATCAGGAAATAAATCTTTTAACTCTAACTCTATTTGCTCTGTTCCAAACCCCTTGGTATCTAATGTATTGCTACCACAGGCACTGCAACTATTAGGCATAGCACGCTGATAACTGCAATAATGACAGCGTAATTCATGTTTGAATTTATGAAATGTTAGGGAAACGTCACAATTGGGACACTGAGGAGAAACACCACAGGTTTTGCATTCTACAACTGGCGAGTATCCTCGTCTATTTTGAAATAAAATTACTTGTTCCTTTAAGTCTAAAGCCTCTTGAATTAATTTTAGCAATTGATCAGAAAAATGACCTTTCATTTCCTTTTTTCTTTGCTTTTCCTTTACATCAATCAGCTCGATTTTTGGTAATTGAACATTTCCAAAACGTCTGTTTAATGCAACAAAACCATACTTTTTTTGTTGGGCATTAAAATAACTTTCTAAAGATGGGGTTGCAGAACCTAACAAGATTTTTGCTTTGTGTAATTTTGCCAAAACAATAGCGGCATCTCTAGCATTGTATCTTGGTGACGGTTCAAATTGTTTGTAAGAGGTTTCGTGTTCCTCATCAACTACAATTAATCCTAAATTAGAAAAAGGCAGAAAAACAGAAGAACGTGCCCCTAAAATAATGCGCGCTTTTGTTTTGTTTTCTAGAACATTATTCCATACTTCTACTCTTTCATTCATAGAATATTTAGAATGAAACACAGATATCTGCTCTCCAAAATAAACTTGTAATCGCGTAATTATTTGAGTTGTCAATGCTATTTCTGGCAATAAAAACAAGACTTGTTTTTCGGCATCTAAAACTTCTTGAATTAACTTTGTATAAACTTCCGTTTTACCAGAGCTTGTAATTCCGTGTAAAAGTATTACGTCTTTTTCTTTAAAGTTTTGTTTTATTTCTGATACTGCAATTTCTTGAAATTCATTTAACTTTTTTAATGCATTAGTATCGCCTTCAAAATTTATTCTATCGGTTTGTATCTCATAAAATTCAAGGATATTTTTATCTACCAAAGACTTTAAAATAGTAGGTGAAACCGCCGCTTTTAGTTCTAAATCTTTTGCCTTTATCGGTTTTTTTGTGGTGGATAATTGAAAGAAGGTTAAAACTGCCTCTCGCTGTTTTTTTGCTCTAGAAAGTTCTTGCAACAACATATTTAAAGAAGTATCAGAGTTATACGCTGCATGCAAACGAACATATTTCACCAATTTTGGTTTGTACTGCTCGTAAATTTGTTCTTTAATATAGATGGCTGTTTTTTTAATCAACTCATTCACCAAAGGCATCACTTTTTTCTTACCCAATATTTTGGCAACTTGATGAATCGTTAATTGTGATTGATGTTGTAATGCTTCAAAAATTAAATATTCATCATCTTCTAAAATGGATTCCTCTTTAAACGTGTCATTTTTATAAATGATGGTTTCACTTTCTAATAAAAAAGCAGAAGGTAAAGAAGCTCTAAAAACATCTCCTAAAGAACACATATAATAACTAGCAATCCATTCCCAGTGTTTCAGTTGCAAATCATTCACTAAAGGTACCTCATCTAAAATTTGATGGATCTCTTTAGCCTCATATAAGGTTGGAGCGGTTTCATGAATATTAAAAACTAAACCTGTATACATTTTTGATTTACCAAAAGAAACGGCAACGCGCATTCCTTTTTTTAAAAAGCTAGCTTCCTCATCCGTAACTGCATACGTAAAAGTTTTCTCTATAGGAATAGGTAATATGACGTCTATATAATAAATCTTATAAAATATTTAACATTTAATGCTTCAAATCTAACTAAAAAATTGTATATTTAACACATATAAGAAAATAATTAATCCCCCAAAAATTATGACTTCACAAGATTGGAAAGCTCTCGGTAAATACGTTTCTGTTTACAATAATGACATTTTTGTTATTGATACAGGAAAATCAAAAGAAACCATTGTTATTCTGCATGGACACCCAACATTAAGTTACGATTATCACGCAATTATCCCTGAATTGGCTAAAAATTATCGAGTTGTAATTCACGACCACCTTGGTTTTGGTTTTTCAGACTGTCCGGATGAAATGCAATATTCTTTAATAGATCAAGCAGATATAGCGCTTCGTTTGTGGTCTTTTTTAGGCTTAAAAGAAGTTACTATTTTAGCTCATGACTACGGAAGTTATGTTGCGAAAGAAATTTTAGCTCGCAAAAACAACAACTTAATTCCTTTAAAAATTAAAAAAATAATCTTGTGCAGTAGCCATGAAGATTTAGACAGTCTAGAAATTTCTAATATCAATTCATTACTCAACGAGAAACAAAAAGATAAACAATCATTTAATCTTAGAAAAATAGGCTTTCGAAAAGTAAAAAGTACGTTGTCCAATAAATTTTACGACCTCAATAGCTCTCGTAGCCAATATGAGGAGGCAAAGAAGATACAAATAACAAGTAACTTTATAAAAGATCGATATATTTATTGGCATAGATGGACAGAAGCTTTGAGAGTAACTGAAATTCCTGTTAAAATATTTTGGCAAAAAACTGATACTGCTGCTCTTAAAGAAATTGCAATTGTATTAGCGGTTGATAAAGTAAATCACAACATAGAATGGCTTGAAAACACCAATGCTTTTTCAATAAAAGAGACTCCAAATAAATGGTTACATTTAGTTTTTGGCATCCACAATCAGAAATCAAGAATTGCTGCATTTTTCTAAAAACCGCAAACAATCGTAAAAATGGACTTAAATACGTGGAAAGCCCAAGGCGCATGCATTAATGTACTTCGTAAAAAAGTTTTTATCATAGATAAAGGAAAACATCATACAAAAAACATTCTTTTACTTCATGGATTTATAACTTCTTCTTATTGTTATCACAAAATTTTAGATGAGCTTTCTAAATATCACAGAGTTATATTAATAGATTTAATTGGCTTTGGGTTTTCAGAAAAACCAAAGGAACAATACTTTACCATTTTACAACAAGCAGATATTGTTCAAGAAATTTTAAAAAAATTAGATATTAAAACAATTTCTTTACTGGGTCATGATTACGGCGGTAGTATTATAAACGAAATACTAGTTAGAAAAAATCTAGAGCAAATTGATTTTCAGATAGAATCAATTATTTTTTGTAACGTAAATATGAGAATAGATGTTTTAGAATTTTCACCTTCTCAAGAGAACCATTTTATGGCGCTGAGCAAAGCGCTAAAAAAATTGATGTCTTCTAAAGGAATGTTTAAAAAAGATATTAGAGCATTATTTTTTGATCAAGAAAAAATATCAGAAATAGAATTAGAGAACTTTTGGCTTTTAATGCAAGAAAATGATGGTTTAGATATTGTTGATTATGTGGATAATTATATGGAAGAAAGAAAAACATTTTGGAATCGATGGCACAGAGCTTTAAGAAACTCTTCCATGCCCATAAAATTAATTTGGTCTAAAAACGATACGGTTGTGCTGCCTATGATTGCAGAATTTATTGCCTTAGAAACACCAAATAGTCAATTATCAATGATTGATACTTGTGGACATTTACCAATGCTAGAAAAACCTAAAGATTTATTGGATTTAATTTTGAAAACATAAATAATATATTGATTGACTCATTTTAATTGTTTAGCTATTTATTTTAAAAGCATTATTTTTTTTATTTCTATGGCTTAATTTTAATGATTCGTGGACACTCTATTTTTTTTAGAAATTGTATAAGTTCAAATAATAATCATAAAATTCATTTAGGTAATTAATTTTAAATCTTAAACCATTTTGGTTCGTGCTAGATTTATTTCAAAAGTAAAACTGATTGATTTTTAGATCATTTCATCAAAAAAAACCATGATTTTTACCAATATTTTTTCTAGTATTTAATTACTTATACAGAAATATAAATTACATTTATAAAAAGCTTAAACCTCGAGCTATGGTTACCGGACAAGATTGGAAGAGTTATGGGAAATATGTCAAAATTCAAAATCAAAATGTATTTGTTTTAGATACAGAAGATGAACGTTTTACTAAAGAAACAATTGTTATTATTACTGGATATCCTTCTAATAGTTATGATTATCATAAAACATTGCCCATATTAGCAGAATATTATAGAGTTGTAATTCATGACCATTTAGGGTTTGGCTTCTCAAAGGCACCGATTCCCTATTGTTTGTCACTTATCGATCAAGCAAATGTTTGTTTAGAACTTTGGACTAAGCTAAAATTAAAACATTTTATTATTCTAGCAGATGGTTATGGTGCTAAAGTTGCCAAAGAAATATTGTATCGTAAAAATGCTAATCTTATATTATTTAATATTAAGAAATTAATCATTTCTAATAGTGTATCCAATCAGTTTTATGCCGATTTAAATACCATTGCCGCTTTTATAAATAACAAGGAATCTGTTAAATATAAAGAAGTTTTACTGAATTATAAAAATGAAATTTTACTTAAAAGTATTGAGGGAGACAAGGTACCTATACATCATAAAAAAAGTAAAGTAGCTACTCTAAAACTTGCGGAACTAGAGAATCAAAAGGAGATTTTAGTTTTAAGTAGTTATAATGATGAAGACTATTTATATTGGCATCGATGGATGAATGCAATTCAAGAAACATCCCTTCCGATTTTTATTTTTTGGCGTAAAGATGATATTGCGAATATCAAAAACACCCTACTCCATATTGCATCCAATAGATATGATAATATTAAAGTAATTGAAAATAAAAAATGTTTTGTTTTAGATAAAGAACCCATTAGTTGGGCATTGATGATATTAAAAGAAATTGACAAAGCAATTTATGATATTTTGAAGATAAAATTTAACACGATCGTATAATACTTAAAAATGCAAATTTCAGACTGGAAAGAAAATCATATAACCATAAAATTATTAAATGAAGAATTTTCATATATCGATACTTTATCTCAAAAACCAGTAATCTTAGTGATTCATGGCTATGGTTCTAGTTCTTATGATTTTCATAAAGTTTTAGGAGACCTTAAAGAATCGTATAGAGTTTTAATGCCCGATTTAATTGGCTTTGGATTTTCATCCAAACCAAAAAACTATTATTTTTCTATTGTTGAACAAGCACAAATTTTAATAAAACTTATAGATACATTAAAGATTCAAGAGTTCTCAGTAATTTGTCAAGGATTTGGTGCCAGTGTTTTATGCGAAATACTTTCATTGATACAAATAAAATCTGTAGAAATTGAAATCCATAAAATTTGGTTTTTAAACCTAAGTTTATCCATCGAATTAAGCATGGATATCGAAAAACAAAGGGCCATTGAAAATTTTATTACCACTACATTCTTAAAAATCTCAAGTACTTTCGGGATATATAAAAAATACACAAAAGATTCATTCTTTAATCCGGATGCTATTACTGAAGAAGAATTAAAAACAGGATGGGAATTATTAAATTACAATAACGGATTAAAAACTTTAGATTTTGTTAAATATTGGATTATTGAAATTAATCATTGTACCACAAGATGGCTAAAAGTATTGTCTGAGACAACCTCTACGATCGATATAATTTGGGGTTTAAACGATATTTTAAAAGACTATGAAACACCCGAACGTATTCAATTTTTCTTAAAAACCACCCAACAAATGCATTTAATAGATAAGTGCGGTTACTTTATTGCCTTAGAAAAACCCAAAGAATTTATGGCTTTTATTTTAAATGATGAACTAAAAAAATAAAATAACGTTCTCTTCTATAAATACGATTTAATTTAAATTAAAAAAACAAGTGAAAATGCTTTTTCATAGTTAGCAGTATAAACCGTTTTCAGACAGAATGCTATAGCAATAGTTAAAGAAATACCACATTTTTAGTTTCTGAAGAGCTCAACTTTTACGTTAAATCAGCATATAGAAGTATACTAAAAAAGATGATTCTTAACAATCAATAACGAATACAAACCCATTCATTTTTATAAAAGCGCCCAAATATTGAACGCTTTTATGATCTAATAGTACTAGTAATACTAATAGTAAAAAACACTAAATATTTTCAGCCAACCAATCTCCTACTTCTTTTGTTCCGTATGCTTTTCCTCCGTCAGATAAATCTTCGGTAACCACGCCTTTATTTAAAGCATTATTTACAGCCTCTCTAATCGTTTTTCCTTCTTCCAATAATCCAAAGTTTTCGAACATCATGGCAGCGGATAAAACAGTTGCCATCGGGTTTGCAATATTTAAACCCGTAGCTTGCGGATACGAACCATGAATTGGCTCAAATAAACCAATATTAGCGCCCAAAGAAGCACTTGGCATTAAGCCCATAGAACCAGAAATTACAGACGCCTCATCTGTTAAAATATCTCCGAATAAGTTTTCTGTAATTAATACATCATAGCTATTTGGCCATTGTACCAAACGCATGGCAACAGCATCTACAAATTCATAAGAAACTTCTACTTCAGGATAATCCTTTTCCATGGCTTGAACAGTTTCTCTCCATAATCTTGAAGTTTCTAACACATTTGCTTTATCTACACAACACAATTTTTTAGACCGTGTCATTGCGAGCTCAAATCCTTTTTTTGCCAAACGGATTACCTCTGCTCTGGTATATACGCAATTGTCAAAAGCCGTTTCTCCATCATCTCTCCTCCCTTTTTCGCCGAAATAAATACCGCCTGTTAATTCACGTAAAAAAACCAAATCGGTTCCTTCAATACGCTCTCTTTTTAAAGGTGATTTATCTAATAAAGAAGGAAATGTAAATGTTGGTCTCACATTCGCAAACAAACCTAATTTTTTACGCATTTTTAACAATCCTTGTTCTGGACGCACTTTTGCTGATGGATCATTGTCGAACCTTGGGTGACCAATAGCACCAAATAAAACAGCATCCGAAGAGATACAAATTTCGTGAGTTTCATCTGGATAAGGTTCACCAACAGCGTCAATGGCTGCAGCTCCTGTCAAAGCAGGTCTCCAATTAATTTCGTGATTGAATTTTTTTGCAATAGCATCCGATACTTTTACGGCTTGCGCTATAACTTCAGGACCAATTCCGTCTCCTGCTAACAATGCGATATTTAATTTCATAATATTTTAAGCTTTTGGCATTTCGCTATTGGCATTTCGCACAATAAAAAACCGATAATTTAATTTCTATTTATTTTTTAATTATTTAAATATTGTATCTGCTATGTCACATCGAGTGAAATTCTTTTTTCAAGAAATTTGTTTCGAGATGTTTTATCATATAAAATACTCTTTTTGTTTTCCTCCAAAATTTTCTCGATACAATTTTCTCAAAAAAGTCGAAAATAAATCGAACTGACAAACTCTTCGTACTCAGACTAATTTACAGCAAACAAGCTAACTGAAAACTACGACTGCATACTGCCAACTTTTTAAATAATATTGAGCATTTTCTCCGTAGCTTTAATCGCTGAAACTGTTTGATCTGAATCTAAACCACGCGTAATAAATTCATTATCCTCTCTTTTCCAAGTAATTATAGTCTCACACAATGCATCAGAATGACTTCCTGGAGGAATTCTCACGGCATAATCGATTAATTTTGGCAACTCTTTTTTACTATGGATTTTATATAATTTTTTTAAAGCATTCATAAAGGCATCAAACTGACCGTCCCCTTGGGCATGTGCTTCATACTGCACACCTTCTACCTTTAATTGCAAGGTGGTTGATGGTTTCATTCCTTTTGCATGTCCTAATACATAATTTTCTACAATTACGCGTTTTTCAATGGTATCACTGTCTAACACATCAGAAATAATATAGGGCAAATCCTCTTGAGAAACCACTTCTTTTTTATCACCCAACTCAATAATTCGCTGCGTAACTTTTTTTAATTCCTCATCATTTAAACTGATGCCTAAATCTTGCAAATTCTTTTGAATATTTGCTTTTCCAGAGGTTTTACCTAGAGCATATTTACGTTTTCTACCAAAACGTTCTGGCATTAAATCGTTAAAATATAAGTTGTGTTTGTTATCTCCATCTGCATGAATTCCTGCGGTTTGCGTAAAAACATTGGCACCAACAACAGGTTTATTTACCGGAATTCGAAACCCTGAAAATGTTTCTACTAACTTACTAACTTTGTGTAAGGCTTTTTCGTTTGTTGCTATTTTTACATCAACCAAAAAGTCTTTAATAACAGCTAAAACACTAGCCATTGGTACATTTCCTGCGCGTTCACCCATTCCGTTAATGGTTAAATGCAAACCATTAGCCCCTGCTTTTACAGCTGCCATCACATTGGCAACTCCTAAATCGTAATCATTATGACCATGAAAATCTAGATGCATTTTTGGGTATCTTTTACGAACCTCCTGAATGTATAAAAAGGTTTCTTCAGGTGTTAAAATTCCTAAAGTATCTGGTAATAAAATACGTTCTATTTTTTGAGTGCTTAAAAAATCTAAATAATCAAAAACATAGTCCTTGGAGTTTCGCATACCGTTAGACCAATCTTCTAAATATACATTGGTTTTAATATCATTTATGGCCGCCAATTCTATGGTAGCTTTGATATCTATAAAATGTTCTTCGGATGTTTTTTTAAGTTGATGTGTTAAGTGATTTAGAGAGCCTTTCGTTAATAAATTCTGAACTTTTGCGCCCGCATCAATCATCCAATCAATAGATTTTCCGTTATCAACAAAAGTTAAAACCTCTATACTGTCTAAATAATTATTTTCAGAAGCCCAAGATGTAATTTTTTTAACAGCTTGCAATTCGCCTTTAGAAACTCTTGCTGAAGCAATTTCTAAACGATCTACTTTTAATTCTTCTAGTAATAATTTTGCAATGGTTAGCTTTTCTGAAACCGAAAATGACACGCCTGATGTTTGTTCGCCATCACGCAATGTGGTATCCATTATTTCAATCTTTCTCTTGGTCATTATTTTTTAGTATCAGCATACAAAAAGGAAAAATCTATCATTCTAATTTAGAAGAAATTCCATACTTTTCATCGAAAGAATATTTAACTTTATAAGATGTATCCCTTTGCTCGAAAAGACAAAAATGGGTTTCATCAGTGGGTTAAATTTTTTATTTTGTTGATAAACATGCACCTAAAAAGGTCTTGTTTTTGCAAATTCAACAATTTCCTCTTCTATATTTTTCAGGTAATCGATATCATCAAAACCATTGAGCATATTGTCTTTTTTATAGGTATTGATATCGAAAGATTCAGATGCTCCAGTAGTTAGTAAGGTTACTTTCTGATTCGGTAAATCTACTTCAATTTCCGTTTTCGGATCCGCCATAATAGCATCAAACAACATGTCTGCAAACTTTGCTGATACTTGCACAGGTAAAACCCCTACATTTAAGCAGTTATTTTTAAAAATATCTGCAAAAGCAGATGAAATTACGCAACGCAATCCGAAGTCATATACAGACCAAGCTGCGTGTTCTCTAGAAGAGCCTGAACCAAAATTTCTGCCTCCAACTAATATTTTAGAACCGGCATACATTTCTTTATTTAACGGGAAATCTGCTTTTGGCGTGCCGTCTTGATTGTATCGCCAATCACGAAAAAAATTCGTATCAAAATCTACCCGTTCCGTTGCTTTTAAAAATCGTGCAGGAATTATCTGATCTGTATCTACATTCTCTATGGGCAATGGATATGCCGTGCTTGTTAATGTTGTGAATTTATCGTAAGCCATGTTTTTTTAGTATTCAGTTGCCAGTATCAGTTGGCAGTAATTAGTTAATTTTAATAAAATATTTTAAATTCGTCTAGTTTTGTGACTGTAAACTGCCACTGAAAACTGCTAACTCGCCATTAGCGTGCGAGGATCTGTAACAACTCCTTCAACCGCAGAAGCTGCAGCGACTAAAGGACTTGCTAATAACGTTCTAGAACCAGGACCTTGTCTTCCTTCAAAATTTCTGTTAGATGTAGAAACTGATAATTTTCCTGCAGGAATTTTATCATCATTCATTGCCAAACAGGCAGAACAACCAGGTTCTCTCAATACAAAACCTGCATCCAAAATTATTTTATCCAATCCCTCTGCTTTTATTTGATCGACCACTTTATGAGATCCAGGAACCAACCAAGCTGTTACAGTATCTGCTTTTTTTCTTCCTTCAACAATAGAACAAAAAGCTCTAAAATCTTCAATTCTTCCGTTGGTACAAGAACCTAAAAAAACAAAATCTATGGGTTTTCCTATCATAGAGTCGCCTTCACTAAAGGCCATATATCCTAAAGATTTTCTATAGGTTTCGATACCTCCTTCTAAACTTTCTGCTGTGGGTATCGATTTTGTGACACCCATTCCCATTCCTGGATTGGTTCCATAGGTAATCATAGGTTCAATATCGGATGCTTCGTATGTAAATTCTTCATCAAAAACAGCATCTTCTTCTGTGTATAAAGTTTGCCAATAATTCATGGCTTTGTCCCAATCAGCTCCTTTCGGTGTTTGAGAACGTCCTTTTAAATATTCGTAAGTTTTTGCATCTGGAGCAATCATTCCTCCTCTTGCCCCCATTTCTATAGATAAATTACAAACGGTCATTCTACCTTCCATAGACATATCTTCAAAAACTTCGCCAGCGTATTCCACAAAATAACCTGTTGCGCCAGAGGTTGTTTGTTTTGCTATAATATACAAAGCAACATCTTTTGGAGTAACGCCCAAACCTAATTTACCAACTACGTTAATACGCATTTTTTTAGGTTTCGGTTGCATAATACATTGTGTTGATAAAACCATTTCTACTTCCGATGTTCCAATACCAAAAGCAATTGCACCAAAAGCGCCGTGGGTTGATGTGTGAGAATCTCCACAAACAATGGTTGATCCAGGTAAGGTTATTCCGTTTTCCGGACCAATAACATGAACTATTCCGTTATTTTCATCTCCTAAACCCCAGTGAGAAATTCCGTATTTCGCGGCATTTTTTTCTAAGGCATTTAATTGGTTTGCTGACAAAGGGTCTTCTACTGGCAAATGCTGATTCATAGTTGGTGTATTATGATCTGCAGTTGCAAAAGTTCTTTCTGGATAAAGCACCGAGTTATTTCTACTTTCTAAACCTAAAAAAGCCACCGGACTAGTAACTTCATGAATAAAATGACGATCTATAAAAAAAACATCTGGCCCGTCTTTTATACTGCGTACTACATGAGAATCCCAAACTTTATCAAATAATGTCTTTGCCATTTTTGTATTTTTTTCTTGTATTTAATTTCAGCTACCAAAAGTATTGTTTTTATTAGAAATGTAGTTTTTTGTTTGCCTTTTGTTATGATAGTCAGTTTGTTTGTTACGATTTATCACACTGTAAATTAAATGATTACCTTATTTACAACTACGATGTCTACTTATTTTGAAGTTTTTTTTATGATTACATATTACCATATATGATTATAAATTACAGTCATGATTGCTTATTTTTAATTTTTATTTCTTCTCTTTGAAATAACACTAATAGAAACTGATGAGAAGCTTTAAAAAGATTATGGTTTTATAATTGCAGAAATCGGAAATTGAATGTAACGCTTATAAATATGTTCTCTATAATTTTTTTTCTTAAATCAGAAAAATCACTCGAACTGATAGCGCGTTTTTAAGGTTACCAATCAAGGAAATTAATTCACCTACTCTCACATAAAATTGAATTTAGCGTTTATCATTAAAAGGATTTATCCTGAACTTGATTCCGAAACAATGAAAAAATAATATTCTAAAGAGAAATTTGTAATGTATGAGCTTGATAAATTGTTGAGGCCTCTATAATTTTTCACCCTTTGTGCTGAAGGTAAGTGCCTTTTTAAATTTAATAAAACAACTTATACTTGTTTTAAAATTTTATCAATATTTTCCTTATGCGCCAAATCTGATCCTTCACTTAAAGTAGCAGCAACTCCGCAAGCTACACCCCAACGTAACATGTTTGTTGGTGTTTCATTTTTAGTGATGGCATAAATTAAACCTGCTACCATGCTATCTCCTGCTCCAATAGTACTTTTTACAGAAATTACAGGGGCAGAAATATATTCAATTCCGTTTTTGTGTGCTATAAAAGCGCCGTCTTTTCCTAAAGAAACCACCACATATTTTGCAGTTTTAGAGGTAACCAATTGCAAGGCAAATGTCTCTTGCTCTTTTGCGGTCATAGTTTGTTTACCTGCTAAACGTGCCAATTCTTTCTGATTGGGTTTTATTAAAAACAATTCGTTTTTTAATACTTCATTAAAAACAGGACCGGATGTATCTACAATTACTTTTACATCTTTTGCAGTTAAGTTTTTAATAATTTTTGAGTAATAATCTATCGGTAATCCCTTGGGCAAACTACCACTAATCACAAAAATATCGTTGTTTGCAACATGCTGATTAATTAAGGTCTCTACCGTTGCCAATTCTTTTTCATCAAAAGGACTTGTAGGCATTCCGAATCGATATTGCAATTTGGTTTTGGTATTAAAAACTGCAAAATTTTCTCTCGTTAAATTAGAAATTTCGGTAGCAATTACTTCTATATGTTGCTCTTCTAATAAATCTATTAAATGCTCGCCTGTTTTACCTCCATAGGGAAACAAACAATGACTTTCTACTTTTAAGCGATGTAAAACTCTAGAAATATTAACACCACCGCCACCTGGATGATACGTAATATCAAAACATTCCAATTTATCAAAAGGAATCATTTCGGCAACTTTTGCGCTTTTGTCTAAGGCTGGATTTATGGTGAGTGTTACTACTTTCATTTATTTCATTTTAGTACCAATAAAGATATGATTTTTTATTCTTTTTTCCTTCACTTTTATCCTAACACCGACTGAATCAAATAATCTCAGATTCTTTTAAATAATGCTGTATCATGTTCAACTAAAAAAATTCATGCCTATCAATATAAAATTATGCGTATGATTATTTTAAGTTCAAAATCATTTTTAAGAAATCTTAGACCACTAGAATTGACAATGCTTTTTCGTGGTTCGAAAACTTGCAAATTGAGTCCATATTAAAATTTGGTATACAGAAAATTTACACAGAACTAGATTCAGCAAAAAAGATAAAGTAATTGTAAATTAGGGATATATGAACCTATAAAAGTATTAGTTTGACTATCACTTTTGAAATTAAATCCAATAAGTGTTTAACATTCTTAGACTTTACAAAAAAATAAAGAGTATTTTAATTTGGGGTGATGCACTCTAAAATAACATTGACTCGATTGCTGATAAGCAAGTTCGGTTTTTTTAATAGCTTTATAGTTAATTCAACTAAAAAAGCAGTATTACTTGAACTAACAACTTCAAGGTACAATTATATTTTAGAAAAATATTAAATTACACTTCTAAATAACGGACTTTGAAAATTTTTGAAAAACGAATGTGTTTATTCAATTAATACTATCAAAAGATACTATCATACATAAACTATTATCTATAATTTTCTTCTCTTACAGGGCAATCTTCATAAAAATCTTTAAAAGTTTTGTTCGTATGGTATCGGTCTATTAAGACTTTATACACCATAAAAACGATCGCGATTTGACCAATAATGGAAGTATAAAAAATCCAACCAAAAGAAAAATTCATGGCAGAAGTAATTACAAATAAGAATAATAAGACAGTGGTAATTCCGATGTATGTGTATGCTGTAAGTTTCATAATATTTTATTTTGATTAAAGATAACTAATAAATAGTAAACAAAATAAAATTTAACAAATTATAACATTTGTAAAGAAAGTATTTCTCCTGATCTATTCATTTCTAATCTTATGCACCTCTAAAATTCAAACACTTTTTTAAGCTACTATCAACACAAAATTAAGTTTAGGATATCCTATAATTAAATTGAATTATTTTTTGATTCATTGAAAATAAAGAATTTCTTGAAACGAACTATCCTCGAGGCAGAGCCATAGAGGTACCTGCCTGCCGGCCTTTAGATTTGTAAAACAAAAATATTAACTTAAAAAAAATCATAATTGAATTGATCTTTCTTTTTTTGCTTCTTTTTTTCTTTGTTAATAACTCTAATTTTGTTGATAACTAAATACATAAAAAAGAACGGGGTGAACTTTTCTGTCGGCTAGATTAATGACCTATTGCCTGTATTAGTCCTCGTTCTTTATTAACCAGGTTACAAGGACCAAATAGAATACTAGAATTTACCTTATAAAGGTGTTAGTCAAGGTAACCATTTTAAACTTTATAAAATTATGAATATTAAAGACACAGTTGGCATCGACATGAGCAAATTAACTTTCGATGCAAGAATCCATTCCAGTCAAATTGAAAGTGAATTTCAAAATGACAAAAAAGGCTACAAAAAATTGGTTGATTGGACTTACAAGAATTCTGAGTTACCAAAAGAGAACATCATTTTTGTGTTTGAACACACTGGACTTTACTCTGATGGTTTTTATCCGTTTATTTAGCATCAAAACACATTCCTTTTTTTCTAGTTCCAGGTCTTGAAATTAAACAATCAATGGGAATGACAAGAGGTAAAAGCGATAAAGCAGATGCAAAAAAGATAGCAAAATATGCTTATCGAATGAGAGATGAGATTACACCTACAAAGCTTTCGTGTAAGGAAGAACAAAGCCTTAAGCACCTTCTTTCTCTCCGCCAGAGGTTAGTAAAGCAAAGAGCTGGTTTTAAAGCTTCGCTTAAAGAACAAAAGCGTGTGCTTGTTAAAAAAGATAATAAAACACTCCTATCCACTCAGCAGAAAATGATTAGCTACTTGACTAAACAAATTCAAGAAGTAGAACATGAAATGATGGATGTTTTAAAGAGTAACCAAAGCATGCTAAATAATTATAAGCTAATAACATCCATTAAAGGTATCGGATCTCAGACAGCTCTGTTTATGATAGCATACACAGCTAACTTTACTAAGTTCAAAAACCATCGAAAATTTGCATCTTATTCTGGTATTGCTCCATTTCAAAATCAATCTGGAACTAGTATAAGAGGTAAAACTAAAGTGAGTAATCTGGCAAATAAAAAAATAAAAAGTCTTCTTGATTTGTGTGCAAAAACAAGTATCCAACATAATGCTGAAATGAGAATTTACTATGAAAAAAGAGTAGCAGAAGGAAAGAATAAAATGAGTACAATAAATATAATAAGAAACAAATTAGTATCAAGAATATTCGCGGTTGTTAATAGAAAAGAGCCTTATATAGACACCATGAAATATGCTGCTTAAAATTGTTGATAACTTTAACATTTCTTGGCTGGTTTAATCATAGAATACAGGCAGGTTTCGCTCGTTTCATTTTGACCTAAAAAGGTCAAAAACCAAAATTCTATTATTTAGATTCCCGTTTTCACGGGAATGACAATTTCAACGGAAACCCCGACGCAGAGCATCGAGGAATTCTTTTCGATTAAAAAGAATTAACATGGTCGTAAAAAAGTAATTTTTTTTAACAAAACAAGCAAAAAGAAACGATTTATTCGGGCATTATTTTTCTAAAATAGCATTATTCTATCTTTTGTTTATTTGGGAATAATATCTTTAATCAAATCACTTACAACTACTCGTAAAATGTTGGGTTATTTGCTAGTATTACAAAATTCTATTACCTCATCAAAGATTTCTTAATCTATTATTGATGAACTGCAGTCTGTAAAAAACACATATTAAAATATAATACATTTATCAATCATAGTTGGTTCTTAAACCTTTATAAAATGAAATAGTTTATGCTGAATGAAAATTTTCTGTAACAAAAACACTAAATTTATGGTCTAAAATAGGACTAACTTTAAGAATAACAAACTATGAAGATTCGAGCAACAGCACTTTTACTAATTTTAATCCTAACTAGTTGTACCTCACAAAAAAATTCTGAAACGTTTATGACTGCAACCTCTGGTCGTTATTTATTTAATGCCAATGAAGTCTTAGAAATCTACTTTAAGGAAAGTATTATGCTTGCAAAATGGCGCGGAAATGATGCCTTAGAATTGTTAAAAGTAAATGACAGTTCTTTTTACATGAAAGCCTTAAACGAAAAAATTGTGTTTGTAAGTCAACCTAAAATGCATATTGAACTCGCTCCAAAAACAGAACATGATGGAATATTATATCATTTTGAAAAAATGGAAAAAGGTAAAAAAACCCCAGACGAACATTTTAGAGCAAAAGAATATAACAAGGCTTTGGCAGGGTTTATAAATATTCAGAAAGAAGATTCCTTAAATCCATATATCAAAGAAAATAGATTAAACAGTTTAGGGTACACCTTTATTAGAAATAAGGAGTATAATGCCGCCATTGAAGTTTTAAAAATAAACACTATTTTATATCCAGAAAGCTCTAATGTTTATGATAGTTTGGGTGATGCTTACCTTGCTCAAAAAGACACACTAAATGCTATAAAATATTACCGAAAAGCCCTAGATATAAATCCTGAAAAAAGGAATTCAAAAAAAGCCTATAAAAAATTAACCTCTAAATAATGGATCCTTTTAGCCATGATTAGATGAGTATTAAAATAATTATAATATTTCTATTTAGGTCAAAAACAAAGAAAACCAATTCTGATAACAGTTTTTCTCTACTATATCTTTTTTATAAATTACGCTATCTTTAGAACTTAAATAAAAACCATGAATACCGCCAAAGAATACTTTGATGAATACGCTGAAAGTCATCAAAATAAAACCAACCAAATCATTCATTACATTTGTGTGCCCATAATTTTCTTTAGTGTTATTGGCTTACTGATGAGCATACCTGCTACTCTTCTAGAAAATACTTTTAAATTACACAATCCATTATTAGAAAATTGGGCCGTAATTGTAGGCGTTATTATTTCATTATTTTATCTAAAATTAGGCTTTTGGTATTTTATTGAAATGCTCTTTGTAATACTACTTTGCGTCATTGGTAATTTTTGGTTAGGCAATCAAATAAACTTATTATATGGGGCTATTACTATTTTTGTTTTAGGTTGGATCGGGCAATTTTACGGCCATAAAATAGAAGGTGCAAAACCATCATTTTTAAAAGATTTAGAATTTTTATTGATTGGTCCGCTTTGGGTGATTCAGAAATTAGGAAAGAAGAAATAACAGATGAAAACAGCAATAACCTTCGAAGATTTTTTAAAAGTTGATATCAGAATCGGAACAATTATTGAAGTCAACGATTTCCCAAAAGCCAGAAAACCTGCTTATCAATTAAAAATTGATTTTGGCGCTTTGGGTATCAAAAAATCGAGCGCACAAATTACTGATTTGTATACCAAAGAAGCCTTATTGCATAAACAAGTGAGTGCTATTGTTAATTTTAAACCGAGACAAATTGCCAACTTTATGAGTGAATGTTTAGTTTTGGGAGTTTATAATACGAATGGAAATGTGGTTTTGTTAAAAGCTTCAAAAAAGATTAAAAATGGAGAGCAAGTTTCTTAAAGTCATTACGAACCATAGTTAAGTAATCTTTTAGTTACAATTCGCTAAACATTTATAAAGATTGTTTCACCAAACAAAAAAAGTTTGATTCGCAAAAACGAAATTGATTAGTTCTTAGGATTATTCAAAATCACTAAAGCTCCAATAACGCCAGGAATCCATCCGCAAAGCGTTAGCAAAAAAATAATAAAGAAAGAGCCACAACCTTTGTCTATAACTGATAAAGGAGGAAAAATAATGGCGAATAATACTCTGAAAAAACTCATTTATAATTTAGTTAGTTATACAAATGAGACGTTTCATCCTTAATTTTGTTACAACAAAAAACCACAAATTCACGCATTAAAAATTAGTGAATTTGTGGTAAAACATTTTTAAAAGTAAACTCTTATTTTATTATCTCCTTATTTCTAAAAAAAAATAGATAATTTAAAACTTCTCGATACAATTTTGAAAAAAAATCAAAATCACTCGAAGTGACATTTTATTAAGAATCACAAGCGTTTATTTAAAATACAAACTGCTAATTAAAGACTGAAAAACTACCAACTAAAAAAGCTACATATGGTCTCCAAAGAAAATAGCGTTCATTAACAACTTATTGGTTCCGAACCAAAAGGCTCTAAAATTGGTGTTATCTGTAAAAATAATTACACGACCACTACCCATTCTTTGAACTTTAAAAGGAACCGTATTTTTAATCACTTTTGCATTTTCTTTAGAAATATAACCACTTAATAAAGGGTTCGAAGTATACTGAATTGGATTATTATAACTACGTTTATCTGCTTTTACAAACATGGTAGAATTTCTAAATAAAGCAATTTTATCATTTTTATATCCAAAATTTATAGGGTGAGAACGATCAACTTTCGCCTCAAAAATAGCACCTCCAATAACCTGCGCGCCCGATTGTAAGGAACGATCTTCAAAAGAAACATCTTTAATTGTATCTGATTTTGAGCTGTCAAACTCAAGGTTCATCATTTTATTACTAGACAACCATCGTGCCGTATTTTTGTAACCGATAAGGATTCCACCATTTTGCACCCAAGTCTTTAATTTTTCTACAGCAGATTTTTCTAAACCACTACTCGGTATTACAATATGCGTGTATTTAGCAATTTCCATCCTTCTAAAATCTTTTGTATCCAAACGTGATATTGCCATATCAAAACGCTGATCTAACAAATGCCAAATTTCTCCAGAATCGTTACCCGCAACTCCATCGCCCACTAACATGGCTACTTTTGGTTTTGTTATATTTCTAAAATTATTAGAACCTAAATCAATTCCGTCATTTAAACCTGTGTTTACACCCATTATTTTAACATGACTTTCTGTGACCACTTTATTTAAAAATTGGTGCATTTCTTCTGCATTCAATTTTTGATTTTGAACTGGTATAAAGATCGTACCATACTCATAAGCAGTTCCGCCATTTGTAAAGTTTTTCATAGAAACTTTTGCACGCAAACCTTTCTGTAAAATTGTGTTTAAAGCTTTTGGCGTATAAAATTCATTCCATGGCATTAGGTAACCATATTCGCTTTTAGAAGAAACATTCCCGGCATTCATTTTTAGATCTGTAATTTCATTTCCTGCCTTAGAAAGTGAAATATTTTCAGCATAATCTAATCCAAAAGCATGATTAAAGGTCCATGCCGATACATCGTAAAACAAGCTATCTTTAAAGGTTTTACGCACATCAAACATCGCTTTTATCAAACGTTGATTTTTCTGATTCATAGGAACCACGTAACTATATCCTTTTTTAAAGGTTTTTCCGTTTTCTGTAAAATCTGCCTTTAATTCATGGATTTTAATCTGTTGTTTTTTCATCACTTCGGCTAAATGAAAACTCTTGGCTCCATCTTTTTCATCACCAAAAACAATCGCCTTTTTACTACCCGTATTTCTTGCTTCTTCGTAAAAATCTTGCTGATATTTTAAAATTTTTACACGCATTTTTCTTGCCGCTTCTAAAGTTGACAACGCTGCTGTAAACTGATTTCTAATCGTATAAGGAAAGGTTAAAACTCCGTTGATGGTTTCCTGTGCATGTCCTCTAGAACTTCCTTGCTCAAACAAAATACCAATACCACCATTAATGTCTGGAAATGTAGATCCTTTTCCATAATAAAAGTCATCAAAACTTTCTTCAGAATAGTATAAAGAACCTATTTTATCCAAAGCTTTTGCATGGTAGGTTCCTATTTCTCTCGTTAAATCCTGATTCATTTGTGGTGTTAACGGATTTGTTCTACTCGGAATTCCAGGTTGAAAAAAGAAGCTAGAATTGCTTCCCATTTCATGATGATCCGTTAAAATGTTCGGCAACCATTTATGAAAACTTGCAATTCTTGCCGTACTTTCTGGCAATTGCACGGGCAACCAATCTCGGTTCATATCAAACTGATAATGGTTGGTTCTTCCTCTAGGCCAAATCTCTGAATACTCTCTATCATTAGGATCTGGATTGATGTTTTTACTTCTGTTGGTATTTGCCCAATAAGCAAAACGCTGCAACCCGTCAGGATTGAAAGAAGGATCGAACAAAATAACCGTGTTTTTTAACAAATCGTCAATTTCACTTCCTTGTGCTGCCGCTAAATAATAGGCAACTGCCAAAGCTGCATTAGAGCCACTAGGTTCATTTCCATGAATTGAAAAACCTTGATACACCACAATTGGATTGTTAGCAACATCTACTGAAGCATCATTTGTCCCATCAATATGAATTTTTCTAATATTTTCTATATTTTGATGATTTTCGGGCGATGAAATCGTTAGTAAAAGTAAAGGCCTGTCTTCATAGGTTTTTCCTCTATTTTCTAGGGTAATTCTATCCGAAGATTTCGCTAAAACCTTCATATACTCTACTAATTTATCATGTGTAATATGCCACTCGCCTACTTCATGACCGATGACAGATTGCGGAGTTGGTATGTTTTGATTGTACGTGACATTTTTTGGCAAATAATAAGATAAATCTACTTTTTTTTGTGCATTTAGTAGCGTGGATAAAAATAGGAAAACTATGAATATTTTTTTCATGGATTAAATTGTTTAGTATTTTACAAATATAAACATACAGAAAGATTTTTTTAACACTTTAACAGTTGATTTAAATTGAGTAAATTGTTTTCCTATAATCAAGAATCTCACAGCAAATCCTTACAACAAACGAATACAAACAATAAAACCTCTACATCAATTCAATTTTTTCAATTTTACTTTAGCTTAAAAAAAGCAATATATTTACATTTCAAAAAAAACGCAAAAATTTCTCAGAAAAAATCCATGCAAACAACCAAATTGAGTCCTGAAAGTATATTGCCTCTTACCTGCTCTCGAGCAGGAACTTGCTGTTTTGGAAAAGCTGTCATGTTAAATCCATGGGAGTTATTAAACCTAAGTATAGAAAAAAAGAGTACGCCGAAAGAATTTCGTGATTTGTATTGCGACTTTGGTGGTATTCAACTTCGATTTGACGGAAAAAAAGATAAAAAAGGACAAAAAGCTTGCAGTCAATATAACGATTCTATTGGATGCAGCGTTCATCAAGGCAGACCATTAGCATGTCGCTTATATCCACTAGGTCGTCAAATTCAATTTGATACAGCCCACTATATTTATGAAGGGGATAAATTTCCGTGTTTAACGGACTGTTCTGAAGTTTTAAAATTACCCAAATTAAGCGTAAGCGAGTATCTTAAAGGACAAAAAACAACTCCATTCGAAAAGGCGCAAGATGCCTATTTAGTGGTGATGCAAAACATTGCTGATATTGCTTTTGAGTTATTGTTAGATTCTGGTTTAGCTGCATCTGGAGAAACGAGAACCTTGGCTGCATGGAGAACTTTAAGTACCGACACTCCTGATATTTTAGCAAAAAAAATAGGAAAAGAATGGATCAATTGCTTAATGATACCTGCAATAACCGAAGAGATTAACAACCCTATTTCTTTTGCTCAAAAACACAATGATTTGCTTGAATTAAAAGCGCAAGAAACATTTGGAGCTTTAAAAACAGATCAAGAACTTCATGAAGCTTCTGTGTTAATCATGGCAGTTGCCTTGCATTTGTCGAGAGGTTTAGGAGCAGACACAAAAGGAATTGCTGAACATTGGATTGAAATAGCAAAAAGCCATGGCGCCCAAGAATAATTTTTTAGTTTAAAATAACTATTAGAGGTTGTTTTAATAATTGTGATCATTTATTTTAGATTTTCAATTCTATTTTTATCAATTCAATAAAAATTCACAAACTCTTAGGCTATTTTCTCTCATTGATTTTTTTATTCAGATATTTGTAAACAAGATATTTTTTACATTTTTTGATGATAACTACTGCTACTTTAGAGACTTTACACAATTCACTTTCTGGTGATGTACTTTTTGATAATTTACACAAAACGTTGTATGCAACGGATGCATCGGTCTACAGAAAAATTCCCTTGGCAGTTGCTTTTCCGAAGGATGAAAATGATCTTAAAATTTTAATTGAATTTGCTGTAAAAAATAGCATCACTTTAATACCAAGAACCGCAGGTACTTCTTTAGCGGGGCAGTGTGTTGGCGAGGGTATTGTAGTGGATGTTTCAAAACATTTTACCGAAATCATTTCTTTTGATGAACAAGCAAAAACCATCACCCTTCAACCAGGGATTGTTCGAGATTCTTTAAACGATTTTCTGAAACCCTACGGACTGTTTTTTGGTCCGAATACCTCAACTTCTAATCGATGTATGATTGGTGGAATGGTTGGCAACAATTCATCGGGCAGCACCTCCATAAAATATGGGGTTACTCGTGATAAAGTTTTAGAGATTGACGCTATTTTAAGCGATGGAAGCACTGCCATTTTTAAAGAAATTACCTCCAAAGAATTTATCGCTAAAACAAAAGAAAACACTTTAGAAGGACAGATTTATAAATCGATTTATTCTGAACTTATTTCAAAATCTACGCAAAAAGAAATAAAAAAAGAATTTCCAAAAGAAACAATTCATAGAAGAAATACAGGCTATGCCGTTGATGAGTTTTTAACTTCAGATTTGTTCGGTGGCACGGAACCCACCCTGAACGTGGCAAAATTTTTATCTGGAAGTGAAGGAACTTTGGCGTTTTCTACTTCCATCACCTTACAATTAGATGATGTACCACCAACAAAAAGTATCATGGTCTGCTCTCATTTTAAGAGTATAAACGAAAGTTTATTAGCAACTGTTACTGCGATGAAACATAATTTATACAATTGTGAATTGATGGATAAGACCATCTTAGACTGCACAAAAAATAATCGGGAAATCGCTAAAAACAGGTTCTTTTTACAAGGAGATCCTGAAGCGGTTTTAATGTTAGAAGTTTCTGCAAACACTATTGAAGAAGCAAAAATTTTAGCAGATAACCTAATTACTGATTTAAAGAAAAATAACTTCGGATATCATCATCCAAAAGTATACGGAACCGATATTGCAAAAGTCCATTATTTAAGAAAAGCAGGTTTGGGATTGTTGGGGAATATGGTTGGGGATAAAAAAGCAGTGGCTTGCATCGAAGATACTGCCGTGGCTTTAGAAGATTTACCAAATTATATAGAGGAGTTTACCAAAATAATGGATACATATCAGCAAAGCGCTGTTTATTATGCACATGCAGGAGCTGGCGAATTGCATTTACGTCCTATTTTGAACTTAAAGAAAAAAGAAGACGTCGTTTTATTTAGAAAAATTACCACAGACACGGCAGAATTAGTTAAAAAATATAAAGGTTCTTTTTCTGGCGAGCATGGAGACGGAATTGTACGCGCAGAATTTATTCCATTAATGATTGGCGAACAAAACTACCAATTATTAAGACGCCTTAAAAAAGCATTTGATCCGAATAATGTCTTTAATCAAGGAAAAATTACGGATGCTTTTTCTATGGATAAAAATCTACGGTATGAAGTTGATAGAAAAGAACCTGAAATTGAAACGATTCAAGATTTTTCTGATAGCGAAGGAATTTTAAAATTAGCAGAAAAATGTAACGGTTCTGGAGATTGTAGAAAACCTGTAGAAGCGGGCGGAACGATGTGCCCAAGCTACAGAGCTACAAAAAACGAGAAAGATACCACAAGAGCAAGAGCCAACACCTTGCGTGAATTTTTAACAAATTCTCAAGAAGCCAATAAGTTTAACCATAAAGAATTAAAAGAGGTTTTCGACTTGTGTTTAAGCTGCAAAGCCTGCGCTTCAGAATGCCCGAGCAATGTAGATATTGCCACCATGAAAGCTGAGTTTTTATATCAATATCAAGAAACAAATGGCTATTCTTTTAGAAATAAAATGTTCGCAAATAATGCCAAATACAATAAGCTAGGTAGCAAATTGCCAAAGATTACCAACTTTTTTACCAATTCAATTTTAGCAAAAAAAGTTTTAGGAGTGGCTGTAGAACGTTCTGTTCCTAAACTGGCAAATGAAACTTTAGAGAGTTGGTTTAAAAATCGAAATGTCATTTCGAGCGCAGTAGAGAAATCTCAAAGAACTGTCTATTTATTTAAAGATGAATTTACAAATTACTACGATTCAGAAATTGGAAAAGATGCTGTTTTTCTATTGGAAAAATTGGGATATGAAGTTAAAAATATAGCGCATGATGAAAGTGGAAGAAGTCATATTTCTAAAGGATTTTTAAAAGAAGCAAAAGCAATTTGCAACAAAAATATTGCTGTTTTCAAAGATGTAATTACTGATAAAACTCCATTAATTGGCGTTGAACCCTCAGCAATTTTAACGTTTAGAGATGAATATATTCGTTTGGCAGATGATAAATCATCCGCAGAAAGCATAGCAAAAAATACGTTTACTTTTGAAGAATTTTTAGCCAAAGAAATCGAAAAAGAACATATTGATGTATCATTATTTACATCAGCAAAGAAAGATATTAAAATTCATGGGCATTGTCATCAAAAAGCGTTGTCTGGCACACATTCCAGTTTTCAGGTTTTGAATATTCCTGAAAATTATTCGGTAACCATTATCAGCTCTGGTTGTTGTGGAATGGCTGGCAGTTTTGGGTATGAAAAGGAACACTATGCCGTAAGTATGCAAGTTGGTGAAGACACTTTATTTCCTAAAGTAAGAAATTACCATGCTGATACAGAAATAGCTGCAGCAGGAACAAGTTGTAGACATCAAATTTTTGACGGCACAAAACGTATTGCCAAACACCCGATTACAATTTTAAAAGAAGCTTTGAAATAGTTTTCATTTGGCAGTCTCAGTTGGCAGTCTCAGTTGGCAGTAAAATGCTCACTGAAAACTGAGACTGAAAACTGAATACTGATTACTATTCTTTTCGTACATTTAAACTCTAATCATTCTAGTTTGCCAAAACAATCAAAAGTAACAGCAATGTTTGCGCTCATTATTGCAGGAGAAGCCATTTTTCTATTACCCTTTATTTTGATGCGTGTTTTTAAACCTGTTATTAGGGAAGTATTTTTGATTTCTGATGCTCAAATTGGTGAAGCACAGGCTTTATACGGAATTACAGCTGTACTATCGTATTTTTTTGGTGGATTTATTGCTGATACATTTGAACCTCGAAAATTATTAACATTTTCTTTATTATTAACGGCTTGTGGTGGTTTTTGGATGACCATGATTCCGTCTATATTTGGATTAAAATTACTGTATGCTTTTTGGGGAGTTTCTACCATTTTATTCTTTTGGGCTTCTTTAATTAAAGCCACTAGACAATGGGGCAATAAAAACAATCAAGGATTATCTTTTGGCTTATTAGATGGTGGAAGAGGATTTTTTGCTGCCACAATAGCGCTGTTTGGAGCAGCAATATTAACCTTCTTTTTCCCTGATAAAGGAGTTGAAATTACTTTTGAAAATAAAGTAGAAACGTTACAATACATTATTGGCGCTATTACATTTATTGTATTTTTAGTCGCATTTTTAGTTTGGAAAGTATTACCAAAAGAAGAGCTAAAATTTGAATCTGGGAAAGAGTTTCAATTCAATTTTAAGAAAGCATTTGCCTTGATGAAACAAAAAAAGGTTATCTATCACTCCCTCATTATTTTTTGTGCCTATTGTTCGTATAAATTAACAGGAGTTTATGGAACTTATGCCAAAGATGTTTGGAACTTCAGTTTGGAAGAAGCTACTTATTTTGCAGTTTCAATTCAATATATAAGACCTTTTGCCGCTATTTTTATTGGTTGGATTGCCGATAAATTTGTACCATCAAAGCTATTAGTTCCAAGTTTTTCTATATTAATACTCGTCTCCATTATTTTAGGTTTCGGACTTTTTGAAAATCAACCTATATTTTTATCATTTGCTGCTTTTTTATTTATCGCTTTTGGAACCTATTCTTTAAGGGGATTGTATTTTGCAATTATGGAAGAAACAAAAACCCCCATTCAATTAACAGGAACTTTAGTCGGAATTATATCTGTAGTTGGTTTTACTCCAGACATCTTTATGTCTTTATTTAACGGTTATATGTTGGGAGAACACCCGACAATTATAGAATATCAAAATTTATTTACAATATTTACAATTATTCCTTTAGTGGGTTTATTCGCTGCTTTAGGTTTTAGAAAAAGTATATCAAAATTATGAGCAAAAAAAACAAGTATGTAGCGGATGAAAATCGTTACGAAAAAATGAAATACAGAAGAACTGGAAATAGTGGTTTATTATTGCCAGAGCTTTCCTTGGGTTTATGGCACAACTTCGGAGATCATGACAATTTCAAAAATGCTAGAAATTTATTGAAATGCGCATTTGATAATGGAATTACCCATTTTGACTTAGCCAATAATTATGGTCCACCTCCTGGATCTGCAGAAAAAAACTTTGGAAAAATCCTGAAGAAAGATTTCAAGAATTACAGAGATGAGTTGATTATTTCATCAAAAGCTGGCTATGGAATGTGGCCTGGTCCTTATGGAGATTTGGGTTCTAAAAAGTTTTTAGTAGCAAGTTTAGATCAAAGTTTACAAAGAATGGGCTTAGATTATGTAGATATTTTTTATCATCATAGACCCGATTATGATACACCTTTAGAAGAAACTATGGGTACTTTAGATTTAATGGTAAAACAAGGCAAAGCATTGTATGTGGGGCTTTCTAATTATCAACCAGAAAGAGCTGCAGCCGCTTTTAAAATTTTAAACGATTTAGGAACATCTTGTTTAATTCATCAACCCAATTATAATTTATTTAATCGATGGATTGAAGATGGATTATTGGATTTATTAGGTGATTCTCAAGTTGGTGCCATTTGTTTTTCTCCGTTGGCGCAGGGAATGTTAACCGATAAATATATCCATGGCTTACCAAAAGATTCAAGAGCTGTAAAGGATAGTCCGTTTTTAAACACAGATCAAGTTTTAGAAATGCTTCCAAAAATTAAAGCACTCAATGAAATTGCTAAAAACAGAAATCAGAGTTTAGCTCAAATGGCCATTTCTTGGATTTTAAAGGATGATAGAATTACCTCTGTTTTAATCGGAGCTAGTAAAACCAGTCAGATTTTAGACAGTGTTAAAGCAATTGAAAACACTAGTTTTTCTTCTGATGAGTTGCACGCAATTAACAACGTTTAAAACTACAAAAGGTAAATCACTGAATTTAATTGTTTTACGATTTTTTTAAGACTTTTTAATAAATTAATAATTATTTTTGTTTAATATTTAACTATTTAAATTAAACAAAATGAATCAAAAGAAAATAATTATTAAGTATGCAGTATTAATAACTTTAATGATTGGTGGTTTCTTTCTACTCTCGACATTATTTGGTTTGGAAGAAAATCCATACCTAAGATTTTTAAATTTATTATTTGTACTCATTGGTATTCGTGAAGTCATAAAAAGAAACATCGAAATTCATAAAGAAACCAACTATCTTGTAAATTTAGGTTTGGGTTTACAGACATCAGTACTAGCAGTAATTTTTTCAATAATAGGTGTTATTGGATATATAGAACTAATCAACCCTAATTTTTTGCTAGTCATGAATAACTCCTTCTTAATTGGGGGTGATTTATCGCTAGCAGAAATATTTATCACACTGTTAATTGAAGGAATGGCTTCTTCATTTATTGGGTCTTTTATTGTCATGCAGTTTTACAAAAATCATGATAAGATTGTTTCAGTTGTATAAAAAAACACCTTATTTGAATTAAATAGTAAATAGTCGTCTATTACCAATTGGCATTTAAAATGCCGTATAAAATTAGTTTGTTTTTGGACCATTTTCTTTTTAAGTTGAAATAGAAAGAAAAAAAGTGCATTCTATGGCAATCATTTCAATGCAGAATTGTTCTCATCTTTCAAGAAATAAATATCAGAAAAAATGCAAAAAAAAAGACTGCCTTTTAAGACAGCCTCTTTAAGGTTGAAAAAAAACGAAACTTTAATCTTTAAAATCTTCATCACTCAGTAAAGCGAAAAATTTATCTAAATTTGGTAAAATAACAATTCTAGTTCTTCTGTTTCTTGCTCTGTTTTCTTTGCTATTATTTTCTACCAAAGGCATTGTAGAACCTCTACCAGAAGCTATTAATCTTTTACCTTCTATATTATACTTGTTTTCTAAAAGTCTGATAATCGATGTTGCTCTTTTTACGCTTAAATCCCAATTATCTTGCACCATGGCATTGCTTATAGTTCTAGAATCTGTATGACCTTCAATCATCACATCCATACTAGGTTCTGATTTTATAATGTTTGCCAATTTTTCTAAAAGCGGATACGCTCCTTTTTTAACATTATAGCTTGCTGTGTTAAATAATAGTTTATCTGACACAGAAATCATGACCACTGTTTGATCTATATGGATATCAATATCATCAGAATTTGTTAAATCTGAAGTATCCATAGACTTTTTTAGACCATAAGAAACAGCAATATTTAAGGAATCTTTTAAAGTTTTTGCTTCTGCCAAAAGAGCAGGATCTACTTTTTTAAGTGTTTTCCTCATATTTTCTTTTGTTTTGTTAGATATTACCGCTGTCTTCCCAACCATATCTAATTTAACATCATTTTGCTTTTTTAAAGAAACGTTATCACTCTTTAAAGAATTAATTTTATCATTATAAGTAACAACGCGTTCTTCAATTTTTGCGAATCTCGCTTCTAACTTTTCTTTCTCTATAGTTGTTTTTTGTAAGTTTCCTATAGTGTTATCATACTTTGTTTCTAGTTCCACATACTTCTTTTTTGAAACACACGATGCTGTTAATATTGCCAAAATAGCGATTGGCATGAATAATTTTTTCATAATTACCATTTTATAGTTAACCTTTAAACGTTTAAAAGTACACTATATTTTATGGATCAATTTATCTTTCGAATTATGTATGTTAAAAATTAAAAAACCATAAGAAATGACTCTTATGGTTTTGTTTTTGTAATTATTTTAAATCTTAAGATTATTGCAAACTCGCCAAACTACTTTTAATAGTTTCAATTTTAGCTAAAGTATCGGCTTCTTTTTTACGTTCTAAAGCAATTACTTGCTCGGGTGCATTCGCAACAAAACGCTCGTTAGATTCTTTTTAAAAATAAAGAATTTTTACTAATGTAATGGCTCTTTAAATTTGTAGTCCTTATTTATTTATGATCTGGAATATAGATTTTAACATCTAAAATAAGCAAATAGAAAAGCTAGTTGGTTTTTAAATTACTAAAAGTAAAGTCTAGTAAGTGATCTTAAATACTATTAATTTTTTTCTCTTAAAGGTCTCTTACCAAAACGTTTTTTGTAAATAGTAGAAAAATGAGAGGTATGCAAATAGCCCACTTCTAAAGCAACTGTTTTTAATAAAACATTGGGGTTTAATTCAATAATTCTAAACGCTTTTTTTAATCTAATTTCTTTAATTAAATTATTTGGGGTCAGACCTGTTTCGCTTTTTATCCTTCTATGTAAAGTACTTCTTGAAACATTTAAAAAAGCAGCTATATCCTCACTCACTAATTTGCTGTTACTACTTTCATTCTTTATAAATTCTTCCACCCCTTTAATCCAATCGCTTTTAACAATTTGTCTATCTATTAAAGTTTCTTTTTCTAAATATTCAGTTCGTTTTTTGTAATTTCTTAAGGCATTTTTTATTCTAATAATTAGCTCCTCTCTTTCAAAAGGTTTGTTTAAAAAATCATCTATGCCTAAACGTAAAACTTCTAATTTACTTTTGCTTTCAGTTTTAGCGGTAAGCATTAAAATAGGCGTATCAATATTATTCTCTTTTACTTTTTTTATCAGTTCAACACCATCCATAATAGGCATCATATTATCTGTTAAAATAAAATCAATTTTACGAACCTCTAATATTTCTAAGGCTTCTTGTCCGTTTTCTGCTTCTAAACAGTGGTAATCTTTTAAAATTGATTTTAAATAAACTCTCATTTCATAATTATCATCTACAATAAGAAGATGTAATCTTTCATTTATGAAAGGTATTTCTACCTGTAATGGTGTATTAATTAAATGGGTTGGCTCTTTAACCGAATTTCTAGAGCTTTCTATTGCTAAAGGCAGTTTTATTGTAAAAGTACTGCCTACGTTTAATTGACTATCAATTTTTAATATACCTTTATGTAAGTTTATAATTTCTTTACTAAAAGCCAAGCCAATACCACTTCCACCAGCTTTGTTTATACTATTATTTACTTGATAAAATCGATTGCAAATCAAATCGATATCTTCTTTAGAAATGCCAATTCCTGTATCTGATATAGCTAGTAAAACATGATTTCTTTCTTGTTGTAAAGATATTGAAATCGCCCCCTTTTTAGGCGTGTACTTTATGGCATTTATAATAATGTTATTTAAAGCTCTTTCAAAAAAAACAGTATCTATTTCTACCCAAAACGTATCTTTAGGGATAGTAGTTTTAAAAAGAATTTTGCGTTGTTGAAACGCAGCTTCAAAGGATAAATATAATTTACGCACTAACGCATTCAAAGAAACTTTTTCAATTTCTAGTGTAAAGTTGGGCTCTTTCATTTTGGCTAGATCTAAAACATCATTGACAATTTTTTTTAATTTGTTAATTTGTTTGTTTAATCCTTGTTCAATGTTACTGCTTTCTTTCTCTAAAACAGTATTTTTAAATTGATGAAGTTTATCAATTTCACCTTTCATTAAGGTTATAGGGGTTCTAATTTCATGAGAAACATTGATAAAAAACTGTGATTGAAAATTATTCAAATTTTCTAATTCTTTTCGTTGTTTTTCTAATTTTGCCTCATTTGCAATATTTTCTTTTTTAAAGTATTGTACCAAAAAAAAGAAAGCAAAAAATTGCAATAAAATTAGTACTGGAGAACCAAAAGCACCTTCTGGATAATATGATGATAACTTTACAGGAATTACAAATAATAAGTAAGAAATTATAAATGTGCCGTATAAAACATAATTGTTATTTGTAAATAATAATAAAAAAACAGGAATTATAATATACATATACTCTAAATAAATACCTTTTTCTATAACGTTTGTAAACATAATAATGCCGTAAATAAGAAAGAAAAAGAATAAGAAAACAGCAGTCTTGTACATTTTTTTAAATTGAAAAAAAAAGGTAATTATTAGTCCTAAAAAAACACTAAAATGAGTAAGGATTTGGGATGTGGGGTTTTCAATTAAAAAACCGTCTTTAGCCATAAAAACAAGCTCTATGATAAACCAATTAAAGCAAAAAATATTTAGTAAACGAACTCTTTTAGTTTCTAACTTTGTTAAGTTATCGTCTACACCTATATCTTTAATTTTATTATAAAAATCTTTCAATTTCATTACATTAGTATCTGTAGAATTCAAAAATAGAAAATAAGAATCCCAAATTCTAATCCTTTTTAGACTTAATATTTCTATTGCTACAAAATTGACTGCTATTGCTACAAAATTGACTATTCTTGATACAGTTGTGATGAAGATTGAAACAATAATGCTATTTCTTTTCTTCACTTTTGTTCCATCTAAAAACATAATGATGAAGAGCAGAGATTTAAAAATAAAAAATCAATCAAGTAAATTTAAATTTACGTTGATTCTATTACTGTTAGGAACATTTCTTACGGTAAAAGCACAACAATCGATTACTTATACACCAAACCCTCTAAATTTTCAGAGTACAGATGTAGGGCAATTTAGTGGTATGGAACTTACTCCAACCTCTAGCGATGGAGCGAGCATTTATGAAATAACTAACATCACCATTACAGGGTCTAATGCAAGTGAGTTTGATGCATCTGGTAATAATATACCATTTTATGTAGATCCAGAATTTCCATTACCAATTATGATAGGTTTTGGTCCTACTTCAGCAGGAAATAAAACAGCAGTTTTAACCATTGTTTCAAATGCCCCAGATAGTCCACACATTATTAATTTAAGTGGTAGTAGTGAAGTGGCATTAGTCCCAGAAATTAGCTACAATGCTACTATTGATTTTGGAGGTATTGATATTAACACAACAACTTCTCAAAATTTAATAATAGAAAATAAAGGTAATTCTCCTTTAACCATTTCGAACATAACGATGCTAGAAGATTACTTTGATAAAACACAGTTTTCATTACCTACAGATTTAAATTTGCCAATAATAGTGCCAGCTTTTAGCACAGCAGATGCAATTTCCGTTAGTTTTTCTCCAGAAATGACAGGAGCAATTAGTGGCAATAATAACAGAATGGCAAGAATTGAAATTAGTAGTAATGATACCAGTAGCCCAAATATTGTAAACTTGCAAGGAGCTGTATTACAGCCAAATTTAGAAATTAACTTTTTACCTGAACCTTATGCTTTTGGAGATGTTAATTTAGGTGAAACGTCTACACAGAATATTACCATTAACAATACAGGAGCTGGTACTTTAGTTGTCTCTAACTTAAGTATTACGCCTATCGTTGGTAGCGATTTTTCGCATCCTGAAGATTATACGTTAATCTCGCCAACTACATTTCCATTTAACATTGCTCCAAATAGTTCGCAAGATATTAGCATAGCATTTACACCAAGAGATATGGGTTTTAGATATGCTAGACTAAGTATAGAAACGGTAAATGCTACAAACGAAATTATTAATATTACGGCAAATGGTGTTAATTCTAATTTCACATCCTCTACGTCTAATTTAACATTTAGCGAATTAAGAGTTGGTCAAGATGAAACGTTAAGTTTTAGCATCACCAATAATGGGAATCGTAATTTAAATTTATCAAGTGGTATCATTAGTGGCGCAGATGCTAGTTCATTTAGTATTGTATCAGTCAATGAAATTAAAACCGTTGGTCAAGGAGAATCGAATGCTGTTACTGTTTTTGTTAGATATACTCCTGCAGAAAGCAAAACACACCAAGCAAAAATTACGTACACGAGTGATGCTCCAAACAGTCCGCATGAAATTACATTAACCGGTAGTGCCATAGATTCAGATTTACAAATTTCTACAGATAATATTGATTTTGGTGATGTAAACATAGGGCTAACAAAAACACAAACCATTACACTTTCTAATACAAATGGAACAGATGCTGTAACTATTGACGACATAAGGATTCGTGTTAGTCCTGACTGGTTAAAGTTTAGCCTTTCTGAAATTGATTTTCCTTTAATTATTGATGCAGGTGCAGAGACCTCTTTTCAAGTTAATTTTTTATCTACTTCAGGTGGGAATAAAACTGCTCAAATAGAGATTGTTAGTAACGATACTAACTCACCACAAAGCATAAATTTAACAGGAAACACCTTAACTCCAGGATTGCTTGTAAGTAGTCCAATGTTAGATTTTTTAGATACACAAGCAGTGGTGCAATCAAGAACCAAATTGTTTCAGATTACCAATGATGGTGATGGAGATTTATTGCTTACAGATATGACTATTAATGGCGCTAATGCTGCTGATTTTCAATTTGAAGACATTACTCTTCCTCTAACAATTGCGGCATCCAATAGCAAAACCGTTCGTGTAATTTTTAGCCCACAAACTGCAGGTACAAGAGTAGCAACTTTAACAGTTAAAGGAGATTTTGTAGAAGATAAAATCATTGGCTTATTAGGAAAAGGCAATACCCCTTTAATTAGTGCAACCAACAGTGGTGTCTTTGGACAAGTAAGACATAATCGTACCCAAACTAAAGTCATAACTTTAGCAAATTCAGGCACAACAGATTTAGTGATTACAGAGGCAACGATTACAAATACGGCTAATGCTATTTTTAGTTTGCAAGATGTTACGCTACCTATAACAATTAGCCCAGGAAAAACGTATGATATTGAGGTTCTTATAGATCCTACATCAACAGAAATAGATCGTAGTAGTGAAGCAAACTTACAAATTGTGCATAATGATACTACAAAAGAAAGTCTTTTCACAATAGCATTAACAGCAACTCCAACCGATTTTAAAATACCAACGTTTACGGTAGCTTCAAATCTTTTAGAATTACCAACAACGGAAGCTGGCGAAACTTCTGCTACAAACTTACCGATTACCAATAATGGTACTGGAGATTTAATTATTACTAGTGGGTTTTGGGGTATAGGTAGCTCAGGTGCTATGTCACTGCATACCAATACATTTCCAATTACAATCCCTGCTGGAAGTACAAGTAATATAGAGATATCGTTTAGTCCTTTAGAAGGTGATACACATCAATCTAGATTACAATTAGTAATGAATGATACAGATTTTCCATATTCATTATATCATAAATCTAATACTGCTGAAATTATTGTAACAGGAGGTGTTTCGGCCCCAGGATTTCAGGTAACAAATGAAGAACAAAATCCGATAACGTTTTTAGATACGAGTCTTGGTAGAACAAGCAAACAAACCATACATATTACAAATGTTGGTACTGAGAATTTAGATATATTTAAAGCTAGTGCAGACGGTAATCAAGGAATGTTTCGAATAACAAGTTCTAATTTTCCGCAAACTAATATCGCTCCAGGAGAAACTGTAGCATTAACAGTAACCTTTACACCAACTGGAGAAGTAGGGCTAAAACAAGAAAATATTATAATAAATACAAATATACCAAGAGCGCCATTTTTTTCAACTACATCTTTTGAAATTCCAGTAGCTGGTCTTGCTGTAAAAGCTGAAGAGGTAATTGTAGGAGGTATGCATTTTAGAGCAGATAATTTAACAATCGAATCAGATATTGCAACTTTAGAAGGTAATGTATCAGCAGGGAATAGTTTAGAGTTTGATAGTGTTGTAACTATTAATTTAAACACGAATGAAATTACAGGTAATGGAGATATTTATGTAACAAACATTCCGAAAATTGGCCCTTTTGGAGGAGAAAAAGTGCTTTTACAAAAAGGTGCATATAGTTTTGTAGCTAATATTGATATACCTGAAATTGATTTAACAAGCGATGCAGATACTACAAACTTTGTTTTTGAGATGGTGGGTATTCCTCTAGAAATTACTAAAATAAAAATATTAGCAAACGGTGACGGGGTAGAACTTGGTGGTAAAATACCATTGCCAGCTGCCGTATTTGGTGTAGACCAAGGTGTTAATATGGAAGCTATACAAATCTCTAAAACCAATGGAGTAAATGTTACAGGTTCAGTAGGTATTAGTCCTTATATAGATATTTTTGGCACCTTTGCTTTAAAAGATGCAAACATTACTTTTGATACGTTTACAAACTCCTATAGTGGAGCAGCTACAGTAGGTTTTGATTTATTAGGCAAAGAAATAGGGATTGGTGCAGAAATTGAAATTATTAATGGAGGTTTAAATAAAGTTGCTTTAGAAATAGAAGTAACTCCAGGAATACCAATTGCACAAACAGGTTTTGCTTTGTCCGGTGGAAATGGTTTTATTAGTGGTTTGCAAGAACCCCCCGTTTCCTTTGGTTTAGGAGTAGATATCTCTCCTTCAGTTCCAGGTTTAACAGATGCAATGCGTTTTAATAATATGACAATTGCCTATACTATTGGTACGTCTTTAGACGCGAGTGGAGGGCTACAGGTTTTAGGAGCAGATGTTGCTGAGGCAGGTTTAAAAATGACATCTAAAAGTCTTTCAGTAGCGGCTTATGTAGATTTATTTACCATTTTCGTGGGTAATTTAGATGCGAAAATAGAAAATATTGGTAATCAACTTTTCTTAGAAGCAAATGCAAAACTTGCAGTAACAATACCACAAGCACCTTGTTTTGTTTGCGGACCAATTAATTCAGTTTTACCATTTACAGTTGGTGAAGCAGAAGCGCATTTAGATAATTTTGGTATGGATGCAACAGTAGACGTATTAGAAATACTAAGAATGAATGTTGCTATGAATCAAGTAGGTAAGGTAACTTTGGGTGCAAATTTTATTAGTGCTAATGATAAATTAGGGAAAGTTGCAGGGAAGTCTCAGCTAAAAAGTGCTTCTAACTTAGTTTTTGAAAACGATCAAATTGCCCAAGCAAAAGATCATTTAGAGGGTCAAAGTTTAATTATAGAAGCAAAAAAGAATTTGTTTGCAAAGTCAGCATCGTCATCTGCGTTATCAGATATACCTTTTAGTTTAACACAAAGTCATGAAAATGTTATTGTAAGAGTAGAGGGTACAACAAGCACACCAAGTTACACACTTATTTTACCTGATGGAACAGAAGTGACTCCCGAAAATGCTGAAAGTTTAGGGGTGTTTTACAGTACTTTCGACGCAGAAAAAAAAGCATATTATATTCTAAAAAACACACCTGTTGGCACGTATTACTATAGAATAGATGATGCTGATACTTATCAATTTGATGTAGTAACTTCTGAATTTGCCCCACAATTAAGCAACATAAATATTAATCATAATACTACAACAAATGATATCCTTATATCTTGGGAAGATACAGACCAAGATTCTGATGCAACCATAGCGTTTTATTATGATACAGATGATGAAGGAGGCGATGGCTTATTAATACAAAGTGGTATTAGTGAAAATGATGACACAGATCAAATTACTTGGAATGCAAACGATTTAAAAAACGGAACCTATTATGTTTATGGCAGAATAGATGATGGTACAAATACCGCAACAATTGTGTATGCAACTGATACTTTTACAATCAACAATCCATCCTCAGTGCCAACCACAACATTAGTCGCAGAAAAATTTGAAGATACTATTGCACTTTCTTGGACCAGTGTTCCAGAAGCAGACCAATATATTGTTTATATCGATGAAAGTGCGTTAACACTTTTTAGCCCAAGTCAAGGCGTTGGCGCAAATACATCATTTGATTTTAAAGATATTTTGCCAGGTAGAACATACAACTTTGCAGTAACAGCTCTTTTTGATGATGGTACAGAATTGATAGAATCTAACCTATCTAATATTGAAACTATTAATTTTATTAGTGCAAAAAGTAATAATATACCAAAAATAGAGACAGAAGATTTACCAGCGATATCAACTTCTATGAGTGAATACCCAACCAAAATTGAAGTTTCTGACCCAGATACAGCAGACGTATTAAGTTTAACAATGATAGAATTTCCTGAAGGGATGACATTAACAGGAAACATGTTAAACTGGTTTCCAACAAAAGATCAAAAAGGGAAACACCAAGTAATTTTAGAAGTAAGTGATGGTAATGGAGGCACAGATACAAAAAGCTATACAGTAACTGTTTTTGAGGCTCCTATAAATACTTTTTTAGGTACCACAAATAATTTATGGAGCGAAGCTAGTAATTGGTCTTTTGGTACAGTACCAACTACAGCAGAAAACACTATGATAAGTGCAGGAGTAAGTGCAGTTGTAGATGAGGTAGCAAATGTAAATGAATTAATCATAGATGGTACTTTAATAATATCACCAGAATACGCTATTACGATAAACGATATATTGACGCAAAATGGAACGCTAACTGTACAATCTAACGCTACACATAGTGGTTCTTTAATATTAAAAGAAAATTATACTGGAATTGAAAAAGTAACCTATCAAAGGTATGTAACTTCTGATTGGCATTTAATTTCATCTCCAGTTAATATGTTCGAAATAAGTAACTTTAAAGATATTGTAGACACTAATGGAAACAAATATGCATTATCAACATATGACAATAGTTTAGCATCTAATAGGTATATTTATTTTACCGATGAAACCGGTAGTGAAGACATTAATTTGCCTTCTAGATACTTACTTGAGGGAAAAGGCTATTCAGTAAAGAAATCTGTTGCAGGAACCATTAATTTTTCTGGTTATTTAAATACTAATTTTGAAACTAACTTTACACTTTCAGACAACAGTTCTGGCGTAGGTAACAAATGGAATTTAGTTGGAAACCCCTACACATCATCAATAGCTTTAAATGATGATGCAGATGCTACCAATAACCTTTTAACAGTAAATGCAGGTAATTTAGATCCTACAAGAGTAGCTGTTTATCAATGGAATGCAGTTACAGCTTCTTATGACATTATTAACCATTCAGATGAAGTTGCTAAATATGCAGCACCTGGTCAAGGCTTTTTTGTAGAATCTGTAGATGGAGGTGCAATTCTTAGTATTCCAGAATCTATACAAAAACATCAAACAGCTAATTTATTTTCTAAAACAACATCAACAACACCAGAAATAGTACTTTCTATTTCTAAAGAAAATACAACAAAAAGTACTAAAATTAAATATTTAGAAAATACCACAACAGGTTTAGATCCTGGTTATGATGCAGGAGTTTTCTCTGGAGAATCTAGTTCTTTTAGTATTTTTACGGAGTTAGTAAGTGATAATACAGGTGTGCCTTTTGCCCTACAATGTTTACCAAATACAAATTTAGAAACTATGGTTATTCCTGTAGGTGTTTTATCTGAAGCAAACAAAACAATAACTATTTCTGCGGAAAGTGTAAACTTACCATCAGGTATTTACACCTATTTAGAAGACACAAAAACAGGTGCTTTTATCAATTTAAATGAAGAAGATTATATGCTAACTACCCAAACAGCTTTAGAAGGAGCAGAACGATTCTTTTTACATACAAAATCGAATGCTTTAACTACAGACAATGAAGTATTTAGTGCAGTCATCAAAATTTATAAAAAAGATAACAATACTTTAAGAATTACAGGAATGTACAATGAGCAATCAAAAATAATAGTGTACGATATTTTAGGGAAAGAAGTTTTTACAACAAATTTTGTAGCTAAAGGAAGTAATGATATTGCGTTGCCAAACTTAAAATCGGCAGTTTATATAGTCTCCTTAATATCTGAAAAAGGCACCAAAACTCAAAAAATAATAATAGAATAATTCATAAAAAATTAAATTTAATGATACCTCATGACACCATAGAATAGAAGAATTTAGTGTCTATGAGGTTGTTATTAAAAAACATTGTTGTCCGATAAAAGATAAAAAGACCGCTTTCGCTGTTAGAATCAAGAACAAAGACTTGAATGTAACTAACTGAAAAACAATATTATTATGATTTTAAATTTTTCGATACATCATAAATTCTAAAGCGGTTTTAATAGCAAGGTGTACTACTTAAAAAATCTTGAAAATCAAGATTATCAATACTTTAAAACACTTTAGCTAATTTTAATCGAACAACACTAATTAAAAAATAATCATATTACCATTAAAAATAATAAAAAGATGAAAAAACAACTAGAAGATCAAGCAAAAAGTCCTGAAAAAATCACAAGAAAAGAGGCAATACAAAAAATTGGAAATTACGGTAAATATGCTACATTGACAGCTTTGGGCACCTATTTAATTTTGTATCCTAAAAAAGCACAAGCCGCTAGTCCAGAAGCACCTGGTTCTGATTTTGAAAGAATTGTTGATCAGAATGGTAATAATTTTATTAAAAAATTTATTAAGAAATAAATTAATTTTTATTCCGAATTAAAAATTAAAATCAAAAAAAACGAATTGCTCTATTCAATTCGTTTTTTTTGATTTTAATTCCTATAAATTACAACTCTTAAAATAAAAACTTACAAAGTGTTTTTCTCTTTATTTGAACATTTATTGCAAACTCGCCAAACTACTTTTAATAGTTTCTATTTTTGCTAAAGTATCGGCTTCTTTTTTACGTTCTAAAGCAATTACTTGCTCGGGTGCATTCGCAACAAAACGCTCGTTAGACAACTTCTTAGTAATTCCGAATAAAAAACCTGATGCTCTTTTTAGTTCAGCTTCTAGTTTTTTAATTTCTGCTTCAACATCTATACTTTCAATAGAAATTGGTATAAAATACTCATTCGATTTTACCCGAAAAGAAGCGCCTTCTACTTTTTCTGAAACACTCGTAATTTTTGATGCATTGGTTAATTTCTGAGTAATACCATCAAATTCCTTCGATTGCTTTTCTGCATCTATTACAAACAATTCTACCGCATCTTTAAACGCAATATTTTTATCTTTTCTAATGGATCTAATTCCGGATATAACCTCTGCTGCGAATTCAAAATCAGTAATAATCTTTTCATCAAAATTTTTCAGAATCGGATATTTTGAGATAATTAATGCTTCTTCCGGAGTTCTTTCTGCAATATATTGCCAAATTTCTTCCGTTAAAAATGGCATAAACGGATGCAATACTTTTAAATTATTTTCTAAAACTTCAATAATGGCATCAAACGTAATTTTATCAATGGGTTTTTGATATGCGGGTTTTACAATTTCTAATAACCAAGAAGAAAAATCATCATTAATCAATTTGTAAATCGCCATTAAAGCATCAGACAAACGGTATTTAGAAAAATGGTCTTCTATTTCTGCTAATGTTTTTTGAAATTTTGCTTCATACCAAACTAAACCAACTTTTGAAGTTTCTGGCTGTGGTAAACTTGCATCAACCTCCCACCCTTTTATCAAACGGAAAGCATTCCAAATTTTATTTGCAAATCCTTTTCCTTGCTGACATAAATCTTCCTCAAACATTAAATCGTTTCCGGCTGCAGAACTCAAAAGCAAACCAACTCGTACACCATCTGCACCATAATCATCAATTAATTTTAAAGCATCTGGAGAATTCCCAAGAGACTTCGACATTTTTCGTCGTTGTTTATCTCTCACCAATCCTGTTAAATATACATTCTGAAAAGGTTTTTCACCTTTATATTCATATCCTGCTACAATCATTCTTGCCACCCAGAAAAACAAAATATCCGGACCTGTCACTAAATCGTTTGTTGGATAATAGTATTTAATTTCTTCATTTTCAGGGTTCCGAATTCCATCGAAAACCGACATTGGCCAGAGCCAAGAAGAAAACCAAGTATCTAAAGCATCCTCATCTTGACGTAAATTCTCAATTTTAAAAGACTTCTCGACTACACCCGAAGAGACCGCTAATTGATAAGCTTCTTCCCTACTTTCTGCAACCACAAAATCTTCTTTTCCGTCTCCATAAAAATACGCAGGAATTTGTTGACCCCACCAAAGCTGACGAGAAATATTCCAATCACGAACGTTTTCCATCCAATGACGATAGGTGTTTTCGAATTTTTTGGGATATAAATTGATTTCAGCATCTTCACCTAAAACCGCATCAATAGCCGGTTTTGCTAAATCTTTCATTTTCAAAAACCATTGATCTGATAATCTTGGTTCTATGACCGCTTTTGTTCTTTCAGAGGTTCCTACTTTATGGGTATGAATTTCTGTTTTTACTAAAAATCCTTTTTCCGCTAGTTCTTCAGAAATTTCTTTACGCACAACAAAACGATCTTTTCCTTGGTAATGCAATCCGAAAGAATTTAAAGAAGCATCTTCATTAAAAATATCGATTACTTCTAAATTGTGCTTATCTCCTAAATTCTTATCGTTTTCATCGTGGGCAGGCGTTACTTTTAAACAACCTGTACCAAATTCAATATCTACATACTCATCTTCAATAATCGGAATGATTCGTCCACAAAGTGGCACCACCGCTTTCTTTCCTTTTAAATGCGCAAAACGCTCATCATTCGGGTTGATACAAATGGCTGTATCTCCGAAAATAGTTTCAGGTCTTGTTGTCGCAATAACCAAATATTCATCCTCTTCTAACCTCTCCGAAAGAGAGGAACTCTCACTGTTGTGAAGCGCTTGTTGCTGCACTCCCTTTCCTTCGGAAAGGGTTGGGGATAGGATTTTGTATTTTAAATAATATAAATTTCCTTGTCTTTCTTCGTGAATTACCTCTTCATCAGACAACGTAGTCTTTGCCTCCGGATCCCAATTCACCATTCTAAATCCTCTGTAAATTAAACCTTTGTTATATAAATCAACAAAAACTTTAATCACAGATTCAGACATTTCTGGATCCATGGTAAAAGCAGTTCTTTCCCAGTCGCAAGAAGCACCTAATTTCTTTAATTGTTCTAAAATTTTGCCGCCATATTCATTCTTCCAATCAAATGCATGTTGCAAAAATTCTTCTCGAGTAAGATCACTTTTGCTAATTCCTTGCTCTTTTAATTTGGCAACAACTTTTGCTTCTGTAGCAATCGAAGCATGATCCGTTCCAGGAACCCAACAGGCATTTTTACCCAATAAACGTGCACGTCTAATCAAGACATCTTGAATGGTGTTATTTAACATGTGCCCCATGTGTAAAACTCCGGTAACATTTGGAGGAGGAATTACAATGGTATAAGGCTCTCTTTCGTCTGGTGTTGAATGAAAGTAATTGTTCTTCATCCAGTAGTCATACCACTTATCTTCTACCTTACTTGCATCATATTTAGATGGAATTATCATACTTTGGAATAATTTTTGGGATATAGCTGACAAAAATACAAAACTCTATTTTGTAGAGAAAATTAGTAGTTGATTTTTTAAAACAAAATAATAGTCTTAATTTTACTTCATAAACCATTTATGATGAAAGCTTTCGGAACCTTATTGCTCACTTTTTTTATTTCCATATCATTTAATGCCCAAGAATTTAAGTTTGAAAAAGAAACCATTGATTATGGCAAAATTCATAAAGGCGCTAAAGGTGAAAGAATTTTTGTTTTTACCAATACTGGTGATGCGCCTTTAATTATAAAAAACATTCAATCTTCTTGTGGTTGTACAGTGCCTAAAAAACCAGAAAAACCAGTAATGCCAGGAGAAAAAGGCGAAATTAAAGTTTCTTATGATACCAGTAGGTTGGGAGGTTTTTCTAAAACTGTTACTATTTTTTCAAATGCAAAAAATTCTAGAAAAGTA
This sequence comes from Polaribacter litorisediminis, assembly GCF_019968605.1. Lineage (NCBI taxonomy): Bacteria > Pseudomonadati > Bacteroidota > Flavobacteriia > Flavobacteriales > Flavobacteriaceae > Polaribacter > Polaribacter litorisediminis. The sequence goes on from NZ_CP082966.1 coordinate 1,965,602, forward strand.
ATTAGAATTAAAGGTTTTGTGAATAACGGTGGTTCTTTACAAAAAGAAAAAAATATGCTTTCTGATAGTTAAATCTTTTTCTCTAATCTAAATTCAAATTTCATTTTTATCCCTTTTCGTTCAATTGTCATTCTTATTTTTGCTTTGTCTTTGGTTCTAAATTTTTGAATAATTTCACCAAGTTTATACTCGTAAGTTGGTTTGTTGTTGATACTTAAAATAATATCATCTTTTAATAAGCCCGCTTTGTCTGCAGAAGATCCTTTTACGACGTTATTAATTTTAAAAGAAGGTTTAAATTTATACGAAAAACTTGTTATAAAACTGACCGAATTTTTTGAATCTAATTCTTGATTAAAGGCATCTGATATTGGTCTTGTATCTTTTTCTTTTACCAACTGTTTACCTGCATAAACTACCTCTAAACCACTCATGTTATAATTAAAATCGTCTTTTAACGACCTGTTTTTTTTAAGTTTAATTTTTTTATTAGGATAATCAAACCACACCGTAAATCTTCTTAAAATTCCACCACCAATGCTGCCATTTCGGCTTTTAAAACCTCTTGCATTTTTTGTAGAAATAGAGTCTAAAAAAGAAACTGTAGGTTTATCTAGCTCAAATGATTGTAATTTAACTTTCGGAATTCTACTTCTATTTCCATAAATATGACCACTTAAGCCTTCTCCTAAAATATCAGGAAAATGACGAATGGGCGTTTTAATATTTTCTTTACTATCCTCAAAAAGCCATAAAGCATCGCTTCCGCCAGAATCTATCAAAAGTTTTACATCGGTTAATTTCGTACCAACAGTATCTATCTGAATTTGAGCATTGATGTAAGGCTTCTTCCTATAAAATTCAATATCAAAAGTTTCGCACTTTCTACATTTTTTGTAAGTGTATGTTTTTGGGTTATAAAAATCAATTTTTTTGGAGTTGTAATTAATTTTTACAATAAAATTCTTTAAAATATTATACCCAATAATTCCATGAATGGTGGTTCCCATTTTACTAGACAAGTCGAAATAATCTGTTAAAATTACATAGATAACTTCATTGTTACTTAGCACGTTTTTAATCGAAACTTTATTGTTTTTAGAAATCAGAGCTTCTACAGATTCACCAAGACCTAACCCACGCAATTGCACGTTTTCGACATTGTTTAAGCCAATACTATCATTCTGAGAAATGTTAAAAAGTATTGTTTTACTAACCCCTGAATCTAGAATAAAAGACAAATTTTTACCATTTACTTTTAAGGGAACAACAATTAAATTATTTATCAATTTAAAATTAACACGTTGATGATTTTCCCTTTCATTTAAAAAGCGAAAACCATCTTGAGCATTTATATCCGCAGAAAGTAGCAGTATTAGGGCAATTGAAAATAAAAAGAGTTGCTTCAAGTATTATATTTTAACAAGTAATCTATTTTAATAATAATTGAAGATACAAATTAAGATTTGGACTCTTCTTTTTTTAATAAATTTTTAACCTTTAAAGAATTCTAAAATAAAACACGCATCTAAAATATATTTCGCAAATTTGTGCTTTCATAAAGTAAAAACAATAATATATGCCGTCAATATCTAAAAAAGGAACACAAATGCCAGAATCACCAATTAGAAAATTGGTACCTTATGCAGAAGATGCTAAAAAAAGAGGAGTTAAAGTATACCACCTTAATATTGGTCAGCCAGATATTAAAACACCCCAAATAGCGCTAGATGCTGTTAAAAACAATACGATTGAAACGTTATCCTATGCTAGATCAGAAGGTTCTGAAATCTATAGAGAAAAGCTTGCCAAGTACTATGTAAAAAACGACATTCATGTAACTTCGAATGATATTGTTGTTACTACTGGTGGCTCTGAAGCACTACTTTTTACCATGGGTAGTATTACAAATCCTGGTGATGAAATTATAATTCCTGAACCATTTTATGCAAATTACAATGGGTTTTCTACTGCTTCTGGCGTTACTGTGATTCCAGTAATTTCATCGATTGACACCAATTTTGCATTGCCAAAAATTGAGGAATTTGAGAAATTAATTACAAAAAACACCAAAGCTATTTTAATTTGTAATCCAGGAAATCCTACAGGTTATTTATATTCAGAAGAAGAAGTTGAAAAATTAAAACAACTTGTTTTAAAACACGACTTATTTTTAATTGCAGATGAAGTTTACAGAGAATTCACCTATGATGGCTTAACACATAACTCTGTAATGTCTCTAGACGGTTTAGAAGAAAACGCTATTGTAATAGACTCTGTTTCTAAACGTTATAGTATGTGTGGCGCCAGAATTGGTTGTATCGTTTCTAAAAACAAAGAATTTATAAAAACGGCTATTAAATTTGCACAAGCACGTTTAAGTCCGCCAACCTACGCCTTAATTGCTAGTGAAGCTGCCTTAGAAACGCCACAAAGTTATTTTGATGATGTAAAAGAGGAATATGTGGCAAGAAGAAATACGTTAATTACTGAATTAGAGAAAATTAAAGGGGTAAAAGTTGCCAATCCGAAAGGAGCTTTTTATTGTGTAGCCGCGTTACCAGTAAAAGATTCTGATCATTTTGCACAATGGTTGTTAGAACGTTTTAATTATAATAATGAAACCATAATGGTTGCGCCTGCAAGCGGATTTTACTCAACACCAGGTGAAGGAAAAAATCAGGTTAGAATTGCCTATGTTCTAAATAGAAAAGATTTAATTACATCTGTAAAAATATTGGCGGAAGCTTTAAAACAATACAATCAATAATGCTAAACCTACAAGTATTTTAAATCCTTGCAGGAAAAATTCATGAATATTCTCAAAAATATATCGCTTAAAAAGTATAACACGTTTGGCATTGCTGCCAATGCCAAACGTTTTATTACGATTAATTCTGTTTATGAATTGCAACAACTTTTAAAAATTGAAAAAAATATTTTTTTAATTTCCGGAGGAAGCAATATGTTATTGACCAAAGATATTGAGCAACTCGTTACCCACATCAATATCAAAGGAATTTCTATTGATAAAGAAGACCATTTCGCTGCCTATATTACTGTAAATGCGGGCGAAAATTGGCACGATTTTGTGCTTTGGAGTGTATCTCAAAATTATGGAGGTATTGAAAATTTATCTTTAATCCCTGGCAATGTGGGCACGTGCCCTATTCAAAATATTGGTGCTTATGGCGTTGAAGTTAAAGACACCATTACCCAGGTCGAAGCACTCGAAATTGAAACTGGAAAATTAGTTTCTTTTTCTAATATAGCATGTAAATTCGGTTATCGGAATTCAATTTTTAAGAATGCGGTAAAAGGAAAATATATTATTATTTCTGTTAGTTTTAGACTCACTAAAAATGAGCACAATTTAAATACTTCTTATGGTGCCATTGAAGATAAATTCGCATTAAAAAACATTAAAAACCCTACTTTAAAAGATATTTCTGATGCCATCATTGCTATTAGAAAATCGAAACTTCCAGATCCGAAAAAAATAGGAAATAGTGGTAGTTTTTTTAAAAATCCTGTAATTTCTAAATTACAATTTTTAGAACTTCAAAAAGCATATCCAAAGATGCCCAATTATACTGTTTCTAATGATGAAATTAAAATCCCTGCAGGTTGGTTAATTGAACAAGCTGGTTTTAAAGGAAAACGTTATGGCGATTTCGGTGTCCATGAAAAACAAGCGTTAGTTTTAGTTAATTATGGCAATGCCTCTGGGAAAGAAATATATCAATTAGCACAAAATATTCAAAAAAGTATTTTAAATATATTTGGAATTTCTTTAGAGATTGAAGTGAATGTTATTTAAATAATATATGTTTAGAATATGTAAACATTTATAGTATCGAGGTAAAAAAAATCAATTTAAAACAAGCTTTAAATCTTATTAAAAGCGAGTAAAAATTACCCAAGCAAGTAGGGTTTACGCAGTAAAAAAACAAGACAACCTTACATAAACAACTGTACTATAAGTTTTTAATTATCTATTTGTTTTTAGGCATATAATTTGTATACTTATAATTTCATAAATAATGTTTAAAATGACAAAAAATATTACAATCTATAACAGAATAAATATTGGTTTAGCAGTTACTATAGTTCTTCTTTTAGTTTTTGCCACCAATAGAATTGATAAAAGGCATTTTGAGACGATACAAAATACTATTGCAACTTTACACACAGACAGAGTGGTTGCTCAAGATTTTATCTATAAAATGAATACTATTATATATCAAAAACAACTTCTCAAGGTAGATGAAAGTGATAAAAATAAGAATTTAAATAAAGATTTTTATGCGCTGTTAGACAATTTTTCCCAAACAAAACTAACCATAAAGGAAGCTGAAATTTTTGAGAAGTTAAAAACAGATTTTGCTCATCTAATTTTAAAAGAAAAGAAAGTAGTCGAAGGAAGCATGCTAAAAGACACGCTCATCAATCGTTTAAATAGTATAAAAAATAACCTAGTTCATTTATCTGAAATTCAAATTTCTGAAAGCAAACATTTAACAGGTTTAGCTCAAAAATCTTTAGACACTAATAATTTAATGTCTAATTTAGAAATTGGTTTCATCGTCTTAATAGGCTTACTACTGCAATACACCATATTTTACAGAGTAAAAAAATCAAAAAATACGGGTCATGAATAAAACCGAAGCTGCCTTAAAAGAACGTATAAAAGAATTAACTTGTTTATATGAAGTTTCGTCTATTATTAGCGATGCCGCAGATCAAGGTATTGAAGAGGCTTTAAGAGCCATTGTATTTAGTATAAAAAAAGGATTTCAATTTCCGTTAGGTACCCATGTTACCATTAACACAGATACATTTAATATTTCTACGACAGAAAAAATTAATAAAAGTGTTAGTATCAGTGCTAAAATTAACGTTTTTAAAAAAATTAAAGGAACGCTGTTTGTTTGTTTAGCTCCAAATACATATACCAAAAAAGATTTTTTGAGCGAAGAGCAATTATTAATAGACAATATTGCCATAAAAGTGGGTAGTTTTTTAGAGCGAATAGAAATTCAAAAAAATGAAACCTCACTAAAACGACAAATGGAACATGCAGACCGTTTAAGTATTGTTGGAGAAATAACAGCAGGCATAGCGCATGAATTAAATACACCTTTGGCTAATATTTTAGGATTTGCAGAACTATTAAAGAATGATTTGCAAGAAGAAAATAGCGATGTAGATACCATTATAGAAAATGCTATTTATTCTAGAGAGGTTGTAAAAAAACTCATGTTTTTTTCTTGTAAAATGCCTCAAGAAATGGAACTCATAAATTTTGTGCCCATTATTAAAAATGCCGTTAAATTATTAGATGCAACCTTTAGAAAAGAAGACGTACAATATTTTATACACATAAAAGAAGAAGAACTTTGGCTAAAAGCAGATTCTATTCAGCTTACGCAAATCATCTTTAATCTTTTAATGAATGCTATTTATTTTTCTCCAAAGAAAGGCCATGTAACCATAGAAGCCCACAAAACTAAAAAAAATATTGTTTTAAAAATTTCTGATGAAGGAAAAGGACTCACAGAAGAAGATTTGTCTAAAATTTTTCAACCTTTTTTCACAACAAAACCTATAGGCGATGGTTCTGGTTTAGGCTTAAGTGTTGTGCATGGTATTGTATCTTCTCATAGGGGAAATATAAGTGCAAAAAACAATAAAATGAAAGGCGCTGTTTTTACAGTAGTACTGCCAATAAATTGATGTTAAGAATATGCAATTACGTAAAGAAAATATTTTAGTAGTAGATGATGATATTCATATTTTAGAACTCTTACAGCGTCATTTACAATCGTGGAATTATCATGTTTATAAAGCTATTTCAGTAAAAGAGGCCGTAGAAATTTTAAGAAATACTCAAATAGATTTATTAATAACAGATTTAAAAATGCCAGAAATAGGCGGATTTGAGTTGATTCAATTTGTCTCTGAAAATTATCCGGAAATACCAAAGCTAATTGTTACCGGATTCCCTTCGGTACAAGATTCTTTAGTGGCTATAAAGTCTGGTGTAGTAGATTATTTAACAAAACCATTTACAAAAGATGAATTAATGGCTGCGGTTGATAAATCAATGAATTCCAAAAATGAATTGACCATTCCTTCAACTAATTTAAAACAAGCAGGTAAAAATTCTTATGGAGAAATTATCGGTAATTCAGAAAAAATTAATGATGTTATTCAAATAATTGAAAGAGTAAAAAATAATAAAGCTACTATTTTTATAAAAGGAGAAAGTGGTACAGGAAAAGAGTTAGTTGCGCGTGCTATTCACTATCAAGGTAAATATGCTAGAGCTCCTTTTATTGCAGTAAATTGCGGCGGTATTCCTGATAATTTATTAGAAGCAGAATTGTTTGGCTATACAAAAGGGGCCTTTACAGGCGCAGATAAAGTAAGAGACGGTTTTTTTCAGGCAGCAAACGGAGGCACTATTTTTCTAGATGAAATTGGTAATGCTCCTAAATCTGTTCAAACAAGATTATTAAGGGTTTTACAAGAAAAAGAAGTCGTAAAAGTCGGTGCTCAAAAACCAGAAAAAATTGACATAAGAATTGTAACCGCAACCAATAGTAATCTTCGAGAAATGATTAAAAACGATACTTTTAGAGAAGATTTATTTTATAGACTTACCGTTGTGGAAATTGAAGTAGCTCCTTTGAGAGATCGGAAAGAAGACATTCCTTTACTAGTAAATAAATTTTTATATAAATATGGACTTGAATATAAAGATAGGTTTATAAAAATAGCTCCAGAGGCCTCTAAAGTTTTAGAGCGTTATAGTTGGCCCGGTAATATTCGTGAACTCGAAAATGTAATTCAAAGAGCTGTAATTATGTGCGATCGAATTATTGAGATAAAACACCTTCCAGATTCTTTAAAAATTAATATCGATTTTTCTAGTGATGCATTAGTTTCTCTTAAAGAAATAGAAAAACAACACATCCAAAAAATATTAAATGCTACAAATAATAACAAAACAAAAGCTGCTAAAATTCTAGGTATTACTAGAAAAACACTTCGACAAAAACTAGACAATTAAAACGGTTCTTAAATACCCTATCGGGTAATTATTACACACTTTTTATTAAACTAAAACTCCTTAATAATTAATTAAAGTACTTCAATTCAAATAGTTAATGCTTTAATTTAAAAAAAATATTTCTTTGGCACATACATTGCTCTTATAATTGTAGTAATTAAAGTATAATGTATAATTTAAATAATTTTAAAATGAAGAAATATTTAATAACAACTGTTATTGCATTCATCACTATTTTTAGTGTAACTGCACAAGAATCAAATGGAACCTTAAAAATAGGAGATCTTTTAGAAATTGTAAAACCTTCAGGAAATGAATTTAAGCATATTAATTTTCCGAAGAAAAATTTTATTATTAAAAGAGGAGGCATCGCCAGTAACAAATTAGTAAAAGGAGAAAAAGTAGTAGTTACAAAAATTACCAAAGAAAAAAATGGTGGTACTATCATTAGCATAAAACAAGAGGATGGTGGTCGATTTTATAATGCGATACCGAGTGTTACTGTAAATTTTGAAGATGCTCTAAAATCTGGAGAAATTAAATTCGTGAAAAGTTAGTGCGTTCATTTTTATGTTTAATAAATTATAAACCTTAGCAGTTAAATTGCTAAGGTTTTTTTTTGTAGCAAGATTAATGTTTGCGATGAGTAATACCATTTTAGACCTATAATGCCGCAATAAATCGTTGCTTTTTCGCTTACTTTTTATTAAAAAAAATTACCGTAACGAAGGCTAAGCCAATTCTTTTTTAATTTTAATAAATCAAAAAATAATTCAATTTATGTAGACTGAATCATACCTATAAATGATATAATTGGTTGTTTAAAATAAGAATATATTCTACTCTAGACTACAAATCTCTTCCTCAATTTTAGTTCAATCTAAAAAATAACATCAAATTTATTAGGCAGTTCATTTTTACTTCGAACCGTGATTTTCGCAAAACATAGCAATGTTTTACCTGTTTTACATCCTTTAAAATCCTAAACATACATCTAAATTATGGATTTCATCAAAGAGTATTAGACTAATTCTGTATTGAAATGACCTTAATAAAACGCCCTTTTTTCCTTTCTATTTCAATATGACAAGAAACCGTAACAAATGCTATTTTCTATTTTTCTATAAAGAAAAAAATCATTATGCCATTTTACAGTAATTTCAAAACAGCATTGGTATAAGGCAAATAAGTTACCTGAATTGTTACCTTAAAATTGAGGTATAAGATACATGCAGATTACCGAACGCGTACAATGAAAAAAACCAATCTATAAATAATTATGATAGATTTTTTGGTTGCCATTTAGAATATGTATCTTTGCAAATATTTATAATTTCATGAAATTACTACTCATTACTTTCGTATTATTAGCTGTAGGGATAGCAGGCATTGCTATTAAAATTTGGGCAAAAAAAGATGGCGAATTTGCAGGCACTTGTGCTAGCCAAAACCCAATGCTCAATAAAAATGGAGAAGCTTGTGGCTTTTGCGGAAAACCAGCAGATCAGTTTGATACTTGTACTGAACCCGAACATAAATAAATAGGCTAAAATCAATGATTTTAACTGTAGCTTTCTACACTTTTGTAGTATTTGCAGGCATTCAAATAACATATTATCTTCTTTTCTCTTCATTTCTTTTTAAACAAAAAAAAAGAAAACACAAAACAGATCAAGTTCCGGTATCTGTAATTGTTTTTGCAAAAAATAGTGCTGCTAAATTACAAGAAAACTTACCTTTTATTTTAGCACAAGACTATCCTGTATTTGAAATTGTCATCATCAACAATGATTCTATTGATGATACGTTAGAAGTAATCGATACTTTTAAAAAAAAACATACACAAATTAAAATTGTAAATGTTGCCAATAATGAAGCTTTTTGGAATAATAAAAAATATAGTTTAACCCTTGGTATAAAGGCATCCAAATACGATCATTTAGTATTTACAGATGCAAATTCTAAACCCATTAGTGAGCATTGGATCTCTGAAATGAGTAAAAATTTCACCATTAAAAGAACTATTTTTTTAGGGTATGAAAAATATAGAAATGAAAAATCTTTTACCAATCTTCTAATTCGATTCGAGAATTTAATACAGGCGATGAAATGCTTTTCATTTGCAAGATATGGCTCTCCATTTATGGCATTTGGCAATAATCTGGCTTATAAAAAATCAGCGTTTTTTAAAGTTAATGGGTACATCAATCATATAAAAATAAGACATGGTGTAGAAGATTTATTTATTAGAGATGCTGCCACAAAAAAAAATAGCTCCTTTATTGTGTCTGAGGATAGTTTTATAGAGACGGATGCTCCTAAATCTTTTAACACTTGGTTTCAAGATTTAAAAATTAAAAACTCTTTAATAAAACATTACAAATTTAAACATCGCTTTTTATTACACTTTTTCACGATTACAAAAGCAATATTTTACCTATTAGCAATTGTCTTATTGTTCTTTTATCCCTGGGAAACAATAGTACTTGTAATGCTTACTTATTTTTTAATCCAATTTCTTGTCATTGGTTTATCTGCTAAAAAACTTAAAGAAACTCAATTAATATTTTTCTTACCTTTATTAGAAATTAGCTTATTATTGATTCAAATTAGTATATTTAGTGCTAATTTGATTTCAAAACATATTCATTGGAAATAGACCAAACTAAAATTGACAAAAATATTGCAAAAGCAAAAGAGGGCAACCAAGCTGCATTTCGTTTTTTGTTAGATACCTTTTGGGGTAGTGTTTATAATTATCAATTAAAAAGAACAAAAAGCGAAAATGAGGCTGAAGATATAGCAATCCAAACCTTCTCGAAAGCTTTTGATAAAATACATACTTTTGATGACAAATATGTATTTAAAACTTGGTTAATTACCATTTCTAAAAACGTTCATATAGATTTATTACGGAAGAAAAAAACATCTATTTTTACAGAAACCACAAAAGAGCAAGAAGATAAAGTCTATTTGGTTGCAGATGAAAACCCTACTCCTGAAGATAAAATTATTAGAGAACAAAATTTAGCAAAATTGTTAAGAGACATTAAACAATTAAAACCTAAATACCAAGAAGTTATTCAATTACGGTATTTTCAGGAATTGAGTTATAAAGAAATTTCTACGCAAATTAATGAACCAATGAACAACGTAAAAGTAAAATTATTACGTGCAAAAAAGTTATTAGCTGCTATTATTAAGAAAGCATAAATGAAAAAATCGTTTTTACAATCTTTAGGTCCTGGTTTATTATTTGCTGGTGCAGCAATTGGTGTATCACATTTGGTACAATCTACAAAAGCAGGTGCAGAATTTGGTTTTGGTTTATTTTGGGCTTTGTTATTAGTGCATATTTTTAAATACCCTTTCTTTCAGTTCGGTCCGCGTTACGCAGCTGCCACTGGTGAAACCTTGTTAGATGGTTATAAAAAACTAGGCAAAGGAATGTTGGCAATTTACTATGTTCTTAATTTTGGAACAATGTTTACCATACAAGCAGCTGTTACCATTGTTACTGCTGGCTTAGCTTCACAACTTTTTGGTCTTACCAATAATCTTGTTGTTTGGTCTGTTATCCTATTATTGATTAGTATTTTAATCCTAGTTATCGGTAAATATAAATTGTTAGATAATTTGATGAAATACATTATTATTATTTTAACAATTAGCACTATCGCTGCTGTTTCAGTAGCTTTATTTAGCTCTAAAGAAGCTTTTGATGTAACGCAAATTATACCTTCCGGAACGGTAGAAATCACTTTTTTAATTGCATTTCTAGGTTGGATGCCGGCACCATTAGACGTTTCGATTTGGCATTCTATTTGGTCTGTAGAAAAAAGCAAAAATACTTTTATCAAAATAAAACCAAAAGATGCTATTTTCGATTTTAATGTAGGTTATGCAGGTACTTTAATTTTAGGGATTTGTTTCGTGCTTTTAGGGGCTTTAGTTATGTATAAATCGGGAGAAACTTTTTCTAATAAAGGAGGAGTTTTTGCATCGCAGTTAATTACTTTATACACTAAAAACTTGGGCAATTTTTCTTATATATTTATTGCTGTTGCTGCATTTACCACCATGTTTAGCACAACGATTACAACGCTAGATGCTTCACCAAGAGCCATGAACAGAAGTTCAAAATTACTATTTAACAAAGAGTTTAAATTTGGTTATTGGTTTTGGATTCTTCTTCTCTTTACAGGTACCTTTATAATACTTCAATTTTATATGGAAAACATGGGAGGTTTGATAAAAATAGCAACTATTTTATCTTTTTTAACGGCTCCTTTTTATGCAATCTTAAATTATATTTTAATTACAGGGAAACATACGCCAAAAGAACATCAACCTAAATTATTTACACGAATTTTAAGTATTATTGGTATCGCATTCCTTGTAGGATTTAACTTTTGGTTTCTAAAAAATTTGTAGTCATTTAAAATATTCTGATAAATAATATCGCTTTCGATTCCTAGACATACATTGCAAATTTTAAAAATAGATGGGCAAGGAATAAATACCTTTAAAATCTGTACTTTTTTACAATTTACTTTCCCTAATTTCTTCGTAAATTTGCATTCTAAATTCAAGAAAAATGGCGATAGAATCTGTAGTACTTCCTGAAAGACCCAAAAAACCAAAATGGTTACGCGTAAAATTACCAGTTGGTAAAAAATATACTGAATTAAGAGGTTTGGTGGATAAATATAAATTAAACACCATTTGTACCAGCGGAAGTTGTCCGAATATGGGAGAATGTTGGGGAGAGGGAACCGCAACTTTTATGATTTTAGGGAATATATGTACGCGTTCTTGTGGATTTTGTGGCGTAAAAACAGGAAGGCCAGAAACTGTAGAATGGGATGAACCTGAAAAAGTTGCACGATCTATTAAAATTATGGGCATTAAGCATGCTGTAATTACATCGGTGGATAGAGATGATTTAAAAGACGGTGGGTCTATTATTTGGGCAGAAACTGTAGAGGCTATTCGTAGAGCAAATCCGAATACAACTTTAGAAACTTTAATTCCAGATTTTCAAGGCAACACCAAACAAATTGACCGCATTATTGAAGTGCATCCCGAAGTGGTTTCTCATAATATGGAAACGGTAAGAAGATTAACTCGTGAAGTTCGAATTCAAGCAAAATACGACAGAAGTTTAGGGGTATTAAAATATCTTAAAGATAACGGAATGCGCTCAAAAACAGGTTTGATGTTGGGTTTGGGTGAAACTGAAGAAGAAGTAATAGAAACTATGAAAGACTTGCAAGGTGTTGGTTTAGATGTGTTAACAATTGGACAATATTTACAACCTACTAAAAAGCATTTACCACTAAAAGAATTTATAACACCAGAACAATTTAAAAAATACGAAACTATTGGTCTAGAAATGGGCTTTATGTATGTAGAAAGCGGACCATTGGTACGTTCATCTTACAAGGCTCATAAACATGCTAAATAAAAATAATAGGATATCCATCTTATAAAAAATTTATACCAAAAATATATTGAAAATAAAATGGGAGTGTAATTTAAACTCTGTCTGTTAATTTTCGCTTTAACTATGACTTTAACATTTCCGATTGGATTCGAGCGTAGTCGAATCCAATCGGAATTGAAGTTTTACATTGCTGTACTTTCGTTATGGAGTGTCTAATCTTATTAGGTTAGCCTCAAAATCAGACTTTAATGCCAATAGCGCTTTTCATTTTTCTTTAGCGTTTAATACCATTTTAGACATATAATGCCGTAATAAATCGTTTCTTTTTCGCTTACTTTTTATTAAAAAAAATGACCAGAACAAAGGCTAAGCTCATTGTTTTTTAATTTCAATGAACCAAAAAATAATTCAATTTATTTACACGGCATTATACATATAAATTGGTATAATTTATCATTTCTCCATTCATTTAATTGAATTGCTAATAAAACTCCAATTACTACCAATACAATTTCGCCAATTGCATAAAGTAAATATTTGCTGAACTTGTTTTCAATCAATAAGCTTTGTCTCATCTTTTTAAAAAATTTTATCATTGGTTAGTGATTTCTGATCATGAAGTGTAAGGTGTTTGTGTATGATTAGTTGTATGATTTCAGCACTAAATTTAGCAAATAAAAACCGAATAGGAAATCCGCGAGTACTTTTGTAAGTAGGCTAACTAGCAATGAATTATATATATTTTTGTTGCTCTATGCTTTGCTTTAAATCAAATTTATACATTCATAATAATTTCTTTTATTTGTTCCATAGTAAAAGGCTTTTGTAAAACAAAATTAACGTCATGATCATTTTTAGTATTTTCATCAATGTCCCAACCTGTTACAACTACAATTTTAATTTTATCTCCGCATGTATTCCTAATGTTTTTTGATAACTCCCATCCATTCATTTCAGGCATCCCAATATCTGTAAATACGATGTCGCATTTGTTATGATTTAGATACTTCAAGGCATTTTTTCCTCCATTTGCAATACCGCATTTATGACCCATTAATTCTATCAATTCACTAGCATTTTCTCTTATTGATAAATCATCATCTACCCATAAAACATTATAATGTTTATTTACCATTTTTCTATTTTTGCTAATTTCTTCTATTTCATTTTGTTTACTTATTGGGTACACAATTTCAATTATTGTTCCTTTGCCTAATTCCGAAAATTTAACACCAATATTACCTCCATGTTTATTTATTAAGCCGTAAACACCGCTCATTCCAAGCCCTCTTCCTTCCTTAAATCCTTTTGTAGTATAAAACGGTTGAAATATTTTTAATTTACTTTCTTCATCCATTCCAATACCTGTATCTGTAAAAGTAATGAATACACTTTTGGCTTTTATGCATGTTTCAATAATAATATTTCCGCCTTCGGGCATTGCTTCAATACTATTTTTAATTAAATTAAAGATTACCGATTTTAACTCTCCTTTATTACAATTAATCTTTGGGGAATCTGCAAAAACTGTTGTTATATTTATTTTTAATCCAATTTTTTCTATGTTGTCTTTCCAAAAAGGTTGTGATTCATTTAAGCTTTCTTTAAGAATTGAATTTAAATCTATCAGTTCAGATTCTACGTTTTCATTTACGGTATCACTAAAACTTTGCAACGCATTAACCCTTTCAGAAACGTCGGTTATAACATTCATAATATTATTTAACTTGTCAAGACTAGAATCTGATAACCCCTTTTGAATTTTTACAATTTCTAAATTCCCAATCATTGATTGAAGTGAATTATTAAAATCATGAGCTATAGAAGATGCCATTTCCCCAAATGCTATAAGTCTTTGATGCTTTATATGTGCCTTCTCCAATCGTTTTTGCAAGGAAATTTCCTGCACCGTTCCAACCATTCTAATTAGATTTTCATCTTCATCTAAAAAACATTTTGCTCTTGAAATAACTGAAATAACCGAATTATCTTCTTTAACAATTTTATTTTCAAGATAGAAAGTTGTTTTATTAGCTAAGGTTTCTTGTATGGCTTTTTCATAACGCTCCTTATCATCTGGATGTACATGATGAAGCGCTAGTTGATAAGAAGGCATTGTTGAACTAGGTTTTAAACCTAATAAGATAAACATCATGTCCGACCATTCAACTTCATTTGTCACCACATTCCATTCCCAACTGCCCATATGAGCCATCTCTTGTGCTTCACTTAATAATTGAATATAATCGGAAAGTTTTCTTGGCTTTTTATCTTGTTGCTCATTTCCATTGCTAGTCTTTTTCATTTTAATTTAGATTGATGACATCTAATAATCATAAATATTTTGCGTTTATGAATAATTCTCTATCGATAGTGATTTTTAAGGATTCGCTTTAGCGATTAAAATAAATACTTTGCGGCTTTCAGAAACATCAACGTCCGAAGGGACTTGACATTGGTAGAAAGATGTGACTGTCGTATATGGATTGCACTTAAGCATTGGCTTTATTTAGTGATGGGCTTGTTTTTATTTAAAAAACTCAATGTATTTAAATAAAACATGTTGAAACCTTTTAGGAAGGATTTGCTTAACATCTCTTTCTAAAACCTTTATACATCTTTGTAAATGTAGTAAAATCAATTTGATTTTTCCGCTGAATTTAAATTTCTCATTTGATAAAGATTTAGGATTAGCTTCATTTTTCTACTAGAAAATGTGTCTAAACAAATGTAATACGATGTTTTGCCACCCTATAAAATAAGAATACTATGTTAATTTACCTTCTGTATTCTTAGAATCATGCTGTCAGAAAAGTTCTATTTAATACAATTTTTTATCCTTAATCAAAGTATACGATTCAATATAGGACTTCATTTCAATAAAAAATAGTAGATTAATATCAAGCACCTTATTTCAAATTCATAACCCTAAGGTCAAGGGTTCAAATTCGGTTTTCGCTACAATTTTAAATCAGTATAAAACTAAATTTATCTAACCAGCGTAGGTCACAAAGTTTCTGGGAGTTTCGTACAAGGTAATTTTTAAATCTAAATGATCTGGAAGCTGTTTTCTTAATTTATCATAAATAACCACGGCTATATTTTCTGCGGTTGGGTTTAGCGCTCTAAATTCTGGCACTTCAATGTTTAGATTTTTATGATCAAAGCAATCTTCAATTTCAGATTTTATAATATTCTTTAAAATTCCTAAATCATACACATAGCCCGTTTCTTTATCAATTTCACCTGTTAAAGATACGATTAGCTCATAATTATGACCATGAAAATTAGGGTTGCTACATTTGCTAAAAACTTCAAAGTTTTTTTCATCAGACCACTCTTTTTTATACAATCTGTGTGCTGCATTAAAATGTGCTTTTCTATGAACGGTAACTTTAGGCATTTGTAAGTTTTTGATAAGATTCTTTAAAAATTATTTTAAACCACTCCGTGTAGTTTGAAGGATGCGCTTCAATATCATTTTTAACGTCTTCTAAAAGCATCCATTTATAGGCTTCAGCTTCTTCTTTATTAATATGAGGTTCGTCATCAAAATATCCAATAAGTACATGGTCAAATTCATGCTCTGTTAAACCATTATCAAAAGGAGCCTTGTACACAAAAGAAAACACTTCTTTTAAAGGGGTTGTAAACCCCATTTCTTCTTGCAATCGACGTTTACCTGCTGCTAAATTACTTTCACCGTCTCTTTGATGAGAACAACATGTATTGGTCCATAATAAAGGAGAATGGTATTTTGATGCTGCTCTTTGTTGCAACATTAATTCTCCTTTTTTATTGAAAATAAATACCGAGAAAGCCCGATGTAAAAGAGCTTTTTCGTGCGCTTCCATTTTTGGCATTAACCCTATTTGGTTATTTTTTTCATCAACTAAAACAACTAATTCCTCCATAATGACAAATATACTCCAATCAAATATTTTTAAAACCTAAATTTATTATAAAATCTTTAGAATCTTCTATTCTTCTACTTTGATAATTTATATTTGAGGTTCTAAATGTTAAGCTTCAAAAATTGAAAAAACCTATTAAAATATTGGCGATAATCCTAATTGTTTTCTTGTATCAATGCAATCAGAAATCAACAAAAGAAAAAAATACGGAAGAAAACAAGAAAGAAGAAAAACTTAAACATAAGAATGGTTCTAAAACAAATTCAGATCTCGAAAACAAAATTATAAAACCTTGGGATAGCCTAAACAGCAAAAATACAGAAGCCTTTTTGACAGAATATGGCAAACAAAACCCAGAAACCAAAGTTATTATTAAAACAAAATTTGGCGATATAAAATTGAGATTATATGAAGATGTACCTGTACACAGAGCTAATTTTATTTTTCTTACAAAAATTAAATATTTTAATACCACCGTTATTTATAGAGTAGCAAAAAACTTTGTGATTCAAGGTGGTAATTCTGATAATATGTACACTCAAAAACAGCGCAGAAAATACGGAAATTATTTAATGAAACCAGAGTTTAAAGCGCATAGAACTCATAAATATGGCGCTTTAGCAGCAGCAAGACAATGGGAAAAAAACCCTAATAAATTATCGAGTCCTTTTGAGTTTTACATGGTTCATAAAAGAGATGGTGCACATCATTTAGATAATGAACATACCGTTTTTGGCGAGGTTATTTCTGGTTTTGATACCCTAGATAAAATATCTAAAGTAAAAGTGGGTGTTGATGAGTGGCCCGTGAATGATATAGCAATGACCATTGAAATTTTGAATTAAGAATTATAAAATAGCTGTTTTTATAGATTTTTTTGATAGGGATTTCAACTATTTTTTCAAGTTCAATGGATCCAACAAAAGATCATCTCAATTTACATTATATTGGATAAAAACCGCAACTTAATTTACAAAAATTGGCAAATTCGTGGCTTAAAACTTTTAACGTATTTTATAAAATTCCAGTTTCTGTTGTATTTTAACGTGTATATTGATTTTTAATTTATGTTGCAGTAAAACCTTTGGAATTCCTGAAATCTGTGTCTTACTTTACAATGGCTATCATTATAAAAAGTTTAGAATAAAACCTATATTTGCACCTCAAATTTTGTAGATGAGTTTTTTAAAAGAAATAGCACGTAGAAGAACATTTGGTATTATATCCCATCCAGATGCAGGTAAAACGACTCTTACTGAAAAGTTATTATTATTTGGTGGTGCCATTCAAGAAGCAGGTGCTGTAAAAAATAATAAAATTAAAAAAGGCGCAACTTCCGATTTTATGGAAATTGAGCGACAAAGGGGAATTTCTGTAGCCACCTCCGTATTAGCATTTATTTACAAAGACAAAAAAATAAACATTTTAGACACACCTGGTCATAAAGATTTTGCAGAAGATACGTTTAGAACCTTAACGGCTGTAGATAGTGTGATTGTTGTAATTGATGTTGCAAAAGGTGTTGAGCCACAAACCGAAAAATTAGTAGAAGTTTGTAGAATGAGAAGCATACCAATGTTGGTTTTTATCAATAAATTGGATAGAGAAGGTAAAGATGCTTTTGATTTACTAGATGAAGTTGAGCAAAAATTAGGTTTGCGAGTAACCCCAATGAGTTTCCCAATCGGAATGGGATATGACTTTAAAGGAATTTATAATATTTGGGAAAAGAAATTAAATCTTTTTTCTGGCGATAATAAGCAAACTATCTCCGAAGGTGTTCAATTTGATGATCTTGCAAATCCTGAATTAGACAAAATTGTTGGCAAAAAAGCCGCAGATACTTTACGCGAAGAAATCGAATTAATTAGTGAGGTTTATCCTGATTTTAATAGAGACGAATATTTAAGAGGAGAATTACAACCCGTATTTTTTGGTTCTGCCTTAAATAATTTTGGAGTAAAAGAATTGTTAGATGCCTTTATTGAAATTGCTCCTGCACCGCAACCTAAAAAAGCGGAAGAGCGTTTGGTAGATTCTAAGGAAAAAAAAATGACCGGTTTCGTGTTTAAAATCCATGCCAATATGGATCCTAAACACAGAGACAGATTGGCTTTTATCAAAATAGTATCAGGAATCTTTAAAAGAAATTCGCCATATTTACATGTTCGAAATGGTAAAAAAGTAAAATTTTCGAGTCCGAATGCATTCTTTGCAGAAAAGAAAGAAATTGTAGATGAGTCTTTTCCTGGAGATATTGTTGGGATTCATGATACGGGTAATTTTAAAATTGGTGATACCTTAACAGAAGGAGAAGTCTTAAATTTTAAAGGAATTCCTAGTTTTTCTCCAGAACATTTTAGGTATGTAAACAATGCAGACCCCATGAAATCTAAACAATTATACAAAGGTTTAGATCAATTAATGGATGAAGGTGTTGCGCAATTATTTATTTTAGAAATGAACGGGCGAAGAGTAATTGGTACCGTAGGTGCTTTACAATTTGAAGTAATACAATACCGATTAGAACATGAATATGGTGCGAAATGTACCTATGAAAATTTAAACGTACACAAAGCTTGTTGGGTTGAACCTGATAATATTAAAAGTGAAGAGTTTAAAGAATTTAAGCGCGTAAAGCAACGCTATTTGGCCAAAGATAAACAAGGTCAATTGGTGTTTTTGGCGGACTCTGCTTTTACCATACAAATGACACAGAGTAAATATCCTTCGGTAAAATTGCATTTTACAAGCGAATTTAAAAATTAAACAAATGAGGAAGATACTATTTTTATTAATTATTACTTTTTTGAGTTTCAATAGCTTTTCTCAAGATTTTAATTTAGATAATTTAGAAGGAAAAGAATTAAAAAACAGCATTCGTTTAAATTACATTTTAATTGATCAACCCGATATCACCTATACTTATGGTCAAGGTAGTACATATAAATTAGACCCAAAAATGGGTTTATTTGGTTTAAATTATAACATCCCTTTAAATGATTGGTTGTATACAGGTGCTGGTTTTCATGGAGCAGTCTATGGAGATCAAGGTGGATTATTTACTTTGGGTATTAATTTAGGAGTCAATAAACAACTTTATAAGAATTTATATTTTGATGCAAATATCCATTTTGGTGGCGGAGGTGGTTTTAGAAGTTTGGTTAATGGCGGTGGTATTATTTATCCAAATGCTGGTTTACAATATAAAACAGATCAATTTGCTCTTGGTCTTCAATATGGTTACGTAAATTTCTTTACAGGCATTCAAAAGGGAGATAATATTTCTTTCTTTGTCGAAATACCAACAACATTAAGAACTACTTCTTATAAAGATGCTCAAGAAAAATTTGAAGTAAACAATACTTCAGAAGATGAATATTGGCAGAAACCTGCTGTAAAAAGTGTACAACAAATAACTTTTGATTATCTTTTTCCGATAGGTTCTACCAGAAATGATGGAAATGGTAACTTTAACAACACAACTCCTATTACCCAAACATTAAGTCTTTTAGGTTTTGAATATCAGCGTTATTTAACAGAAAGCGCTTTTATTTACGCACATGTAGATGCAATGTATGGTGGCTTAAGAGCTGGTTTTATGGATGTGTTTTTCGGAATAGGTAAAAACTTTATAGAATCAAAATATATAAACTTATTCGCGAAAGCTGGTATTGGAGCGGCAGGCGGTAGAGTTTTTCCTGAAGGTGGTTTAACCATGTACCCTAGTTTAGGGGCAGACGTAAAAATTACCAAAAAAATGGGTATTAGTCTCCATGGTGGTTATCATAGATCTGTTGGTGGAACTTTTGAAGCCTATACAGCTGGTTTTAGTTTAAAATATTATGGTTTAAGTGGAGGGATAAAAGATCCTTATTCAGCAGAAAAAGTAAAACAAATAAAAACCCAAGGTGTTCAAATAGGCTTTCAAAATCAAACTTATTTCGATGTTGCCATTCTTGATAAACCTGATAATGATTTACAATTATTGGCTGTAAAAATTAATTATGATATTAACAAGCGTTTTTATGTAGCTGCTGAAGCTTCATTTGCCTATTTAGGTGGTGCAGGTGGTTATGCTCATGGAATTTTTGGAATAGGTTTAAAATCAAATAAATTTTTGAATGGTAATTTTTCTTTATTTACAGAAGCCTTAGGGGGTGTTGCAGGTGGTGGAGGTGTAGATTCTGGTGAAGGCATTTTAGTAAAACCAACTGTTGGTATTAATTATCATGCAACAAATGATTTATCATTTCATGCTTCTGCAGGACAAATGTGGTCTCCTGCTGGAAGCGTAAATTCATCAAACATAAATATTGGGTTGGCTTATGGTTTTTCAGTCTTAAACGCAAAAAAATAAAAGGGTTTCGAGCTTATTCCTATACAAAACTCATAAAAAATCTTGATAAAAAATCGAGATTTTAAAAAATATCAGTTCGAGCGCAGTCGAGAACTAGTAAATGAATAAAATTCTCGACTGCGCTCGAGAATTAAATTTAAATGAAGATAATGAACAACGGAATTTATGCAAAATTCACCACATCAAAAGGTGATATTTTAGTACAACTAGAACATGAAAAAACACCAGGAACTGTAGGTAACTTTGTTGCTTTGGCAGAGGGTAATTTAGAAAATGCTGTAAAACCGCAAGGAACACCGTACTACGACGGATTAAAATTTCATAGAGTAATTCCTGATTTTATGATTCAAGGAGGATGTCCTCAAGGAACAGGAACTGGAAATCCTGGATATAAATTTGAGGATGAATTTCATCCTGACTTAAAACATGATGCACCTGGTAAATTAGCGATGGCCAATTCCGGACCCGCTACTAATGGAAGTCAGTTTTACATTACACACGTTCCAACTCCTTGGTTAGATGGCAAACACACCGTTTTTGGATCTGTAATTGAAGGACAAGATGTGGTGGATGCAATATCTCAAGGTGATGAAATGAAAATAGAAATCATTAGAGTTGGTGAAGAAGCGGAAAACTTTAATGCTGTAGAATCTTTTAGAAAATTTGAAGGTGCAAGAGCAGAACGCGAAGCAGAAGAAAAAGCAAAGCAAAAAGAAATTTTAGATGCTATAGCCGCTGGGTACGATGAAACCGAGAGTGGTTTGCGCTACAATATTATTCAAAAAGGAAATGGAAAACAAGCTACAAAAGGAGCCAACGTTTCTGTACATTATAAAGGTCAGTTATTAGATGGCACTGTTTTCGATTCGTCTTACAAACGTAAAAAACCAATTGATTTTTCGGTAGGTGTTGGCCAAGTTATTGCTGGCTGGGATGAAGGGATTCTATTGCTACAAGTAGGTGACAAAGCACGCTTGGTAATTCCTTCGAATTTAGCGTATGGAGAACGCGGAGCTGGAGGAGTAATTCCGCCAAATGCTACATTGATTTTTGATGTGGAACTGATGGATGTAAAGTAAAATTATACTACCAAAAAGCTTCTTAATACGCTGTACTAAGAAGCTTTTTCTATTTAAATTAAAAATTAGCACTTATTTTAATAATAGAATTTGTATATTTAAAAATTACTTTTCACCCCAAGTAAATTATGTCCGATTTTTCAGAAAGACGAGTAAAACTACTACACCAAATCAGTATTATTACGGTTGGTATCGCCATATTTTGCGGTATCCTATCCATCTATTTAGAAATCACTGAATTAATTTATTTTCATTTTTTAACAGCTTTTATATATCTATTTTGTGTCTATTTGACTAAAAAAGGACTTTTAAAAATTCCAAGATTAATTTATTTTATTACGCTTAATATTGCCATAACAGTAACTGCTTCTTTTATTGGTCAAGATGGTGCTGTTGAGTTTATGCTCATGTTTGCTTTGGCACTGCCTTTTCTTAGCTTTTCATCTGCCCGAGAAAAATGGTATATAATTATATTTTCTTTCTTTTCAATTTCACTTTGGATCCTTTTATATATCACAAAATTTAATTTAATCACAACTTTTAAAGTAGATCCTGAAGTAGCCGCAAATTTAATCTATCCGATATCTATTATTTGCACACTTTCTTTAGTGACTTTTCAATTGGTGTATTTTTCTTTTCAGAACTCGCTGCAATCGTCATCAGTTCATATTAATCGAGAAGAAGCCGTTGAAGCATCCAATGCAAAATCAAAGTTTTTAAGCACTATGAGTCATGAAATTAGAACGCCTTTAAATGCGGTTATTGGGCTCTCTCATATTTTAAGTGATAATAATCCTCGTAAAAATCAAATAGAAAATATAAACGCACTTAATTATTCAGGAAAAATACTACTCAATTTATTAAATAACGTGCTAGATTTTAGCAAAATGCAATCTACAGAAATCGAATTAGATGCTATTCCGACTGATTTATTATTAGCTGTAAAACAGATTAAAAAAATTCATGAAATTAGCTGTTTTCGAAAAGGAATTGTCATGAATTTAGAAATTGACAACACAATTCCTATTGTTATATTAGACATCGTTCGATTTAATCAAGTCATTAATAACTTGGTAACAAATGCCATAAAATTTACAGACAAGGGTAGCGTAACGCTAAAAATTTCTAAGAAAAACGAAACAACAGATAGCATAAACATTGTTACAGAAATAGTTGATACAGGAATTGGAATTCCTTTAGATAAGCAAGACACTATTTGGGAAGCTTTTACACAAGCCTCTAGCACTACAAATCGTTTATATGGCGGCACGGGCTTAGGCTTACCTATTGTAAAAAGTATTGTAGAAGCAATGGACTCTAAAGTTCTAATTGAAAGTGAGATTGGCAAAGGAAGTCGCTTCTATTTTGAGATGCACCTAAAAAAAGCATTAGACGGAGAATTACAAAATCTAATCGAGACTAAACAACATAATTTTAAGGGTGAAAAAGTTCTATTGGTAGAAGACAATCTTATAAACGTAATGGTTGGTAAACAGATCTTAGAAAAAGCAAAACTTACCGTAGCTGTTGCTAACAACGGTCTTATTGCCGTAAATATGGTCAAAGAAAATGACTATGATATTGTGCTTATGGATATTCAAATGCCCGTAATGGATGGGTATACTGCTACCAAAGAAATAAGAAAATTTAATAAAAAAATACCTGTCTTAGCACTTTCTGCATCTGTTTTTATGGAAGTAAGAGATAAAATAAATGAATGTGGTATGAATGGTTTTATCTTTAAACCATTTGACCATCAAGATTTATTAAACCAAATAGAACAAGCAATTAATAGCTAAACTAATATATTTAAAAATGCAAAAATTCTCTCAAAGAAGAATAAACCTTGTATTTAGGCTTACGATCGTAAATATAGGGTTTGCCATACTTTGTACTATAATTTCTGATAAGTTTGATTTCATTTGGTTGAGAAATTATAATGCTATCAATATTTTTGCATACATCATAGCCGCTTTTTTGGCAAAAAAAGAACGATTAACATCGGCAAGAATTATTTATCTAATAACAAGCAATATTGGTATTGCTATTATCGCATCTTTTGTAGGTAGAGGGGGCAGTATAGAATTCATTTATATGTTTAACATAGGCCTGCCTTTTATTCTATTTTCTTACAGAAGAGAGCGTACTTTATTAATGATATTTACCATATTGCCCTTAGTATTATGGATCTTATTATTTTTAACTGATTTTAATCTTTTTGCTTCAAAAAAATTAGATGTAAATATAGCAAAAGAATTTATATACCCAATTTCAATCATTAGTATGGTGTCTTTGGTATTATTTCAATTGATTTATTTTATATTACTCAACAGTCGTTATTTTGGTGAGATTCGTAAAAAAGAAGTAGAGGCTTTAGAAGCTTCTGATGCAAAATCAAAATTCTTGAGCACGATGAGCCATGAAATTAGAACTCCTTTAAATGCTGTCATTGGTCTTTCGCATATTTTGAGTGATGATAACCCTCGCAAAGACCAAATAGAAAATATAAATGCACTTAATTACTCCGGAAAACTACTACTAAACTTATTAAATAATGTACTCGATTTTAGTAAAATGAAATCTACAAAGATCGAGCTTGATAATATTCCTGCAAACTTATCTGAAGCTATAAAACAGATTAAAAAAATTCATGAAGCTAGCTGTTTCAAAAAAGGAATTTCTCTGAATATAGAAATTGACGATGCGATTCCTTTGGTTTGGTTAGATGTTGTGAGATTTAATCAAGTGCTTAATAATTTAGTTACAAATTCAATTAAATTTACAGATAAAGGGAGTGTCACTTTAAAAATTAGCTCTCAAAATCAAACGAACAAAACAGTAGATCTATTAATAGAAGTCATCGATACTGGTATCGGAATTGCTGAAGATAAACAAGATGGTATCTGGGAAGCTTTTGTACAAGCCTCAAGCACTACAAATCGCTTATATGGCGGAACAGGATTAGGCCTACCCATTGTAAAAAGTATTGTAAAAAGCATGGGCGATGATGTAAAAATAGACAGTCAAGTTGGCAAAGGAAGTCGTTTTTATTTTAATTTAAAATTAGATATCGCATCTGAAAAAGAATTAGAAAAAACGATTGAAAAGAGAACCCATAACTTTCAAGGTAAAACAATCTTATTGGTAGAAGACAACCTCATAAATATAATGGTTGGTAAACAAATTTTAGAAAAGGCTCAATTACAAGTAGAAGTAGCCTACGATGGTTTAACGGCTGTAAATATGGCAAAAAAGAACAACTTTGACGCCATATTAATGGATATACAAATGCCTATTATGGATGGTTATACAGCTGCTAGAGAAATCAGAAAGTTCAATACCAAAATCCCTATTTTAGCACTCTCAGCCTCTATTTTTATGGAAGTTAAAGACAAAATTCATAATAGTGGGATGAATGGTTTTATCTTTAAACCTTTTGACCCTGAAGATTTATTAAATCAAATTGAAGATGCAATACATAATTCATTATAATGTTCTCTTTTTTAAATGAATTGTACCCTTGTATTCTTTGAAATTACTGCAATCAAAAAAAAATAGAAATTATTACCCAAGGAGGATTGACACAATAAATTTATAGACAAATTAAAAAACTATTCTTCATCAACAACATCATTTTTGCGCTCTTTTATTTTACGAGTTCCTTCATACAATTCGTATTTTACAAACTTACAATCTAAATCTGCGTTCTTTAAAGCAATTCTTTTAGAAGTTCTTAAACCAACTGCCTTTAAAGCTTGCACGTCAGAAGTAATTAACCATGCCGTAGAACCTGGATAATTGTGCTTAAGTGTATCTCCAATTTTCTTATAAAATTCATCTACATCTATATTTAAACGCTCTCCATAAGGCGGATTAAACAAAATTGTTGTGTTTCCAAAAACCTCTTTCGTCGAGTTGAAAAAATTAACATGATGTACACCAATAAACTCATCTAAATTGGCATTTTCTATATTGGCCTTTGCTTTCTGAATGGCAGATGGTGCTTTGTCAAATCCCATAATTTTAAAATGAGAAGAACGTATTTTCTTTAATAACGATTCTTGAATTATAAAGTATAAATCTTCATCGTAATCTTTCCACTGCTCGAATGCAAATAACTTTCTATTGATGTTTGCCGGAATATTATTGGCAATCATACAAGCTTCAATTAAAATTGTGCCCGAACCACACATGGGGTCTATAAAATTTTCTTCTCCGGTATAACCTGATAATAAGACCATACCCGCCGCCAAAACTTCGTTAATCGGTGCTATATTTGTAGCGGTTCTATAACCACGTTTATGCAAAGAATCTCCTGAAGAATCTAAAGAAACCGTTAACCATTCTTTCTGAATATGAATGTGGATTTTAACATCCGGATATTTTAAATCTACATTCGGTCTCTTATGGTATTTATGTCTAAAATAATCTGCAATAGCATCTTTAGATTTTAAAGAAATATAATGCGAATTGGTGGTAAAATTTTTAGAGTTTACAACAGCACCAATAGCAAAAGTGCCTTCTGCATCTAAATAGTTTTCCCACTTAATTTTCTGAATAGCATCATACAAATCTTCTTCATCATAAATCTTACAGGTTTTTATTGGTTTTAAAATTCTTACCGCCGTTCTCAAAGCAATATTTGCCTTGTACATAAAGCCTTTATCACCTCTAAACGAAACACTTCGTACAGATTCTTTTACATCTTGTGCTCCTAAATTTTTTAGTTCTTCTGCTAAAACACTTTCTAAACCAAAAAGTGTAGTGGCCGTCATTTTAAAATCTTTATCCATACCCATAAAATTGACCACAAAAATACATTTTTATTCATAGGATTTATAGTATTTAAAATTTTCATTTTTTGAAACGTAAGATTTAGTTACTTTTGCACACTGAAACTCATAATGGTCATTTGATACAGAAGAATCCATAGCCACTAATAAAGTTATTAAAAACCAGATTATTACAAATTTTACAAAAATGAAGACTAAAGACTGGTTTACAGATTGGTTCAATACTCCTTATTATCACATTCTTTACAAAGATAGAAATGATGCGGATGCTCAGTTATTTATGAAAAATATAACCACATTTTTAGCATTGCCAAAAACTACGCATATTTTAGATTTACCTTGCGGAAAAGGTCGTCATTCAGTTTTTTTAAATTCACTTGGATATAACGTTACTGGAGGTGATTTGGCTGAAAATAGTATAAAAATTGCCAAACAATTTGAAAACGATACTCTAAAATTTAAAGTACATGATATGCGGCAAGCTTTTAACAATCAATATGATGCCGTTTTTAATTTATTTACAAGCTTTGGCTACTTTGAGGACGATCAAGAAGATCTCTTAATTCTTAAAAATATCAAAGAAGGCTTAAAAAATGACGGTTATTTTGTATTCGATTTTCTAAATGCTCATAAAGTAAAAATGAATTTGGTAAAGCAAGAAACTAAAATTGTAGATCAGATTACTTTTAATATTAAAAGAGAAATAAAAGATGGTTTTATTATTAAAAAAATTTCTTTTTTTGCAGACAACGAGGAGCACTCTTTTATAGAACGTGTAAAATATTTAGATGTAAAAAAAATGACTTCTTATTTGCAAAAAGTCGGTTTTGCAATTACCAATGTTTTTGGAAATTATCGTTTAGAAAATTATGATCCACAAACTTCAGATAGGTTAATTTTAGTAGCAAAATGAGTTATATATTATTAATTGCATCTGTTTTAATGGGTTCTTTATTGGTTTTTATTTTAAAACCGAATAAAAAGTCAGTTCGTTTATTATTAGCTTTTAGCGGTGCTTATCTATTATCTGTTACAATTTTACATTTGTTACCAGAGGTGTATATCGACACTTCTAAAACAACTAAAATCGGAATTTTTATTTTAATTGGTATAATTTTACAATCGGTTTTAGAGTCGTTTTCTAAAGGAGCAGAACACGGTCACATACATATACATTCTGATGGAAAACAATTCCCTTCGCTTTTATTTTTAAGTTTATGTCTGCATGCTTTTTCTGAAGGATTGCCCATTCATCATGCAGGTGAAAACTTGCTATGGGCTATTGTGGTGCATAAAATTCCGATTGCAATTGTACTCACTAGTTTTTTATTAGAAACTAAATATTCTAAAAAAATAGTGTTTACTTTTCTAATTTTCTTCGCACTAATGAGTCCTTTAGGTGTACTTTTGGGTAATAAAATTCCGTTTTTTATTACCTATGCCACAGAAATAACGGCCTTAATTATTGGGGTGTTTCTGCACATTTCTACGATTATTCTTTTTGAAAGCACTGAAAACCACAAATTTAACTTACAAAAGTTTATTGCCATTCTTCTAGGGGTAATTTTAACCCTGTTTACTCTATAGATTTTACTTATATTTAAGTATTTTAAAATCACTACTTATAGGTATAAAATTGTTTCAAATATTTGTGATATTTGAATGTATTAAAAATTAATATTGATGAAAGAATTAAAATTTAAATTGATTACGCCAAAAGAAGAAATTATTTTTAAAAAATTATTAAACTTCTATTTAGCTGATAAAAATCAAAAGCACAGTTATGTAGATAAAAAAGGTAAAAAATTTAAAATAAAAACTCCTCTACCCAATAATAAATTTAGAGTAGAAAAAATATTCTTATATGAAGTTATTGGAAATGACTGTATTTTTATACACATAACTGATGATAAGGGAATTCCTAGAAGATATGATCATAAAGTTTTTATTGGAGAGATAACATTTAACTTAGCAGATATTGAGTTTCATTCGGATAGAAATGATTTAATTAATTATGATGAAATTAAAGTTATTATTTATAACAGTACAGATATTTTATCATCTCCTAGCGACCTACCTATTTATAGTTCAGATATTTTTGACATTGACAAAAAGGCTACTTTACCCGATGAGACAGGAAGTGGAGTAATCGTTGAAGGACCATAAATGAAAATAATAAAATTAAAAAAAATAATTATACTGCAAATCATTTTATTCTTGATTTGTAGTGTCTCATACAGTCAAAATACTAAATTAGATTCCGCATATTTTTATTTTAAAAAGGCAAAACAATTTAATTTTGAAAACAAACATTTTATAGCATATAATAATTATATAAAATCTCTTGATATCTATAAAACATTAGATTTGAAAGATAGCGTTGCAAAATGTAATTTAGAATTATTTGAACTAATTAAATCTCAAAATAATTTAAAAAAAGACTCCAAACCATACTTAGACGATTACTATGATTACGCATTAAAAAAAAAGGATTCTTTTGGATTGCTAAAAGCGGTAAATAGATATGCACAATATTTTTGGAATGCTGATTCTGTTTACCTTTCTAAATCTTATTATTTAAAAGCCTTACAACTAACCAACAATAAAAAACTATCAAAATATAAAGTAAGTACCTATTCTAATTTAGCGCATTTGCATACTGAAAAATATCCTGACACTGCTAAATATTATTTTGATAAAACATTAAATTTAAAAGATTTAATGAATAATAGGCAATTGGTTGGAACCTATATAAACTATTCAGCATTTTTAAAAAATCAAAAACAATACAATCAAGCTTTTGCATATTTAAAAGAAGCAGAAGCTATAGAACTTAAACAATATCAATTAAAATATAATAAAATAATTTACAGCGACTTTGCCAATATGTACAAATTACAAGGCAATTATAAAAAAGCCTACCAATATTATGAAAAATATAATATTGCTCGAGATAGCTTAAACAATACTGCTCAAAATGTAGCGATATCAGATTTAGATAAAAAGTATAAAACCGCAGAAAAAGAAAAAGAAAACTTACAATTAAAACAAGAAAATATAGCTATAGAACAAGAAAAAATTAAAAATCAAAACTTTCTTATTGCCACAATTCTTTTACTTATTTTAGTGAGTATCATCGCTACGCTAATTATCAAAAACTCCAAAAGAAAGAGAGAACTTGCAGAACAAGAGAAAAAGCTAGAAACGCAAAAAAATCTAACACTCCTAAAAGAACAAGAAATAACCACCATAAACGCAATGGTAGATGGTCAAGAAAAAGAACGAAAACAAATTGCAGAAGATTTACACGATAATTTAGGTTCTATTTTAGCAACTTTAAAATTACATTTTGATAATTTAAAAATTAATAGAGAAAAGAAAAAAATTAATCAAGATGAACTGTTCAATAAAACAGAAAAACTAATCGATGATGCCTATTTAAAAGTGCGTAGCATAGCGCATGCCAAAAATGCAGGAGTGATTGCAAATAAAGGGTTGCTGGTTGCTGTAAAAATGATGGCAGAAAAAATATCCTCTGCAGATAAACTAAAAATAGAAGTGATTCATTTCGGTTTAGACAAACGTGTAGAAAATAATTTAGAACTCACTGTTTTTAGAATCATCCAAGAATTATTAACTAATATAATTAAACATGCAGAAGCTCAAAACGCAACCATCAACATTTCTCTATATGATAAAAACCTAAATATTATTATTGAAGATGATGGAAAAGGTTTTGATATTAAAAAAGTTAATTTACAAAACGGAATGGGCATCAGCTCCATAAAAACGAGAATTGAACATTTAAAAGGAACTTTTACTGTTGATGCAACTATAGGAAAAGGAAGTGCTATACTTTTAGATATTCCTATTGTGTAAATAGGAATATTAAGTTTTTAAGTATAATAAATCCATTATTTTTATTTTTTTATCATCCAAGTTACTGAAATTCCATTTCGAACTATTGGTGCAATAACATATGATATTTCCACCATCACACCCTTTTAAATCACTGAAAATAATAAACTTAACCCACTAAAATTTATGGCCATTCTTTTAGTGGTAATTTTAACCCTACTTACTCTATAGATTTTACTTATATTTAAGTATTTTAAAAACCCTACTTGTAGGTATTTTAAATGTTATCTATTTTGTTGATATTTAAAATTAATTTAAAAACTAAGTAAATGAAAAATCAGAAGTATAAGATTGCCAAATCTTCAACAACAGACAATAATGGAGAGTTTGATGATCTGTTTTCCTTAAAATATGCTCCACATAGCAGAATTTTTTCATATGAGCAAAACGAAAAATTAATTCTAGTCTATTTTTTATCACATGCAAACACTAAAATTGATGAGAATATTACTTTTCTTAAAGATCCTCTTGGATTTCAAATTGTTATTAGTACTACTGAGCCAGAGAGTAATAAAGGTGATGTAATTGCTGTGCAAATAATAATAAAATGTGACAATTATAATGAAGTTGTAACGCAGATAGATAAGAAAGAAACTATTTTAATTGGTATAAACAATATTATTAATAATTCTATTACATCAGATTATAGATATGGTGGATTATCTACAGATCCGATTCCAGAATATCCGCCAATTCATGGTTTAATAAAATGATATTATTCTTTATGAAATTTTTATTTTTTTTGTTTCCTCTTACTTTATTTTGTCAAACTAATTTATCAGTTAAAAAACTTAATGATTCTATAGAATTAGCCATACAATATAGAGATGGAGAAAAAGCAAAAAAATTAATAGACATGCTATCTTCGAAAGATTTATCTTCTTTTGAAGATAGATTTTTATTAAATAAAAATATCTTTTTTTATCATTTTATACAAAAAGAATTTGATAGTTGTCAACAACAAATTTTAACGATTAATAGATATAAGCAAAAGCTTTCAGAAAGAACTAAAGCAAAACATAATGTTAATATTGCTTTTTTAAAAAGTTCACAAAATAAAATAGATTCTAGTGCAATTTATTTTGTAAAAGCATTAAATTTTTACGAAAAAGACTCTACTGAATATCTTGATAAAAAAACAACTATTTATTCTGGTTTGTACTCACTTTATAGACGAATAGGCAATAAAGAAAAAGAACTAATCTATTTAAAATTATATGTAAAAGAATCAAAAAAAAATAAGTCAAAAAGAAGTATTGCGTATAGCTTAAATAGTTTAGCCGTATTTTATGACAATAATAATGAGCCAAAAAAAGCTTTAAAAAATTTTAGAGAGGCCCTAACCTATATAGAATCAGAAATCGGAGCTCAAGCAATTTATCAAAATATTGGTTCAATTTATTTAAACCACTATAATAATATTGATTCTGCTTACTACTATAATAAAAAAGCTATTAATCAAAATACTTCAAAAAGAACTTTGGCTCATATTCATTATGATTTGTCTATTATAGCAAAAAGAAAAAATGATTTACTACTAGAAAATAATGAACTGCAAAAAGCTTTAAAAAACATAAAATTAGATCCTTTTCAAGAATTAGAGGTTAAGATTTATAAAGATTTATCAGAGAATACTAAAAAACTCAAAAATTATAAGGAGTCTTTACTTTATTTAGAAAAATATGATTCATTGAATAATGTTATAAAAAATCAGTCTTTAATTGAGAAGGTGGAAGATATTGAAATTAAATACCAAACTGAAAAAAAAGAAAGGGAAAATCTTCAATTAAAAGTTGATAAAGAAAAAAATAAAAGTTACTTAATAGTATCAGTATTGTCTTTAGTTTTAATAAGTATCATTGGTACACTAACCTTACAAAACTCTAAAAGGAAAAGAAAAGTCTTAGAACAACAAAAAGAACTCGAAAAGCAAAAAAACCTAACGTTAATAAAAGAACAAGAAATAACCACCATAAACGCAATGGTAGATGGGCAAGAAAAAGAACGAAAACAAATTGCCGAAGATTTACACGATAATTTAGGTTCTGTGTTAGCAACTTTAAAATTACATTTTGATAATTTAAAAATTAATAGAGAAAAGAAAAAAATTAATCAAGATGAACTGTTCAATAAAACAGAAAAACTAATCGATGATGCCTATTTAAAAGTGCGTAGCATAGCGCATGCCAAAAATGCAGGAGTGATTGCAAATAAAGGGTTGCTGGTTGCTGTAAAAATGATGGCAGAAAAAATATCCTCTGCAGATAGCATCAAAATTGAAGTTGTTGATTTTAATCTTGTTAAGCGCTTAGAAAATAATTTAGAAATTACTGTTTTTAGAATTATTCAAGAACTAATGACCAATATTATCAAACATGCTAATGCAAAAAATGTTACGATAAATATTTCTTTATTCGATAAAAATTTAAATATTATAGTAGAGGATGATGGCGTAGGCTTTGATATAAATACAGTTGAGCTAAATGATGGTATGGGGATCCATTCTATAAAAACAAGGATTCAGTATTTAAAAGGTACTTTTACTATTGATACAACTTTGGGCAAAGGAAGCTCCATAATTATGGATATTCCGATTCTATAAATACCTACATATAGGTATTTTTAAAGCATACACCATTTCTTATCTTTGAAAAAAATAGTGAATGATAACAATAATAATGGCAGAAGACCATCAAATGTTAATTGATGGGGTAAAATCTTTCTATGAGTATGATGAAGAAATAAGCATAATTGACACAGCAAACAATGGTGATGAATTGGTGAAATTAGTCACTTTAAAACAGCCTAAATTAGTGATAACGGATATTAGAATGCCAGTAATGGATGGCATTCAAGCCACAAAAGCCATCAAAAAAAAATTTCCTCATATTTATATTTTGGCAATGACCATGTTTGATCAACCAGATGCTATCAAACAAATGATTGATGCAGGTGCAACTGGTTATATTTTAAAGAATTCTGGAATAAAAATGCTCTCAAAAGCAATATTTGCGGTCACCAAAGGAGAAACTTTTTTTGATCCAAATGTGGCTTTTAACTTTATGAATGATTATATCGATGATAATGTTACAGTCGGAGAATCTCAAAACATCATTTTATCAAACAGAGAAAAAGAAATTTTACAACTAATTGCAGATGGAAAAACTTCTAAAGAAATTTCTGAAAACCTATTTATTGCCAAAACAACAGTAGATACTCACCGAAAAAACATGATTAGAAAATTAAATTTAGCTAATGGAAATGAATTAATTAAACACGCAATTGAAACGAAATATAAGTTTTAATTCCCTACTTCATTAAAAAACTTAATTCGCATTAAACGCAATTCTTCTTCATCATAATCACCATCAAATTCATTCAGCGCTTCTTCAATATCATCGGTTTCAGCTTCCATAAAGTACTCATAGATTTCCTCTTGTTGCTCTTCATCTAATAGTTCGTCTAAAGCATAATTGATATTTAACTTTGTGCCTGAAAAAATAATTACCTCCATCTCTTTAATCAATTCATTCATTTCTAGACCTTTTGATTTAGAAATATCTTCTAATGGTAATTTTTTATCTGTATTTTGAATAACAAACAATTTTAAACCTGAATTTAAACCCGTACTTTTTACAATTAAATCATCTGGTCTTAAAATGTCATTTTCATCCACATAATCAGAAATTAATTTCACAAAATCTTTACCAAATTTTCTTGCCTTGCCCTCTCCTACGCCATGAACCGTGGCGAGTTCTGGTAAAGTAATTGGATATTTTAAAGCCATATCTTGCAAAGAAGGATCTTGAAAAACAGCAAATGGAGGAACTCCTTGTTTAATGGCTACTTTTTTTCGTAAACTTTTAAGCAACAGCACTAAATTTTCATCGGCTATACCTCCTAAAGATTTAGCATTTGTTATGATGACATTATCATTTTCTGCACTATAAGAATGATCTTCCGTCATCATAAACGAGGTAGGATTTTGAATATAATAATCCCCTTCTTCTGTTAATTTAACAACGCCATATTGCTCTATTTCTTTTTTAATAAAATGAACTACTAAAACTTGGCGAATCAAAGCCATCCAATAAGACGCTGGCTTATCTTTACCAATACCAAAATAAGATTGTAAATGTGTTTTATGTGAGGTTAGTAATGCGTTTTCTTTTCCTATTATTGTATTGACTATTTCTTTAGACTTGTATTTCTGCAGTGTTTCTTTAACCACTTTTAAAAGTATAACAACATCATCTTTCGCTTCATGTTTTTTCTTCGGGTTTCTTGAGTTATCATCCATATCTGCTCCTGCACCATTTATTTCGTCAAAATCTTCACCAAAATAATGCAACAAATATTTACGTCGATTCATAGATGTTTCTGCATAACCCACCACTTCTTGTAATAAAGCATGCCCTATTTCTTGCTCTGCAATTGGCTTACTCGCCATAAATTTCTCTAATTTTTCGATATCTTTATAAGCATAAAAAGCCAAACAATAGCCTTCACCGTCGTCACGACCTGCCCTACCCGTTTCTTGGTAATAGCTTTCTAAACTTTTAGGAATATCATGATGAATTACAAAACGAACATCAGGTTTATCAATTCCCATTCCAAAAGCAATGGTTGCTACAACAACATCACAATCTTCCATTAAGAACATATCTTGATGTTTTACTCTAGTTTTAGCATCTAAACCAGCATGATAAGGAACTGCTTTGAGACCATTTACCTGCAAAACCTGAGCAACTTCCTCAACTTTTTTACGGCTTAAACAATAAATAATACCAGATTTACCTTCTCTTTGTTTTACAAAACGAATAATATCTTTCTCAACTTCTTTTGTTTTCGGTCTTACTTCATAAAATAAATTAGCTCTATTAAAAGAAGCTTTAAATCTATTAGCATCTGTAATTCCTAAAGTTTTTAAAATATCTTCTTGTACTTTTTCAGTGGCTGTCGCTGTTAAACAAATAACAGGAACCTTATCGATAGCACTAATAATGTGTTTTAAATTCCGGTATTCTGGTCTAAAGTCGTGACCCCATTCAGAAATACAATGCGCTTCATCAATAGCCACAAAAGATATTTTTTGTGTCCTTAAAAATGCAACATATTCTTCCTTAATCAAAGATTCTGGCGCAACATACAACATTTTTGTAATACCACTTGCGATATCTGCTTTAACGCGCGCGATATCCGTTTTATTTAAGGACGAATTTAAAACATGCGCTACGCCGTGTTGTTCAGAAATACCCCTAATGGCATCAACTTGATTTTTCATCAAAGCTATTAAAGGCGAAACCACTATAGCAGTACCTTCTGCCATTAAAGCAGGCAATTGATAGCATAGAGATTTACCTCCGCCTGTTGGCATTATCACAAAAGTATTATGATTGCTTACGATACTTTTTATTACTTCTTCTTGTAATCCTTTGAACTTGTTAAATCCAAAAAATTTTTTAAGAGGACCATGTAAATCCATTCAATATAAATTTTGTTAAATTAAAAAGACAAACCTTATAATTATATTATTTGTCTAAACTTATTTTTATAGTAAATTTGTCTTGATAATATATCTAAAGATATAACTTTTTTTTATTCTGATAAAATACTAAACACTTGAAAAATCAATCTTCAATTATTACAAACGCCAAAAAAACAATTTTAGCAGAAAGTAAAGCCATTGCTAATTTAGCAAATTTAATTAATGTAGATTTTGAAAATGCCATTAAATATATTTATAATTTTAAAGGTAGAGTAATTGTTACAGGAATTGGAAAAAGTGCCAATATTGCCACAAAAATTGTAGCTACTTTTAATTCTACAGGAACACCAGCCGTTTTTATGCATGCCGCAGACGCTATCCATGGAGATCTAGGCAATGTTTTAGAAGATGATATAGTCATCTGCATTTCTAAAAGCGGCAATACACCAGAAATAAAAGTAT
This sequence comes from Polaribacter litorisediminis, assembly GCF_019968605.1. Classification (NCBI taxonomy): domain Bacteria; kingdom Pseudomonadati; phylum Bacteroidota; class Flavobacteriia; order Flavobacteriales; family Flavobacteriaceae; genus Polaribacter; species Polaribacter litorisediminis. The sequence continues at coordinate 2,002,137 of NZ_CP082966.1, forward strand.
TAGTGCCTTTAATTAAAAATTATGGAAATAAAATTATTGCTATAACTGGCAATATTGACTCATTTCTAGGAAAAAATGCTGATTTTACTTTAAATACTTTTGTAGAAAAAGAAGCTTGTCCTAATAATTTGGCCCCCACAACAAGTACTACTGCACAATTAGTGATGGGTGATGCTTTAGCGGTTTGTTTGTTAGAATTAAAAGGCTTTACAAGTAAAGATTTTGCAAAATATCATCCAGGAGGTGCTTTAGGAAAACGACTTTACTTAAGAGTTTCTGATTTAATAGAAAACAACGAATTACCTCAAGTTACTGAAAATGATTCTATTGCAAAAGTAATTATAGAAATATCGGAGAAGCGTTTGGGAGTTACAGCCGTTATAAAAGACCATAAAGTTATTGGTATTATTACAGACGGAGACATTAGAAGAATGTTAAGTAAAACAACAAAAATTGATGATTTTGTAGCAAAAGATATTATGGGCAAAAACCCAAAAACGATTCATAAAGACGCTATGGCAATTGAAGCTTTAGATGCCCTAGAAAATAATAGTATCACTCAAATTTTAGCTGTAGATGACGATAATAATTATGCAGGAGTTGTACATTTACATGATTTAATTAAAGAAGGTATTTTTTAATGGCTACACAACAAAAAGAAATGTCTTTTTTAGGACATTTAGAGGAATTAAGATGGCATTTAGTGCGAAGTGCTTCAGCGATTTTTATTTTTGCTATCATCTTTTTTATTTTTTCTGAGCAAGTTTACAATCATTTCCTACTAGCACATTTAAAATCGGACTTTTTTACCTATCAACTATTTTGTGACTTCTTTAATTTATTTGGTATGGAAAGTGATTTTTGCAGCGTTAATTTTGCTGAAAAAAAACTACAAAGTATAAAAGTTACTTCTCAATTAATGAACTCTATTTGGTCTTCATTTATATTAGGTATCATTGTTTCCTTTCCTTATTTACTTTGGGAAATTTGGCGTTTTGTTTCCCCAGGATTAACCCCTAACGAAATTAAAAGATCAAGAGGTTTTATTTTTATCGCATCTTTGCTGTTTTTTATCGGGGTTTTATTTAGTTTCTATGTCATAGCGCCCATCTCCATTAACTTCTTATACAATTATCAAATTACAGATGCTATTGAAAACAGCTTTACACTAGAATCTCATATAGGACTGGTTACAAACATGTTACTAGGAGTTTCTGTGTTATTTGAATTACCTGTATTAATTTATTTCTTAACAAAAATCGGACTCATAACACCAGAATTTTTAAAGAGATACAGAAAACATGCTTTGGTGGTTGTACTAATTGTCGCCGCAATTATTACACCTCCAGATGTAGCAAGTCAAGTTATAGTTGCTATACCAGTGCTTATTTTATATGAAGTAAGTATTACCGTTTCACGAAGAGTTATAAAAAATCAAGAGAAAAATGCCAAATAAAGTTCAAGAGTTTAATGAGTATCGTCAGAAAATGAACGATAAAATTTTAGCGGATGACAATAAAGTCATCAAGCGAATTTTTAATTTAGATACAAATACATTTAAAGAAGGTCATTTGCCTGTAAAAACCAAAGAGTTGCTAGGTTTAGTAGCTTCTGCAGTTTTAAGATGTGATGATTGTATAAAATATCATTTAGAGTCTGCCATGAAAAATAACGTTACCAAAGAGGAAATGATGGAAACGATGTCTATTGCTACTTTAGTAGGAGGTACTATTGTAATTCCCCATTTAAGAAAAGCGGTTGAGTTTTGGGAAGCGCTAGAAAACGAAGCTAAAAACGTATAATTGTTTAAGAATGTTTTAAGAATTTCATAGTGTTATATTAAATACATTTACAAGACTAAATAATTCTATAGTGATACATCAGAAAAACATGATTTTAAGAGCAGAAAACATTCAAAAAATTTACGGCGCAAGAAAAGTTGTAAAAAGCATTTCTTTAGAAGTAAAGCAAGGTGAAATTATCGGTCTTTTAGGACCCAATGGCGCTGGAAAAACAACATCTTTTTACATGATTGTTGGAATGATTAAACCCAATGCTGGTCATATTTATTTAAATGATGAAGAAATAACCAACGACGCAATGTACAAACGTGCGCAAAAAGGAATTGGGTATTTAGCGCAAGAAGCATCTGTATTTAGAAAATTATCTGTAGAAGACAATATTTTGTCTGTTCTGCAATTTACAGATTTATCAAAAAAAGAACAAAAAATAAAATTAGAGTCTTTAATTGAAGAGTTTAATATTGGTCATGTTCGTAAAAATAGAGGAGATTTACTTTCTGGAGGAGAAAGACGTAGAACAGAAATTGCTCGTTGCTTGGCTTCAGATCCAAGTTTTATTTTACTAGACGAACCTTTTGCAGGAGTAGATCCTATCGCTGTAGAAGATATACAAAGCATTGTTGCACAATTAAAAACTAAAAATATAGGTATTTTAATTACAGATCATGATGTGCAAGCTACTTTGGCTATTACAGATAAAACGTACTTGATGTATAATGGTAGTATCCTAAAAGAAGGCACGCCAGAAGAACTAGCTGCTGATGAAATGGTGCGAAAAGTATATCTAGGAAAAGATTTTGAATTAAAAAAGAAAAGAGTTTTTCAATAAAAGCAAAAAATCCTAAGACAATTTTTTGCTACACATGTTCTTTTATTGAAAAATGAAAAGAAACCCCTTTAAAACCATCTGCTCTATCTTTTAAATAAATTTCACCCTCTAACCTTTCAACTATAGATTTAACGGTTGCCAAGCCTATTCCTGTGTTTTCATTATTGGTGTTTTCTAAGGTTTCCAACATCACAAAAACTTTTTCCCAATATTTTTCATCAACTCCTGGACCATTGTCTTTGTATGTAAGATGATAATATTCTCCTTCTTTCATGCAGGCTACATCAATTTCAACCTTCTCTTCATCACAGAATTTTCTGGAATTTGAGATTAAATTCTGAAAAATTTGAACAAATCCTATTTTAGAGCTTTTAATATTCATATTAGTAGCGCTTAAAACCATTTTATTTTCAAAATCAGTATGACTAACAATACTTTCTAAGAGTGTTTTTAAATTAAACTCCTCGTAAATAATATTTTCAGTATTTACCTTTGTGTATTCTAAAATATCATTAATCAAAGCACCCATATAAACCATTCTTCCATCTATGAGGTTTAAATATTCTTCTGCTTGTGTATCTTTAAATAGATTGATATGGTCTTCTTTTAACAGATCAATCAAATAATTAACACCACTAATAGGAGATTTTAAATCATGTGTTAATCGATAAGCGAAATTATTTAATTGTTCATTTAGGTTTGTTACTTTTTTATTTAATTCTTGAAGCTCATAATTCTTCTTTCTTAATTCTAGTAAACTAACGACTTGTTTTGCAAGTAATTTTAAAGAATTTTTTTGAGCTAAATTCAACTCTCTCGGTTTACTATCAATAACACACAAGGTACCTAAAGGAAATCCTTCTGAAGTATTTAAAGGTGCTCCTGCATAAAAAATTACATTTGGGTTTCCTGTTGTTAAAGGGTTATCAAAAAAACGTTCGTCTTTTGTAGCATCATTTACAATAAATAACTCGTCAGGATTTAAAATGCTATGTGCACAAAAAGCAAAATCTCTTGACGTTTCTCTAGCATCCAATCCATGATTGGATTTAAACCACTGCCTGTCTTTATCTATTAATGAAATCAGTGCTATGGGAGAATTACAAATACCGGATGCAATTTTAGCAATGGCATCATAATCTTCTTCTGGTAAAGAATCTAAAATGTTATAATTATCTAAAACATTTAACCTTTCTGCTTCATTTTTCGGAAGGACGGCTTTCTTCATGAATTTTAACCTTTGGACGTCAAATTTTTGAATACAGACAAAACTACATATAAAATAATAATTATAGGAATCGAGAGATAACTAAATATAAATATTAACAGTGTTGAAGAAATTAAAAACAAATAAATAATCCAGTTTTTTTGAAGAGAATAGTCTTTAAATTTTAAGGAAAAAAGGGGAATTTCTGCATTCATTAAATAGGTTAAAACCAACGTAACTATGCTTAAAAAATAATGATTACTCATTAAATTACTAACAAATTCTATATCCGAATATTCATGAATTAGCGGCAGAGAAATCACAAATAAGCTCATTGCTGGTGTTGGCAACCCTATAAAAGAGTCAGATTGTCTGGTGTCTAAATTAAATTTAGCCAATCTATAACAAGCTCCTAAAGTTAAAAATAAACCTATAAATTGAACTGGCGCGAATTTAAATCCTATCCACATCATCGCTTCTGTACGCTCTGCCAAAGTACTAAAACTACCACTTTCTGATAATAAATTAAACATGATAACACCTGGCACCACACCACTAGTAACCATATCTGCCAAAGAATCTAATTGTTTGCCTAATTCTCCAGAAACTTTTAACAAACGCGCTACGAACCCGTCTAAAAAATCAAATAAAATGCCGATCACTACAAACAAACCAGCCATTATAAAATCGCCTTCAACAGCAAACACTGTTGCGATAGTTCCGCAAAAAAGATTGCCTAATGTTAATAAATTCGGAATGTGTTTTTTTAAGTTCATTAAAGTGAATTTTGGCTAAAATAACAAAAGGAAATTTCTTAATTTTCTAAATTGATTAAATATTTATCATATTTGTAAAAATATTAACGGTATGCCTGTTTTCGAATCTAACTTCTTACCCACCATTCCTTTTAGAAATGGTCATTTTAATACCATGTACAGACCGCTTTTTATGAAAGACAAAGCTGTTTACCAAAGAAAAAGAATTAAAACTTGGGATCATGATTTTTTTGATTTAGATTTTTCTTGTGTCGGTTCAGAAACTTTGGCGCTGCTAATTCATGGTTTAGAGGGCAGTTCTGAATCTAGATACATGGCATCCCACACAAATTATTTAAATTCGAAAGGAATCGATACCGTTTGTTTTAATTTAAGGGGCTGCAGCGGTGAAGATAATTTACTACTTTCTACTTATCATAGCGGAAAAACAGAAGATGTAGATTTTGTTGTAAAATATCTTTTAAAAAATTACAGCTATAAAAACATCATCATTGTCGGTTTTAGTCTAGGCGGAAATTTAACGCTAAAATATTTGGGTGAACAAGGAGAGGCTTTATCCCCAGTCGTAAAAGGAGGAATTGCATCTTCCGTACCTATAGATATTGCGAGCGCCGAATTAGAAATGGATAAACTAAAAAATAAGTTATACATGGAAATGTTTTTTAAAACCATGAAAAACAAAATTTTAGAGAAAGCGCATAAATTCCCTGAATATCAATTAGATAAAGACAAATTATTCAAAGCTACTAAATTTAGACATTTAGAACATTTGTATAGCGTACCTGTTTTTGGTTTTGATAGCCCAGAAGATTATTGGGAAAAAGCAAGTTCCAAACCGTATTTATCAAAAATTATACGTCCAACTTTGCTCATAAATGCCAAAGATGATACTTTTTTATCTCGACAATGTTTTCCTTTTGAAGAAGCCGAAAATTCTGAATTCTTTTTTTTCGAAGAAACCAAATTTGGCGGACATGTTGGCTTTATGACCTCTTTTAAACCTCAAGAGAATAGATGGCTAGAACACAGAATTACCCGTTTTATAAAAGAAAATATAGGGATTGATATTGCCTAAACAATATCTACAAAAAACAATAGTTATTTTAGTATGATTTAAGATATTTGTTACTAATAAACTTTGCAACTGTTGAAATATAAAATTATACTCCTTTTATTCGTTTTTCCACTATTTTTAAATGCACAAGCATTCAGAAATTACTCAAATGAATTTTTAAATATTGGGGTTGATGCTGCTGCCTTGGGAATGAGTAAAGCTGTGGTTGCTACTACCAATAACGTAAATGCAATTTACTGGAATCCAGCTGGTTTAGTGGGCATTGAAGATTATCAAGGTTCTTTAATGCATGCTTCTTATTTTGCAGGAATCGCAAATTATAATCACGCTGCCTTTGCCATGCCCATTGATCGAGAAAGTGCCATTGGTATTTCTATAATTCGATTTGGAGTTGATGATATTCTAAATACAACAGAACTTATTGATAATGATGGAAACATCGATTTTAATAGAATTAGTCTTTTCTCTGCAGCCGATTATGCTTTTAATATTGCCTATGCCCGAAATTTAATTTTTAAGGATCTTAAGTTTGGCGTCAATGCAAAAGTTGTGAGAAGAATAATTGGCGATTTTGCATCTTCATGGGGTTTTGGCTTTGATGCCGGTCTACAATTTGAAAGAAATAACTGGAAGTTTGGCTTAATGGCTCGAGACATTACCACAACATTTAATAGCTGGGCAATTAACGAAGAGGAATTTAACAAAATTAGAGATGCCATTCCTGGTCAAAATCAAGAATTACCTGAAACTACGGAGCTTACCAAACCAAAATTGCAGTTAGGTGTTGCCAAAAACTTTAGAATAGGAAAACTTTTCAACTTGCAAACAGAAGTAGATTTAAACATTCGTTTTGAACAAACCAATGACGTTTTTTCATCCGAAGCTGGTAGTATAGGTCCTGCGCTTGGTTTTCAATTAGATTACGATCAATTAGTTTATCTGCGTTTAGGAGTTGGTAATTTTCAATATATCACAGAATTTAATGATGCTAAATCGCTCTCAGCACAACCAAATTTTGGTCTAGGCTTTCACTATAAAGGGATTCGAATAGATTATGCTTTAACAAATATCGGCAGTGTTGGTAATGCTCTATTTTCTAATATTTTTTCCATCACTTTCGATTATAGTTTCTTTAGACCTTAATTTATATGCAAAAAAAATACTCAATTCTCCTCTTTTTTTTACTATTCATAACATCGCTACAGGCACAAATAAAACTTTCTGTGTATTCAGAAATTAGCATGGTAACAGCAGGGCCAGGAACTGAATTATACGAAGCATTTGGTCATAGTGCCATTAGAATTAAAGATCCTGTTTTACGTTTAGATTTAATTTATAATTATGGAATGTTCGATTTTAACGCTCCTAATTTTTATTCAAATTTTACCAAAGGAAAATTACTTTACTTGCTTGCTAGATACGATTTCAAGTATTTTTTAGCCAGTTATAATAAAGACAAACGCTGGGTAAAACAACAAGTTTTAAACTTAGATCAGCAGCAAAAACAAGCGTTTTTTGCATATTTAGAAAACAATGCATTGCCAGAAAATGCTACCTATTTATATGATCCCTATTTTAATAATTGTGCCACAAAATTAAGAGACATCACCACAACTATTTTAGGCGATAAGGTAAAATTTAGTGATCATCATATTGATACAAACCAATCTTTTAGACAATTAATGGACAAAGAAATTCCTTGGAATACTTGGGGAAGTTTTGGTATTAACTTGGCTTTAGGAAGTAAATTAGATGCAAAAGCAAACTTTACACAATATATGTATTTACCTGATTATGTGTATACTATTTTCAAAAACAGCACTGTCTATGTAAAAAATCAACCAAAAAAAATCGTAAAAAGAGAAGATATCTTATTAGATTTTAAAGAATTAGAGCAAGAAATTGCAATCTTAAATCCGTTTTTAATTTTTAGTACTATTTCTTTGATTGGTATTTTTTTTACTTTTAGGGATTTCAAAAAGAAAAAGAGAACAAAATGGATTGATTTTGCATTACTTTTTACAACAGGTATTATTGGCATTTTAATCACCTTTCTGTGGTTTTTTACAAATCACTCCACAACGCCAAATAATTTTAATGTTTTATGGGCATTTGCCCCAAACATAAGCATCGCATTTTTAATGCTGAAAGAGCATCCAAAAAAATGGCTCTCCACCTACTTTAAATTTTTAGGGGTTCTTTTGATGTTCATTCCGATTCTTTGGCTTTTAAAAATTCAATTGTTCCCAATTTCAATAATTCCATTCTTACTATTCCTTTTTTTTAGATACCTCTTTTTATCAAAAAAACTGAATTAACAATTTATTATTGTAGGCTCATTATGATAAAACGCTACTTGCAGGAATCGTATTTTTTTTAATTTAAACACAATAATTAAAGCAAAAACACTCATAAAATTAATACTGTTATACATATGGTTAAAACAGTAAAAGGTTTAAAATTATGACAAATAGCTTCCAATAAAGCTGCAAGAAAAAAACATCGAATATGCCATGAATTCTAATGATGAAGAAATTTAATTTATCTTGGGCGTTACCACACAAGAAAAATGTGTGGTCAGGCTTTCCATTATATCTTTTGCTTAAAAAAGCAAAAGGATGCCATTTCAATCCTTAACGCAACCTGTTTATGATAAACAATGAGAATTTACAAATTATAGCATATCAAAAAGTGTATGCAAAAGATTTTTACGATTTAAATGTCGCTTGGTTAAAAAAATATTTCTATGTAGAACCTTATGACGAAAAGGTATTAAGCAATCCAAAAGAGTATGTACTTGATCCTGGTGGCTTTATCTTTTTTGCAAAATATAACCATAAAATAGTCGGAGTTGTGGCACTTATCAACCAAAAAACTTTTTTTGAATTGAGTAAAATGGCAGTTTCCTCAGAATATCAAGGTTTAAAAATTGGTCAAAAATTAGTTGCTTTCTGCATCGAATTTGCAAAAAATAAAGCATGGAAAAGCATTACTTTATATTCTCATAGATCTTTGGTACCTGCAATTAATTTGTATAAAAAAATAGGTTTTATTGAAATTGAATTAGAAAAAGAGGTGCATTACGAAAGAGCAAATATCAAAATGTTTTTAGAACTTTAAAAGGCAGTAGTTTTCAGAAACAATTTTCAGAGGAAAATTTGAAAAATTCACAGAGCATTATAAAAAACTCTGAATTGCTAATTCATATCCTTTTAAACCAAAACCAAATAAAACGCCTTTTGCGGAAGGAGCAATATAGCTATGTTGCCTAAACGCTTCACGAGCGTGAATATTTGAAATATGAACCTCCACAACGGGCGTTGTAATTCCTTTTACAGCATCTCCAATACCTACAGAAGTATGTGTGTAGGCTGCTGCATTTAAAATAATGCCGTCATAATCAAAACCAACTTCGTGTAATTTATCAATAATTTCACCTTCAATATTCGATTGAAAATAAGACAATTCCACATTCTTAAACTTTAGTGCAAGATCACTAAAAAAATCTTCAAAAGTTTTAGAACCATAAATTTCTGGTTCTCGTTTTCCTAATAAATTTAGGTTTGGACCGTTTATAATAAATAGTTTCATAAATTTTTATAAAGTTGTAAATATATACTTTATTTTTAGCAAATGAAATGGCAACACGCAATTAGAGATTATCAATTATATTTAAAGATTGAAAGAGGTTTATCTCAAAATACCCTAGATAGTTACACTAGAGATTTAGAAAAACTTACGCTTTTTCTCGACGAAAATGACATCAATTGTTCTGCTATTTCTATTGATGAAGTTACAATTCAGCAATTTATTTATGAGGTTGCAAAAAAAGTAAATCCTAGAAGTCAGGCAAGAATTATTTCTGGATTGCGCAGTTTTTTTGATTATTTAGTGTTTGAAGATTATAGAGAAACAAATCCTACAGATTTAATTGAAACACCAAAAATCGGAAGAAAATTACCGGATACTTTATCCGAAGATGAAATTAATGAACTCATTTCAGCCATCGATTTAAGCCATCCTCAAGGCGAAAGAAACAGAACGATTATAGAAACTATGTATAGCTGTGGTTTAAGAGTTAGTGAACTCATCACCTTAAAAATATCAGATTTATTTTTTGACGAAGGTTTTATAAAAGTAACGGGCAAAGGAAATAAGGAACGTTATGTACCCATTCATTACACCGCTCAAAAATATATTTCTATGTATATTCATGAAATTAGAACGCATCTAAAACCTATTAAAAATTTTGAGGACACCTTGTTTTTAAATAGAAGAGGCAAAGGTTTAACACGACAAATGATTTTCACTATTTTAAAAGACTTATCGGTTAAAATTAACTTAAAGAAAAAAATAAGTCCGCATACATTAAGACATTCTTTTGCAACTCATTTATTGAAAAATGGTGCCGATTTAAGAGCAATTCAACAAATGTTAGGGCACGAGAGTATTACTACTACAGAAGTTTATGTGCATTTAAATACAAGTTATTTAAAAGAAGTCTTGGAGACGTATCATCCCAGAAAAAGATTAAATTAAACTTTAAATACCTCTAATGAATAAAACCAATAAGAAACAACGGGTTGACATCATCACAAAACAAAAAAAATCTTGCTTTTTTAAAAACAAGATTTTTTTAAATATATTTTAATTCGGGTAGATTTCCTCAAGAGTACCTCTTTTATTAGGGAATATCAATAGGGGCTTCGCTTTTTATTTAGCAACATTCACGGCTCTAGTTTCTCTAATTACAGTTACTTTAACTTGACCAGGATACGTCATATCATTTTGTATTTTTTGAGAGATACTAAAAGATAATTCAGCAGCTTTGGTATCGTTTACTTTTCCACTTTCTACCATAACACGTAATTCACGTCCGGCTTGAATAGCGTAGGCTTTTTGAACCCCCGTAAAACCAAAAGCAATTTCTTCTAAATCTTTTAAACGCTGAATATAAGAATCTAATACTTGGCGTCTTGCTCCTGGTCTTGCTCCTGAAATGGCATCACAGACTTGTACAATTGGTGATAATAAACTTTTCATCTCAATTTCGTCGTGGTGCGCTCCAATCGCATTACAAACCTCTTCTTTTTCGCCGTATTTTTCGGCCCACTGCATTCCTAAAAGTGCGTGTGGTAATTCGCTTTCTGCATCGGGTACTTTACCAATATCATGCAATAAACCTGCTCTTTTGGCTAATTTTGCGTTTAAACCCATTTCGGAAGCCATAATACCACAAAGATTAGAGACTTCTCTAGAGTGCTGCAATAAATTTTGTCCATAAGAAGAACGATATTTCATCCGTCCAACCGTTTTTATTAATTCTGGATGCAATCCATGAATTCCTAAATCTATAACGGTTCTTTTACCAACTTCTATAATTTCTTGGGTAATTTGTTTTTCGGTCTTTTTTACAACCTCTTCAATTCTAGCTGGGTGAATTCTACCGTCTGTAACCAATTTATGCATGGCTAAACGTGCAATTTCTCTACGAACTGGATCAAAACAAGAAAGTATAATCGCTTCAGGTGTATCATCAACAATAATTTCTACACCAGTTGCAGCTTCTAAAGCTCTAATATTTCGTCCTTCTCGTCCAATGATTCTTCCTTTTACATCATCAGACTCTAAATTAAATACAGAAACACAATTCTCTACAGCTTGCTCTACGCCTACTCTTTGAATCGTTCCTAAAATGACTTTTCTTGCTTCTTGTTCTGCAGTTAATTTTGACTCTTCTATAGACGTTTGAACAAAGGCCATTGCTTCAGCTTTTGCTTTATCTTTTAAAGAGGCTACCAGTTCTTTTTTAGCTTCTTCGGCAGATAGACCAGAAATTTGCTCTAACATGTCTACATGACGTGTGTGCATTTTATCTAGATCTTCTTCTTTCTTTTCTAAAAAATCTAATTTAAAATTATAGTCTTTTTCTTTTTGAGCAAGAGATTGATTTAGTCGTTTGTTTTTATCAAATTCTGAAGCGACTTTAGATTCTCTATCTCTAATTCTTTTTTCAACATCAGAAATCTTTTTTTCTCTTGCTAAAATTACTTTTTCATGTTCAGATTTCAATTCTATAAACTTTTCTTTTGCTTGTAAAATTTTATCTTTTTTAACTGATTCTGCATCAATTTTTGCTTCTTTTAAAATTGTGGCCGCCTCTTTTCTTACGCCGTTTAACATTTTTTTACCTTTCGATTTTTCAATAGACTTGAAGATTGAAAAACCTATTACTATACCTACTATAACTCCCAAAACAATGGGAAGTATCATTACATCCATAATTTAAATTTATATATAAAAAAAGCCTACGTTAGATAGGTTTTTAAACTCCAAAATGACATTTATAGGATTAACTAACTGTTCAAGGATCCGCTTAAGACACCGAAAATGATACTGAAATAATTCAGTATGAAAATTCGGAACTAACGGCATGCTCTAGTAGTTATGACTCATCCTTCATAATAGAATAGTGTTGAGTTTAATAAACAATTACTAACGTAGGCAGTGTGTTGTTAATGTGTATTTTAATGAACTTATTCTAAATGAGCGCTTACTAATTTTGTAAGATCATTTAATTTTTGAATTTCTTCTTGTGTTGTATCGGTTTTATCCAAAGATAATATTTCTAATTTAGAAGCAAATTGTAATGCAGACATTGCTAAAACATCTTGTTTATCGCTTACTGCATAATTTTGCTCGTACATCGCAATTAATTTGTTAATAGCAATAGCCGCTTTGCGCATACCTTGCTCCTCCCGTGTGTTATTTACACTTAAAGGATAGCTTCTACCGGCAATTATTATATTAATCTTTAGTTTATTACTCACAATTTAAAGAACTTTATTCTTGTAACTGAACAATGCATTTATCAATTTCTCTAATCAATGAATTTATCTTCAGTTTTGTATCTTTAGTATTTGAACTGCTGCCTTCAATAGTTTTTGCAATTTTCAACAAATCAAACTCTTCTTTTTGACTGGCTAAATTTTGCGATGTTTCTAAAAGTTGATGTTGTAATTTATGGTTACTTTGAAGCAAAATTTGATTTTCTCTCTTTATAAATTCATATTTAGAAAGAAGGTTTTTCAACGTTTTCTCTAGTAAGTGAATTGCTTCTAGTGTATTACTCATTTTTCTATTAGAATAATCTATCTGCACAAAGTTAGCATTCTGTTTTAAACTTTACAACATTTTCTTACTTTTTTACTAATCAACTGAATTTAAACATATTACAAAAAGGAAGATTTTTACTATTTTTACATAAAATTATTGTCTTTTGAAACCTATCTTCCTACTGTTATTTCTATCCTTGCACTTTGTATTATTTGCCCAAGAAAAATATCCTGAAAACTATTTTAGAACGCCATTAGATATTCCGATTCTATTATCGGGTTCTTTTGGGGAATTACGCAACAATCATTTTCATTCAGGTGTAGATATAAAAACGCAAGGTAAGGAAGGTCTCAATGTTTTTGCAACTGCAGACGGCTATGTTTCTAGAATAAAAGTGCAACAATTTGGTTACGGAAAAGCCATTTATATTACACACCCAAATGGGTATACTACTGTATATGGTCATTTAAGTAAGTTTAGTGAACCTATTGAAAAATATGTAAAATCCATACAATACAAAAAAGAAAATTATGAAACTGGAAATTTGTATTTTAAAGACAAAAAATTCCCAATAAAAAAAGGCGAAATTATTGCGCTTTCTGGAGATACAGGCGGTTCTGGAGCACCACACTTGCATTATGAAATTAGAAATACGGCTTCAGAAAATATTATCAATCCCTTATTATTTGGATTGGAAGTTAAAGACATCAAATCTCCAACCTTTCAATCTTTAAAAGTGTATTCCTTAAGTGCTGATGCGAGAGTAAATCAACAAAAAAAGAGTTTTCAAATTCCGATAAAAAACACAGGAGAAGGAACCTATATAGCAGATAGAATTACAGCTAGTGGTGTGATCGGTTTTGGAGTGAGCGTTTTTGATCGATTTAATGGTGCTCCTAATAAAAACGGAATTTATAGTTTAGAAATGCTTGTAAACGGCAAACGTTTTTATTACCATGATGTAGAAACTTTTTCGTTTTCTGAAAGTAAATATCTTAATTTGCACATCGACTATGAGCATTATAAGAAATATAAAAGACGTTATCAAAAAACACATAAAGTAACGGCAAACAAACTTTCTACCTACAAAAATTTGATTAACAGTGGTAAAATTAACATTAAAAAAGGGTTCAACTACACCATAGAAATTATTGCAAAAGACTTTGCGGGCAATTTAAGTGCTATAAAAATACCTGTTGCGGGAAAAGAGAGTAATACTATTTTTACCCAACAAGAAGACACCACAAACTATAAAATAGCGGCAAAAAAATTCAATAAATTCACAAAAGACAACGTTACTATTGCTTTTCCTAAAAACACCTTTTATAAAGATGTGTTTTTAGATTTTAAGGTTGATAAAAAAATTGCCAAAATACACTCGCCAACCATTCCTTTAAACAAAAGTTTTACCCTAACTTTTAATGTTGCTGAGTATTCTGAAGCAGAAAGAGAACAATTATATATTGCAAGTTTAGAATATCCAACATACCCAATATATAAGTATACCAGAAAAAGAGACAGCACTTTTTACACCACCACAAAAACGTTAGGAAACTACACCTTGCTATCTGATGATGAAAAACCTACTATCCAGTTGTTGTCATTTAAAGATGAGCAATGGCTTACGAATGCGAAAACTATCAACGTAAAAATTAGTGATAAAGATTCTGGAATCAAAGATTACAGAGCCACGATTGATGGTGAATGGATTTTAATGGAATACAATCATAAAAAAGGAATTTTAACGTATAATTTTAATGATAAAACATTGGTTGGTAGCAAACATATCTTTAATCTTGTAGTTTCAGACAATGTTGGGAATACGAATACACTTTCTGCAGCGTTCTTTAAGAAATAAATAAACTAATTTTTGTGAAAAACATCTTTCTATTTCTATTCATGGTTCCTGGTTTTTTAGTTGCTCAAAAAACAACCATTTTAAAAGGTACTGTAAAAAACAGTCAAAAAAAGGGCATAGAAAAGGTTTCTATAAAATTTGGCAAAACAGGTACTGTTTCTGACGAAGATGGGAATTATCAATTAAGAATTCCTCTTGACCAAGAAATTACAATTATGTTTAACCACATTTCTTACCAAAAATTGACTACCAAAATTACAGCCAAAAGTCGAAATGTAATTCGCTTCTCGCCTATTTTAACCTTAAAAACAGAAAATTTAGATGAAGTTGTAATTAAAGACAAAAGAAAAGTAGCGGCCGGAATTACAAATATTGATGTTCTAAAAGCTAAAAATATTATTGGTCCTAATGCGGGTGTAGAAAATGTATTGATGACATTACCCGGCGTAAATAACAATAATGAATTAAGTACGCAGTACAATGTAAGAGGTGGTAATTTTGATGAAAACCTTGTCTATGTAAACGGAATTGAAGTATACAGACCATTTTTAGTAAGATCTGGTCAGCAGGAAGGATTGAGCTTTATCAATACAAATATGGTGCAGAATATTGATTTTTCTGCGGGTGGATTTCAAGCAAAATATGGTGATAAATTATCGTCGGTTTTAGATATCACCTATAAAAAACCTGCGGAAACGGCCATCACTATTGATGCTAGTTTGTTGGGCGCAAGTGCTACTTTTGAAGGACTTTTTTTAGATAATAAATTAAGTGCCATTGCCGGAGTTCGATACCGAGATAATAGTTTATTTGTAAATAGTAAACAAATTGAAATTAACTTTAGACCCAGGTTTACGGATGTTCAAACCTATTTATCTTATCAATTTTCTGAAAAATTCGAATTAAATTTTTTAGGGAATTTCTCTTTAAACAACTACAATTATAAACCGATCTCTAGAAGAACTCGTTTCGGAACGGTCGTAAACCCTATTGAGTTGATTGTTTTTTATGAAGGTCAAGAACAAAATAATTATTTAACACTTTTCGGCGCGTTATCTGGTGATTATAAAATAAACGACAATTTTAAAATTACCACAACAGCATCTAGATATAATACGCAAGAAGAAGAGTATTTTGATATCTCTGCTCAATATAATTTAGGGGAAGTAGATGCCAATATTGGTTCTGAAAATTTTGGTGAGGTTGAATTTTCTCAAGGAATTGGCTCTCAATTAAATCACGCTCGTAATGATTTAGATGCTTTAATTACCAATGTTCAAATTCGAGGAACCCTTAAAAAAGAAAATATACAATGGAATTTCGGTGCAAAATATCAAAAAGAAGATATTATAGACAGAATTAGAGAATGGGAAATTATTGACTCTTTAGGTTTTGCGATAAGACCTCCTTTTCATTCATCCAACAATCAGCCTTACGAACCCTTTGAAGGTGAAATTGCACCCTATCAAAATATAAGAAAAGATAATCATGTTGCTATTCATAGATTCTCTGGTTTTGTACAGTTTAATCAACGTTCTTTTTGGAACGATCATCAAATATGGTATAATTTAGGTGTTAGAGCCCATCGTTGGTCTGTAACAGGGAATGGTGTTGCCTCTAATAATCAGTTTATACTTAGTCCTAGAGGTCAGTTTGCCATAAAACCAGATTGGCAAAAAGACATGTTATTTCGGGTTTCTGGCGGATGGTATTCGCAACCCCCATCATACAGAGAATTACGAGATTTTGATGGAAATATAAATGTAGATGTAAAAGCTCAAAAATCAATTCACTTTGTAACTGGCATGGACTATAGTTTTGAAATGTGGAACCGTCCTTTTAAGTTAACTACAGAAATTTATTACAAAGATTTAACAGATGTAAATGCTTACACAATTGATAATGTTAGAATTCGTTACAGAGCAGACAACGCTGCAACTGCCTTTGCCACAGGTCTTGATGTACGCCTTAATGGAGAATTTGTTCCCGGAAGCGAAAGCTGGGTTAGTTTTGGATATTTAAAAACTGAAGAAAACATTAATAACAGAGGATCTATTGCAAGGCCTTCTGATCAAAGAATTAAGTTCGGAATTTTATTTCAAGATTACGTTCCTAATCTACCAGATTTAAAAGCCTATTTAAATTTAGTCTATAATTCGGGCGTTCCTGGCGGAGCACCTTCTTATTCTGATCCTTATAATTTTCAACAGCGATTGCGAGATTATAGACGTGCAGATTTAGGGGTTTCTTATATTTTTGCGGATGCTAATAAACGTTATACAACGGGCTGGTTGTCTAAATTTAAAGAATTGTCCGCAGGTTTAGAATTGTTTAATATGTTTGATATTCAGAATGCAATTACAAATACCTGGGTACGAGATGTATACTCTAAAACACAATTTGGGATACCCAATTTTATGACGGGTAGAGTTTTAAACTTTAAAGTGGCTATGAAGTTTTAAAATTAAGAACTCATATTTTTTGATGTAAAAAATTTATAACCAAGCCCAAATATTCATGATTTTTATGAATAATAAAGACCAACTCGTATTCTCAAAAAAAGCGTTGAAACCTGTTACAACACTTTGTGATCTTCTAGTTGCGCACCAAATTCCTTTTTATAAATACGAACTACAATCAGAAATAAACTGATTAAAAGCGGCCCAAAAATTAAGCCAATAAAACCAAATAATGGCACACCAACAATGACACCTATTAAGGTAATTAAAGGATGCACATTGTCTAATTTTTTTAAAATAAAAAGTCTAATGACATTGTCTGTAAAACCAACGACAAGAAAGCCGTAGATTAAAATTCCCCAAGCAGCAAATTCTTTTCCTGCAGACATCGTTAAAATAAAAACAGGCAAAATACCAACTAAAGTTCCTACAAAAGGAATCATAGAACCTATGGTTACAACGATAAACCAAAAAAACGGGTCTTTAATACCGAAGATTAAAAATCCTATCAAAGCAATAATTCCTTGAGAAATTGCTACTAAAGGAATTCCTATGGCATTAGAACGAACCATGGCTTGTGCTTCATTACCGATAATTTTTAAGTTTGTTTTGCTAATAGGAATGTATTCGTATAATGAATTTCGAAGTTCAGAACGATTTGTAAACATATAATACAACATAAAATACATTAAGCCAATCGCTATCGTCATATTAAATGTACCGCCTGCGAAGTTTTCAAGATTATGGGCAATATAAGATGAAATTTCTGAAACGTTAATTTCTGATGATAAATCATACCCAAATTTACTTTCAAAATAGCTCACTTGACTTTTAATAACTTTTGCAAATTGTTCTGAATTCTCTACAGCTTTTCCAATTTTATCGCCTAACATTAAAACAATAACGGAAACTGGCAGTAAAATACATACAAAAGATAAAACCATTAAAAAAGCTGCCGCTAAATCTGGTTTCCATTTCTTATTAACCAAATAAACCATCCATTTTCTTAATAATACATAAATAGTAATTGCACCTAAAACCCCAGAAAAATATGGAATTATTTCTTTAAAAATTAAAGTAGCAAATAAAACGATCAGCAATAAAACAAAAATTTGTCTTATTATTTTTGGTGGAATAAAATTTTTCATCTGTTTAAACTTTATTGCAATTTAGAGAATATCTCTTTCAAAGTTTATATCTATCCATATTATTATTTATAAATGATTTTGATTAGTGCCTTTACAATGATATTTTGATGCCGTTCAGAGCGCTAAAATTCTTCTCTATGCACTAAATCCATCGAAAAAGCGGGTAAGCAAATAGCAATATAATGGCAGGCTATATCAAAAGGATTTGAATATTGAACGCGTGTATTTTTTTCTATTTTGATAGATTGTCCGGCTTCTAAAACAATAACTTCATTGTCAATAATAAATTGTTTTTTACCGCTGATGATATACGTGTATTCATCAAATTCTGGTGTCTGAAAAGGTTCTTTCCAGCCCGAAGGTGCTACCATATGTGCAATACTTATCTGAGAATTTTTATCTGTTGCGTTGCCGAAATGTTCTTCAATTAATTTGCCATCTGTTGTTGGAACAACAAATGGACTTTTTTGAATGATATATTTTTTTTTCATATTGATTGGTTTTGCACAAGCGATTGCAGCGGCATCCTTTTTATGCCAAAAGAGATACTTTTTATTTATCCTAACACAACAACCCACTTAAATTTATGTAATTAAAAAATAGAACTTAAAAAGATATAGCGGAAAGCGCGGTTTTGTCTTTTCAATAATATGGACAAAATTTGCCCTAATCAAACCAAATTGTAAAAGATTTAATTTTTGCCAAATCAGGAATTTGCTCTAAAGACACTTTTTGTGTACTAAAATCTCGTAAACCTAATTCCTCTTTATCTATGGCTATTGTTGCATTTAGTTCATCTAAAAATAAAGTAACAGATTGCAGCGTAGACTCGGGTCTTAATCTATTATTCGCATGTATTTCAGAAAAACTAGAATTAAGATTCGTGCCTGCTTCTGTTTTAAAACGTGAATCATGAATTTCTATGCTTTTAATAGTTGATGTGGAATCTAATTGCTCTTTTGGCACAATGGTTAGTAAAAGCTTTCCTCCTTTTTCAAAAATTAAAAACTTATCGTCATCTTGAAAATAGTTATCTCCCAAAGCACCTTCACTTAAGTAGGTAACAATAGAATCGTTTTCGAAAATACGATCTAATTCTTTAATGGTAGTAGCCGATGTAATGAAACCAACCTTCCCTTTTTCTATTTTAAATTTATCATTATTCGAACAACTTGTTATTAAAAATACCGCAACGATGAGCGTTAGAACACTTCTTTTTATCATTATTTTTGTTTTTATAAACTATAAAACGTCTGTTTTTTACTTTTGTTATTTAATTACCTTTTTTAATATTCCGAAAACTGCTCTTATAAAGGTTGCACTCGTTAGTACTTTTACTAAAGGATTCATTCTAGCACTGGCACTAGAAGAAGTTTTGGTTGCTGTTCTCTTAGCTTTTTCTCTTTCTAATTTTTCTTTTTCCTTCTTTTCTATAGCTTCTTTTATGGCTTTCTCTTCGGCTAAATTAATTTTTTCAATTTTACTATTTAGCATTTCATAGGCACTTTCTCTATCTAATTCTTGATTATATTTATGGATTAATCTAGAATTCTGAATCACACTATTTAATTCTACATTTGTTAAAATGTCCATTCTACTCATCGGCGCACGCAACATGGTTCTTGCCAGAGGCGTTGGAATTCCTTTTTCGTTTAAAACGGATACAAAAGCCTCTCCAATTCCTAATTGCGTTAACACTTCTTTGGTGTCGTAATATGCTGAACTCGGGTAATTTTCGGCTGCCAATTTAATTGCTTTTCTATCTTTTGCCGTAAAAGCTCTTAGTGCGTGTTGTACTTTTAAACCTAATTGTGCTAAAATATCTTCTGGCACATCTTTAGGGTTCTGCGTTACAAAATACAACCCAATTCCTTTAGATCTTATTAATTTTACAATGCTCTCAATTTGATTTAACAAGGCTTTAGAAGCTTCTTCAAAAACCAAATGCGCTTCATCTATAAAAATTACCAGTTCTGGGCTGCCAGCATCTCCTTGCTCTGGAAATGTTTCATAAACCTCTGCCAACAATTGCAACATAAATGTTGAAAATAATTTGGGTTTATCTTGAATATCAGTGAGTCTTAAAACAGAAATAATACCTCTTCCATGTTCATCAATTCTGGTTAAATCTTCTACTTCAAAAGATTTTTCTCCAAAAAACAAATCGCCTCCTTGTTGTTCTATTTCAATAATTTTACGCAAAATTGCACCCGTTGAAGCTGTTGAAATTCGGCCATATTCATTTTGAATTTCTTCTTTGCCTTCTTGCGTAATATATTGTAACATCTTTTTAAAATCTTTGATGTCTAACAACGGAAATTTATGATCATCACAATATTTAAAGATAATCGCTAAAATACCAGCTTGTGTTTCTGTTAAGTCTAAAATTCTAGATAACAAAACTGGTCCGAATTCTGAAACTGTGGCACGCATTTTTGTACCTGCTTGTTCAGAGATGGATAAAACTTCGATCGGAAAACTTTTTGCTTCAAACGGAAAACCAATTTTGGCATGTCGTTCATCAATCTTTGAATGCCCTGAACTGGCTTTTGCCAACCCAGATAAATCTCCTTTGATATCCATTAACAAAACAGGAATCCCTTTTTCCGATAAATTTTCAGCTAAAACTTGTAGGGTTTTTGTTTTTCCAGTTCCGGTAGCACCGGAAATTAAACCATGCCTGTTAAGGGTTTTTAGTGGAATTTTTATGATAGCATCTGTAATAGTTTCCTCTCCTAACATTGCTGCACCTAGCTCTATATAATCACCTTTGGTTTTGTAACCATTGTTTATATAATCAAAGAACTCTTCACGTTCGCCCATTTTTTAACTAAATTTCGATAAAAATAATCAAAGTTTAATTGTTAGGAAATTTTTTGTGAGTTTTGTTAAAAAATGTTTTAGTTAATCCAATTTTTAAAATCTTTTACACGTTCTCTACTTACAATAATTTCTTGTTCGTTGTAAGAGTTTAAAATTAATTTTAAACGATAATTAGCATAGGCAACAATATCTTTTATCGCATTTATATGAACAATAAAAGTTCGGTTTACTCTAAAAAAATAGTTTGGATTTAAATCATTTTCTAAGCTTGGACTTCCTAGTAATTTTGTGACTAATTTTCTTAGGCCGCTTTGTTAAAGAATGATTAATAATATAATTGCTGTCAGAAGTTTTTAGAAACGTTGCGTTTTCAAAACTATAAAAGCAATGAATGTCATCTACCCTTATAATTTTTATTTTCTTTCCTATTCTAACTGTAAAAGATTCTTTATAAATTTCAAGAGTATAAGTAGACACTCCACTCCTTTTAAACTCCAAACCGAAACGGTCGTTTCCGCTTATCCTTAGCAATGGATCAGTCAACAAGGCATGTAGCGTTGGCCTATCGGCAGGCCATATGCTTAGTTATTGTGCTTTCGTTATTTATTTCTTTGCAACAATTCGGCTTCAATTTTTCTCTGTACCTCCTCATTTTCTTTTATTCCTCGTTCATAATTAGTATTTATCCAATAATAAAATCCCAAAGCTTGTTTAAGAGCTTCGTGGAAATAAGTATCATCTTGTGCTTCTTTTAAGTTTACTGGCTCTGACTTTGACTGCCCAAATGATGTCCTAACATACTTAAATACTTCACTCATATGCAAAGTTTTCACAGGCTCATAATCTGCTCTTAAGTCTTCGGTTATGTAGAAATACTTAAAATCATACAATTCCGAAATGGCAATTCTAAGTGAGTCATTCTTAATAATATCTATTCCTTTAGATTTTAAGTTTTCATAGGCAACAGTTATAGGTTCAAATGTACCTCTTCCGATTAATTTATTGTAAGACATTCTTAATGAATCAGTTAGAGGTGCTCTTTGTTCTAAATGAATTAATACTTCTCTATTGAGTTTAAATTTGTTTTGATTGAACTTAATTTTCGAGTTAAGATTTATGACGTCCTTTTTAAGATTGACTAGAATTTCGATTAGTATATTCGATTCAAGTTTTCGTTCTATTCTGTCATTATTCCAATTATTGATTTGTAGGGCTAATAAAATACCAATCATTACTAGAACAATTTCTCCAATCGCATAAATTAAATACTTACTGAATTTATTTTCAGAGAGTAAATTCTGTCTAATTTTTCTAAAGAATTTTATCATTAGTTATCGGTTTGTCATAATGAAGCACAACAATTGCATATGCTCATTATTGATATATCACATACATGTTATACATTTGAAAAGTACTCTTTTCCAACAGAATATCCAAATTGCTTTTTATGTTTCTTCTATTTATGTGAATGGTTTTGGTATCGATTTCTGTTGTTCTTTGTAGAGCTATATCCTTAATACTTTATAAATATCTCAAATTTATGTTGTTTCCACACAATGGGATCCAAAAGTATGGCAAAGAAATTATAAAACGTAAAATTCTCAGATATGGCTTTAAAAAATATTTCCAAAAAAGGGCTTAGAACACTTTTGCCTTAAAAGAAAGATACTAGCTTGAAAAACTCTTTTAAGAGTTTGAAGTAGCAGCAATCGTTTAAAAAGTTATTTTCTGAGTTGAGAATCTTCTAATCATTATTCGTTCATTAATTTTGAGTCCGACTTAAAAATTAAACTAAACTAAAAAAAATTGCATATGTGGGATACTACTTGCCCAAACTCAAAAAACGAGCCCTAAAATGCCATCCAAAAAGACTGAACATTTAAAAAACGTATCATAAATAGCTCGAATACAATAGAAATATTGAGAACCATCTCCTTTCCCCAGTCACACTCCTTTTAAACCCCAAACCGAAACGGTCGTTTCCGCTTATCCTTAGCAATGGATCAGTCAACAAGGCATATAGCGTTGGCCTATCGGCACGCCATATGCTTAGTTATTGTGCTTTCGTTATTTATTACAGATATTATTTAATTTTAATAAATTCATTTTTTCCGTTTCGAGTCATCGTTAAACTCTTTATTTCACCTTTTTTCTTATTGAATTCAATTAGTACTGAAGCGTCCTTGAAGAAAAATTTAGCTTCTTCATAGGGAACTAACTATACCTTTTTACCATCAGGAAATTCCACATAAATGCGCATATTTTCTAATAGCACAATTAAATCAAAACTCTCTCCCTTATATGTGCCAATGTAATTTTTTAAAATATCCTGTGATAGCGTTATTTCTTTATAAACCATTTCTGCTGGAAGGATTGGTAATGCTTGTATTTCTGGGTGATGAATTTTTAATTCTTCATAGATGGCCTTTAGAAGATTTGTGGTTTTTGCTTGAATATTGTTAAGTACTCCTAAAGAAAATCTTTTGCCTCCTAAATCGTATAAAACAAGATTCCTGCCTTTAATTGACTGAATAAATTCAATAATGTTTGATTTGAGTTTCTTTTCAGCTTCATCTTTAGAAAGTGTATTCAATGAGGAAAACTCTCTACTAGCTACAAAATTATTTATACTAATTAAATCTATCTTATCTTGTTCGTATAGGTAAAATTTTTCATACTTCATCAAATCATCGAAAACATGGCTCAATGCTCCCTTTAGAAATTCTACATTTTTATTATAATAATTCAATATTTTTGAATTAAGATTTTCATTATTTGATAGAGATGTAATACCAAGGTTATTCATCTTGAGATATGTTAATTCACTCGTTCTAAAATTTAGATTTACAGGAGTAATAATCATATAGAGACTATCAAGGGATAATTTATGAATGTCCTTGGTATTCATTGCTGCTTCTTGATTCTCAATATTATTTTTGAGCTTTTTGATATGATCACCTAGTGTGAAAAGGTCCCCTGTTAATTCAGACTTCATTTCGGTTAAAAATTGGTATCCTAATTTGGAATTTTTCCTGTTATCATTCAAATTATTTAATTGCAAAGCGATCAAAATTCCAATAACAACAAGGAGAATTTCACCAATGGCGTATTTAAAATACTTTCCTGTTTTGTTTTCCATAAGTAAGTTTTGACGAATTTTTCTAAAGAATTTTATCATTGGTTAGTGATTGGTTAAAATGAAGCACAAAGTTGTTGAATATGGTTTGTTGCGTGGTTAAGCAACTAATTTAGTAAACAAATACGAACTAGAGAAAATTCCGAAAGAATTTTCCAAATAAGAACTTGCCAAAGCAATTAATTATAAGGTGTTGAACTTAGTTAATTATTTTTTACTTACAATCAATGTTCCAACAATCGCAGCAAAAACGCCACCAATAACAGATACAAATAGAGCAATCATTATAGTCATAATGGAACCTTTAGAATCTAAAGTTTGTCCATATTGCCATCCTCCCCATAATCCAAGTAAACATCCTGTTACAATTAAGCCTATAAGCGAAAATATATTTTTAACAACTCCATTAGTAGAATTGGATTTGTCACGATTAGAATCCATATCAGGTTTATCTAAATCAGATTCTAAAAAAATTTTATTGGGAATTGCAATCCACAGGATAATATAAATGATAAATCCGATGCATAAAAATAAGGATAAGATTAACCAAAGAATACGTACTAACAACTCTGAAACGCCAAAATAATCTGCTAAACCTGAGCAAACACCACCTAAGACTTTTTTATTGGTATTTCTATATAGCTTTTTATTAGAATTAGATTTTTTTTGGTTATTCATTTAAGATTTGTTTTATTAAGCACAAAGTTGTTGTATATGGTTTGTTGCGTGGTTAAGCAACTAATTTAGTAAACAAATACGAACCAGAGAAAATTCTGAAATAATTTTCCAAATAAGCACTTGCCAAAGCAATTAATTATAAGGTGTTGGCAATAGTTTTTTTATTCCTTTTTCCTCTCATCTATTTTCTCACTAACTCTTTCAACTTCTTTTATTAAAAGTTTAATTCCAGGGTTATGCATTCCATTATGTCCAAATCCTTGGATTTCGAATAATTGCGTTTCGGTATGTCCTACAGTTTTCATTAACCTTTCTAAATATAGATTTTCTTCATATCTAGTGGGGGAATCAATATTCCTATCTCCTGTGATTAAAATTAAAGGGGGTGCATTTTCTCTCGCCTTATTCAATGGTGATAATTCGTCAACTATAGTCTTAAACTTAGGTAAACCTTTTTCTTCTCTTACAGTGAAATGAGTAGCTGTTTGACCGCTTAAGGAAATCATACCTGCAATGTTATCAGCATCTACATTAAAATTATTTAACCACTGTTTGTCCAAACCAAGCATTAAGGCAAGATAACCTCCTGCGGAATGTCCAGAAACAAATATTTTGTTAGAATTTCCGCCGTATGATTCAATATTATTAAACACCCAAGCGACGGCTGCTGCTGCATCCTCAATATAAGTTGGCGCTTTTACTTTTGGTGATAAACGATAATTAACACTTATAATACATAAATCAGCATTCATTAATGCCTCAGGAAAATACTTGTTTCCATTCTTTAATCCTCCGCCGTGAAACCAAACAACTGTATTGAATTCTTTTGTGTTCTCTGGGTAACGTATATCTAATTTACAACGTGATTTAGTATACGCATCCGTGTTTATTGAGTCAGCATAATATGATACATCTAAGACCTCTTTGAATGTTGGTTTATCTTGTCCAATTAATTGGGTTGAAATTAAAAGTGTTATCGAAATAAATAGTGCTTTGATCATATTAACAAATTTATATTATTTTGGTAAATGTTAGACTCTTTTAATTTTTGTCAACGTTTAGTAATCGAGTAGGTAAAGGGAGTTTCACCCTAAACCTCTCACAGAACCGTGCTTGAAAGTCTCCCCTCACACGGCTCTTCTTATACAAATCTAATAGATTTTCGTGTTATTTATGAATTCCTCCTCAAATTAATTGAGTTGATAAATAAATAACTGCGTATAAGCTAAGCCCTTTGCTCCATTTCAATTACAGAAACTTCTTCACTACTAAGGCTTAGTCTGCCTCTGCTTATAACTTCGGTATGCTACCTCTTGGTTGTTCCAATTGTGTATTTCCCTTTTTACTTGAAGCGAATCCTCTAGCGGTAGCCTTATACAAGTCTAACATTTATAAGCAGTTTTCCAAGTTCCGTAAATAAGCCTAAATAAAGGTCTTGCCACCTGAATGACGCCAGTCTTACAGAAAATAAATAGGTTACTTCTGTAATTATTAAACTCTAATTAAATTCATTACTTTTCACTCCGTACCATACTTCGTAGCTTTTGACAGGAGGTTTGCAACTTCTCGACACCTCTTCAATGGTTCACTTTAATTCAACTCCTTTATTAATACCTGCTAACATCATGGGTTAGATTCTCCTAAACGCTCAATACCACAACTATTAATTGCAGCACCTTTAGATGGTTTGAAGCCATCGCCTATACAACGACTTCGATGGACCTACCATCATCTTATTTACAGCATTCAGTCAGTTTATTGCCGTGACTGATTCTTGGCACACTATGAGTAGTTGCGGATTTAATACCGCTAATCTGTCCGATGGCAAGATACTTAATTAAAAGCAAAAACGGTTCAAGTTCGCACCTAAACCGCTATTGCTTTTATACCTTGTTGGCTGTAGTTTTTTTCTTCTATTTTAACGTTACAAACCATTCATTAAACTTCTGGCTCATTTGTTTTGGGTGGATTTCGGTTAAAAAGTGCTTTCCTTTTCCTAAATAAACATAGGTTGCATTTTTGAAGTTTTCTTTGGCGTATTCAACTGCTTTTCTTCTGTTTACCAATCCTTTTTTTGCGTAGAAATATAATATTGGGATTTGTGTTTCTTTCACACCGTTTGATATGGTGTCTAACAAGGTCGCAAAATCGCTTTCTCCTTTGCCTTTGGTGTAGGACAGTATCGCTGGGTCAGGACCGTTAGTAATGGCATATCGT
The DNA here is from genome assembly GCF_019968605.1 of Polaribacter litorisediminis. Taxonomy (NCBI): domain Bacteria; kingdom Pseudomonadati; phylum Bacteroidota; class Flavobacteriia; order Flavobacteriales; family Flavobacteriaceae; genus Polaribacter; species Polaribacter litorisediminis. The sequence continues at coordinate 2,029,261 of NZ_CP082966.1, forward strand.
CTTTCATTTTCGTCCCAAGGTTGTGTATAATACTTGTAGGCTTCTTTAGGTAATTTTCTGCCCGTGAAGAAGTTTACGGCTAATTTTTTACCTGCAAAATTCTTTTTCACCATCAACTTTTCGTTTCCTTTTTTCGACCTTGTTAGCTTCATAAATGCTTTAAAGCTAAACGGCAATTGGTCGTAAAAAACTTCGGCTGGCATAAATGGTGCTTCAAAAAGTGCGATTCCTTTTACATTGTGTGGTTCTCGAATGGCATACAAGATTCCTACAAGTGAACCAATGTCCTGAATAAATAACGTTACATTTTTGAGTTGTTTGGCTTCTATAAAATCAGTAAGCATTTTGTACTGTACTTCAACAGAAACATCACGGTCTTTTGGAAAACTTGATTTACCGAAACCTAAAAAATCAAGTGCGATTACTTTCTTGTTACTGTCAATATTGGGAATGATATTACGCCATAGATAAGCATTTGCGGGTAAACCGTGCAGTAATAATACCGGATCTCCTTCTCCTGATTCTACATAATGAATCGTGTCTGCTCCTAAATTTATAAATTTAGACTCAAAAGGGAATTCTGCTGAAATACCCTTTTCAACTTTAGTGTTTTTTCCTGCATATACGTCTTGAGCATTTACTTTATGAAGAAGTAAAGGGCTGAATACTAGAAGTATTGTTGTAATTATTTTTAGGTTCATATTATTTCTTTTTGAGGTTTTTGAAAAGTCTGATAAATATGTATATATGGCTTATAATTGTAATTGGACCCACAATTACAGACATCCACCAAATACCGCCTATATCATAATTGTAAAACTCTTGTGCGGAGGCTTGCGGTAATGCAGTCATTAAATCAGCAAACCCCCATAAGTTAAAAATCCAAACTAAGGGAATTGCATACTTCCATTTAACCTTTAAGGCATAAGTCGTAATCAAAGCTAAAATTGCCACACTGTAATCCCAAACCCCTATTGTGAGAGCTAAGTCTTTAGGGAATTCATCATAGATTTGATTGTCCACCATGAACATCATTCCTAAGTATCTTATTCCGTGTAGAAAAACAAAGGGAATTAAGGCTTCTCGAATTGGTAGTTTAGATACCTTAGGCAGAATAAACCATCTAAGTGCAAAAAATACCATTAAAAAGGCAGCAAGTGTTTGTAAATTGAAAATTGTAAAATTGTCCATTTTGTTATTTTTTATTTGTGATTATTTGTTGTTTGGGATTGGTTTTTTGTTCAATTGCTTAAAAATGAACTTGGGTGCTAGTCTGCTCATTAGTTTGAGTTGTTTTGAAATCCCTGGCGTGATTTCTTCTTTGCCATTAATGAAATCTTTCCAAAAAATGTTGGCTAACTTTTCGGGTGGCATTGGTTTCAAGTTATCATCTTCGGCAATATCAGCTCCGTGTGCCAACGGTGTGTCAACAACAGGAGGTAAAAGTTCTATCACTTTTATATTATGCGGTTGTAGTTGCGGTCGAATGGCTTGTGACCAAAAATGCAAAGCCGATTTTGTCCCTGAATATACAGGTGCTTGCGAAAAGGTAACATAAGCCAAACCCGAAGAAACATTGACTAGAACTGCGTTCTTACTATTTTTAAGTTGTGGTAAAAAGTAGTGCAATAGTCTTATGGGCGAATTGTAATTGATTTCAATTTCTTGCATTTGTTTTTGCAAGTCATTGCTTTCGTTTCCTGCATCTACTAAATTCATTATTCCTGCATTGTTGACTAGTACATCAATACCTCCAAATTTTTGTTGGATATCGTCTGCGAGCATCCTTACTTCGGCATCAACCGTAACATCACTTTGATAGATATGTATTTGGGGATTTTCTTGTTTTACTTTTTCGAGTTTAGCAAGATTTCTACCTGTTATGATTACGGTATTGTCATTTGCTAAGAATTTTTGAGCTATAGCAAGTCCAATGCCTGAACTTCCACCCGTTATAAGTACGATTTGTTTTGATTGTTTCATTTATATTTCCTATTTTTGCTATTAAATCAGTAGCAAAAGTAAGGTAAATAATTTTTACTATCAAAATAGTAGTGAAAAAATGGAAAATAATTTTAGGTCAGGCTGTCCTATTGCTTCTACCTTAGATATTGTAGGGGATAAATGGTCATTACTAATTATAAGAGATATGTTACTTCAAGGGAAGAGGACTTTTAAAGATTTTTCGAGTTCTCCAGAAGGAATAGCACCCGGAATTTTGTCGGCAAGATTGAAGTGGTTGGAAGAAAATGAGCTAATTACCAAACAGAAATTGCCTGATAATCAAAAAGAAAACATCTATTTGTTAACAGAAAAAGGTATAGAGCTAACTCCAATAATAACAGAAATTATTTTGTGGAGTGATAAAAACTTAAGAGTTCAAAATGCAGAAATGTTCTCGATAGCCGAAGCAGGATTTAATCAAGACAAATCAAAAGTTACGGAAGGTATTCAAAATAATTATCGTCAGCTTGTAGAAGAAATTTTAGGCTGAGCAGTGTTCTTTTAAATTACTGCCAACAATTGTACATGCGCATTGTTGTTATATCGCATATATGTTCTACTTTTTAAAATTAGTCTTTTCTAGCAAACCACCCTAATGACTTTTCATGTTTATTTTATTCATATGCATAGTTTTAGGATAAATTTCTGTTGTTTTTGGAGCATTATGCCCTAAGTAAGAATTCATTTACCCTGAAACCTTGAAACCTTGAAACTTTGAAACCTTGAAACCTTGAAACTTTGAAACTTTGAAACTAATACTAGTCAATCCAACTCTTAAAATCTTTTACACGTTCTCTACTTACAATAATTTCTTGTTCGTTGTAAGAGTTTAAAATTAATTTTAAACGAGAATTAGCATAGGCAACAATATCTTTTATCGCATTTATATGAACAATAAAAGTTCGGTTTACTCTAAAAAAATGATCTGGATTTAATTGTTCTTGCCAATATTCAAGAGAATTATCTAATAAAAAATTTCTATTTTCTTTGGTATGAATATAGGTTGATTTGTTTTCACTGTAGAAACATTCTATTTCATCAATATGAATAATTTTAATGTGCTGTCCCACTTTTATAGACACTCTTTTTTTAAACTTTTGATCTACTGGATTGATCAATAATTTACGAATATCCTCCATATTCACCTGAACATTCGCATGTTTGGGTTGCTGTTTTTTAAATTGATTTACAGCAACTTCCAATTCCTCATCATCTAATGGTTTTAACAAATAATCGATACTATTTAATTTAAATGCTTTTAAAGCATATTCATCATAAGCGGTTGTAAAAATAATGGCAGATTTCACTTCAATTTCATCAAAAATCTCAAAAGATAATCCGTCAGAAAGCTGAATATCTAAAAATATTAAATCTGGATGTTCGTTATTTTGCAACCAATTTAAAGACTCTTCTACAGAATGGAGCATCTGCTGTACTTCGATATCTAATGCTGCTAACATTCTGTTTAATCTTCTAGCAGCGGGCTTTTCATCTTCTATAATTAATACGTTCATTGTTGTTTGTATTTTAAAATTTCCACAAGGTCTGTTTAAGATTATCAAATTTTAATTGCATTCTAATTTTCAATTCTCATCACTTTATAATGATTATTTATTTTAAAAATTTTTAGTGCGCTCTTCGTCTTCTTTCATCAATTGTTTAATTTTTCTTTCTTCCCAGTCACTACTCATTAAGGATTTAAAACCAAAAACACCCAACCAGTGAAAAAACATACCAATACCCCAAAAAAGCCAGGTAGAATATACGCCGAAGTTAGAAAACGCTTGTTCAAAAGTATACCCGCTTTTCATGAGGCCAAATACAATCAATCCGCTTAAAAAAATGTTGACTAGAATATAAACGGCAAAATGAATATAAAAAGCTTTCATCGCTTTAACTCTCTTTTTTGCTCTTAAATAATTTTGTTCTTCTCTAAAATTTTGATCCATAATATCGTCTTATTTATTTTGTTCGTCCATGATTTGTTTAATTTTCTTTTCTTCCCATTTTTGCCCAAATCCGAATAAATTAAATCCAAAAACCCGCAACCAATGAAAAAAAAGTCCCACTCCCCAACCTAAAGCAGAAAACCAAAACCAATGAAAATGTGGCTCAAATTTTAAGTTGATAAAAACCAAGGTAGAAATCACCACACAATAAATGGTTAAGTGCGTATAAAATCCTTTGATATCCTTTACTCTTTTTTGAGCATTTTCATAACGTTGCTCTTTGCTGTTTTCTGGTTCCATATTACTTTTAGGTATTATATTCTTTAATAAATTGTTTTATCTTCCTTTCTTCCCATCTTTTATTAAAAATCTGGCTCAGTCCAAAAGTAGTTACAAACTGAAAACCAATACTTAATCCCCAAAAAAACCAAATAATATAATTGTATGGATTCAATAAAGCTTCCCTAAAACTATCGCCATTATGAATATTCCCTGCTATAAAAATAGTTGTTAAAAAAATATTTACCAATATGTAAGCTGCCAAATTTTTATAAAATTTACTAATTTTATTTACTTTTCTACGCGCTAAAACATATCGTTGTTCTTGTGTTAATTCGTTTTTCATTATCTTCTTTTTAACTGATTTTCTTTTTCCAATATTTCTTTAATTTTTCTATCCTCCCAATTTTTACCAAGAAAAATATTATAATTATTAACTTCTAAAAAGTGAAAAGTTAGACCAATTCCCCAACCAAACATTGGAAACCAAAACCATTGAAATCCTGGCGAAAATCTTAAATTGATAAAAATTAAAAAAGGAATTACCAAGCAATAAGAGGCTAAATTTTGATAAAATTCTTTCAGTTTCTCTACTTTTTCAACTGCTTTTACGTATTTACTATTTTCTAAATCATCTGAGTACTTCATATCGTTTATTTTATATAAGAGCGGCAAGCTCACTTTAAATGTTTTGTTATTATTTTCTATTTTCACCCCTTTTTGAGTGATTAAACCGTAGCGATCTACTATATTTTGTAGACCTACTTTGGTACTTTTCCCAATCGCTTCTTTTGGGTTGATATTATTTTCGATAATTAAATATCGGTCTTCTTGATATATATGAATGGTTAGCGGTTTAGAAGGTGAAACCACATTATGCTTTACAGCGTTCTCTAACAATAACTGCAAGGAAAGCGGTACAATTTTTAGTTCAGTATCACTGATATTATCCGGAATATGAAACTTTACAGCTTCTTCAAAACGCATTCCCAGAAGCTGCATATATATATTAGCGAATTTTAATTCTTCAGAAACAGGCACTAAATCTTTATTTCGCTGCTCCAAAACATATCTATAAACTTTAGACAATCTGGTAGTGAATTTTTCTGCTTGCGCAGGATTTTCGCCAATTAAGCTCGTTAACACATTTAAACTATTGAATAAAAAATGTGGATCTAATTGATTTTTTAAAGACTCAAATTTTGCAGTTTCTGTCTTCGCAACAATTTCTTGTTTTGTGCTTTCTTGTTTTACAGACTTTTTCCACTGAATCATAAATCCTCTAGCATGCAAAAATGCAGAGACTCCAAAGGAGAGGATTACATAAAAAACATGCTGCCAAATGCTATTTCCTTGAAAAAATCGATCAGGATTGTTACCCGAAATCAGAATAAAATTCACATAATTAATGGCTAAAACTATAGGAATTGTATAAACTATTGTAGCAATGATACCCGCCCAAATTCTAGTATTTGTATGGTCAATCCAATTCCATTTTTTACTCAAATAATCATTAATAACACCTTGCGCAAACCCCAATCCAAAAGAATACATTCCAGAAATTAAAAAAGTGTATCCCATTGCCTTTGCAGAAAAATTTTGATTGATTAGCGTAAAAAATACTGCGAAAATTAGCGTTATTTTAAGGCTAATAATCAATCCGTCTTTGTAACTTTTCTTGGCAGTGGTGCTATCGTCGATCATCATAAATCTTGTATATTTCTAAAATTTGATTTCTAAAGATACATCTTTATTGGAAACTGAAAACTTTGCGTCTTCAAAATTAGGAGGCCCAAAAGACATTATATTGTTCGATGCGCCATAATCTTCTAAAGGCATTCCGTTGGCGGCAAAATCCATTTTATCATTGCTGTTTTTATCATGATAACAGGTAATTGCATATACACCAGGCTTCACATTTTTAAAAACAACGATACTTTTACCATCCACAACGTCTACTTTATCCCCTAGAACAGGTGTTCCCATAAAATTTTCTTTGTTATATAATGCAAAACCAACTTTACCTTCGTTTGAAGTTACATTGACAACTGTTGCGGTAATGGTTACATTTTTTTGAGCTGTTATTAGGTTTGAAATAAATAACGATGTTGCGACTAAAAGAGTTGTGATAATTTTCATAATTTTAAATTTTAAAGATTCATATTTAATTATGGTACAAATATGCAATCGACATAGCGTTTTATAAATTAAAGAATACCGAATTGTATTTTTTTAAGGATGAGTCGTATTTTTATTTGATATGCTACTTTAAATTGAAATAAATATGTCTTAAAATAGAAAAATCAGAAATCTCACTATTCATATATCATAAAATTAAAAGCTATTTATTATTGATTTATTAGCAAAAACAAGGAATATATTATTTTTTAATAAAAATGACTAAAAAGTATTCTTGCTTCATCAATAAAAAACAAAAAACATTTACATTTACCACGATGATTACTTCGAGAATAAATAAAATATGTACTACAAAAGGTCCCAGCTTGCGCTTGCGCAGTCGCCGTCGCTAAAATTCTTATTAGCCATACATCGACCTATTATAGCAACTAACCTTTATTTTTTTATTGTGAATATTTCTAACAAAACTTACTTTCAATTATTAGTTATTTTAAAAACTAGCCATAAAAGCGTTCGCCGTTTGTTTTTAATTCGCCCTTTGGGTGTTTAAAAGTTACAGAATTTAGGTGAGTCCAATTCTACAATCAAAAAAAAAACCAAACAATAATTTTATAACTAAAAAATACAATTTAAATGGAAATTGTAATCGCTAATATATCCCATATAAAATACGCAGACATTATTTGCGATACTATTGCAGATGCTGCACAAGTTAGAGGAACAGGAATCGCAAAACGACAACCTGCATATATTGCCGCAAAAATGGAAAATGGCAATGCCGTTATCGCTTTAGAGCATGGCAAATTTGCGGGCTTCTGCTACATAGAACAATGGGGTCATGGAAAATTTGTTGCCAATTCAGGGTTGATTGTGCATCCAGATTTTAGGAATCTTGGGCTTGCCAAACAAATTAAAGAGGTTATCTTTAAGCATTCTAGAACAAAGTTTCCTGATGCAAAGATATTTAGTATTACAACAGGATTAGCAGTGATGAAACTAAATAGCAATTTAGGATACAAACCTGTTACGTTCTCTGAACTAACAACTGACTCAACTTTTTGGGATGGTTGTAAAACTTGCAGAAATTATGACATTTTAACCCGAACAGAGCGTAAAATGTGCATGTGTACAGGCATGTTATTTGATCCTAAAAATCAGAACAAAAAAGAATCTGTAAAGTTTAAAGAAAACGTATTTAAGAGATTAAAAAACATGAAACAAAACTTGTTTCTAAAAAAAGATAAAAAATGAAAAAATTAGTAATTGCATATAGTGGTGGTTTAGATACTTCTTATTGTGCGGTAAGTTTATCTAAAAAATATGATGTTCATGCCGTAAGTGTCAACACCGGAGGATTTACAACCTATGAAATCAAAAAAATTGAAAGTAATGCTTATAAAATGGGCGTTTCTACTTACAAAAACATTGATGCCGTAGCTACTTTTTATAAAAAGGTTGTAAAATATTTAATCTTTGGTAATGTTTTAAAAAATAACACCTACCCGCTTTCTGTAAGTGCAGAAAGAATTATACAAGCCATAGAAATTGTGGAATACGCAAAAAGTATTGGTGCGGAATATATTGCCCATGGAAGCACAGGCGCAGGAAATGATCAGGTTCGTTTTGATATGATTTTTCAAACCTTGGCGCCAAAAATTAAGATTATTACACCCATTAGAGATCAAAAATTAACAAGGCAAGAAGAAATTGATTATTTAAAATCTGAAGGAATTCATATGCCTTGGGAAAAAGCACAATATTCAGTAAATAAAGGTTTGTGGGGAACGAGTGTTGGTGGTTCTGAAACGTTAACTTCTACAATGCCTTTGCCCGAAAGTGCCTATCCGTCTCAACTAGAAAAAGACGGAATTCAAAAACTGATTTTAACCTTTAATAAAGGGGAACTAGTGGCTGTAAATGGAAAAATAGATTCGTCAGAAAAATGTATTGAACTGCTAAATAATATTGCTTCTAAATACGGAATTGGAAGAGATATTCATGTTGGCGATACCATTATAGGAATTAAGGGACGGGTTGGTTTTGAAGCTGCTGCGGCCTTAATCACCATAAAAGCACACCATTTGTTAGAAAAACATACGCTTACAAAATGGCAAATGCAGCACAAAGAGTATTTATCTAGTTTTTACGGAATGCATTTGCATGAAGGGCAATATTTAGATCCGGTAATGCGAGATATGGAGGCTTTTTTACAAAGTAGCCAACAAAAAGTTACCGGGAGTGTTTTTATCACTCTAAGACCTTATACTTTTGCTTTGGATGGAGTTTCGTCTCAACATGATTTAATGAGCGCAACATTTGGAAGTTATGGAGAAGAAAATAAAGGTTGGACGGCAGAGGAAGCAAAAGGTTTTATCAAAATTCTAGGAAATCAGAATAAAATTTATCAACAGGTAAATCATACAAAATAATGTTAGAAGTAGGTATTATTGGCGGTGCGGGATATACAGCCGGAGAATTAATACGGCTATTATTAAATCACCCAAAAACCCATATTAATTTTGTGTATAGCACTTCTAATAGTGGTCATAAAGTATATAAAATACATCAAGATTTATTAGGGAGTACTGAAATGAATTTCACCAATACAATTAATACGAATATTGATGTTTTATTTTTATGTTTGGGTCATGGAAATTCGACTGCTTTTTTGCAAAAAAACACCTTTTCTGAAAACACAAAAATCATTGATTTAAGCAATGATTTTAGATTAACTGCTGATAAAAATTTTGATGGAAAAAAATTTATTTATGGGTTACCCGAACTGCAAAAAGAAGCAATAAAAGAAGCTAAATACATTGCAAATCCGGGTTGTTTTGCAACCGCTTTGCAGCTGGCAATTTTACCTTTAGCAGCTCATAAATTATTGCAAAATGATGTTCATATAAATGCAGTAACTGGCGCAACCGGTGCAGGAACTTCATTATCTGCAACAACACATTTTACATACAGAGATAATAATTTTTCGCATTATAAAGCATTTACGCATCAACATTTAGAAGAAATAAATCAAACCGTAAAAAAATTACAAGCTGATTTTAATTCAGAAATTAATTTTGTACCTAACCGAGGAAATTTCTCAAGAGGAATTTTTGCAACTACCTACACAGAATTTAAAGGAAGCATTAAAGAAGCGATAAAAATGTATCAAGAATATTATAAAGATGCCAAGTTTACTTTTATCTCAGAGACCGATATTCATTTAAAACAAGTGGTAAATACTAATAAATGTTTTATCCATTTGGTAAAACACAACAATAAATTATTAATAACAAGCATCATCGATAATCTTTTAAAGGGAGCTTCTGGTCAGGCAATTCAGAATATGAATTTAATGTGCGGATTTGAAGAAGCTTTAGGATTAAATTTAAAATCGAATTATTTTTAGCAAAGAAATATACTTCTTTGTGTTTTTCTTCAAGGATTTAAAACCGCGAAGACCTAAAATAAAATTAATATGGTAAAAATTAAATATCTACAAGGTCAAAAAAAAACCGTGCAGGATAAAAGTAATGATATGAAAATAGCAATAATTGGAGCAGGAAGTTTAGGACAATCTATCGCAAAAGGATTGTTGAAAAATAAAATTGTAAGCTCTTTATATCTTACAAGAAGAAATGTAGATGCTATCAAAGAATTTGATAGATATAAAGCAGTCACTTTAACTACGGATAATGAAGAGGCCGTTAAAAATGCCGACATCATAATCTTTGCAGTACAACCAAGACACTTAAGAGATATTTTAGAAAGCTTAAAATACAAATTAAGCAAAGAGCAAATTATAATTTCTGTAATTACAGGTTTTTCAATAGGAAAAATTGAAAATATTATTGGCGCAAAACATTATATTATGAGGGCTATGCCAAATACGGCTGCTGCAGTTCGGCAATCTATGACCTGTATTGCCGCTAATGAACGAGGAACAGAAAAAGTATCAGTGGCTTCTACTATTTTTAATAGTCTTGGCACTTCTATGATCATTCCTGAAGAACAAATACAAGCAGCAACTGTTATTTGCGCAAGCGGAATTGCCTTTTGGATGCGTTTGATAAGAGCAACCACCCAAGGTGCAATTCAATTAGGTTTTGAAGCGAGTGAAGCACACGAATTGGCGATGCAAACTTGTTTTGGAGCCGCTTCTTTATTAAAAGAATCTGGCAATCATCCTGAAGTAGAAATAGACCGAGTTACTACACCAGGAGGTTGTACTATTGAGGGTTTAAATGAAATGGAACATCAAGGTTTAAGTTCTTCTTTAATTAAAGGAATTAACGTTTCTTTTGATAAAATTAATCAAATAAAAAGCTAAAATAATGCCATTATTTAACGTGTATCCACTGTATAATGTTACGCCTGTTTCTGCAAAAGGGGTGTATGTTTATGATCAAAACAATACAGAATATTTAGATTTATATGGAGGTCATGCCGTTATTTCTATCGGTCATGCACATCCAAAATATGTGGAGGCCATTACAAATCAAGTAGCAAAATTAGGCTTTTATTCAAATGCAGTTCAAAATCCTTTACAAGTTGAGCTAGCCAATAAAATTGAACAACTTTCTAGTTGTAAAAATTACGAATTATTTTTATGTAATTCTGGTGCGGAAGCCAACGAAAATGCTTTAAAATTAGCCTCTTTTAAAACGGAAAAATCAAGAGTGATTGCTTTTAAAAATGGTTTTCACGGAAGAACTTCTGCTGCGGTTGCAGCAACGGATAATAAAAATATTATAGCCCCTATAAATGCGCAACAAAAAGTTACAATTTTAGATTTGAATGATCTTAAAACTGTTAAAACCGAACTCGAAAAAGGAGATGTTTGTGCTGTCATTGTAGAATTTATTCAGGGAGTTGGTGGTTTAGACCAAGCAACATCAAATTTCTTTGAACAAGTTGATGTGCTTTGCAAACAAAACAACACCATGTTTATTGCAGATGAAGTACAGTCTGGTTATGGAAGATCTGGAAAATTTTTTGCTTTTCAACATTATAAGGTGACTCCAGACATTATATCCATCGCAAAAGGAATGGGTAATGGTTTTCCGATTGGTGGCATTTTAATTCATCCAAATATTGAAGCAAAATTCGGAATGTTAGGCACCACTTTCGGTGGAAATCATTTAGCGTGTGCGGCAGGATTATCAGTTTTAAAAGTCATTGAAGAGGAAAATTTGATGGATAATGTGAACGAAATGTCTGCTTATTTTATAAAAATTGCAAACACAATTCCTGAAATCAAAAACACAAAAGGAAAAGGATTAATGTTAGGTTTGGAATTCGATTTTGAAGTTGCCGATTTAAGAAAAAAATTGATTTATGAATATCATATTTTTACAGGCGGTGCGGCGAATAAAAAATTATTAAGAATTTTGCCTCCATTAAATGTACATAAAAAACATCTCGATCATTTTTTTGACGCTTTACGAAGTGCATTAAAAAACACAGGAATCAATTAATATGCTCAAAAAGAAACGCATTTTACTAAAAATTGGTTCGAATACGCTCACCAAAGAAACCAATAATATTTCACGAGGAAAAATTGAAGATATTGCCAATCAGATTGCAAAACTCAAAGATACTTGTGAGTTTATTATTGTAAGTTCTGGCGCTATTGCAGTTGCAAAACAGTTTGTAAAATTAGAAAGTAAGCAATCAGACATTTTTGTAAAACAAGCATTGGCTTCTATTGGTCAACCGCATTTAATCAGGATTTATCAAGAAATTTTTAGAGAATATGGTTTGTTAACTTCTCAATGCCTCCTATCCTATTCAGATTTTGAGAAACAGCAGAGCAAAACCAATATTGTCAATACCATTAATGTTTTGGTTCAGAATAACTACATTCCAATTATCAACGAAAATGATACGGTAGCCACAGATGAAATTCAATTTGGAGATAATGATAAGTTAGCCGCTTTAACCGCAGTTTTATTAAATGTTGATTTGTTAATTATTGCGACCAATACCTTTGGGATTTATACAAAAGAATCCATCAAAAATAATGCTCCAAAAACGATGGAAGAAATTACCAATTTTGATGATTTATACAACGAGGTTGTCAATTCGAAATCTTCACACGGAAGTGGTGGAATGCAATCGAAAATTGAAGCAGCATCCTTAACTAAAAAAGCCAACATAGAAACTTGGATTGTCAATGGTTTGGAAGATCATTTCATTACAAATGCTTTTGAAAATAAAGTTGCGTTCACAAAAATAAAATAATTGAATAGCAAGGGGTTTAAACCCCTTGTCAAAAAAATAAAAATGAAAAATTACACGGCTATAAACGACATCGATAATATTAATTCTTGGATTCAAGAAGCGAAAGAAATAAAAGCAAATCCTTTAAAAAATATCGAATTAGGAAAAAACAAAACCATAGGCTTATTATTTTTTAATTCAAGTTTACGAACACGTTTAAGCACACAAAAAGCGGCCTTAAATTTAGGGATGAACCCTATTGTGATGAATGTTTCTGGGGATGCTTGGGGAATTGAATTTGGCAACGGGACTATTATGAATGGTAACACAGCAGAACACATTAAAGAAGCTGCTGCCGTAGTTTCTCAATATTGCGATGTGATTGCAGTGAGAGCATTTCCAACATTAACCGACAAAGAAAAAGACGAATCTGAACACGTTTTAACATCGTTTGTAAAATTTGCTTCTGTGCCCATTATCAGCATGGAAAGTGCTACAGGCCATCCGCTACAAGGTTTAACAGATGCACTTACAATTTCTGAAAATACTAAAAAAAAGAGACCGAAAGTAGTTTTAAGTTGGGCGCCGCATATTAAAGCGCTACCCCACGCAGTCGCTAATAGTTTTACACAAGCCATGCAAAAAATGGACGTAGAATTCGTCATTGCAAATCCTGAAGGATATAATTTAAATCCAGAAATTACAAAAGACACACTCATTATTCACAATCAAGAAGAAGCGTTTAAAAATGCTGATTTTGTGTATACAAAAAATTGGAGTTCTTATGATGATTATGGAAAAGTATTAAACACAGACCCCAATTGGATGATTACAAAAGACAAAATTGGCGAAGCTAAATTTATGCATTGTTTACCGGTAAGAAGAAATGTTGTGGTAGAAGATGCGGTATTAGATTCTGGCAGTTCTTTAGTAATTGAACAAGCAAATAATAGAACTTTTGCCGCGCAATTGGTTTTGAAAAAAATATTGGAAGATTTATAGAAAGTAATTAAATAATACGAATATCATTTCGAGTAAAACGAAGTGGAATCGAGAAATCTTACTAAATAAATTAGAATTTGCATGAAAGATTTCTCCACAAGTTCGAATTACAGGATAAATAAAACACGAAAATAACACAAGAGTATTTTTCCCCTTTCGGGGAATTTAAAAGGGCCTTATGCAAAAACTATCAATCATAAAAATTGGAGGAAATATCATAGAAGATGAAACTTCTTTAAATGCTTTTTTGAAATTATTTGCGAATCTCGAAGGAAAGAAAATTCTGATACATGGCGGTGGGAAACGTGCTACGCATATAGCTTCAAAATTAGGCGTTAAATCTAAAATGATAAACGGTAGACGTATTACTGATGCTGCAACTTTAGAGGTAATTACAATGGTTTATGCCGGTTTGGTCAACAAAAATATAGTCGCCAAATTACAATCTTTAGATGTTGATGCCCTTGGTTTAACGGGTGCAGACGTCAACAGTATAAAATCTGATAAAAGACCCGTAAAAGAGATTGATTTTGGTTTTGTAGGTGATGTAAAAAAAGTGGCTCATAATTCGATTGACAAATTGATAAAAGCTGATTTTACGCCTGTTTTTTGCGCCCTTACCCATGACGGAAATGGGCAATTACTAAATACAAATGCCGATACTATTGCAAGTGCAATTGCCGTTGGAATGAGCAAAATTTATGAAACATCCATCTATTATTGTTTTGAATTAAATGGAGTTTTACAAGATTTTAAAAACAAAGAATCTGTCATCAAAAATATCAATTCAGAAACGTACCAAGCATTATTAAAAGACGGTATTATTACTGATGGAATGATACCTAAATTAGACAATTGCTTTGATGCATTAAATAATGGTGTTCAAAAAGTACTGATTGGAAATTTATCCATGTTCACCAACGAAAACGAGTTTTTTACAACAATTACATTATAACAATTACATTATAACGATGACAATTGAAATATTAACACAAAAAGCAATTGCATTGCTAAAAAGTTTGATTGAAACACAATCATTTTCAACAGAAGAAGAAAATACTGCTACCTTAATTGAAGGCTGGTTTGTAGAAAATAAAATTCCGTTTAAAAGAACAAAAAATAATATTTGGGCAACAAACAAATATTTTGATAAAAACAAACCCACGTTATTATTAAATTCTCATCACGATACTGTGAAACCAAACTCAGCATACACAAATGATCCTTTTAAGGCAATCGTTAAAGACGGAAAATTATACGGTTTGGGTTCTAACGACGCTGGCGGTTGTTTGGTTTCATTAATCGCAACTTTTACGAATTTTTACGCACAAGAAAACTTAAAATACAACTTGGTCATTGTTGCTTCTGCCGAAGAAGAAAATAGCGGTAAAAATGGATTGAATAGCACGTTACCGATTATTCCACCTATTGATGTTGCCATTGTAGGCGAACCAACTTTAATGAATTTTGCCGTTGCAGAAAAAGGATTAGTCGTTTTTGATGCTGTAGTTGAAGGAATTCCAAGTCACGCAGCGCATCCAAATGATAACAATTCCATTTATAATACTATTGAAGTTTTACAGTGGTTTAAAGATTTTAAGTTTGCAAAAACTTCTGAAGCTTTAGGTGATGTAAAAATGACGGTTACTCAAATCAATGCAGGTTCTCAGCACAATGTGGTTCCAGGGCACGTAGATTTGGTGATTGATGTTCGTGTAAATGATGCCTATTCAAATCAAGAAATTGCAACTATTTTGCAAGAAAAATCACCTTGCACCAAAATTACACCTAGAAGTTTACGATTGAATTCTTCATCGATATCCGTAGAACATGATTTGGTCAAAGCAGGAATTGCAATGGGAAGAGAAACCTATGGTTCTCCAACCTTATCAGATCAAGCGGCTTTGAGCTGTCAATCTCTAAAATTAGGCCCTGGAGATAGCACTCGTTCTCATTCTGCCAATGAATTTATTTATCTTGCGGAAATTGAAGAGGGAATTCAGATTTATGTTGAATTGTTGAATCGTGTAATTATTTAATTCACAATGTCTCCTCGAGCGCAGTCGAGAGGTTATTTATATTAGCTAATTTAATTTAGGTCTCGACTGCGCTCGACCAGACAAACCAAAAACCAAATAAATATGAAGTTGTGGGATAAAGGATTTTCAATAGACAAACAAATAGAAAATTTCACGGTGGGTAATGATAGAGAAATTGACATACATATTGCTAAATATGATGTTCAAGCTTCTTTAGCGCATGCCATCATGCTAGAATCAATAGGCATTATTACTACGGATGAATTAAAAGATTTAAAAAAAGGTTTAAACGAGTTAGCCAAAGATATTGAAAACGGAACCTTTGTTATTGAGGAATCTTTTGAAGATGTGCATTCTAAAATTGAGTGGGAATTGACCAATAAACTAGGCGAAGTTGGTAAGAAAATACATACAGCTCGCTCTAGAAATGATCAAGTTTTAGTAGCCTTACAGTTATACTACAAAGAGAATTTATCAATTATTAATGATAAAACAAAAACACTTTTTGATACGCTTTTAGGTTTAGCGGATATATATAAAGAAAACCTTTTACCGGGTTACACCCATTTGCAAGTGGCAATGCCATCCTCGTTTGGATTGTGGTTTTCTGCCTATGCAGAATTACTAATTGACGATGTGTACATGCTAAATGCAGTCGCTAAAGTTGTTGACCAAAACCCTTTAGGTTCTGCCGCTGGATATGGAAGCTCCTTCCCTATTGACAGAGAATTAACGACCAGAGAATTAGACTTTGCTACTTTAAAATACAATGTGGTTGCTGCACAATTAAGTAGAGGAAAAAGCGAACGTTCTATAGCTTCTGCTTTAGGAGGATTATGCAATACCATGGCCCGTTTTGCCATGGATGTTTGTTTGTATATGAGTCAGAATTTTAATTTTATTTCTTTTCCTGATGAATTAACTACTGGAAGTAGCATTATGCCACACAAGAAAAATCCTGATGTTTTTGAATTAATCCGTGGAAAATGTAATAAAATTCAGGCTTTGCATACAGAAATGGTCATGATCACCAACAACTTACCAACAGGTTATCACCGAGATTTTCAATTATTGAAAGAAAATATCATTAATGCTTTTG
Organism: Polaribacter litorisediminis; assembly: GCF_019968605.1. Lineage (NCBI taxonomy): Bacteria > Pseudomonadati > Bacteroidota > Flavobacteriia > Flavobacteriales > Flavobacteriaceae > Polaribacter > Polaribacter litorisediminis. Next base: position 2,045,991 of record NZ_CP082966.1, read on the forward strand.
AAGATGTAAAAGATATTTTAGACATTTTTAATTACTCAATTCAACAAGTAATTGTAAAAGATATTGATTTGAATGATGAAAAATATCAATACTTATTTACCGTAGATAGTATCAATAATTTAGTGGTTGAAGGCATGCCTTTTAGAGAAGCCTATCAAAAAATTGGAGGCCAAGTGCAAGCTGGAACCTACAAACCAGATTTAGGAAAACAACATTCGCATGTTGGAAGTATTCATAATTTGAGCTTGGATAAAATTGCTGAGAAATATCCTAAACATTAAATTGTAATTACACTCCATACAATTTTCAAAAGCCCAAATTCATTATGAATTTGGGCTTTAAAATTTATTGAGTATTTTACTTTTATAAATTAAAAATAAAAATTTACACCAATATCAGCACTAAAAACATCAATTAAATTAACTTCTTTTGTTACTATTGCATACCATAAATACGTTTCTACAGTTCCGAATTCTAAATAAAAATCTACCCCTTTAAAAATTTTTGGTTTCTTAAAATCTTTATGAATTAATCCTCCAGCAAAAAAAGTAAAGTGGACAGCAGTAGGAACATAATATCCCTCAGGGTATTTACTTGGAAGCGTTGTAAATGAATTCGTTCCTATATCTAAAGTTGTTGCAAAACCTACAATTGGAGTTATTGTTAAGTTCTTACCAATTTTTTTTCTAAAAATAGGAAACGTATTTTTACTAGTTATAAGATGTATATTATCTGCTTTAGATGCAGATTTTGGCACAAAACCATATAATAACTCTGAATATAAAATTTTATCGAATAACTGGTAACCAGCACCAATAGAAACAAGACCTATATTTCCTGCAAATTGTGCTTTCACATAATCTGGTGTATACCACGATTTTTCTTTAACTGAAATCGAATCTTGAGCATAAAAATTGTTAAAAAAAAATACTATTATTGATCCTATAAATATGTCTCTAATTTTCATTTAATTTATAATTCTATCAATTCAACGCTAAAACCCTTGTCCTTCACGGACACTATAGTATACGCTTTCTCTTTAACAGCAGGTGCCGTTAAATAACTGACTTCACCTTCTTCAAAATTGTAAGTGTGCGTATGGCCGTGTATAGATAATGGAACCTTATTTTCTGCCATTAATGATTTATACTTTTGTTCTAATTCATCATCAAATTGATCTCCATAAGGAGGAATATGAGCAATAACAAATACTTGATTAAAATTTGTATTTCCTTTTAATTCTGAAGTTAACCAGTCAAAATCTAACTCCTTCTCACTTTCCCAAACTATATCATCAAAAAGCACAAATTTGTTATTATTAAATTCGAAAGAATAGTTATAATCGCCAAACATTTTTTTATAAATGATTCCTCCATTTATATTATAATCATGATTCCCAATAACTGTGAGGTAAGGCTTCTTAAGCTTCGACATTATATCATGAAAAATCTCATATTCCCTTAATAATGCTTGATCTGCAATATCACCTCCAAAGAGTATAAATTTAATATCATCTCTTTTATTTATATCTCCAACCACAGCACTAAGTTGATCATAAAAAAAATGTACATCAGAAATAAAAGCAAATTTAAATTCTTTAGAATTTACTGGAATACGCTCCAATAATTTCAAATTTTTAACCGTCGTATTTTGTTGGTTGGTTTTTACGTTTGCTTCATAAACACTAAATTCAAAAAGGTGATCACAAGCTGCAAAAACAAACACGAGACTTAATAGTGCTATTCTTAAATACTTCATTTTTTTTATATTTATACTTTTTAAATTTTAAAGGTTCATCATTAATCTTTTTATAATTAATATAGTTCAACAAGTTTACATTCGCTCTAATAGACGACAAGAACACAAAAGCTTACAATTAAGAAGTAGAAAAATAATTTATAGCTACTTTTTAAATATTTATTATGAATAACAAAAAGAGATTCTCAATTTTTAACCAAACTAAAGTTCGATTTATAAGCTATTTTTATATGAAAAATACAATAAAATTTATTGGGTTAAAAAAGATACATTCTTTTTGTAAACTTCAATCTAAATAAAAGAGAAAAACAAGAAGGATAAAAAATTAATACAGTAGAAGAAATAGAAAAAATAGAAAGAATTATCCGAAGTAAGAAAACCTCAAATTATTTTTGTTTGTCATTACTGAGACAGCAGGAATCTATACTTACTTCTTTATAGATTACTATTCATCAATCTAATTGATTTTAAGCTTCATCGTATTACAAAATAGGAATATCAGAAATTACAATTAGATTCAAACCAATTTGTTTTTAATATTTTTTACATTGATTAAAAATAAAAATTATGATCACAAAAATTGAACACGTAAATATTACAGTTCCTGATATTGATGCAGCTGTAGCTTTTCTAAAAATTGTTGCTCCAGATTTTAAAATCAGAAATGATGAAAAACCAATAAATGAAAAACGTTGGATGCATATTGGTAATAAAGAATTCTATTTTGCTTTGCAAGAATCTCCTTTAGAAACTGAACCCAAAAAACCAAATCAAACCTATATTAATTATGGTTTTAACCATATTGGTTTAGTGGTTGCTGATATAGAAAAAATTGAGAACGAACTTATTAAAGCTGGTTATAATAGAGGTATTGGAACTCCCAATGAGAAATTTAGAAAGAGAGCTTATTTTTATGATAATGCTGGTTTTGAATGGGAATTGGTAGAGTATTTTTCAGAAAATATTGATGATAAGTTTTTGTATGAGTAAGGTTTTTTTAATAAAAGTTTATTAAAAATTTATCTGTTATAAGTATTTCACTTATAGCAAACTTTTTAAATAAAAAAGTTCGTTTAATGTTTAGATAAGAATATTAGCCAGTGATAATAGTAATTTTTTTCTGTTAACTTTAAATTTTGATTGGAGTATAAAATTATATTTACTGCTTTTTAAATTATAATTTTATGCTTTACTAACTATTCTTTATTTTTTTTAGTTCAATATGTCTATTATTTCCACAATATTTTCACTATTAACTATTCTAACTTTATCTCCCTTTTCTTTATTCATTATTGATATTGCTAAACGCGATTTATAATTAATATTTTGTATTTCGTTTGTGTTATTACCTGATTGATATTCAGTTATTTGTATCTTAAATTCCTTTTTAAACCCTAAATACTTTAGTTTAACTATACTATTTAAGGTAATCTTTTTATCAAATAAGTTTGTTTGTATTGTTGTGTTTTTTTTTGAAGTATTATCTATTTCTTTTTCGTCATAATTAAAATTATCCTGATTATCGGGAATAACAAGAGGCCCAGTTAATAATCTTTTCTGTAATTCTTTTAATGCATGTAATGACCTTAAATCATTAATCTTATTTGCTTCAAAAGATGATTTTATAAGCTTTATTAGCATGAGACGTTCATTAAATGTTTTATTTTTATATATTTCCTCTATGTTTTTAATATCCTTTGCACCTAAACTATTTTTTCTCACAAGAACTGAAACTAGTAACTTGTGAGAATCTTGTATTTTTGTTGTCGATTTGATTGTTGCTATTTTATCATTTTTTTCTTTTTTATTTGACTTTAGAGATTTCTCAGATTTAATAATTAATTCATTTTCTAAAGTTGAAATATTTTGCTTCTTTTCTTGAAACGAGATTACTTTATCTTTTATCGTATTTTTCTCGATAAAATTTACCATTTTTTCAATCTCATTACTTGGGCTCCGTTTATATGCTGAATATAATATTCTATAAACTTTCCAACCAACACGTTCCAGAAATTCTTGTCTTTCTACATCATAAGCAACATCTTCTGGTAATGAATGAAATGGATCTCCATCACATTCAATTGCAACCATTTTACCATTATTAGAAACCACAAGGTCAAGTTTGAAATTTACATATGTTTCTTTTTGAGAATGATGATTATAAAACCTTTCGTCTTCTTTTACTTTATATTGAGGTTGAATATATTTATAACCTTTATCTATAAGATTGCTTGTAATATCATATTCAAACCAACTGTCAAATGGTTTGGGAATATTATTTAAGTTTCTATCACTATCACTTTCAGGTAAATCGAAAGGTTTAAGTTTTTTTGTTTCATTATAAAAGAAACTAATAATTTTTAACCTAAAATCATTAATTCTTAAATCTTCAGATTTAACAGAATGAAATAATATCATTTGTTCTTTCGCTCTACTTAATGCAACATTTATCTTTTTGAAATCATCTTTTAATTTTCCGTCATCGACTATCGACCTTGGTTTTGGGTTGTTGTTCGATCTTATCTTCTCAGAGTCTAAAGCAACACCTAATGAAACTAGCATTACATCTCTTTCATCTCCTTGAAATTTTGGAGAATCTTCAATAATTAATTTTATCTTTTCAAGTTTATCCCTGCCAAATAATTCAGATAAATCTTCTTTTATATCTTTTAGTTTTTCGGTATGCTTTGTTAAACCTAAACTGACAACTCCAATTGATTTATTTTGGTAAATTGGATTCTTAATAATTTCAATTAAATGGTTTTTAATAGATTCTATTTCGTTATAAACAATTTTATCTTCAAGAAAACTGTTTTTTACAAAAACGGCTTTTATAGGTTCTAATCTGTTTTCGGTATTAATTTGCTTTAAAGGTTTTAATGAATTATCATAAAAATGATATTTTGAAAACTCAATGATTTCTGATACGCACCTAAAATGTTCTTTTAGAGTCAAATTTGATGCGCCCGCTACCATTTTGGATAATGTAAATAAACTATTATCACTTCTTATTTGTATTATATCGTCTCCTAAAAATTCCAAATATTTATTTTTTATTGATTGGAAATCATTATCATTTGCACCCGTTAAAGCACTTGGAGAAGTTTGTTTGTCATCTCCAACAATAATCATATTCTTAGCATAATAACCTAAAATCAAACTATTAAAATCAAGTTGACTTGCTTCATCTACAATTATACAATCAAAAATTTCTGGTTCAGTTCCTACAGAATTTAAAACGTCATTAAATTTCATTACCCAACAGGAAAGTTTATTGCTAATTTTCGTACTGTTTTTTCTCGCTAAAATTTGAAACTTAACTTTATCTCTTATTACTCTACTTCCTTGATATAAATTGTTTTGATATTCAACTAATAAATTTATAAAACTATCAATTTCATTAGGGTTGAAATTGTTTTTAAAATTACCTTTTGCCAAATCAAATAATATTTCACATTTTAGTTCATAAATTTTATTATTTATTTGACGTAATTTTTCTTTTGTTTTTTGTAAATCTATAATCTCATTTTTTGAAAAATAATTATTTGCGTGAGCAAATTCTATATTTTCTTTTGTAATATATTCGGAAGGAATATCTTTTATTTTATTAAGCGTTTTGGGCAATATTTCTGTTAAATAAAGTAGCGATTTATTAAATTTTTGCTCTTTACTTATTTGTAAAGACGTATCCTCTAATTTTGTTTGAAGTCCTTTAAATACTGCGGTTTCTGAAATGTTTTCAATAGGAATAAATGCTCTGAAATCATTAAGTAGTTTGGAATTTAGTAATGTGTTTGATATTTCTTTTAGTTCGAATAAATCATTTTTTACACTTGTTTCTAACTGCTTTAATTTTTCTAAATCTTCTTTATAAAAAATTGAAGTATCGTAAATTTTCTCAATATTTGAAATCTCAATATCAAATATTTCAGAAAAATTAATAATGTCTTTGTTGTTTTGTAATATGTAAACAAGTGTGTAATTTCGTTCTACTTGTTCAATTACATTATTTAATAATTGGTTTTTACTTGATAAATTAGAGTCTTCATCAATTGCGATGTTAAAACCTGCTTTTGAAATGTTGTTTAACTCTGAATGTATTTTTAGAATATCCTTAATGTAAATTTTCAATTGTTTTAATGATGTTTTATTATCACAATTTCTGGAATTAAGTACAATGTTTTCTAAATAATTTACTTGCTTATATTTTCCTTTGAATTTATTTAAAAACCCTACTTTTTCTTTGTCATTTTCAATTTGAGCCAAATAAGATTCAATATCTCTTAAATACTTCGAAGCATTTTCTGTAATGTCCGAGAATTTTAAATTAGAGGTACAGTCTTCAAAATCTTCATTGCTTAAATTTATTTTATTTTTTAATTGATTTATCTGATGGTAACTATTAATTACGATATCAGAATTACTGTATTTTTCAGTTATTTGAATAATAGAGTTTAAGTCTATTTGAAGCAGTTTAGATTTTAAAAAATCATTAATTTTTAAATGTTTTTTAAGTTCCTCAATTTGGTTTTTTGAGTTTAAAAAATTATTAAAATTGAAATTATTAATTTTATTAGAAATTAAAATTAAGTCAATATCTACATTTTTTAAGATTGAATTTTCGTAGTTCGATAGTTTTATGTATTCATCTATGATACTTTTTAATTTGCTAAAGTTATTAATCTGTTCTAACGAAATTTCATCTTTTAGCCAATTCCAATTTTCACAATTTTTAGATTGTAATTTATCCCACAGTTTATAACTTCTTAAGCCCTTAAAACTATCGTTTAAAGAAATCTCGTTGTATTCCTTTTCTAAAACTTGATGTATTTCCGATTTAAATTGTAAGTATTCTCCTTTTAAAATATTTAAAATAGAAATTTTCTTTTCAATATTAAGATGAAAATCATCTATAAGAATTGAACGAATATTATTGATGCTTTTTTCGAGAGAAAACCTTGTTTTATCAATTTCTAATTGAATTTTCGTAAAAACTAAATCATCAAATGTTGGAGGGATTTTGTCTAATAAAGATTCTAATGCTTTATCAGTTTGTGCAGTAACTAACACTCTTTTTCCTTGAGCAAGTAATGAGCATAAAATATTTACAATAGTATGTGATTTCCCTGTTCCTGGAGGTCCTGTAACGACAGTTATTCTGTTTTTTAAATAATTGTCGTAAATCTGTTTTTGTTCTTTATTGTAAGGTAGAGGGAAGAAAACTGAAAAATCTTGATCTGGATTTAAGTTTGAATTATTTTCTTTATGCTCTTCATATAATTCATCAATAAAATAATTTGGTTTTATGTATGAATTTGTATGTTCATTTTCAGGATTCCTAATTAGTAGGTTAAATAATTCCGCATCATTTTCTTGATTTTCATTTTTATCAATTATTCCTTTAGTAAGTTTATCGAAAAATCTTGGTTTTTGTCTTTTTATATTTATTGATGGCGAAAAAGAAAATTTAAACGAATCAACATTTACAGTATCAGATAAAGGTTTTAATATGGAGTTTTCAAATGTTGAGTTGTCGGATATTTGCTGTAAATTTTTAGAAATTATTTCTTTAAAACGGTCTTCATAAATATATTGAAATCCATTAGTATCAACTTCTTCGTCAAATCTATCTACAATATTGTTTAAAATACTTTTTTCAATAGGAGTGCTATTTAAAAAGAAAAAGTCTGCATAAGGTTTGTCAATATCTGAAAATGATAAATTTATTTTATTAGATATTGCTAATTCGATCTTTAAAGGAAAATGAAATAGATGCTGGTTTGTTTTTGAAATGCTATTTATTTTTCCTCTTCCTTGTTTTGAATATTGAATTAACCCAACACTTAAAACAATTTCTATATTTGAATCATTTTTTATGTCGTTAAATGCTCGGTATAGTTTAGAATATATTGCTTTATTACTTATGAAAGTTTGAATTTTTTTATTCTCCTCTATTCCCGCATTTGAATTTTTAAATGCAATTAAGTCGTTTTCATTTTCGCTTTCAAATTTGTTTTTTGCATCATTAAACTCAATTTTGTCTGAAAATTCAAATGGAATATTTACTGGTGGTTTTAAAGGTTTGTCAAGCGAAAAAATGATTGATTTGGTATTGTCTGATTCTCCAACAAATAATTCGGTAAGTGCTGTTTCGCAAAGATTTTCATTTATTAGTTTTTGAATGTCGTCAATCCAAATAAAACTTGGCGCAACCGTTTTTGCGAATATATTTTTCACTCCACGCTCCAATAGTTTTTTGTACTCTTGTAAAAATGTAACGTAGTTATTTAATATATTCATCTAATTTTTTTGCTTTTTTCTGAAACTTAGAGGGTAGATAGTCTCAAATATGTATCCTTTTAATGATATCTATTCTAAAATAACGAAGTTCGGCTATTTAAACGAAAAAATCAAGAAGAAAAACACCCTTTATCCATCCTCACTTTCTACAACAATATAGTTTTCAATATCCATTAATATAAGCTAATTTGCACCTATCAAATTTTCAATCACTAACAATCTATATTCATCATGAAATCAGCAAAAACCTTACAACAAGCTTTCACACTACCTTGTGGAGTTACCATTCCGAATAGAATTGTAAAATCTGCGATGAGTGAAAACAATGCTGATAAAGGAGGAAAACCTTCTAAACGCATTGTACAACTCTATAAAACTTGGGGCGAAGGTGGTACAGGAATTTTGATTTCTGGAAATGTAATGATGGATAGCAAAGCATTAAATGAGCCAAGAAATGTGGTTGTGGAAGACGAAAAACACATGGCAGAACTTAAAGAATGGGCCGAAGTTGCACAAAGACATGGAAGCCATCTTTGGATGCAAATTAATCATCCAGGAAGACAATCGCCTAAATTTAATAAAGATGTCGTAAGTGCTTCAGATGTTCAATTGCCTATGAAATCTATGTTTCCAAAGCCACGTCCTATGACGGAAGATGAAATATGGAAAGCCATAGATGGTTTTGGTAATTGTGCATTGATTGCTAAAAAAGCAGGTTGGAAAGGGGTGCAAATTCATGGCGCTCATGGGTATTTGGTCAGTCAATTTTTGTCTACCCTTACAAATTTACGAACAGATCAATGGGGCGGTTCTTTAGAAAACAGAGCTCGATTTGCTATAGAAATCTATAGAAATATACGGACGAAAGTTGGCCCTAGTTTTCCTATCGGAATTAAAATTAACTCTGCAGACTTTCAACGAGGAGCCTTCACAGAGGAAGAATCGCTAGAAGTTATTGATATGCTTTCTGCTGAAGGAATGGATCTGATAGAAGTTTCTGGTGGCACGTATGAAAAAGCTGCGATGATGGGTGCAGGCAAAAAAATAAAGGAAAGTACACAAAAAAGAGAAGCCTATTTTGCAGATTTTATTGTAAAAGCAAGAGCAAGAACAAAAGCTCCGCTATTATTAACTGGAGGTTTTAGAACTGTAGCTATTATGGCAAAAGCAATTGAAAATAACGAGCTAGATTTTGTTGGTTTAGCACGTCCGTTTGCGGTGTTTCCTCATCTTTCTAAAGAGTTTTTTGAAGGAACAAGAACAGAAGTTCATATTCCAGCTGTAAAAACAGGTTTAAAATTTATTGATAAAATGGGGTTCTTAGACATTGCTTATTTTTCTCAACAAATGAAAATAATGGGTAAAGGTAATTTACCAAATCCTGCATTAAGTGTTTGGTCTGTTTTATTTAACTTTATAAGACATACTGTGTTTTAAATTCTATTATCAAATCTAAAAGTAGTCTAAAAAATCCGTCTTAAAATGGCGCTCATAAATTTTTTAGTAGGCATTTTTAGCATCAGTTCTACATCTTGGTAAAAACATGTTTCCTCATCTAAAAATTTAAAAATAGTTTGAACCGGTAACCTTTTAAAAAGTTGTGAAAATAAAGATGCTCCTAAATAATTCTTTTGGTGTAAAATATCTAACAATAATAAATCGTAATACCAAAATTTAGTGACTTTATGGAATTTTGGAAGAGGTTTGTGTTCCTTTAAATGATTGATAAGATTGGTAGTTTTTTTTATTGTATTTTTAAACGTAAACCCTGTGCTTGCTTTAGACCAGCCTCCTGCCGTGCCGATATGAATTATATTTTTTGAATTTTTTTCCCAAAACTTATAGCAGGTCATAGGGATAGACCCTTTCTCCTTTTCTACAATTTCATACTCAATAATATTTTTTTGTTTTAGGTATTTTTCAATTTCTGATTTGTAAACATCATACGCCAATAGATCTTTTGAAAACAAGGTATATTCAAACAAAGCTTCTTTTTTACTCGTTGGTAAAATATACATAAAACGGGTATTTCCTTTTTGATCCACGGTAAAATCCATGAAAGTTGCAGCGGTATCGTCAAAAGAATTTATTTTTGTTCGGATAAAAAATCCAACAAAATGTTGTTGTAAAACAGGATATTGAGTTTGTCTTTTATAGGCATCATCAAAAAGAATACTATTAAGCAACGTCCTTGTTTTAAAAACTTGGTTTTCTGTAATTACTTCCGCCTCAGCATGGAGCTGTTTGATCTCTAAAACCGTTTCCTTCTGAAAACTAATATTTGATTTTTGGTCTAAAACATTCCAAATTTTTGAGTAAAAATCTTTGCTCCGAATCATTTTATAGGAGTATGGGGCAATATTTTCTTCAGATGTGTAAAAATCACTTTTAAAGATAATTTTATCCCAAGATGTATTCAAAATATCATCCCATTCACCTTCTTTTTGCTCCCAATAACACCAAGTTCTATCGTTCGTGTTTTTCTTCTCTTTGTCTACAATCAATATTTTCTTATCATCAAAAAAAGTATCTTTAGACATTTTGTAGGCCATCATTAGTCCAGATGCTCCGCCGCCTACAATTATAAAATCGTAACTATTCATAAAGCTATTAAAAAGAATAATTTATTCATAAACGATCAATTGAAGTACTATTTTATTTCAAGAATTTTTAACTTAAATTACATTAAAAATAGGCTGATTTAAAAATAGCTATATTGTTTATTTTGACGAATTTACACATAAAATTAACAGTCACCATGCAAAGCGAAAAAATAAAAGGAACATTATTGAGTACAACGAAGCCATCTCATAAGTATAGGTATTCTGAGCTATAAAATACAATGAAATAATTCTACTATTTTAATTAAAAATTTTGAAGCTCCTTAATAAAATTGAATTTAGCAATAAATTTAAATAATATTTAATTTATACTTTACATAACTTCTTGCTAATAAGTTAATTTTCATAGGGTCAGAAATACGAATTCTTGTATCCATAATTTTTTCTGAAGGTACTTTACTCAACTTTTTTAACAATCTTCTATAATATCGATACGCCATATAAACTCCGAATTTGGCTTCAACTGGCAACTTTAAAATGCCGTTATTGTATGCATAATCAAAATCAGCTTCTATCTCATCAATGATACATTGTTTTGATTCTTTATTTAATTTTCCCAAATCTATATTCGGAAAGTACGAACGGTTTAAGAGTTCAAAATCATCTTTTAAATCCCTTAAAAAATTTACTTTCTGAAAGGCAGAACCCAAACGCATTGCTGCCTGTTTTAAATCCTCGAACATTTTATCATCACCATTTACAAATACTTTTAAACACATTAGGCCTACAACATCTGCAGAGCCATAGATATATTCATCATATTCTTCTTTGGTTGCATACTGTGTTTTGTGTAAATCAGCTTTCATACTTTTTAAGAAAGCTTGCACCATATGATCTGGAATATTATAGCGATGTACTGTTTGTTGAAAAGAGTTTAAAATAGGATTTAAACTAATTTTTTGTTCCATTGCAAAGTAATAATCACGCTCAAAATGCGCCATCAATGCTTCTTTATCAAAATCATGAAACGTATCTACAATTTCATCTGCAAAACGAACAAAACCATATATATTATAAATATCCGTCCTTATTTTTGGCGATAAAGTATTGACAGCCATAGAAAAAGAAGTACTATATTTTTTAGTAACTAATTCACTACAACTATTAGAAACGCTGTCAAATAATTCTTTCATATCCTACTGATTTTTGATAATTAAATCTGTCGCTATTTTACCTGAAATAAGAGCAGGAGGAACTCCCGGACCAGGAACCGTTAATTGACCGGTAAAATACAAATTATTTACTTTACTACTTTTAATTTTTGGTCTTAAAAATGCAGTTTGAAGCAATGTATTTGCCATACCATATGCATTCCCTTTATAAGAATTATATTCTTCTTTAAAATCCTTAACACAAAAAGATCTTTTAAACAAGACACTGCTTTTAACTTCTTGCTTCGTTAATTTTTCAAATCTATCTATTATTTTATGAAAATATTCTTCTCTTAAAGCTTCAGTATCCTCGATACCAGGAGCTAGAGGAATTAAGAAAAAACCAGCTTCTTTCCCTTTTGGTGCAGAAGTTACATCAGTCATAGAAGTAAAGTTAGCATAAAACAAAGGGTCTGTTGGCCACTGCGGATTGTCATAAATTTCTTCTGCATGGGTGTCAAAATCGGTATCAAAAAACAAGGTATGATGACTTGCATTTTTTATCTTTTTATCAAACCCGACATAAAATAATAATGAAGATGGTGCAAAGGTTTTCTTATCCCAATATTTCTCTGAATACTGCCTTAAATCTTGCTCTAATAATGTCTCTGTATGATGATAATCTGCGCCACTTAAAACTAAATCTGCTTCAATTTTCTCGTTATCAATCAATAATCCAATTACATTTTTATTGGCATCCGTTAAAATTTTAGAAACATTGGCGTTTGTTCTAAACTCAACTCCTAAATTTTTTGCTAAAGAAACCATGCCTTCCACTACTTTATACATGCCTCCTCTGGGATGCCAAGTGCCTAATCCGAAATCTGCATAATTCATAAAATTATAAAATGCAGGCGTATTATTTGGTTTAGCACCTAAAAATAAAACTGGAAATTCTAAAATTTTAATTAATCGAGGGCTTTTAATATTTTTTCTAACTTGAGTTCTAATCGTTGAAAAAAATTGTGAAACCCTAGCTATGGTTGTAGAATTTACCAACTCTAAAGGAGAAATTCCTGGTTTATAAACCAAATCTTTTATGGCTGTATCATAATTAGATTTTGCTGAATCTAAAAAACTTTTTAAATGTTTGCTGCTACCTTTTTCTTCCTCTTCAAACAGTTCATAAATTTCTTCTAAACGATCTGAAACTTTTATAGAATCATTTTCACCAAAATACACCTCATAACCAGGTCTTAATTTATCTAACGTGTAATAGTCCGATGGCTTTTTGCCAAAATCACCAAAAAAACGTTCAAAAACGTCGGGCATCCAATACCAAGAAGGTCCTAAATCGAAGGTAAAGCCTTCTTTTTTATACTGTCTTGCTCTACCGCCTAAAGTATCATTTTTTTCTAAAACCGTTACTTGATATCCTTCTTTTGCTAAATAACAAGAAGCTGATAAAGATGAAAACCCAGAACCTATAATATATACTTTTTTATTCATTAAAGTTGATTGTTTAACAAAGATATAAATTAACTAAACAAGAGAGTAAATTGATTGACATTTTTATAAGTCTTTTAACAAATCTTGCATAGAATCGAATAATCTAATATTTGCATTTAATTGAAGGTGTTTTACTTTATCCACTTTTCTACCAACCGCAATAAATTCATTTTTTGTGCCTTTCATGATATCATTTATTTCATGAAAATAATCTTCTATTTTTTCATCATAAGGCTGAATCGTAAATGCAGATATAAAGCAAATTTCGCGCTCTCCCTCTATAAAATAATTAAGATTGTTAAGCGGTAGACTTTGTCCTAAATAAATAGTATGCAAGCCTCTTAAAACTAATTCATAATTTAAATATAGTAAGCCTAACTCATGAATTTCATTTTCAGGTAAAAACAAAACATAAGTTTTATTTTTATCGGTAATGTTATATTGTAATTCTTCTATGTTTGCTTGAATTTTTTGCGCAATTAAATTTGAAATAAAATGCTCATGCGCAGGCAATAAGGTTTCTGTTTGCCACAATAAACCAATCTCTTCTAAAAAAGGAATAAAAACTTCCTTAAAAATTTCTCTGAAAGTTTTTTTATGAAGTAAGGTATGATACGTATTATTAAATAATATTTTATCAAACTGAAACATAGAAACTTTAAGCGAATTTATAGCTTCATCATTGATCCCTGAATCAAAAGCTAATTTTCTTGATTGTAGCGTAATATCATCTCCTGACATGGCTGCAATTTTAGATATTTTAAACCCGTTTTTATTTAACAAAACAATGTTTAATAGTTTTGTTAAATCTTCTGGAGTATAATATCTTATATTCGTCTCGGTCCTTTTGGGCTCTAATAAATTATATCGCTTTTCCCATATTCTAATGGTATGAGCCTTAATCCCTGAGATGTTTTCTAAGTCTCTAATTGTAAAATCTTGCTTAATATTGTTCAACCTAATTTCCTTTTTATGCAACAAAGCTAGTAATATTATTGAAATAAAAAATTAATTCCTTAAAATTGTAACGTTTTTAACGATTTAACTACTAATAACTAAACTAACTAAGCAAGGGTGCAAAAAAATTTAGAGACTAAATTTTTATCGGACTTTGAAAAAAATCAAAATATTGCGCATAAAGTTTGTAGAGTATATACTACAAATCAAGATGCTCATAAAGATTTGTTTCAAGAAATCACTATTCAACTTTGGAAAAATTATTCAAAATTTAGAGGTGATTCAAAATTTAGTACTTGGATGTATCGAGTAGCTTTAAATACCGCAATTTCTTTATATCGAAAATCTACAAGAACAGTAAAAACCCAAGATATTAGCGATGTTGCCTTTAAAATAAAATCATCGGCATATGATGATACTGAAGAACGACAGCTGAGCCAATTGTATAAAGCAATTCATCAATTAAATGATATTGATAAGGCATTAATTTTTCTCTATTTAGAAGATAAACCTTACAAAGAAATATCAGAAACATTAGGCATAACCTCTGTAAATGCGCGGGTAAAAATGAATAGAGCAAAAGAAAAGTTAAAAAATATTTTAAACCCATAAATATGGATTTATTAGACAATTATAAAAAAGCTTGGGACAATCAGCCAGAAGAAGTTCAACAACTTTCTACTATTGATATCTACAAAATGGCACACTCAAAATCATCATCAATTGTAAAATGGATTTTTATTGTGGGGCTTCTAGAACTTGGTTTTTGGTTAAGCATAAACTTTTTAGTGCCCGATAGTTTTTACAAAATTTATGAAGATTTAAATTTAAAAAAGCAAGCCTTTTTTTTCACAGTATTGCATTACATCGTCATTCTTATTTTCTTGTACTTTTTTTATACAAGTTTCAAAAAAATATCAGTGATTGACAATACCAAAAGTTTAATTCAACGAATTTTACATATAAGAAAAACTGTAAAATTTTATGTGTACTACAATTTAGCCATTGTTTTTTTAACCAGTTTAGCTTTAAATATTGTTTTAATAAGCGACTCGGATAAATTGATGAAAATTATGAATCCCAAAAACATGTCGGTTGATATCAATCAATTAATTACAATTACAATCATTAGTCAAGTCATTGCAATTCTTATTTTTATGGCATTGTTATGGTTGTTTTATAAATTAATTTACGGCATTCTACTAAAAAAATTGACCCTAAATTATAAAGAATTAATTACTTTGGATGCCTCTAATTAACGTAAATTTTTTGAAAAAATTTAATATCCACTTTATTTCTTATACCAAAGCTGTTTTGAAATTACTGTAAAACAAAATGATGATTTTTTTCTTTTTAGAAAATAGAAAAATAAAGCATAGTATTCTTTTACGGTTTATTTTTTATGTTGAAATAGCAAGGAAAAAAAGGCGTTTTTATTGCGGTCGTTATATCAAATAGAATTTGGCATTTAACTTTCTAGTGCATTCAATGGTAACTTTACAAAACAACAAAACCCGTTTGGCTTGGTGAACACCAATTTTTCCTGCTCATATTTGGATGTTGCGCATCAAGGTAGATTTGCCGTAGATATTCGTAATAATTTTTTGTTTGATGAAATGTTTTTTACTTCCCCGATATTGCCCTTTTTGCGTTTTATTTCTAGAAATTTTTCAATTCTTTCAATAAAATTTCGTGCATCTCATTGGTATAATCTAAATGAGTAACGATTCTAATTCGTCCTTCTCCCATGGGCGTTAAAAGAATATTTTTATCTTTCATCCTGTTGATAAAATTGTCTGCCCCTATTTTTTCATCCACATAAAAAATAATGATATTTGTTTCTATAGGTTCTAATTTAGTTACATAAGAGAGTGACGCCAACACAGCTCCGATTTCTTTTGCCTTTTGATGATCTTCCGCCAATCTTTCTAAATGATTATCTAAAGCATAAATTCCTGCTGCCGCTAAAAAACCAATTTGCCTCATGGCACCACCGAATAATTTACGAATTCGCAATGCTTTTGCTATATGCTCTTTAGAACCTACTAAAATAGAACCCACAGGCGCCCCTAATCCTTTAGATAAACAAATAGAAATTGTATCAAATAACTGTCCGTATTGTTTTGGAGATTCATTTTTTGCCACCAAAGCATTAAACAAACGAGCACCGTCTAAATGAAAAGCTAGGTTATTTTCTTTGGCTATTTTTTGAACTTTTTCTAATTCGGCAAAGTCCCAACAAGCTCCTCCTCCTTTATTTGTGGTATTCTCAATACAAACTAATCTGGAATAAGGAACATGAATATCTGATCTGCCAACAACCGCATCTTGAAGTTGTTTTGCAGTAAACATCCCTCTATTTCCATTGATTAATTTACAAGTTACACCCGAATTAAATGCGGCTCCTCCACCCTCATAATTATACACATGTGCATATTTATCACAAATTAATTTATCGCCTGGCTGTGTATGTAGTTTTATAGCTGTCTGGTTTGCCATGGTTCCAGACGGAAAAAAAAGTGCATCTTCCATTCCGAATAACTGCGCTGTTTTCTCTTGCAATTCATTCACTGTTGGATCCATTTTAAACACATCATCGCCAACTTTTGCGTTCATCATTGCTTCCAACATTTTTGGTGTTGGTCTGGTTACTGTATCAGATATTAAATCAATTACCATATCATAAATTTATTAATTTTTGTTCTTCTTTTGAATGCTTTAAAACTAACCTTTTTTTATGATAAAATAAGGTTTGTTTCTAATTATGCATTCTTCCTTTTCTGTGTCTATAGATTTTAAAAAATCCAAAAGAAAAAACTTTCTTTAGAACTGAAAAAATGTATGAAAAACAAAGAGGTTTTCTTTTAATTCCCGATAGGTGAACCATCCGGAATTTGAGGAGCACTTGTTCTCTTAAATGAAGTCGGATTCTTTAAAAATCCTTCAATCATTTTTACCATCGCCCCATCATATATTTTTTGTGTTCCTTCAGATTTTTTATTTTCTAAAAAGGTTTTGATTTCATCTAACTTAAAATTAACAATGGCATTTACTTGGTTATACTGATTTTTATGGGCTGCTAAATAAAACAACTGCTCTAAAACTTGCATATTAATTACATTTTGTAATTCTTGATAATAGCTATCTTTATGATTCTTTTGAATCGTTTTCGCAATTAATTCATCAATCAATTCTTCTAAACCTAACTGTTTTTTATCTAAGCTCTTATGTGCAATTAATCTTGAGACCCTTTGCGGATGTAATAGTAAACTCAAAGACATTTCAGCAGCTGTTTCTACCGCAGAAAAGGCATCAAAAGAAACCCCTAATTTACTTTTAAAAGATTCTCGCGTTCTATTATAACCCAATGCTCTTGGTGGAAATAACGCTAATTTTTCTCTCGGAATTGCAATCTCATCTACGGCAATTGTTCTTAAAACTGCCTGTAAAGCAATCCTTTCTGTGGTTCCTGAAACTCTTTCTACTACTTTTTGATTTCCGCCTTTTACAGCATAATTATAATGTAATCCCCCTATTAATTTGGTTGTTGCTTCAGTTTGAAAACGATGTAAAAAATAAAGTGGCACAAACACATCTTCCAAAACAGAATACGGTTGATTGGTCTTTATATTATCCTCAGAAAAATTTAAAATTGCTGTTTTTCTTACTTTTAAAAGATGGTACAATTCGTCGTGAATATTACCCCCATTATCCCATAAATGGGCCGAGGCACTTGCACTTCCTGCGGGTCTAGCGTCTGAATCTGATAAATATTTTAATCCGCTAGCAAACGCATTTTCTAAAATGGAATTTAATTCTTCTAATTCATTTTTATCGTCTGTAAAATCTTGATATGAATACGCAACAGTTACTTTGTCCCAAGCACCAATTTTGGTATCATACGCATCAGAGAAATCAATTTTACCATCTTTTAAGGTAAATTTTGGGTGTGGATAATCCATGACAGAAGTTCTTCCGTTGGTACTTGCCGCAAAATTATGTGCAAACCCCAAGGTATGACCAATTTCGTGAGCCGCCAATTGTCTTATTCTTGCCAATGCCATCTGTAACGCAAAATCGTCATCAACGGTATTATTTTTATAAGGAGCTTGCAGCGCTTGGGCTATTAAAAAATCTTGACGAATTCTTAAACTTCCTAAGCTTACATGTCCTTTTATAATTTCACCCGTTCTTGGGTCAGCAATACTTGCGCCATAACTCCATCCTCTTGTAGATCGATGCACCCATTGCACCACATTATACCGGGCGTCTAACATATCGGCGCCTTCTGGCAACATTTTAAATTGAAAAGCATCTTTGTAACCAATGGCTTCAAAAGCTTGGTTCCACCATCTTCCTCCATCCAATAATGCTGATCTTACCGGTTCTGGTGTTCCTCGGTCTAAATAGTAAATTATAGGCTCTTTAGGTTCAGAAATTTCTGCACTTGCATTTTTCTTTTCTAAGCGATGCCTTGTAATAAATCGCTTCGTAATCGGTTCATTTACTGGTGTGGAATAATCCATATAACTCATTTGCCAAGAGCCAGATCTTGGGTCATATTTCCTTGGTTTATACTTATTATCAGGCAATTCTACAAAAGAATGATGTTGATGCACTGTTACCAAACTTGCGTCTGGCGTTACACTTCGAATATTATATCCTTTGGGTGTTCCTTTAAACGTTAACATAACATCGAACTCAACATTTTTTGGAAATGCTTTTGTGCGCTCTAAATAAAAAGCAGATTTACTTTTATCTAAACCATAACTCCCCTGATTCTTTCTTGCCAAAGTACCAGCAACTCCATGTGCATCTCTCATAAAAAAATCAGTAGCATCTACTAAATACACTCCTTTTTTTTCTTCTTTGATGTTAAATCCATGTAAAACTGATTTTGCAAAAGCCTCTTTTACAGAATTTCTTTCCTCTTCATTATCGGTAATAGCTCTAAAATCTTGATTCGGCTGAATCATTAAAATTTTATCACCCACTTTTTTAAAATGAACCACAACACCACTTCCTAATTTACCGCGATCTAAACCAATATCATTAGAACCAATTCCTTGCGAAAGTGAATGGATGTATAGAAATTCTGCATCTAAAGTATCTATTTGAAGAAATATTTTATCTTTATCTTCATCATAATAAAAAGTAATATATCCTTCGTATTTAGTAATTCCTTTTTGCAAATCTTTGCCAGATTTTTTTATGAAAAATTGAGAAAATCCGTTTAAACTAAATGTGATAAAAAGTAAAAAAAGTAATATTTTTTTCATGGTTTGGTTATTTTGGATAAAACTATAAAATAACGATCAGTTTAAAAAACTTGAATTCTTAAAATTTATTTATTTATTTATTTCATTGTTGTCCGATAAAAGATAAAAAGACCGCTTTCGCTGTTAGAATCAAGAACAAAGACTTGATTTTAACTAACTGAAAAACAATATTATTACGATTTTAAATTTTTCGAGACACCATAAATTCTAAAGCGTTTTTAAAAGTAAGGTGTACTACTTTAAAAGCTCCTGAAAATCAATACGATCAATACTTTAAAACACTTTAGCTAATTTTATATTTTAATCGGACAACACTAATTTATTTATTTATTAATTTTTGAGATACTCTAGAATATTGCGCCAAAAGTTTATGAAATTTGCAGGGAGAATTAATGCCAATTTTTTATAAATCCCTACTTTTTTCTGTGTGAATCTGTTAAGAAACGTTTTTTTAATATCTGTCAACTTTTAAAAGAAGAGTTCTTAAAAATTCATTTATTTTTGTTCTACTTATGATTACACAAGAACAACTTAAAGATATTGATACAAGAATTGAGAAACTAAAATCTTATTTAGAAATAGATAAAAAACTGATTGAAATAGCGAATGAAGAGGAACAAACAGTAGATCCCGATTTTTGGAACAACCCAAAAGAAGCAGAAATTTTAATGAAAGAACTCCGTTTTAAAAAGAAATGGGTAGAAGATTACAGAAAAGTAATTACTTTAAATGAAGATCTTGCCATTTTATATGATTTTTATAAAGAAGGGGAAGTTGAAGAAGCTGAAATTGAGGAAGAATTCGAAAAAGTAAGTACTTTTTTAGAAGATATTGAGTTTAAAAACATGCTCTCAGAAGAAGGAGATTCTCTTTCTGCAACCATTCAAATTACGGCTGGAGCTGGCGGTACAGAAAGCTGCGATTGGGTAGAAATGCTGTCTAGAATGTATACGATGTGGGCAGAAAAACAAGGCTTTAAATTAAAAACGCTCAATTATCAAGCAGGTGATGTTGTAGGCATTAAAACCGTTACCATAGAAATTGATGGCGATTATGCCTTTGGTTGGTTAAAAGGAGAAAATGGAGTGCATAGATTGGTACGTATTTCGCCGTTTGATTCTAACGGAAAACGACATACTACCTTTGGTTCTGTATATGTTTTCCCTGTGGCAGATGATTCTATAGAAATTGACATCAACCCGGCAGATGTAGAAATTGTAACTGCCCGTTCTAGTGGTGCTGGCGGACAAAATGTAAATAAAGTAGAAACCAAAGTTCAATTAACACATAAACCAACAGGAATTCAGATTTCATGCTCTAATTCTCGCTCGCAGCATGATAATAGGGCTACAGCTATGAAAATGTTGAAATCTCAATTGTATGAAATTGAGTTGCAAAAACAGCAAGCTGCAAGAGACGAAATTGAATCTGGGAAATTAAAAAATGAATGGGGTAGCCAAATTCGTAACTACGTGATGCATCCTTATAAGTTGGTAAAAGATGTAAGAACAGGATACGAAACAGGAAATGTAGATAATGTTATGAATGGAGATATCAATCCGTTTTTAAAATCTTACTTGATGTTACATGGACAGAAAGAGTAGCCCATCTTAATCTTCCCAAAGGGAAGAGATACTCTTGTGTTAAAAATATAAAATTGAATACGAATTCATCTTTATGAAATAATTTTTAAATCAATTTACCTTTAAACTTTCCTAATAATTTAAGAAAAAAATGACAAAATCAGACAAATTCTCCCCTTTGGGAGAAAGGGGACTTCTAATATATCACAATCCACGTTGTAGAAAATCTAGAGAAGGATTAGAAATTTTAAAAAATTCAGGAAAAGAATTTGAAATTATTAAATATTTAGAGGTAGTTCCTTCTGAAAAGGAATTAACAGAAATCATCCATATATTAGGGATCTCTCCTATTCAATTAGTTCGGAAAAATGAGAAAATTTGGAAAGACAATTTTAAAGGGAAAGAATTGTCTGATGCCGAAATTATTAAAGCAATGATTGAAAATCCAAAGTTAATAGAGCGCCCTATTATTATCAATAACAACCGAGGAGTTATAGGCAGACCGCCAGAAACTATTTTAGAAATCATCTAAATAACAGCTACTAAAATTGTTTAACTTTATTTTAACTCGATTAAACTAAACTAAAGGTCAAATTTGTAGTCTTAATTTAAAACTTAATTAGATTTGACTAAAAGATTTACTATAGTGTTGTTTTGTTTATTCTCAATTTCTTTATTGACGGCTCAACAACGAGAAACAAAGAGTGAAATTTTAATAACAGGTAAAATTGTGGATGCAAATTCCAATCAACCTTTAGAATACGCAACCATTGTTTTAAAGAATACGGTAACTCAGAAAATTTCTGGAGGAATTACCGATGAAACTGGAAGTTTTAAAATTAAAACTCCTAAAGGAACCTACGAGATTAGTGCTGAATTTATTTCATTCAAATCAAAAAAATACCCAAAACAAAGCATTACAAAAGATTTAGATTTAGGTGTCATTAAACTTTCTGAGGATACTGCTAGTTTAAATGAAGTAGTGATTATTGCAGAAAAAACAACCGTAGACATTCGTTTAGATAAAAAAGTCTTTAATATTGGTAAAGATTTATCCATTAGAGGCGGAAATGCGAGTGATGTTTTAGGAAATGTTCCTTCTGTTCAAGTGGATGTTGAAGGAACTGTGAGTTTGCGTGGAAATGAAAATGTAACTATTTTAATTGATGGTAGACCAAGTGCACTCGTAGGTATGAACGGAGCGGATGCTTTAAGACAGATTCCTGCGGAGGCTATTGAAAAAGTAGAGGTAATAACCTCTCCATCTGCAAGATATGATGCAGAAGGTACCGCGGGAATTCTAAACATTATTTTAAGAAAAAATAAGTTGGTTGGCTTTAACGGTTCTTTACAACTAGATTTAGGAATGCCTGAAAGAGTAGGAACCGCTTTTAATGCGAATTGGAGGACAGAAAAATGGAATCTTTTCACGAATACAGGATTTCGCTACAATGAAACACCTGGTAATGCTTTTACTGACGCCAGCTATTTGCAACCAACAGCAAGAAATGCTAGAGTTGTAGAACAACGAAATTTTGGCAGATTAGGCAGGTCTTTATTTACAAGTTTTGGTGCGGAATATTACCTAAATAAAAGTTCTAGCATTATTGGAAATATCGTTTTTAATAGTGGTAATGATGATGATGTTAATACCAATGATATCAACAGATTTAACGGCCAAGGAGCTATCAATGAAGCAACACTAAGGACAGAAAGCGAAGGTGAAGATGAAGAACGGATTCAATACACCTTAGATTATGTCAATAATTTTGATGATTCAGGTAAAAAACTATCCATTAATTTACAATATTCTACAGAAGTTGAAGATGTTTTAAACAATATTACAGAAGTAGATACACAAGTAAATCTTTTAAACGACTTAGAGCAAGTTCTCGAAGATCAAGATGAAAACAGTGCTTTACTACAAATTGATTACGTACATCCGGTAGGAGAAAACATTCAATACGAAGCAGGTTATAGAGGAAACTATAGAGATATTTTTAATAGTTTTTATTTGGCCGAAAGACAAGATTTTTTAAATAACGGACCTTTAGTACCTGATACCGGTTTAAATAACTCTTTCAGTTATGAAGAATTCGTGAATGCTGCTTATTTTCAATATGGTCAAAAATTTAATAAAATATCTTTTTTAGGAGGTTTGCGTTATGAATACACTTCTATCGAAATTGTACAAGAAACGTCAACAACCACAGACAATAGAAGTTACGGAAACTTGTTTCCAACTTTAAATCTTGGTTTCGAATTTAAAGATGGGGAAAATATTACTTTAGGTTATAATAGAAGAATTAGAAGGCCAAGAGGTAGAAATTTAAATCCATTTCCAAGTCGTTCTAGCGAGAGTAATCAATATAGTGGTAATGTCGGTTTAAATCCTGTAATTACAGATGCTTTTGATGTCGGTTATTTAAAACGTTGGGATAAATTTACATTAAGCACTTCTCTTTACTATAATATTAGTAATGATAACTGGGAGAGAATTCAAGAAGATACCGGAGAAATAACAGATAACGGAGATCCTGTTACCAATAGATTTCCTATAAATTTATCTACAGAAGAAAGAGTTGGTTTTGAATTTACACTAAATTACAGACCCTTTAAAGTATGGAATATCAATAGTGATTTTAATTTATTTAACGTTAAGAGTGATGGAGATTATACGAATCAGACAACCAATGTTACACAAAGTTTCGATTTTGAAAACACCGCATTTTTTATTCGTTTAAATCAAAAAATCACGTTACCAGGAAAAACTGATCTACAAATTAACACGAATTATAGAGGTCCGTCTCAAAATGCACAAACTAAAAGCGAAGGTATTTTTAGTATGAATATTGCGGCAAGTAAAGATCTATTCAATGAAAAAGCTTCTTTAAGTTTAAATTTTAGCGATGTATTTAACAGTCGTATTAGTCAAAGAACAACCAACCTTCCTGGTTTTTTAGAACAATATTCCGAATTTCAATGGAGAGAACCACAAGTTAGAATAAGTTTTGTTTACCGTTTCAACCAACAAAAAAAGAAAGGACAAGGAGGTCGAGAAGATAATGGTGGTGAAGATTTTGAAGGATAATTTTTTGGGCGTTTTAACGGGCTTTTCGCACTCGCTTTTTTTCAGAAAAAGAAAAAAGAGCTCAAACAAATGCTGCAATCCCTAACGCACTCAATCAGACCCACAAAAAAACTCGTAACGCAAATTGCGTTACGAGTTTTTTTATGTATATGTCTTAAATTCTACTTTCCTTCAGCAGCTTTTTTTGCTTCTTGCTTTAATTTAAAATTTTCCCAGATAGTTCCACCAATCCAATAAGGAACTACAAATGTTAATAAAAAGATTAGCAACCAAAAACCCGCTGTAAAAACAAACATGAATAATACTAATCCTGAAAATTGAGAAAAATCTAACATTTAATTATTTTTAAAAAATTTGTGCAACAAAAATAAGATATATTTTCAAATTTTACGAATATTTTAAAAAATATTTTAACAGGATTTCTGCAATTCTGTTCATAACTAATCACCCTAGATTTTGTAAATTTGTAAACACATCAAAAATGCAATCAAAATGACAAAATACAGAGTAGAAAAAGACACCATGGGCAAGGTACATGTGCCTGCTGATAAATATTGGGGAGCACAAACAGAACGCTCACGTAATAATTTTAAAATCGGAGCACCTGCCTCTATGCCTCTAGAAATTGTGTATGGTTTTGCTTATTTAAAAAAAGCAGCGGCATACACGAATACTGAATTAGGCGTTTTGTCTGCAGAAAAAAGAGATTTAATTGCTCAAGTGTGTGATGAAATTCTAGCTGGTAAATTAGATGATCAATTTCCTTTGGTCATCTGGCAAACAGGTTCCGGAACGCAATCTAACATGAATGTAAATGAAGTAATTGCCAATAGAGCGCATGAAATTGCTGGAAAAGTAATTGGCGAAGGCGAAAAAACAATTCAGCCAAATGATGATGTAAATAAGTCACAATCGTCAAACGATACATTCCCAACAGGAATGCATATTGCAGCTTACAAAAAAATTGTAGAAACTACAATTCCAGGAATTGAACAATTAAGAGATACATTAAAAGTAAAATCAGAGGCTTTTAGTGAAGTGGTAAAAATTGGACGCACCCATTTAATGGATGCTACTCCCCTGACCTTAGGACAGGAGTTTTCTGGTTATGTGGCACAATTAAACTTCGGAATTAAAGCTTTAAAAAACACCTTAGAGCATTTAGGTCAGCTAGCTTTAGGAGGCACTGCTGTGGGTACTGGATTAAACACGCCAAAAGGGTACGATGTATTAGTGGCAAAATATATTGCGGAATTTACAGATATGCCTTTTATAACAGCAGAAAACAAATTTGAAGCTTTAGCTGCACATGATGCCTTGGTAGAAACACACGGCGCTTTAAAACAAGTGGCTGTCTCTTTAAATAAAATTGCAAACGATATTAGAATGATGGCTTCTGGTCCAAGATCCGGAATTGGAGAAATCATTATTCCTGCAAATGAACCAGGAAGTTCTATCATGCCCGGAAAAGTAAATCCTACGCAAGCAGAAGCAATGACCATGGTTTGTGCACAAGTAATGGGTAATGATGTTGCCGTTACTGTAGGCGGAACGCAAGGTCATTATGAACTCAATGTTTTTAAACCCATGATGGCGGCAAACGTGTTGCAATCTGCGCAATTAATAGGAGATGCTTGTGTTTCTTTTGATGTGAACTGTGCGGCAGGAATTGAACCAAATCATGCAAGAATCACAGAATTAGTAAATAATTCTCTAATGTTAGTAACTGCTTTAAATACAAAAATAGGCTATTATAAAGCTGCAGAAATTGCCAATACAGCGCATGCAAACGGAACCACCTTAAAAGTAGAAGCAGTGCGTTTAGGCTATGTGACTCCTGAGCAATATGACGAATGGGTAAAACCAGAAGAAATGACTGGAGGCCTTAAATAGTAAGCAGTTTACAGTTGCAGTATGCAATTGACTCTTTTAAATTGCACTTTACAGTAGCAGTGAAGAAAAATAAATTAATATATTTAAAGGTTTATAAATCAAAACCTTACCGAAAATTAAAAAAGTTTGCAGAAATTCAGTTGGTTTTTGAATACTCCACTGTTAACTGTTACTGAAAACTGAACACTAAATTATGAATCATAAACATTTTATGAGTGAAGCTGTAAAAGCGGCTTTAAAAGGAATGCAAAATAATGAAGGAGGACCTTTTGGATGTATTATTGTTAAAAACGGAGAAATTATTGGTCGTGGAAACAATAAAGTAACCTCTACAAACGATCCAACTGCGCATGCAGAAGTAACGGCAATTAGAGATGCTTGTAAAAACATGTCTTCTTTTCAATTAGAAGGTTGCATTATGTATACTTCTTGCGAGCCTTGCCCCATGTGTTTAGGAGCAATTTATTGGGCAAGACCCGAAAAAGTATTTTATGGAAGCAACCAACAAGATGCTGCTGATATTGGTTTTGATGACGAATTTATTTATAAAGAAATTCCGCTTCCCTACAATAAAAGAAGCATTCCTTTTGAACAAATAGGAAGAGAAATTGCGTTAGAACCTTTTCAAAAATGGACTGAAAAACAAGATAAAATTGCATATTAAACAAAAAATCCTGATGTTAACATCAGGATTTTTTGTTTAAAACATATTTATAATTAGTGATTTTTACATGGGCAAAATAGTATTTTTGCATTCTTAAAACAAGCACATGACAAGAACGGATTTTAATCCCATTATTGAAACAATAGAAGAAGCTTATGAAATTCCGCATTTAAATGCAACAAGAAGAATTTCGGCTTTACTACCTCACAATTATTATGAAACAGATAAACGTTATCCTGTATTATATTTACAAGATGGCCAGAATTTATTCAATCCGATGGCACAATATGGAGATTGGGCAATCGATAAATCGTTAGCAAAATTAGCCGAAAAAGGCGAAGCAGATATAATTATCATCGCTATTAATCATGGAGAAGAAGAACGTATCAATGAATACTTACCTTATTATCATCCTAGATTTGGAGAAGGAAAGGGCAACTTTTACATCCAATTTATGACGGAAAAATTGATTCCTTACATCAACAAAAAATACAGAACATTAACCGATTTTGAAAATACAGGAATTGGAGGCAGCTCTATGGGGGGGTTAATTAGCTTACACGCAGGTTTATCAAATCCGCATGTTTTTGGTAAATTGATGATTTTCTCTCCCAGCTTATGGATTTCTAAAAAAGTTTTTGACAATACAAAAAGTTTTACTCCATTAGAGGAAGCTAAAATTTATTTATATTCTGGAGGACAAGAAAGTAGAGAGCATTTACCAAATGCAAAAAAATTAGGCGCAATTATCAAAGAAAAAATGATCAAAGGCTATCATATAGATTTTCATTTTTCAATTAATCAAGAAGGCAATCATTCTGAAGTTCATTGGCGAAAGGAATTCCCGAATGCAATTCAATGGCTTTTTAACAAATAATAGGTATGACTTACAAGCAAATACAAGAAATAGATTTTAATAAAAACCTCATTTTACCTTGTAAAAAAGACGATTTAAAATCAATTCAACAATTTTTACCAATCGAAAATCCTGATTTTGATGGAAGTTTTTTAACGCATCATTTAATCTACGGAAAAGAAGGAAATAGAATTTATTTGGTGGGTTTAGGCGAAGAGAAAAATAAATCACAATTAGAAAGTACTTTTCAAAAATTTGCTTTTGAAACTTGTAAATATTGGAAGGATGAAATTCAGGTTTTTACCGATCATTTAAACAATGATGACATTTTAAAAATTGTCATTGGTTTAGAAATGTCTCAATATTTTATCGGACAATTTAAAACGACCAAAGAAGATAAAAAGGAAATTATCCTTTCATTTTCATCAAAAAATACGATTGAAAAAATTCTTGAAGAAGGAAAATTTACAGGAGAAACCATTAACAAAATTAAAGGTTTGGTAGATGCGCCACCAAATATTAAAACACCCGAATATTTAGGAGATTGGGCAAAAAAGTCATCAAAAGAAGCTTCGTATTCCTGTACGGTTTTAAAACATAAAAAATTAGAAAAGCAAGGCTTTGATGCTGTTTTAGCAGTCGGAAAAGGAAGTGTGCATCCGCCAGTTGTCATCATCAATGAATACAAAGCAAATGACTCTGACACCATAGATATTGCTTTGGTTGGTAAAGGAATTACTTTTGATTCAGGAGGTTTGTCTATAAAACCATCCACAAACCTGCACTATATGAAAAGTGATATGGGTGGAGCCGCCGTGGTTTTAGGGGTTGTCGAATTGGTTGCAAAACTAAAATTAAACATCAATATTGTAGGTATTGTTGCATCCGCAGAAAATGCTGTTGATGCCAATAGTTATCGACCTGGCGATGTGATCAATTCCTATTCAGGAAAGACCATTGAAATTATTGATACCGATGCAGAAGGTCGTTTAGTTTTAGCGGATGGCATTAGTTATGCTATCAAAACATACAACCCAGAATATGTAATCGATATTGCAACCTTAACGGGAAGTGTTGTGAGAACTTTTGGATATGCTGCCGCAGGAATGTTTACTCAAAATCAAGAAATGGCAAATACCATGTCTGACCTCGGTTTTAAAGTTCATGAGCGTGTTTGGCAATTGCCCATGTTTGAAGATTATGAGAAAGATTTAGAATCTGATGTTGCTGACATTAAAAACTTTAATGGTAAGCCAATTGAAGGTGCCATTAATGCTGCAAAATTTTTGGAATTCTTTACAGAGAAACATCCAAAATGGATGCATTTAGATATTGCAGGAGTCTCTTTTGGCAGTTCTCAATATGCACAAATGAAAAGCGCAACGGGTTTCGGAATTCAATTAATTACCAATTTCATTAAAGAAAAAGTTAGAAAATAATATTCAATATTGTAAATATAATCCTACTAAAAAATAAAGTTATGTCTCATAATCCACTAAATTTTCTTTGTATCACGACCTATTTTAAAGGTGAAGATTTTTTAAAAAGTTGCAAAGAAGATGGCAATAAAGTCTATTTATTAACTAAGAAAAATTTAGAGAATGAAAATTGGCCTTGGGAATCTATAGAAGATGTTTTCTACATTGATGATTGGCATCAAGAGAATGTGATTAAAGGAATCGCGTATAAATTTCGAACTATAAAGTTTGATCGTTTTGTAGCTTTAGATGATTTTGATGTTGAAAAAGTTGCCTTATTGCGTGAACATTTTAGAATGCCTGGAATGGGAAGAACTACCGCACACTATTTTAGAGATAAATTAGCGATGCGCCTAAAAGCAAAAGAGGAAAATGTAAATGTGCCTGAATTTACATCTCTTTTTAATAATGATGATATTAATACATATGCGGACACCATTACTGCACCTTGGTTGCTAAAGCCAAGGATGGAAGCTTCTGCAACCGGAATAAAAAAAATACACTCTAAAGATGAATTATGGCAAATAATTAATGATTTGGGCGATGAAAGAGATAATTATTTAGTTGAAAAATTTGCCCCTGGAGATGTTTTTCATGTAGACGGACTCAATGTAGATGGTAAAGTTGTTTTTGCTAGAGTGAGTAAATATTTAGATACCCCTTTTGAAGTAGCGCATGGAGGAGGGATTTTTAGATCTGCAACTTCTGAAATTGGCTCGAAAACAGAAAAAGATTTACAAAAAATGAATACTGATGTGATGAAAGCATTTGGAATGCAATTTGGGGCTTCTCATACAGAATTTATTCAATCGAAAGCCACAGGAGAATTGTTCTTTTTAGAAACGTCTTCTAGAGTTGGCGGTGCTAATTTAGCTGAAATGGTGGCATTTGCTTCTGGCGTAAATCTTTGGGGTGAATGGGCAAAAATTGAGTCTGCAACTCTTAAAAAGGAAGTGTATACCTTACCAAAAATAAATAATCAATATGCAGGGATTGTCGTTTCATTAAGCAGATTTGAACATCCTGACACCTCTAGTTTTACAGATTCAGAGATTGTTTGGAGAATGAACAAAGCCTGGCATATCGGCTTAATTGTGGTTTCTGATTCTAGTGATCGTGTTTTGGAATTGTTAGACAACTACACCCATAGAATTGGCAATGAATTTCATGCGAGTGCTGCTGCTCCAGATAAATCTTTGTAATAGATATAGTTCTTAATTTTTTGAGACTTTATAGAAAAGAAAAGACCTGACAAGTATTAAAATCTGTCAGGTCTTTTCTTTGATTAACAATTACCTCTCACTCGGTATCACCACTACTTCATTTACCTCTTTATCATAATCTACACCAGGAACTTTAAAACCGAATAAACTAAAAAACTCATCACTGTATCCCTGTAAATCTCCTATTTCAGCCAAATTTTCTGAGGTTGCTTTTTTCCAAAGTTCGGTGATTTCTGCTTGCACATCTTCACGCATTTCCCAATCGTCAATTCTAATTCTTCCTTTTTCATCCAACGCTAAATCACCACCAAACAAACGTTCACTATACAAACGCTGAATTTGCTCAATGCAACCTTCATGAATTCCTTTTTCTTTCATCACTTTAAACAAAAGTGAAATATACAACGGAATTACAGGAATTGCAGAACTAGCTTGTGTAACCAATGCTTTATTTACAGAAACATACGCTTTTCCACCAATCGATTTCAAATCTTCTGTAATTGTAAAAGCTGTTGCTTCTAAATGATCTTTAGCGGCACCAATCGTTCCGTTTCTATATACAGGTTTTGTAACATCTGGTCCAATATAAGAATAGGCCACCGTGGTCGCTCCTTCAGCCAATAAATTTTCAGCTTTTAAGGCATCAATCCACATTTTCCAATCTTCACCTCCCATTACTGTAATAGTATTTTCAATATCCTCACCTTCCGCAGGGTTTATAGAGATTTCTGAGACATTGCCCGTATGAAAATCTACTGTTTTATTTGTAAATGTTTCTCCTATGGGTTTTAAAACCGATTTGTAACGTTTTCCTGTATCTGGATGCTTTCTTACCGGTGAAGCCAAACTATAAATAATCAAATCTACCTGGCCTAAATCTTCCTTTATTAAATTAACAACCTCTTGTTTTATTTCATTTGAAAATGCATCTCCGTTAATACTTTTTGCATACAAACCGGCTTTATGCGCATGCTTTTCAAAAAATGCCGTGTTATAATATCCTGGAGTTCCTGGTCTACCCTCTACAGGAGCTTTATCAAAAAACACACCAATAGTCGCTGCATCTGAACCAAAAGCACTGGTAATTCTTGATGCCAATCCAAATCCTGTTGAAGAACCAATTACGAGTACTTTTTTTGCGCCTTCAATTTTTCCTTTCGATTTTATATATTCAATTTGATTGATCACATTTTGATCGCAACCTGTGGGGTGCGACGTTAAACAAATAAATCCTCTTGTTCTTGGTTCTATAATCATGCTTGTTTGTTTTGTTTATTTTTTATATTGAAGTAAAAACTTCGATACATTTTTATTAATTCTATCTAACACATTTTCTGTGGAAGCTTTTACAAATTTTTCTCCTGTAATTTGTTCATATAATTCTATATATCTATTGGATATTTCTAGAATTTTTGCATCCGACATTTCTGGTATTTGCTGATTTTCTTTACCCTGAAATCCTTGTTCTATCAACCATTGACGCACAAATTCTTTTGATAATTGCTTTTGAGATTCTCCTTTATCTTGCCTTTCTTGATATCCTTCAGCATAAAAATAACGAGAAGAATCTGGGGTATGAATTTCATCTATCAATACAATTTTACCTTCTTTTGTTTTACCAAACTCGTATTTTGTATCTACCAAAATTAAGCCTCGTTTTGCGGCAATTTCTGTACCTCTTTGAAACAATTTTCGAGTATAATCTTCTAAAACAAGATAATCGGTTTCAGAAACAATTTGGTTTGCTAAAATATCTTCTCTAGAAATATCTTCATCATGTTCGCCGTTTTCTGCTTTTGTAGATGGGGTAATTATGGGTGTTGGAAATTGATCATTTTCCTTTAAGTCATTTGGCATTGCTACTCCGCATAAAACTCTTTTACCTGCTTTGTATTCTCGCGCAGCATGGCCCGATAAATATCCGCGGATCACCATTTCTACTTTAAAAGGTTTGCATAAATGACCAATGGCTACATTTTCATCTGGGTTGGCAATGAGCCAATTAGGAACAATATCCGAAGTATCGTTCATCATTTTTGTAGCAATTTGATTTAAAATCTGACCTTTAAACGGAATTTGGCGTGGTAAAACAACATCAAAAGCAGAAAGCCTATCTGTTGCTATCATTACTAAAAGTTCATCATTTATATTGTAAACTTCTCTTACTTTTCCTTTATAAACAGATTTTTGATTCGAAAACTTAAAATTAGTTTCGTTAATTGTATTCATTATTTTAGCTGTATTGATCGTTGAACAAAAATAAGTTAATTTTTAGGAAATCATTTTCTTAACAAAGAAAAATTACCATTTAAAACCTCACCGGTTTCTAGCACTAATTTGAACCAATAATTAGAAGAAATCGCATTTTTACCTTTGTACGTTCCGTCCCAAAACTCCCTATTACTTTTAATGTGCTTTAACAAAACACCAAAACGATTGAATATATAGATGTTATACTTTACATCGGGAAAATTTTCTAAACGCCAAACATCATTTTTACCGTCATTATTTGGAGAAAAAAAAGTAGGATACGTTTTTACGAAAACCTCTTCTGTAAAAAATTCGCATCCATCCAAACCTCTTATGTAAACCGTTTGCGCACCGCCATGAACATTATTAAAAATATTTTCTGTTTGATATTCCATGCCATCTAAAGAATATTCATAACCACGAGTAGAGGGCACAAAAACTTCAATTGAATTATTTCTTGAAGAAAAATCTTTAACGTTGATGTGAACATTCTCTAATTCATTATTTTTTATCAACTCTATATTTACTGTGGAAGAAGAGGTACCACAGGGGCCTCTATCCACTGTATACGTATAGACTCCTGAAGCATGTATTTTTGGGTCAAATATATTATTTGGTAAACTTGGGCTCCACACACCTCCTTTATCTGGCTCGCCATCTAACAACTCAAAAAGGTTCTTTTCATCCGAGAATTCGCAAATTTGATGTATAGAACTTTCTCCACTATTTGGTTTTAACAAATTAGTTATTGATATTTTAGATTGCAGCGTTCCACAATTTCTATCTACAATTGTATATGTATATTCTGTATTTGTATCTATATTTCTTTCGAACACACTTGTTTCGCTATTTAAAGCTGGCGACCAAAAGCCACCTGGAGAAGGATTTCCTTTTAAAGCGTTGAATAAATCTAACTGCTCAATCCCGTCACAAATGACAACTTCTGTATCGATACCTGGTGTTAAATCAGATATGAATTCTATTTGAATTTCGGCACTTAAATCTCCGCATATAGCATCTGTATGTGTATAAGTGTATACACCTTCTTTATCAATAGCAGGATT
Source organism: Polaribacter litorisediminis (assembly GCF_019968605.1). Classification (NCBI taxonomy): domain Bacteria; kingdom Pseudomonadati; phylum Bacteroidota; class Flavobacteriia; order Flavobacteriales; family Flavobacteriaceae; genus Polaribacter; species Polaribacter litorisediminis. Next base: position 2,079,608 of record NZ_CP082966.1, read on the forward strand.
AAAAATATTGCCACCTGAAGCTAACGACGGAAACCAAATCCCTCCTGGATCAGGCTCTCCCTGCAATACTGTAAGTAAATCTCTAGGAAGATCGTTACGACAAATTTCTAAAATATTATTTTTTCCTGGACTTAAAATAGTTGCCTCTTGAAAATCAAAAATACCATTTGCATCTATATCTGAAGGTTCTGTATATCCTGTAGCTTCATTTATAATTAATCCTCTAGAATTAACATCATTCGGCACACTTCCTAAAATACCGTCATTATCTGGATCTTCAAATCCGGCTTCAAGTACGTCGAAACATTCATCACCATCACTATCTAAATCTAGAGAATCTGGATAGCCATCATTATCAGTATCCAACAACCCGTTACCCTCTAAAATATCTAAAATACCGTCATTATCATCATCTTCATCAATAATATTTGCAATACCATCATTATCAAAATCTAAATCGCATATTAAAATGACAGCAATAGAATTTATACAATCTCCAATATTATCCTGAATGGTAAGTGCTCCCGTAACCTCTCCGTTATTGATTAAATTACAAAGCCAAGAACAATCACTTAACATTGGGTTATTTTGAACCTGCAAAAAACCTTCAACCTTTTCCAAAAGGCCAAAACCTTTTACATTATTTAAAACATTATTGTCACTGACAATAAACCAATCTTCTAAAAAGTACTTTTCCCCTATCCTTTTTAAATTATTAAAGCCCTCAAAACTTGCAATACTAGTATTTTGGATTCTAAAAGCGCCCCCAACATCTTCTAAAAGATTAAAACTAGGTATTTCTTGCACACCAATTCCTCTAATATCAAAAAAACGCTCAATAGTTTGTAGTTTTCCGAAACCTTGTATAACCTTTGCGGATTCTATATTTAAATCATTCCCAATGGTAATTAGCTCTTCAAAACCAATTACTTCATTCAAATTAGGATTTGAAGTAAGATTTAAATCCTCTACGATTCTTTGTACTTTATTAAAAGAAGGAATACTTAACAACTTTGGGTTTTTACTTATATTTAGCTGACCTCCTAAATTCTCAAGTTTATTAAAACCAGAAATAGCTTGTATGGAAGGACTATTACCAATCTCCAGATCTTTAAAAATTCGTGATAAATTGTTAAAGCCATTTACAATTTCTAAATTTGCATTTAAAGCAATTGTTAGGCTCCTTGTTTGCTCTAAATTATTAAAACCACTAATAGTCTTTAGTTGATTAGAACTGGTAATTTCAAGATCTCCATTCACATTGATTAGATTATTAAAACCATTTAATTCGTCTAATTGAACTGAAATTTTTAAATCACCGTTTATAGTTTCTAAAAAGTAAAGCCCTGTAATATCGGTGATGGGAGGAGGAGCTACTGCACCAATATCGCCCGAACCAACCAAATCTGCTATAATTTCTACATTTCCCTCAATGCTTGTGCAATTGCTATAGTTACTCACAAAAGCGTCTACTTTTTCTTGAGAAGATAATATATTATCTCCTGGAGGTGGGCATTGAGCTTGGGCTTTTGCTAAAAAGCAAAGACTTAGTATGACAAAAATAAATCTCATAAAAAATATATCGTAATTGTAAAATTAAGGATAATCTAAATTTTACCAAGAATTTTACTTAAAAAAGACTATTTTAATAACCACAAATTTTCTTTATTTCTTTTAAATTATCAACAATTGGTTTTTGATTACTTTTTCAACTGGAAAAAAAAATTAAAGAAATAAGAAGCGCTTTTGTCAACATTTTTAATATTTAATTGTGTACATCTTTATTAATTAAGTTTTGATTCGGAAATGCAAAAATTAGCTTTGTTGATAGAATTCATTTGTTAGTTGCTGTTGAAGGTGAAAAAATAAGCTATCTAAAATGATTACTTTTTATTTTCGAGTAATTTTATCTGCTTTAAATTATCTGTAATTGGTGTGGCTGTAATTACTTTTTCACCTGGTATAAAATAGAAAAAATAGGCTGAATTTTGACCTATTTTTCGGACATCTAATCTCATATTATCTTTAAAAATTAGTGTATGATTTGGGATGATTTCTTTATTGGCATATTTATACCTCATACCAATTCCCATACCTGTTCTCATAGAAATAAATAATAGAAAGAAGATAAACATCATTCCTGGTATTATATTTTTTTTCTTGGCTAACGTTTCATATTTTTTATCCCATTTTTCGATATTATACACTTTTTGATACCATTTTTTCTCTCTCAGATAAGCATAAAGTTTAAATATCCATTTGGTAAAATACAGGTACATCAACCAAAACATAAACCCTAAAAACAATGAGATTTTCCAATTGTTTGTTAATAAACTAATTGGAGAAATTAAAGCATCTAAAATTGTGGTATAATTTAAATAAGAAACTCCGAAGATTCCATAAAAGATAGCATCACTAACAATTCCTAAAATAATAAGGTATAAATACCCAATATAAAAATAATCTTGTAGGCCTAATTTGTCTTGTTCAATCTTGATCATTCTGTTTCTATACTTTTATAGGCTGTAATTATTTTTTTCACTAATCGATGCCTCACAACATCTTTATCGTCTAAATAAACCTGAGCAATTCCTTGAATATCTTTTAAAGCCAATAAAGATTCTTTTAAACCTGAAACTTGTTTTCTTGGCAAATCTATCTGACCAGGGTCTCCAGTAATAATAAACTTTGCATGCATTCCCATTCTAGTTAAAAACATTTTCATTTGATTATGGGTTGTGTTTTGAGCTTCATCTAAAATTACAAAAGCATTGTCTAATGTTCTTCCTCTCATAAATGCCAAAGGAGCAATTTGAATAATTCCTTTTTCTAAATGAGATTCTAATTTTTCGTACGGAATCATATCTCGCAAAGCATCATACAAAGGTTGCATATAGGGGTCTAATTTTTCTTTTAAATCACCTGGTAAAAAACCTAAATTCTCACCTGATTCTACAGCAGGTCTTGTTAAAATAATTTTTCTAACTTCTTTTTCTTTTAGCGCTTTTACCGCCAATGCAACGGCTGTATACGTTTTTCCCGTTCCAGCAGGCCCCACAGCAAATAGCATATCATTTTTTAGCATTTCTGTAACCATTTTACGCTGATTCTCAGTTTTAGGTTTAATTAATCTGCCATTAACACCGTGCACTAAAACATCTTTGGCATTTCGCGCTGAAACTGCTTTTTCTTCATTTCCTGAAGATGTTAAAATACGTTCGATACTATTTTCATCCAACTTGTTGTATCTTTCAAAGTGTTTAATCAAACGTTCTAAACGAATTTCAAATTCATCTAAAATATCTGATTCCCCAAAAATCTTTAATTTAGATCCTCGGGCAACAATTTTAATTTTAGGAAAGTATCTTTTTAACTGCTCTACTGTGCTATTCTGTGTACCAAAGAAATCTTTTGGATTTATTTCGGTTAACTCTATCGTCCGTTCGTTCAAATGATTATTTTGATTAAAATGTTAGTTTCAATTATTAAAATAAAAATAGGCATTAAAATTAGTAAAATGATTAGATTTGCCTAAAATAGTTTAAGATTTTTTACACAATTAATTAACAACAAAAAAGGGAATGTCTTTTATTACATTAACTACAGATTTCGGAACTAAAGACCATTTTGTTGGGGCTGTAAAAGGGGCTATTTACTCGGAGCTTGCTGATGCTAAAATTGTAGACATTACGCATCAAATATCACCATTTAACATTACGGAAACAGCCTATATTTTAAAGAATTCGTACAAAAGTTTTCCTGAAGGAACCATACATATTGTAGGTGTAGACTCTGAACTAAGTGACAACAATAAACATATTGCTTTAGAATTAGATAAACATTTTTTTGTTTGTCCGGACAACGGATTAATATCAATGATTGCTTCTGAAATTAATCCTACAAAAATTGTAGAAATTAATATTCATGACCGAATAGAAAGTAGTTTCCCTGTTTTAGATATTTTTGTAAAAGTAGCCTGTTTTATTGCAAGAGGCGGAAACTTAACGGTTATTGGTAAAGAGATAAAAGCATATAAGAAATTAATTGAAATTCAGCCAAAAGTAAACCGGGCACATAGTCAGATCATTGGTGGAGTCTTGTATATTGATAATTATGGGAATTTAATTAGCAATATCCGTAAAAAAATGTTTTTAGATATTGGTAAAGGACGTACGTTTAAAATAACAGCTTCTCGTTATTCTTTCGATAAAATTTATAATAAATACAGTGAAATTACCATAAATAACGACCATAATTTAAAGCTATTTGATGGCAATAAATTGGCCCTTTTTAACGCTGCTGGTTATTTAGAAATTGCAATTTATAGAAGTAATTTAAAATCAGTTGGTGGTGCATCTACGTTATTAGGTTTAGAATATAGAGATCCAATAATTATTAATTTTTTTACAGACTCTAAACCAGAATATACAACTCTAAAATAAAGGAATGTTTGTACGCATTGTAAAGATGAGTTTTCACTCAAAATATATTCAAGAATTTCTAGAAATGTTTGAAGAAAAAAAACAATTAATTAGAAATTCTGAGGGTTGTAACTTATTAGAATTATATCAAGATAAAAATAATCCTGAAATATTTTTTACCTATTCGTATTGGGAAAATGAAAGCGATATAGAGCGCTATAGAAATTCTGAGTTATTTAAAGAAACTTGGAAACAAACAAAAACATATTTTAATGATAAACCTCTAGCTTGGAGCGTACATAAAAAAGTAAGTTTACAATAATTATGAATTATAATTTTACACCTTTTCCTGTTTTAGAAACAGAAAGATTATCACTCAGAGCATTAAATTTAGACGATGCAAAATCTATTTTTGGCTTAAGAACCAACAAAGAGGTCAATGAGTTTATTGATAGAAAAACACCTAATAACCTTTCTGAAGCAAGAGCTTTTATTGATCTTATTTCTAATTTAACTGCCAATAACAAAGGTATTTTTTGGGTAATAGAATCCAAAAGTAATCATCAATTAATTGGTACAATTGGTTTACGTCATTTTGAAGATGAAGAAAATTATGCAGAGATTGGCTACGAATTAGATCCTGTTTACCAACAAAAAGGTTTTATGAGTGAAGCTTTTGAAGTAGTTTTAAATTTCGGATTTACAGATTTAGCATTAAATACAATTGAAGCTTTTACACATAAAAATAATATTCCTTCTATTGCGTTATTAAAGAAACAAAAATTTGTTCTACATCCTGAAAGAAGAGATGAAGGCTTTGAAAACAATCGTAGTTATCGATTAGAAAGTGCATAAAAAGAACAACCTTTAGGAAGACAACTTATTTAAGCGATTAAGGAATCTGCAAATTGAGATGAATTAATCATTAACAATTAAACATTTACGCATTGATTGCTATTTTAAAAAAAGAATTTAACTCATTTTTTGCATCTCCCATTGCATATTTGGTCATTGGAGTTTTCCTGCTAATTAATGGTTTATTTTTATTTGTTTTTAACGATGATTTTAATATCCTAAACGCTGGTTTTGCAGATATAACTCCATTTTTTTATTTAGCACCTTGGGTTTTTCTATTTTTAATTCCGGCTATTACGATGAAAAGTTTTGCTGATGAATTTAGTAACGGAACCATAGAATTACTGAAAACAAACCCACTATCTAATTGGCAAATCGTTTTAGGTAAGTTTTCAGCATCGCTACTTTTAATTACTATTTCAATTATCCCCACCTTAACATATATATATACTGTTTATAGTTTAGGAAATCCTGTTGGAAATATAGATTTTGGCAGTACCATTGGTTCTTATATAGGCTTGTTTTTTTTAGCAACAACCTACACTGCTGTTGGTTTATTTACGTCAACTTTATCTAAAAATCAAATTGTAGCTTTTATATTAGGTGTTTTTATCACATTTTTTCTTTTCTACGGATTTGATGCCATCGCAGCTTCTTTTGGCAACGACAGTTTAACGATTCAGAAATTAGGAATTAACGAACATTTTAAAAGTATTTCTAGAGGTGTTATAGATACAAGAGATATTATCTATTTTTTAAGTGTAACTTTTTTCTTTTTATTCATGACTAAAACACGTTTAGAAAATGAATAAGAACACAAAAAATATCGTATTTTTAATTATTGGATTGCTTGTTTTAAACGTTATCAACCAAGGGTTCTATAAGCGATTTGATTTAACTGCGGATAAACGCTACACACTTTCTAAAACTACTAATTTAATTCTTTCTTCAGTTGATAGACCACTCTTTATAACGATGTATCTAGAAGGCGATTTTCCTTCAGAATTTAAAAGATTACAGGTTGAAACACGCCAATATTTAGAAGAACTTTCAGCGGAAAACCCAAACATAAAAATCCATTTTGAAAACCCTGATGATCAAAGAGAAAGCCTGATAAAAAAAGGAATGATGCCAAGTCAATTAACTGTTGAAGAAGATGGTAAATTATCGGAAGCAATTATTTTTCCTTGGGCAGAAATCAATTTTGGTAAAAAAGCAACGATCGTTTCTCTCTTACCAACAGCTATTGTTGCCAGCCAAGAAGAACAATTACAAAAAGCAATTGAAAACCTAGAGTATGGTTTTAGCAACGCGATAAATTCAATTATTAAAACGAAAAATAAACGCATTGCTATTATTACGGGAAATGGCGAACTACAAGATATTTATCAATATAGTTTTTTAAGCGAAGTTTCTAAAAAATATAAATTAGCAAAATTTACGTTAGATTCTGTCGCCACAAATCCGCAGCAGACATTAAAAGATCTCACTACTTTTGATTTGGCAATTATTGCAAAACCGACTCAAAAATTTTCGGAAGAAGAAAAACTAACGTTAGATCAATTTATTACAAACGGAGGTAAAACTTTGTGGATGCTAGACAATGTGCAAGCAGATCAAGACAGTTTGTTTAATAGCGGAAAAATGTTAGCCTATCCTAGAGGTTTAAATTTAACCGATTTGTTATTTTCATACGGAATTCGACTTAACACCACACTGATTAAAGATTTATATGCTGCAAAAATTGCATTAGCGACTGGCAAAGTTGGCAACCAAACACAGTTTCAAAATTTAGATTGGTTTTACCATCCTTTAGTGGGCGGAAATCCGAATCATGCCATTACAAAAAACATTGCTCCTGTAAGATTACAATTTGCAAATCAGATAGATACTTTAAAAAATAATCTCAAAAAAACACCCTTATTAATGAGCTCGCCTTTAACTCAAAAAGTAGGAACACCTGCAATTATTGAGTTGCAATCTGTTGCTGATGAGCCTCAAGAAAAAGAATATATTTCAGGAAATCAACTATTTGCTATTTTGTTAGAAGGTGCTTTTAATTCGGGATATAAAAATCGAATAAAACCTTTTGAAACTTCACTTTTCAGAGAAAGTGCTATCAATAATAAAATGATTGTAATTGCTGATGGTGATGTTGGAAAAAATCAAATTTTAAAAGGACAACCAACAGATTTATCAAGAGATAAATGGACCAACGAACAATTTGGAAATAAAGATTTCCTATTAAATGCTGTTGACTATTTGTTGGATGATTCTGGTTTGATGGCGTTAAGAAATAAGACTTTAAAAATTAACATGCTCGATAAACAAAAAGCTTTTAAAGAACGTACTTTTTGGCAGTTTTTGAATATTGGTTTGCCCTTCATATTCCTCTTTGCATTTGGAATTATATTTACTTATTTGCGTAAACGAAAGTATAGTTAATCGTTATAACCGGTTCCTTTTTCTCCTATTTTTTTAAAGGGGCTTTAGTAAATCATCATGAATAAAGGTATACCCTAAAACTTGTTGTACTTTTTTAGAACTGATAATTTTCCATTTATAAATCTCGTTATTTTCGAATTGTGGCATTTCGAGACCCATACTTAATTTGGCTGTGGTATAAAACTCCCTTCTTGTTGGGTGATGATTTGAACATACATTAAAAGTTTCATTCCAACAATTTTGAGCAATAATCGTATGGATAATTTCAATACAATCTTCCCGGTGAACCATATTTACGAATCCGTTTGGTTGTGGAATTTTTCGCCCGTTTTTAAACCAATTTGCAGGGTGTCTTTCACCACCAAACAAACCAGCAAAACGAATAATGGTGGTTTCAAAAAAAGTAGTATCTCTAAATAAATTTTCAATTTCTGTTAACGGTGTTTCTAAAACAGCATCTTCTTCTGTCATTACCTTATTTAAACTAGGGTATACAGAAGTTGAACTGATAAAAATTACTTTCTGAATTTTAGAATCCTGAATTTGAGCAAGCAAGCGCTCAAATCCGTCAATATCTTTAGAGGTAATTGCAATAATTAAAATATCGGTATCTAAAAAAGCATCGAATTTCTCAAAATCACTAATATCAACCAAAAAAGCTTCCATATTATGAGACTCTAAATCCGCTAATTTCTCTTCGGAAGTTGTTGAACCTTTTACATGAAAACCATCCTCTAAAAAAGAAATTGCCAAAGGTTTTCCTAACCAGCCAGCCCCTAAAATACTAACGCTATTCATAAACTAAAACTAAATATGTTTCAACTTTATCAAAAAAAATAAAGCTGATTTTTAAAATAATTATGCAAATCTACAGGCTTTAAATGAAAAAAGTGGTGAATTATTTGATGTTTTTTTATTAGCTATATGTTTCAATAAAAACTAAAAAAAACCGCAAGTTGGCAATGGCTTCTTAATACATAACAAAAAAATAATCAACATAGAGAAAATAAACTGAATTAAATGATTGATTTTAAACACATGGCAATTCAACATAAAAAATTGTTCCTTCTTGATCATTACTAATAAAACCAATGTTCCCTTTTAAATAGTTTTCGCCCAATAGTTTCATACTGTAAGTCCCTAGACCTCTATTTCTACCTTTCGTTGAAAATGAACGTTGAAAAATTTGTTTTTGCACATCCTCTGGAATAACCTTTTTATTATGTACCCAAAACCTAGCGATATCGCACTTTTTAGTGGAGCCTATACTAATTACAGCGTCGGCATTACCTTCAGCTTCAGCAGCATTTTTTAGCATATTTACTAGTATTCTTGACAATAAAACTTTATCACTAATTAAAGTTATGTTCTCGCTATTTGGCAGTTTTGCAATATTTGCCTTTAATTCTTTATTGCTTGAAATAAGGCTTGCAGCTTCATCAATAACATCATTTGATTGTAATTCTAAATTATTAACTTCTAGCTCACCAGATTCAGCAGATAAGATATTCCTAAAGGATAAAATTTGTTCAAGTAAAACTTTACTCGCTTTACCGATGATATCTATAACTTCTTTTTTCGATTCCTCATTCTCAGAGAATTCCAAAACGTCAGAGAGGCCACTTATTCCTCCTGCTGAATTCACCAAATCGTGTATAAATATTTTTTCCAATTGCAGTTTTCTTTTCTCAGAACTGATGTCTGTGAGCGTTACAATATAAAACTGACTGCTCGCCAAACTTACTGGTACAGAGGTTACGGATAATTCTAACGGAACTGTAAGCCCCTTTTTAACGGTTGTTATTCGTGCTTCCTTTGAAACTTTTTCATTTGTTTTTGCACTTTGCAAAATAGTTTTAAGTAAACCACATACATCGCAAGAGACTGAGTTACCGCAACCATGAGGAGACTCTTTTGAATGTACACAAGATATAACTTCTCCAGGCCTTTCACCCAACAGCCCTATTTCAGAGGTCAGTTCAAACGTTTTTAAAAAATCATTACTAGCAAATATTATTTGTCGGTTGCTATTTAAAACGACCGTTACCGTAGAAATAGAATTAAATATGCCCGTGAAGAATCCTAACGAGTCAATTATAAGCCTTTCATTTTTTACCTCTTCAATAGATTGTCTTGTTTGTAGATCCATTCCCAAAATTTTATACCGTTAATTCTAAAAATTATATTTGAAATATTTCTATGTAAAAATAAAGTTTAAATTTAAAAATTTATATGACAAAAATCACAAAATTCTTGGGTATAAATTCTCTCTTAAAAAAGCCTGTAAGGACCAACACTTTAGATTATGTTGTATAAATCCTTGAATAATTTTGCTAAAAACGAGCAAAAACGCCAGTATTTTTTTTTAATTGATAAACGGTTTAAAATATTTAACGCTAGAAGACAGCTATAAATACAATAATTAATTTACGTAGTTTTAGAGGCATCATCAATGCCCAATATTAGATGTGTCAAATCTATTTCAGTATAATACAAGAAAAAAATAATTTATGAGTCTTTTGATTCCATTGTTTCTTGCAAAATTTCTGGTAATTTATTTTTAAAACTTGCTGCATTCTCTCGGTAAGAAACTAATTTTTGTTTCGAAATCATCACTAATAAATCTTGCTGTAATGTAAATAAAGTTCCTGTCCTGAAAGATTCCATAAGTAAGCTTTCTAATTCGAGCATAGCGTTTTTTAAAGAAAATTTTTTGTATTTATTTTCGGTGGCATGTCGATATTTAAATTCAAAAATCTCCTGACCATCAATGACAAATGCACGCACATAGACATTTAAAAGACCTTCTTTCTTTCTGAGCGGCTTACTTAAGGTTAATTTTACAAAAACATCGTCTTTAACACTCTGTTGCAATACTTCAAAAAAATGTTCAAGTTTATTCATGCTGTAAAGGTAAAATGTTTTACAACAAAAAACGTCACTTAAAAGGGACGTTTTTTAGACAATAAATATCATTGTTGTCGGATAAAAGATAAAAAGACCGCTTTCGCTGTTAGAATAAAGAACAAAGACTTGAATGTAACTAACTGAAAAACAATATTATTATGATTTTAAATTTTTCGATACATCATAAATTCTAAAGCGGTTTTAAAAGCAAGGTATGCTACTTTAAAGGCTCTTCAAAATCAATATTATCAATACTTTAAAACACTTTAGCTAATTTTAATCGGACAACACTAAATAAATCTATTTAAAATTTTAATAATTTTTCTATACGCTCAATACTTCTTGTTTTGCCAAGTTTGGTGTTTTCTCCACAAAATCTTCTAAAACAGCAAAGAAGTTCAAAATATCTTCTTTTTCGTTATTGGCGTTAATCGTTACCAATCTTATAAAGGTATCTTCTTGGAAAGAACCAAAACCAACTACTGTAATTTGGTTTTTATACAAGGCGGTACAAAGCGTCTTCGGATCTATATTTTTATAATTAAAACATACTGAAATGGAATCATTAAAACTATACAAAGTATAATCAGGATTGCTTCTAATATACGCTAAAGCAACCTCTGCTAATTCGAATTGTTGTTCTACAATTTCTTTTAAACCATTTGTTCCAACAGATTTCCAAAGCGTCCAAAACTTTAAGGCATCATTTCTACGTCCACATTGAAAAGAAGTTTTCCCTAAATTAAAATCATCACCATCTGTTTGATATAAATAATCAGCGTCATTACTAAACGAATTGTACAAATGTTTTTTATCATTCACTAAAATAATAGAACAGGTTAATGGTGTTCCTAACATTTTATGTGCATTGTAACTAAAAGAGTTCGATCTTTCTACTCCTTTTACCAAATGTTTGTATTGATCACTAAAAATTACGCTTCCGCAATAAGCACCATCAACATGCAACCAAATTTTATACTTTTCTGTAATATCTGCAATTTTATCAATCGGATCGAAAGCTCCGAGCACTGTTGTTCCGGCAGTAGCATTTACATAGGTCGGAATATCGCCGTTTTCAATATCTTTTAGAATTTGCTCCTCTAAATCCTCTGGAATCATTCTTCCTTTTGTATCTACCTTAATATAACGAATATTATTTCTCCCAATTCCGGCAAAACTTGCATTTTTATCATTTGAATAATGACATTCTTTAGAAGTATAAATAATCAATGGTTTCGTCATTCCATTTAATCTACAAGCAGGATCTTTAGCGTCACGCCCCATAATTAACCCCATATAATTACTCATAGAACCGCCAGTAGGAAATGTCCCATTACTTTTAGCTCCGTACCCAATTAAATTGCACGATTGTCTTATAATTTCTTGCTCAATACCCACTTGTGGTCCTGCAACTTTATAAGTATACATGCTATTATTTAGCATTACCGCTAATAAATCTCCTAAAATTGCTTTGCTTTGTCTTCCTCCAAAAAGCTGATTAAAAAATAAGTTTGTTGCCGTTTTTGGCGTAGAAATCAAAACTTCACGAAGTAAAGATTTAAACGCATCATCGATCATTCCACTCTTGTTTAGCGAAAGATCAATAGTATTGTATAATGCATTGGATTCTATTCTTTCTGCCACAGGGTTTTCTGCTTCTTCGTTGATTAAAACTTCCACAAGTTCATTAAATAAAATTAAATCACTTTTTAAATCTGCCATATAGTATTTTATCTTGTACTTTTATTATTGATTATGTAGGGGTATTGTAACACAAATTTTTGGAGACAAAAGTTTTTGATTTTTCATCAAACATGTTACATATTCGGATTGGCTTCGCATATAAATGAAGAGACATACTTCTTTTGTTAGCAATATTTTCTAATCGATGAAACCCCATAAAATCTTTCATATAGCTAATTTCATTCGCTTTTGAAATGGCTGTTTTTACAAGGTTCAAATGACCATTTTTATCTTGCTTATAAATGGTTTCTTTAAATTCACCTTCGATAATTTTTACCCAGCATTCTTCTCCACCATGATCGTGAATAGCTGTTCGATGCCCTTCGCACCAACATAGTAAGATTAATTGAAATTTATCTGTATCTACAATACAATTTCGAGTGTAGCATTCTTCAGACCACGAAGCATAATTCTCAACGTCGGTCTTTTGGAGTTTTGTAGTATGTATTATGTGATTAAAAGTCGTCCTCTCCCCTTCCGAAAGCGCCGTAATTAAATCGTTTAAAGTTTGAAGTGTTGTTGTGGTATTTTCGTTTGAATTCAAAATAATAGATTCTTTTTGTTATTCATTTAATGCACAAACCCAAAGTTTTTCCCTAAGTATAACTACATAATTGAGCTCATGTATGTAAAAACACAATTTTTCAAATATAGTCAATTTTAGCCTTTTTTATTCAATTTTTAGCAATTTATAAAGAATTTAAAACTAAAATCATCAAAAATATCATTTTTTTGACTCATTTTAAAAATCTTCAAAATCTTGTTTTCATCTACTTTGTAAGATTTTTTAAGATCATAACTCAGTAAAAATAAACCACAACAATATAGCATAATGAAAGGTTCAAATTTCATCATCAAAATAACTGAAATGCGTCTATATGTTGTGTTATTTTTCTAATCGGAATTCTAGCTTATAGCCGCATAAAAAGCATGAGCAAGTGCTATATTGATGGTAATAAAATGGGATTTTAGGCAGTTGCCTTTTCCGTAAAAGCAGTAAGAATTTGGTTGGCTATTAATTGAAGTTCCTACACCTTCTTTTGCTGTATTGATGTTTGTTGGTGGTACTGTTTCAAAAAACACCCTCTAAGAATTGACGCTAATAAAGAATTTCTTGAAACAAACTATACTCAAGGCAGCCCCATAGAGGTAGCCGCCTGCCGGCAGCCAGGTTTCGCACGTTTCATACTGAATCAAGTTGAGCACAAGCTTTGACCTAAAAAGGTCATAAACCAAAATTCTATTATTTAGATTCCCGTTACCCAATCTAGTTGAGCATAAATTTCACGGGAATGACAATTTCAATGCCCCCCCAGGCAGCCCATCGAGGAATTCTTTTCGATTAAAATGATTGAAGAAATTGATGCGCAATCTAAAAGATAAAAAACATTGAAAATAAAAGCGTTTATCATTTGAATTTAGTGGTATCACTCATAAAAAAAGCTCAAGAACTAAATCTTGAGCTTTTGGGTTTATAATTTTAAGATTTCTCTTATCATCAAAATATTTATAGAAAATAAATTATGGTCTAAAAACAATCTTACGCATACGCAAGCTTTCTGGAGTAACCTCTAAATATTCATCAGCCTTAATATATTCCATATTTTCCTCTAAAGAGAAATCTATTTTTGGTGCGATTTTCATGGCATCATCTGTACCAGATTTACGCATGTTTGTTAATTGCTTTCCTTTAATTAAATTCACAGCCATGTCATCAGATTTACTGTTCTCTCCAATTACTTGACCAATATAAATTTCTTCGTTAATATCGATAAAGAAGCGACCTCTATCTTGCAAACGATCTAAAGCATACGCTGTAGCTTTACCCGCAGCAGAAGAAACAATTGCTCCTTTAATTTCTTCAGAGAACTCTCCTTTAAAAGGACCGTATTCACTAAATCTATGATTTATGATGGCAGTACCAGCGGTTGCCGTTAAAATCTTATTACGCAAACCTATTAAACCTCTCGAAGGAATCGTGAATTCTAAATGTTGTAAATCGCCTTTTGGCTCCATGACCAATAAATCGCCTTTTCTTAAAGAAACTAAATTAATTGCTTTAGAAGCAACATCTTCAGGAACATCAATAGAAAGGGTTTCATAAGGTTCAGATTTTACACCATCAATATCTTTTATAATTACTTGAGGTCTTCCTACTTGTAATTCATAGCCTTCTCTTCGCATGGTTTCGATTAATACTGATAAGTGTAAAACTCCACGTCCGTAAACGTTAAATTTATCTTCACTATCTGTTGTATCTACGCGTAAAGCAAGGTTTTTTTCCATTTCTTTAAACAACCTGTCACGCAAATGACGAGACGTTACAAACTTACCTTCTTTACCAAAGAAAGGAGAGTTGTTAATTGTAAATAACATACTCATGGTAGGTTGATCTACTTCAATTCTTGGCAAGGCTTCCGGATTTTCTAAATCTGCAATCGTATCTCCTATTTCAAAACCTTCTAATCCCGTAATTGCACAGATATCTCCACTTCTAACTTTATCTGTTTTGGCTTTACCCATCCCTTCAAAAATATGAAGTTCTTTAATTCTTACTTTTTTAGTAGAGCCATCTGCCTTCATTAACATATAATCTTTACCTTCTTCCAAATCTCCTCGAAAAACACGACCAATAGCAATTCTACCTGTAAAAGCAGAAAAATCTAACGATGTAATTTGCATTTGTGGCGATCCTTCTCTGTAAGGCGCTTCTGGTATCGATTCAATTACAGCATCTAATAAATCTAAAATATCTTCTTTTGGGTCTTTCCAATCTGTAGACATCCAACCGTTTTTAGCAGAACCGTAAATAGTTGCAAAATCTAATTGATCTTCTGTTGCGTCTAAAGCAAACATTAAATCAAATACTTTTTCGTGTACTAAATCAGGAGTACAGTTTTCTTTATCAACTTTATTGACAACAACAATTGGCGTTAATCCTAACTCTAAAGCCTTTCCTAACACAAAACGAGTTTGTGGCATAGGACCTTCAAACGCATCTACTAAAAGCAAAACACCATCTGCCATTTTTAATACGCGCTCCACCTCTCCTCCAAAATCGGCGTGACCAGGAGTATCAATTACATTAATTTTTACATCCTTATAATTTACTGATACATTTTTAGAAAGAATAGTAATTCCTCTTTCTCTTTCTAAATCATTATTGTCTAACAATAAATCGGTACGTTCTTTACGGTCGTCTAAAATTTTTGCCTGATCTATAATTTTATCTACCAAAGTAGTTTTTCCGTGATCGACATGGGCAATAATTGCGATGTTTCTTATTGATTGCATTTGTGCTTTCTTAAATTTCGTGCAAAAATAGTGGTTTACAGCCGATATATTTGTTTTTTTTCTATTTATTTTATATCGTTTATTGTATGATAAAAATCTAGTACTTAAAAGAAGCACAAAAAAGTTTTGCGCATAAAAAAAACCATCAAAAATTATTTTTTTGACAGTCTTTTTTTCTGTTTATTTATATGATATTTTGCTAATTAAAACCCATCTCCTCCTTGTGCTGGTGGTTCACTTCCAGGTGAGGATGCTTGGGATTTTTGAGGGTTTAAAAATATATAAGTTCCTAAAGCAGTTAAAGCAGCATACTTACCATAATCCCCTATTATTTTAATAGCCTCTTTACGTGTAATTTCTTCAGGAGTATCTTGTGTTTTATTATTTTTTTTCATAATAATTAGTTTTTAAAAGTATCTTGATTATTCTAAAATTATTTTTTTATTCAATATCCCGTCTGATGTTTCTAGCTTTACAAAATAAATTCCTTTCGAAATATCATTCGGTATCGCAATGTCTTTCGTGCCCATAGCCTCAAAAGAGGTACTTAACACTTGTTTACCAAGTAAATTATACATTTCTACAGTAGCCTCTCCTTGAGTTAAGCCTGTTATTCTTAAGTTGGCATTGTTCACTTTATATATTTGAACTGTTGATAACCATTCATTGGTATCGACACTTAAAGCATCTTGGGTGGTATGCATGTAAAAGCGACCTACACCGTCTAAAGCATTTTCTGTGGTGGCTTTGTAAGTACTATTGGCTTCGTCTAAACGAGTAAAAGTATTGGTAACACGATCCTCTAAGGTTATTTGTATATTTTCATCAAAATTAGAAGCCTCTAGGGAAAATACAATTTCGCTATCTGCTACTGCGGTTACACCCACAGGCACTATAAAGCTTTCTATATTTGTATCTGGTAAGGTTTGTATTTCTAATTTTTGACCCTCACTACCCTCTACTAATTCTGTATAGATAGAAAAATCATCGTTGTCTGAGAATAAAGAAGAATCAGATCCGTTATCGAACCCTGTAGTTCTATTTTCTGCGTAAAATACTCTCGTGGATCTCATAGTACCATTATTATCTAAAAATAACTCATAGGTTGCAAAAGGAATTGATTTACTACCAAACGTATCGGCAGCATCATGACTTAAGTTGTTGGTTCTAGAAAATGAAGCCGAACCTCCTGTTCCGTTGGCTCGCACGAAAAAGCCTTGACCAGGAGCAATTTTTATAGGGCTAACATCGTTGTATGCTGTATAACCTGACCCACTGCGTACCCAAACCGTTTCTTGAGTAAGTCTAGCCGTATTCGCTGCCAAGAAGTTAATAACATTAAACGAAGCTGTAAAAGGGTTGCCTAAAAGTGTGAATGCATCTGTATTCAAGCCTACGGATGCTGAACTAGCAAGCGACCCAAACATCTCTAGGGATTTATCAGAAATCAAGTTCACTGATACACCTGTACCTGCAGACATACTGGGACCAAAAAAACCAACAGAAGATATGTAAGACCATGCAGTTCCATTGTATCCGGCAACAGCAGCGTTATTCCCGAATGAAGGATGAGCATTACCAGTTATAAAAGTTGCAGTACCTCCATTATCGTTAAACAAATCATTACCACTATAACCTTCAACAGGCGCAGCAATTAAATACCAGCCACCTCCAGTTACAAATCTCTTGTAAGTTATATTTCCTGACCTAGTACCATTAAAAATTAAGGTACCAGAATCTGAAGCAGTTGAATTTATTGTTACACTACCACCAGTATTGATGTTTAAGGCCCCATCTACTGTTAACCCACCATCACTATCAATCGTTAAGATAGCACCATCCTGCACTGTCAAAGCTGCCGAAACCGCTGTGATGGCGGATATAGTAGGCTGGTTTGCTGGCGCCGACGGTATCACAACATCATCTGTTGCTAATGGCACTGTCCCATCACTCCAATTTGCTGCAGTATTCCAGTTTGTACTCGAAGAACCATTCCAAGTGTTAGTTTGTCCTAGCATAGTGCTAGTAAACAACAATAGTGTTGCCACGCCTAAAAATTTAAGTAGTTTTCTTTTCATCTTTTTTTTTGTTTTTATTATTGTTTTTAATCTATACTTCCTTTAGCAAGTCTAAAACTCACATAAATTTATAACTATGTAACGAATCCCTAATTTTCTGGTTGTAACCTAACGCTACCCTCCAAACTTCGATTTGGGATTTTTTTAATTTAAAATTATTTTAATTAACATAAAAAATAATCGAATATTTAGTTTTTGTTTTCACTAAAAAGTATTATATAGTGCAAAAATAAACAAATATCTCTAAATGATAGAGAATTATAGTTAATTCTTAAAAATTATTTTTCAATAAAAAAGCGATATATTATAAGATTAAACTATATGCTTTATCTCTATACTTTGTAAAGTTTAAAGAATTAGGCATAACGGTTTAAATTTCATCCAATTTTCAAAATTAGTTTCTTTTTAGGTTCCTTTTTATCAAAAAAAAATGGCATTCATCGCTCTGTGCACTTCGTTTTAATTTCAAGGTATCAAGCAAGAATTTGTTCTCTTTAAACGCTGTTACAAAATTAAATGGATAGTCAACTTGCACTAAAAATGGGTAATGAAAAATAGTAAGAACTTATAGAACTTGAAGTTACCGTTGAAATGTAATTTAAATTGACATGAAACTAAAAAAAGTTGTGAGCATAAAAAAGACTATCAAAAATTATTTTTTTGATAGTCTTTTTTATATGTTTCATCAGCTGATAGTATGCTAATCAAAGTCATCTCCTACTCCTGGAGGTGAAGCTGCTTGAGCTTTTTGAGGACTTAAAATCATATAGGTTCCTAATGCGGTTAAAGCAGCATACTTGCCATAATTCCCCATTTTTTTTATCGCCTCTTTTCGTGTAATTTCCACGGGAGCATCTTGTGTTTTATTATTTTTTTTCATAATAATTCGTTTTTAAAAGTATCTTGATTATTCTAAAATTATTTTTTTATTCAATATTCCATCTGCTGTTTCTAGCTTTACCAAATAAATTCCTTTCGAAATATCATGAGGTATTGTAATGTCTTTAGTGCCTATGGCCTCAAAAGAAGTACTTAATATTTGTTTACCAAGTATATTATACATCTGAACAGTAGCATCTCCTTGAGTTAAACCTGTTATTCTTAAGTTTGCATTGTTCACCTTATATATTTTAACTGTTGATAACCAGTCATTTGTATCGACACTTAACGCAGATTGCGTTGTATGCATGTAAAAGCGACCCACACCGTCTAAATCAGTTTCTGTAGTAGCTTTGTACGTACTATTGGCTTCATCTAAACGAGTAAAAGTATTGGTAAGTCTATCCTCTAAAGTTATGTTTATATTCTCATCGAAATTAGAAGCCTCTATAGAGAAAATAATTTCGCTATCTGCTAATGCTTTTACGCCCACAGGCACTACAAAGCTTTCTATATTTGTATCCGGTAAGGTTTGTATTTCTAGTTTTTGCCCTTCACTACCCTCTACTAATTCTGTATATACAGAAAAATCATCGTCTTCTGAGAATAAAGAAGAATCAGATCCGTTATCGAATCCTGTCGTTCTATTTTCTGCGTAAAATACTTTCGTAGATCTAACAGTACCATTATTCTCTAAAGATAGCTCATAGTTTGCAAAAGGAATTGATTTACTGAACGTATCGGCAGCATCATGACTTAGAGTAGCTCTAGAAAACGCAGCCGAACCTCCTACTGAATTCGCTAGCACAAAGAAACCTTGACCAGGTGCAATTTTTATAGATGTCACACTGTTATGTGCCGTGTAACCTGATCCGCCGTGGACCCAAACTGTATTTTCTGTAAGTCTTGCCCCATTCGTTGTTAAGAAGGCTTCAGCATTTAGCGAAGCTGTATAAGGGTTGCCTAAAAGGTTGAATGTATCTGCAATCAAACTCTTTGATACTGAACCTCTAAGAGTCCCTGACATTACTAGGGATGCAGAAGAAATCAAATTTACTGACACACCAGTACCTGCTGACATACTAGGACCACCAAAACCAAGATTAGACATGTACGACCAAGCTGTTCCGTTGTATCCCCCAATAGCAAGGTTAGAGCCCGCTACAGGATGAGCCCCCCCTTGTATAAAAGTTGAAGTACCACCATTATCGGTAAACAAAGCAGTACTAGTTACATTTGCAACAGGAGCAGAAAGGAAATACCAAGCACCTCCAGGTACAAATCTATTATACGTCACACTTCCTGAGGTAGCACCAGTAACGATTAAAGTACCAGAACTTGAAGTACTTGAATTTACTGTTAAATCACCAAAAATAGCTAAATTTCCATCTACAGTTAACCCACCACCGCTATTAATGGTTACTAAAGAACTAGAGTCTATGGTTAAATTTCTCGCAAGCGCTAAAGTACCAGAACTTATAATAGGTTGGTTTGCGACATTTTCTATCAAAACATTATCCGTGTCTACTGGCACTGTACCGAAACTCCAATTTGTTGCAGTATCCCAGTCTGTATCCGTAGAACCATTCCAGGTATTTTGACCTAGCATACTATTAGTAAACAACAGTAGTGTTGCTATACCTAAAAATTTAAGTAGTTTTCTTTTCATTTTTTTTCTTTTTTTTATTATTGTTTTCAATTTTCACTTTTTTTTGGTGAGCGCCTAAAAGGCACATAAATTTGTCATTAAGTATCGTATCCCTAATTTTCTGATTGTAACTTAAAGGTATACAAACAATACTTAACAGTGTTTTTTTTTAAACCTACTCAACTTATAAAGTAAGCCTTTTAAAATTATTTTATTCAACAAAAAAATTCGAATATTTAGTTTTTTCACTAAAAAACATTATACGCTACGAAACTATACAAATATTTTTAAATTTTAGACCATTATAGTTTTTTTTTCTAATATTCTTTTTCAATAAAAAAGCAATTCACTAAAAGTTTAAACTATTTCTCTTATTTCTTTGCAGTATAAATTTAAGTCAGCAAGATACTTATTTAAACTTTATCAGGTTTTCTTAACTAGTTTATTTTTAGTTCTTTTCTATCAAAAATTTGGTATTCATCGGGGCTGTAAGCTTCCTTTTAATTGAAATGTATCAAAAAATAATCTAATATACGTATGCGAACTATAGATTGGAATTCGATCATGATTGGTATTATTTCGGAGGTTCTCGCTTAAAAGCAGAGGGTAAAATGTCTGGAAGTAATTTAATTAAAAGCGGCAATAATAAAGCACCTCCAGGAAGTAAAAAAACAGCAAGTGAAGGAATTGCTTTGCAAATATCTAATAATTGAATTTTTATTTTCTCTTTTTCTTCTGGCGTTAAATTTGTGCTCGCAGACTTCCTTATGAGATACATTGCTTCTTTACTCTGAGATAATTCTTGATACAATCTCCACTTATTTTTACGCAATAACACTTTTATCTCTTCTACGGTAGTCATTATAATTTTCTGCGTTTTCTTTCTGTATCTAACAAGTTTAATTCTCTACTCGTTTGTCCTGCTACAGAAGTGTTTTCTGCAGCTCTTCTAATTAAGTAGGGCATCACATCTTTTACAGGTCCAAAGGGTAAATATTTGGCAACATTATAACCTTCATTTGCCAAATTGTAACTTATATGATCACTCATACCAAATAATTGACCAAACCAAAGACGGTAATCATTATTTTTAATCTTATTTTTTTTTGCTAATTCCATCACCAAATAAGAACTATCTTCATTATGAGTTCCTACAAATAAAGCCATTTTAGGATGCTTCATCATATATGTTGTCGCTGCATCATAGTTTTTGTCTGTGGCTTCTTTGTTCTCGCAAATTGGTGAAGGGTATCCTTTTTCTTCGGCTCTTTCTCTTTCTTTTTCCATATAAGCGCCTCGAACAACTTTCATACCGATATAAAAATCTTTTTCTATAGCTTTTTTATGCAACGTTTTTAAATACTTCATCCTGTCATGTCTGTACATTTGAAGCGTGTTAAAAACAATCGCTTTCTCTTTGTTATATATTTCCATTAACTCTTCAATAAGCTCATCTGCAGCTTTTTGCATCCAGCTTTCTTCACCGTCAATTAATATAGGAACATCTTTTGCCAAAGCAGTTTTACATACGGTATGAAAACGTGCTTTTACCCTATTCCATTCTTCTTGTTCTTTATCTGTTAGTTTTTTTCCTTCGGTTATTTTCTGATACAGGGCAAAACGACCAAATCCTGTAGGCTTAAAAACAGCGAAAGGAATTGATTTTTTTTCTTCACAAAAATTAATGATTTTTAGAATTTTCTCTAATGCTTCATCAAAACTAGCTTCTTGATCCTTGCCTTCTACAGAATAATCTAAAACACTATGCACGTTTCCATTGGTATACATATTCTCTATAATCGGTAAACAATCGTCTTCTGTTATTCCCCCACAAAAATGATTAAAGACAGTAGCACGAATTACTCCCTGAATGGGCAAATTTAATTTTAAAGCAAATTTGGCAACCGCTCCACCAATTTTTACCAAAAGCTGATTTTTTATCATACTAAATAGAAAATAAGCTCGATTTAACTGGTAATCAGATTTTAATGCAAAAGCAATTTTAGTGTTATTAAAAATTTTCATAAAGTAGAATTAAAAAGTAACAAAGATACTTTAAGGAGACCTATAATTCAATAATTTATTTTTAATTTGCGCCTTTAACATCAACTACCATGAAAACCATACAAGCAGTTTCTTATCCTATTCATTTTCAAGAAGAAAGCTATCAAGAACTTGCTACTTTGATAGCGGAAAACAACTATTCTACTATTTTTATTTTGGTTGATGAAAATACTTTTGAACATTGTTATCCTAAATTTATTCCGAATTTAGCTACCGATAAGAGAATAGAAGTTATTGAAATTGAGTCTGGAGAAATTCATAAAAACCTAGAAACCTGCATGTGGGTTTGGAACGCTATTACGGAGTTAGGTGGTGATCGTAAAAGTGTTTTAATTACCTTAGGAGGTGGGGTTATTACAGACTTGGGGGGCTTTGTAGCTTCTTGTTTTAAGCGCGGAATTGACTTTATAAATATTCCGACTACCTTATTATCTATGGTTGATGCCTCTGTAGGTGGAAAAACTGGGGTTGATTTAGGGGTGCTAAAAAATCAAATTGGCTTATTTGCAAATCCTGAAATGGTGCTTGTTGATGACCGCTATTTAGAAACAGTTGCTCCTCGTGAAATTAAATCTGGAACTGCAGAAATTATTAAATACGGCATTACGTATGATGTAAAATTATTTAATGAAATCAAAAATAATTCAGCTTTAAAAATAAGTGATTTAATTTTTAGATCTATAGAAATAAAAAATGAAGTTGTCCTAAAAGATCCGAGAGAAAAAAACCTGCGTAAAATTCTAAATTTTGGTCATACTTTAGGGCATGCCATTGAATCTTTTTACCTAGAATCTGAAGACAAAGAAAACCTAACGCATGGAGAAGCTATTGCGATTGGCATGGTTTGCGAATGTTATATGTCATCAAAATTATTAAATTTTCCTGCAGAAAAACTTAAACAAGTCAAAGATCTTGTTGTTTCAATTTATGATAAAACAAATTTATTAAAAGAAGATTTTTCTGCAATTCTGGATTTATTAAAACACGATAAGAAAAACACAAACGGACAAGTAAACTTTGTACTTTTAAACGATTTTGAAGATTTTAAAATAGATTGTAACGTTCCAGAAGCTTTAATTATTGAAAGTATGGAGTTTTATAATGTATAAAGTTCTTAAGAAAAGAATCAAAGCAAAAAGATTGATTACTGAAGATCTATTTTACAAAAAAATCCTATCAATTTAAATTGATAGGATTTTTTTTTAATTTGAAAGAAAGTATTCTTTAGATTTTCTTAACTTTTACTGCATTCATTCCACGCATTCCTCTTTCTAATTCAAAAGAGACTTTATCGTTCTCTGCAATCTGATCTATTAAACCACTTACATGTGTAAAATATTTTTCACTATTTTCAGCGTCAATAATAAAGCCGAACCCTTTAGAAGTGTCAAAAAAGTTTACCTTTCCTTTTCTTACTGGGTCTTCTTCCGGCAAGTCTTCTTTTTTAGTTACAGATATTTGTATATCCTCTAACTCATACTCTACTTTTAATTCTGGATCTGGTGGTGTATCTGTTAAATTACCATTATGATCTACATACGCAAACTGAATACCAGAAGTTCCATGTTCTTCTTTTTCAGCTTTTCTTGCGTCCATTTTCTTCTGCTTATCTAAACGCTTTTTTAAACGTTTCTTTTCTTTCTCACTTTTACTAAAGGTTTGTTGCGATTTTGCCATTAACTATTTAAATGTTATTTTTTTTGGATTAAGTATTTTATATCTTTTGCGAGAAATAATCAATATTTATTTAGAATGCTAAAAAATAATGAACTACTAATTATTTGAGTGATAAAAGTAGATTTTTAAATGTAAAGCGCTGTCGCTTAATTTATAATAATTGAAAAATTTCTAACGGTACAAATATATTACAAAAAAACAAGTTTTACAAAAATGATTGAAATAATAAACTGAATTTGAAAACAGTACAAAAGAGTTATTTGAAAAAAGTAAGAAAAATAATATATTAACCTTATTACTGCACAAAAAAACATCAAAATTTTCGGTAAAACTTGGCAATATTTCTTTAAAAAAAAGGTATTTTATGCTATTGGATCTAAAATTTAGTTTCTATGAACTGTAGGAAATAGTTATGAATTTAAAATATGTTAAATAAAATATAAAAAAAAAGATTCTTTGTGAAAGTGATAGTAATGCTATTATATTTGCCGGCAAATATTCAACCATGAAAAGTTTATTATCAATTCTTAAAATATCGGTTCCTGACAAAATCTACATTAAAGATCCAGAAACCTCTGAGCTTGGAAAACGAATTATAGAAAATAGTATTCTATTAATATATGAAATTGGTTTTGAAAGCTTTACTTTTAAAAAGTTAGGAAAAAAAATTGGTTCTAATGAAAGTTCTATTTACAGATATTTTGAAAGTAAACACAAACTTTTATTGTATTTATCTTCTTGGTACTGGGCTTGGTTAGAATATCAATTGGTGATTGAAACTTTTAGCATTTCTAATCATCATGAAAAATTAAACAAGGCAATTAGAGTGGTAACAAGAACCGTAGAAGAAGATAGTAATTTTTCTCATATTAATGAAAACCTTTTGTATAGAATCATTGTAAAAGAAAACTCTAAATCGTTCTTAACCAAAGAGGTAGATAACGACAACAAAGAGGGTTATTTTGAAATCTATAAACGCTTAATTTCTAGATTAGAAGAAATGATTATCGCTGTAAAACCATCTTATCTTTTTCCTTTAAGTTTAGCAAGTACAATTATTGAAGGCGGTTTACATCAACATTTTTTAAATGAACATTTTCCTTCAATTACCAATAGTCAAAACGGCAAAACGCCCACAAACTTTTTTATAAATTTAGTTGAAAATACTTTAAAATAAATTAATGGAAACCAAAAAATTAACTCCCTGGCAACGTTTTATCAGTCTTGTAAAGCTAGAGAAAAAAGATATATTTCAAATATTTTATTATGCAATTTTTGGCGGTGTTGTTGCACTATCGCTTCCTTTAGGAATCCAAGCAATTATCAATTTAATACAAGGAGCACAAATATCTACTTCTTGGATTGTTTTGGTAGTTGTTGTAACTCTTGGTGTTATTTTTTCTGGAGCTTTGCAATTAATGCAATTAAGAATTATTGAAACGATACAACAAAGAATTTTTATGAGAGCTTCTTTTGAATTGAGCTATCGTTTTCCGAAAATAAAAATGTCTGAATTGCGTAATTATTATCCGCCCGAATTGGCAAACCGTTTTTTTGACACCTTAACGATTCAAAAAGGATTGTCAAAAATTCTAATTGATGTACCCACAGCAATTTTACAAATTCTTTTTGCACTAATTCTACTTTCATTCTATCATCCCTTTTTTATTGTGTTTGGTGTTTTATTGTTGTTATTAATTTACATCGTTTTTAAATTTACTGCTCAAAAAGGATTAGAAACCAGTCTAATAGAATCTAAAAATAAATATAAAGTTGCTCACTGGATTCAAGAAGTTGCAAGAACTATGGTAAGCTTTAAACTTTCTGGAAACACTAATTTATCCATGTCTAAAAATGATGAATTGGTTAGTAAATATTTGGAAGCAAGAGAAAATCACTTTAAAATATTAATCTTACAATATTCTCAAATGGTTGGTTTTAAAGTAATTGTAACCGCTAGTTTGTTGTTAATTGGTGGTGCTTTGGTCTTAAACCAAGAAATGAATATCGGACAATTTGTTGCCGCAGAAATCATTATTCTTTTGGTCATTGCATCCGTAGAAAAATTAATTATTGGTTTAGAATCTTTTTACGATGTACTTACTTCTATAGAAAAAATAGGTCAAGTAGTGGATAAAGAATTAGAGTCTCAAGACGGAGAAAGACCTCTTTTTAAAGATGGGCTTACGTTAGAATTAGACAATGTTTCTTATGCAGTTCAGGAAAGAAAAAAAACAATTATTAAAAATGTATCTTTAAAAATAACACCAAAAAGCAGAGTTTTAATTGTTGGCGAAAGTGGTGCTGGTAAATCTAGTTTATTACGTTTAATTTCTGGAATTATACAACCAACGGAAGGAAATATTTACATCAATAATTTATCCTTAAGCAGCTTACATTTAAATCATTACAGATCTCAATTAGGTTTATCTCTTTCGCAAGAAACACCTTTTGAAGGTTCTATTAGACAAAACTTAATTTTTGGAAACGAAAGAATTGATGATCATGCAATTTTTGATATTTTAGATATTGTTGGATTATCTCAATTTTTAAAAGAACAACCTAATGGTCTAGATTCTGTAATATATCCTGAAGGAAAACAAATGTCTTACACGATTGCTAAAAAATTAATTTTAGCAAGGGCGATCATTAAACAGCCAAAAGTAATGATTTTAGAAGACCCTTTAGATCAATTTAATTTAGATGAAACTTTAAGAATTATTAGTTATTTAACAGATCCTAAAAGGCCTTGGGCTTTAATTGTTGTGAGTAGTAGAAAAAGTTGGAGAACTCAATGCTCGCAAACAATTACATTAGAAAAAGGAGAAATTAAAGCCATAAATTAAAGCTATGTTAAATATATCGAACAATCCAGTTGCTAAAAAAATAGATTTTTCAACATTTAAATCTTCTAAAAATATTTTTCATAAAAACTATTATAAATCATTAAACAAATTCTTATTAGTTTTTGGTCTTTTAGGTCTGATAATCCTATTTTTACCTTGGACGCAAAATATTACAGGTAAAGGAATCGTAACTACCTTAACCTTAGACCAAAGACCACAAGATATACAATCTCAAATTCCTGGTAGAATTGAAGAGTGGTTTGTAAGAGAAGGAGATTTAGTACAAAAAGGAGATACAATTCTTAGAATCTCTGAAATAAAAAGTGAATATTTTGATGATCGCTTGATAGAAAGAACAAATATGCAGATCAATGCAAAAACATCATCTGTAAATGCATATCAATATAAAGTAGAAGCTCTTAACAGGCAAATAGTTGCTTTAAAACAAGAACGTGTTTTAAAAACAGCACAACTTCAAAATAAACTTTTACAATCTAAATTAAAAGTAAAAAGTGATAGCATAGAGTTTGAAGCTGCCAAAACAAATATTAAAATAGCAGAAAGACAATACCAACGTACAGTAACTTTAGAACAAGAAGGTATCTATTCGGTAAAAGATGTAGAAGAAAAACGTCTTAAATTACAAGAAACACAAGCCAAATTAATATCTCAAGAAAATAAATTACTTGCCGCTAAAAATGAAGTTTTAAACGCAGAACTAGAGCTTACACGAATTGGAGCAGCATTTGCAGATAAGATTTCGAAATCACAGAGTGATATGTTTACCGCAAAATCTAGCGGTTATGATGCTGAAGTTCAAGTTTCTAAATTAGAAAACAGCAACAGTAATTATAAGGTTAGAAATTCACTTTTATACGTAACGGCTCCTCAAAGTGGATTCATCAATAAAGCCATTAAAGGCGGAATTGGAGGTACTTTTAAGGAAGGCGAATCATTAGTGGGCATTATGCCACAAAAATATGATTTGGCCGTAGAAACTTTTGTAAGACCCATCGATTTACCTTTACTACATATAGACGAAAAAGTACGTGTTCAGTTTGATGGTTGGCCTGCCATTGTTTTTTCTGGTTGGCCCAATGTTTCTTACGGAACGTATGGCGCAAGAGTCATTGCTATAGAAAGATTTATTAGTAGCAATGGTATGTATAGAATTCTATTAGCACCAGACGAAACCGACCATACTTGGCCTGAAGCTGTGAGAGTTGGTTCTGGCGCAAGAACCATTGCATTACTCGAAGATGTGCCAATTTGGTATGAACTATGGAGACAATTAAACAGCTTCCCACCTAATTATTACCAACCAGAAGGTGGAACAAAAGGTAAATCTGACGCAAAAAAATAGTCGAATGAAAAAATATATAATTGTATTCTTTTTATTGATTTTTTATCAGCAAAATGCTCAAGATCAAATTGAATCGAAGATGACCTTGTCAGAGTTTTTAGGCTACGTAAAAAATTATCATCCTATTGTAAAACAAGCAAATCTTATGATTAATAATAGTGAATCAAAACTATTAAAAGCAAGAGGTGCATTCGATCCAAAAATTGAAGTAGATTACGATAAAAAACAGTTTAAAGACAAAGAGTATTTTAACAAACTAAATGCTTCTTTTAAAATCCCCACTTGGTATGGCGTGGAATTTAAAGCGAATTACGAAGAAAACGACGGACTCTTTTTAAACCCTGAAGCTAACGTGCCTTTAGATGGTTTGTATAGTGCAGGCGTATCGGTTTCTATTGCAAGAGGGTTTTTAATGAATGAAAGAATGGCTTCTTTAAAACAAGCAAAATTCTTTTTAAATCAAGCCAAAGAAGATCAACAAATATTGGTCAATGAAATTTTATATAATGCTTCTTTGTCCTATTTTAATTGGCTACAAACCTATAACGAAAAAAAGGTTTTCGAAGATTTTTTAGAGAATGCAAGTATTCGTTTTCAAGGAACTAAACGAGCATTTCAGCAAGGAGATAAACCCGCAATAGATACTTTAGAGGCCGGAATAACCTTACAAACCAGAAAATTAAATTTAGAAAAAGCACGTATAAAATTGATAAAATCTTCTTTAGAGCTCTCTAATTTTTTATGGTTAAACGATGATACCCCTGTAGAGTTACAAGACAATATTATACCAGATATTGAAGCTATCAATAACGTAGATACTACTTTTAACATCGCCTTGTTTAACAATGCCGATTTTGATATTGAGAATCATCCAAAAATTAGATCTCTAAATTTTAAAAGAGAAAGTTTAGACATCGATAAAAGATTAAAAATGAATAGTCTTTTACCAAAATTAGATGTGCAATACAATTTTTTAACAGAAAATCGTAATCAAATAAATTCATTTAATGCCAACGATTTTAAAGGCGGTATAAAATTTAGCATGCCCTTGTTTTTAAGAAAAGAACGCGGTGATTTAAAATTGGCAAAAATTAAACTACGAGACATTAATTTTGAAAATGAATCTACCAAAGTAATCATATCAAATAAAGTAAATGCTATTCAGCAAGAGTTAGAATCTTATGGTATACAAACTAACTACACAGAAAATATTGTAAGAGATTATGGAGTGCTTTTAAAAGCAGAAGAACGAAAATTCTTTTTAGGGGAAAGTTCTCTATTTTTGGTAAATTCTCGTGAATCGAAATTAATTGATTCTAAGTTAAAAGCCATAGATTTAGAGAATAAATTTTTCAAAGCAAAAGCTAGTTTATTTAAAGCAGCAGTTATTTCTATTGCTGAATAACGTTATTTTAGACATATAATACCGTAACAAATCATTGCTTTTTTGTTAATTTATTTTTTTAAAACAAAAATGACCAAAACGACAACTGCACTCATTCTTGTTGATTTCAATCTTTCTAATTTCAATGAAGCAGAAAATAAATCAATTTAGATTTATGATATCATAAACCTAAATTGCTTTTTGTTAATCAGTTTCTTCCAAAATAAAAAAATCGTTTACAGAAATTTTAAAAATTGCTGATAACTTTAAAGCCAAAACGGTTGATGGAACGTATCTATTTTTTTCTATAGAATTAATAGTCTGTCGTGAAACACCAATTTTTTTTGCAAGTTGCTCTTGGGTTAAATCTAAAATAGCACGTTGTACTTTTAAAGTGTTTTTCATCTTATTTGTTAAATCTTTTCAATTGCCAAAAAACCATCAACTGAACAATTAGCATAAAAAACAATACTTGAAAATAATCAAAAGATTTTAGCTCTTCGTTTTCATTTAATAAATATCCTACTCCATAATTAACCAATGGCTGTAAAAGTGAGTATACGATTACCAAAATAAATGCTATTCTATAGGATTGCGCGCGTAAACTATCTATAAACTCGTCTTCTATTTTTTCTTTCGCTAAAGAAATAAGTAATAATCCTATTAATAAAATACCCTGTAAAATTGGTCTTATCCACTCAGAATTTTCAACATATTTTCTACCAATCATCCCTAAAAATGTTACAATAGCAATACTGTAGCCTACTTTTTTATACTGATTACCCAGTTGAAATTTATTCATTTTTGATAAATGCCTTCTTTCCCTTTCACAAATTGATTCTTTTGACATAATTAATGCTTTACATTTAGATTTAAATACTTTCCATAATGACAAATATACTTTACTTTTATGATTCTAACAATTTTTTTTGTACATTTAAAAAATAAATTTTAAACTTTTTATTATGGCTACACATAGCGTTAAAGCGTCTACTTCTTTTTGGGTTATTGCCGTTATTGCTTTTATATGGAATGGATTTGGTGTTTTGGCTTATCTAGGCAACGCTTTTATGTCTGAAGAAATAAAAGCAGCTTTACCAAAAGAACAATTAAACATGTTAAACAATACTCCGGCTTGGGTCACAGCCGCCTTTGCCATTGCCGTTTGGGGAGGTCTTTTAGGAAGTATCTTATTATTGGCTCGAAAAAAACAAGCAAAAAGATTTTTTGAAATTTCTTTATTAGGACTTATCGTTCAATTAATTTATAACTTTTTCATTATTGATTCGGTAAAAATTTACGGAAACACAAGTGTAATTCTACCAATTATAACATTGGCTTTTGCCATATTTTTAATAGGACACGCTAAAAGATGTACCAAGGAAGATTTGTTAACATAGCAACTAAACCTCTTATTTTTTTTGTTGGATACATAATAATTAAGATCCATTTAAAATTCATATCACAAAAAACAACAAGGACAAAATCAAGAATTACACCCAAAATAACTAGATTTTTAATCTTGTTATTTTGGGTGTAATTGTATAATAAAGAATCCTTTTCATTGACCAAATAAATACATAAAAAGACACTATTCCATATCAAAATACGATCTCTAAGAACGAATCGCTAAACTAGTTATCACTCAAATAATGCCGCTAAAAACTCTGCTACGCAAGCGGGTTTCTCCTGCCCTTTTATCTCGATCGTACAAGAAAAAGTTACCTTAATTCCATTATTTGCTATCTTTTCAATTTCCTTTACGGTAGTCAACATTCTCAACTTACTATTTACAGGAACAGGGTTTGGAAAACGAACTTTATTCAAACCATAATTCAAGCCCATTTTTACACTTTTAATTGTAAAAGTTTCTGCTAATATATTAGAAATCATAGAGACGGACATAAATCCATGTGCCACAGTGCTTTTAAATGGAGATTCTTTTGCCGCTCTTTTTTCATCCACATGAATCCATTGTTTGTCTAATGTTGCATTGGCAAAATCGTTAATCATTTGCTGTGTTACTGAATACCAATCTCCAATCGGCAACTCTTTGCCTAACATTTTAGAAAAAGCTGAAAAATTATCAAAAACTATGGGCTTCATAATATTTATTTTTATTAATTATTTTTGTCTTTTTTTGTCTTTAAGAAATGCTTAATTTAGTCAAAAATATTTTCACATGAAACCTTATTTCCTATTCTTTACCCTTTTTTCTCTGTCAATTTTTGGTCAGAATACCCCACAATGGATGCGACATTCCGCCATTTCACCAGATGGAACTCAAATAGCTTTTACTTATAAAGGAGATCTTTATAAAGTAAGCGCTAACGGTGGAAATGCACAACAGCTTACCTATCATAATGCACATGACTATAAAGCCGTTTGGAGCAAAGATGGTTCTAAAATAGCTTTTGCTTCTAACAGATATGGTAACTTTGATATTTACGTAATGAATTCAATTGGCGGTGCAGCAACCCGATTAACTTTTCATTCTAACAATGAATACCCTTATTCATTTTCTGCAAACAATAAAGAAATTGTATTTGGGGCATTACGACAAGACGCTGCCAGCCATCGACAATATCCTCATAGATCACAATCAGAATTATATAGTGTTCCTGTAAAATCTGGAAGGGTTTCGCAGTTATTAACCATTCCGGCAGAATATGTACAGTATTCTAAAGACGGAAAAAGCATGTTGTATCATGATAAAAAAGGAGGAGAAAATGAATGGAGAAAACACCATACCTCTTCGATAACTAGAGATATTTGGTTGCTAAATACCAAAACAAATGAGCACACAATGATTACCCAGAATGCTGCAGAAGATAGACAACCTTTTTTTAGTGAAGATGAAAAAAGCATCTATTATTTAAGTGAAAGAAGCAGTAATTTTAATGTTCATAAACGCTCTTTAGAAAACACAGACCAAGATATTCAACTTACAAATTTTAAGGTACATCCCGTACGCTTTTTAAGTTTTGCCAATGGTGTGCTTTCCTTTGGTTACGATGGTGAAATCTATACGATGCGAGAAGGAGAGAAACCTAAAAAGATAAACATCAATATTATTACACAAGACAAAGAAAATACAGATCAATTTATTGCTGTAAATGGCGGTATTAATGAAATGGCCATTTCTCCAAATGGTCAAGAAATTGCATTTATTGCAAGAGGAGAAGTATTTGTAACTTCTGTAGATAAGTCTTTTACAAAAAGACTAACCAACACACCAGAAAACGAACGTTTTGTTTCTTGGGGACCAGAAGGTAAATCTGTAATTTATAGCAGCGAACGGAATGGTACATGGAGCATTTATAAAACCGAAAAGGTAAGAAAAGAAGAGCCTTTCTTTTATGCAGCTACACTGATTAAGGAAGAACCTGTCATAGAAAACAACGCTGATAATTATCTTGCTCAGTACTCACCAGATGGAAAAAAACTTGCATTTATAGAAGGTAGAAGAACCTTAAAAATTAGGGATTTAAAATCTAAAAAAGAAGTTACTTTATTAACTCCAAAAGACCTATTTCACATACGAGACGGTGATCAATACTACACATGGAGTCCAGATAGCAAGTGGTTATTGGTAGATTGGGGAAAGACATTAAGCAACAGCGAAGTTTTGTTAATGGCGGCAGATGGCTCTAAAAGAATCAACTTAAACGAAAGCGGTTATTATGATTCTAGTCCAAAATGGGTAAACAAAGGAAAACAAATGTTGTGGTTTAGCAATAGAAATGGTCTTAAATCATATGCTACCAGTGGGCGCTCTCAAAACGATGTGTATAGTATGTTTTTTACCCAAGATGCTTGGGATGAATTTAATTTAAGTGATGAAGATTACAAATTAATGCAAGCTATTAAAGCGGAAGAAAAAAAGCAAAAAGATAAAGCGAAAAAAGAAAACGAATCTGACAAAAAAGATGCTAAAAAAACAGCAAAAAAAGAGGATCAAAAAGACACCATAAAAAGCTTAAAGTTTGATTGGGATTCTATGAAAGATAGAACCAAAAGATTGACCATTCATTCCTCTAATTTAGGGGATGCAGTACTTTCTAAAAAAGGCGATATGTTATATTATTTAGCAAGTTTTGAAGGGAAATCTAATTTATGGAGCACCAATTTACGCACAAAAGAGACGAAGATGATTCTAAAACTAGAAACCCGTTCAGGAAGTTTGGAATGGGATAAAAAAATGGATAATTTATATCTTTTAAGCAGTGGTAAAATTACCAAACTAAATCCTGAAACAAAAAAGACTAAAGGAGTTGAGATTAATTCTGAAATAAAACTGGATGAATATGCGCAAAGAGAAGCGATGTTTAATCATGTTTGGATTCGGACCAATGCTATTTTTTATCATCCAGATTTTCATGGAATTAACTGGAATAAAATGAAAACAGCATACCAAAAATATTTACCACATATTGGCAATGGATATGAATTCTCTGAAATGTTATCAGAAATGTTAGGAGAATTAAATGTATCTCACGCAGGTTCTAATTACAGCGGTAGCGATGTTTCAAATGCAGACAATACAGCCTCTTTAGGTATTTTTATGGATTTAAATTTTAAAGACGATGGTATTTTAATTGAAGAAATCATTAAAGACGGTCCTTTAGATAAAGCTAAATTTGCGATAGAAGTAGGAAGTATTATCAAAAAAATAGACGGAATTACAATTGATAAAAATGAGGATGTTTCTAAATATTTAAATAGAAAAGTAGGCAATTTTATGTTGTTAGATATTTTAAATCCTAAAACTAAAAAAACACAAACTATTACTGTAAAACCTATTTCTATTCGGGAAGAAAATAGTCTTCTGTATAAAAGATGGGTTAAAATAAATGAAAAAGAAGTAGCAAAATTAAGTAATGGCGCACTTGGGTATGTCCATATTCCAGGCATGGGAGACGGTCCTTACAGAAGTATCTATCAAGATATGATGGGAAAATATTCAGATAAAAAAGGGGTCATTGTTGATACTCGTTTTAATGGTGGTGGTGATTTAGTTGCAGATTTAGCGATGTTTTTTACTGGGGTTCCTTTTATTACCTACGCCACAGAAGCAAAAGTAGTTGGGGGTGAACCTACTTCTCGTTTTACCAAACCAACACTCTCTATTTTTAATGAAAGTATGTATTCTGATGGACATTGTTATGCTTCTGGTTACACCGATTTAAAAATTGGAAAAACCGTTGGAATGCCAGTTCCTGGAACCTGTAGTTTTGCTGGTTGGGAAGGTTTACCAAACGGAGCTAGCTGGGGAGTTGTGCCTGTAAGCGCTAAAAACAAAGCCGGAGAATGGATGGAAAACAATCAAACTGAACCGATGATTAAGGTTAAAAATATGCCCAATAAGATTGTTAATGGAATTGATGAGCAACTTTTACGTTCTATCAAAGAATTAATGAAAGACGTAAAATAAAATCTTTTTAAAAAGTAATAGCATTTATTATTTGGAATTACGGATACAAAATAATCAAATAACCTCAAAAAGCTGAATGCTATTTGAGGTTATTTTATGTTTTACCAAAAAGATCGTCCTTTATTTTAGGCAGTTCTAATTTAAATTTTACAGAAACTAACCGAATAGTGATGATAACAGAGGCTGAAATTATAAAGTTAAGATCTTTAGGAGCCTCAAAAAAAGCTAATAGTAAATAGGTAATTCCGCCAGCTAAACAAGCGGAAGCATAAATTTCTTTTTCAAAAATTAAAGGAACTTTGTTAGTTAATACATCACGCAAAACACCTCCAAAAACCGCAGAAATCATACCCATAATTAAAGCAATCACAGGATGTAAGTCGTAAGATAATCCTTTTTGTAAACCTAGTAAGGTAAAAACACTCAAACCAACCGTATCAAACAAAAACATGGTTTTACTTAATGGTAAAATTTTACTTTTAAACAGAAATGTAGCAATTACAGCGAACAAAATAGTCCACAGGTAATTTAGGTCACCAATCCAATTTATAGGATGTGCATTCATTAAAACATCTCTTAACATGCCACCTCCAACAGCGGTTACAAATGCAATAATAATCACACCAAACAAATCAAACTTTTTATCTGATGCCACCAGTGCCCCACTAACTGCAAAAGCAAACGTTCCGAGAATATCTAAAACGTAAATCAACTCCATTTACACCGTTACTTCTGTAAAATGAATTTGTAATTCTTTTTGAATTTCATGAACTCGTTCCATTTCATACGGCAAAACTAAGGCTATAGAAATCCCTGTTTTTCCAGCTCTTGCGGTTCTTCCACTTCTATGTGTATAATACTCGGTTTGTTCTGGCAATTGATGATGAATTACAAATTCCAAATCACGCACATCAATTCCACGTGCTGAAACATCTGTAGAAATTAAATATTGTAAACTTTCATTTTTAAAAGCACGCATCACTTTATCGCGTTCTTTTTGTTGCATATCGCCTTCTAGAGCGGCGGCAGAAAATCCTTCATCAATTAATTGCGTTGCTAAATTTTGAGCTCCTGCTTTTGTTCTACAAAATATAATACCTCTTTGTGCTCCTCTTTTTTCTAAAAAAGAAATAATTAAGCCCGTTTTTTCTTTAATCGTTGTTTTTACATAATGATGTCTAATATTTTCATTCACCAAAGAATTGGGATTGATTTCAACTCTTGGCGCATTCGCATCCATATAGGTTTTTACAATCTTTTTAATTTCTTCTGGCATTGTTGCAGAAAACAACCATGTATTTCTATCATTTTTAGTGGTAAACTTTAAGATTCTATTTAAATCTTGTTTAAACCCCATACTCAACATTTCGTCTGCTTCATCTAAAATAACGGTCGTAACATGACTAATATCAACATCTCCACGCTCTATCAAATCAATTAATCGTCCTGGAGTAGCCACAACAATATGTGTTGTTCTTTTTAAATTATTGATTTGTCTATCAATTTTTTCACCTCCAAAAACAGCTTCCAAAAAGATTTTTTCATCCACATATTTTGTAAACTTAAAAAGTTGCTTTTTAATCTGTTGCACTAATTCTCTTGTTGGCGATAAAATCAACGCTTGTATATGAGTTGACTTTGAATCTATTTGGTGCAAGACAGGCAAACCAAAAGCAGCTGTTTTTCCGGTTCCTGTTTGCGCCAAACCAATAAAATCCGTTTTAGAATTTAATAAGATAGGGATGGCTTTCTCTTGAATTTCAGAGGGTGTAGAAATACCGATTTCTTTGATAGACTTTATATATTCTTTGCGAATTCCTAATTCAGAAAATGTAGACATTGTTTTAAATTTTGTGCAAAGATACTTTTATTAAAGTTTAATGACAGAAATTTCACAAATTTGAATCTATTTAAAAATTTGTAATCTTCAAGTCAAAAACGAATGTATCTATATTTTAAAATTATTATTTTCTAGGCTGTAAAACGTTCAAGACATCCTCCCTAATACGGGCAGGTTTGTAGGTTTTTGCATCTAACATCGCCCAAATTGTTTTTGCTTTTACAAGTAGAACCTCTTTTTTATAAAATTCCATAAAACGAATAGAAGTAATACCTTTGGTCTCTCCTACCCATGTTTTTACAACAATTTCATCCCCTAAAGTAGCTTGTTTTAAATAATCAATTTCATGCCGCATTACAACCCAAATGTATTGTGGTAATGGATGATTTTTCGTCAAAAAAGACCAATGTGACGCTGCAATTTTGTCCATCCATTTTACGTATACCAAATTATTTACATGTTGCAAAGCATCGATATCGTCTAATGAAACTGTGATTGTCAGCGTAAAAACGTCCTTCATTTTTATCAGTTTTCGCAAATTTAAAGGTTTTCATATACTTATAACAATAATTGATACTAGTTTTACTTAAAACCTGCAATTTATATTGATATTTGCACTATAACTATGGCACAACTAGCAAACGAATTAGGTACAGAAAAAATCAGTAAATTATTGATAAGACAAGCAGTTCCTGCAACCATAGGAATTCTTGTAATGTCTTTAAACATGATTGTCGATACCATTTTTGTTGGACAATGGATTGGTGTTTTGGCAATCGCTGCGATTACAGTAGTCTTACCCATTGCTTTTTTGATATCCTCTATTGGAATGGGAATCGGAATTGGAGGAAGCTCCATTATTTCTAGAGCCTTAGGAGCTGATCGTTCTGAAAAAGCATTTTTAACTTTTGGGAATCAAATTTCTTTAACGCTTATACTAGCCATCATTTTTGTTACCTTAGGAAACATTTTTAGTGTGCCTATTTTAAATTTATTCGGAGCAAAAGGCACTATTTTACCCATTGCATCAGAATATTTTGGCGTGATTATTTATGGTGTGCCCTTTTTAGCATTTGCCATGATGGGAAATCCTGTAATTAGAGCAGAAGGAAAACCAAAATTTGCCATGTATGCCATGATGATTCCGGCGGTTTTAAATGTTTTGTTAGATATTCTTTTTATCAAAATTTTTAACTGGGGCATGTGGGGCGCGGGTTTAGCGACCTCATTATCGTATGCTAGTTGTGGTATCTATATTTTATCATTCTTTTTATCTTCTAAAAGTGAATTGCAAATAATACCAAAAAACTTTAAACTAAATCTAAATATTGTCAAAGAAATTTTTGCTTTGGGAGGCGTTTCTATTGTTAGGCAGGGTGCAATTAGTGTATTAATGATTGTCTTAAATTATTCTCTTTTCACCTATGGTGGTGAAATTTCTATTGCTGTTTTCGGAATTATAAATCGGGTGATGATGTTTTCTTTATCGCCGGTTTTGGGTGTTTCTCAAGGATTTTTACCAGTGGCTGGTTTTAATATTGGTGCAGAAAAAAATGATCGAGTAAAAGAAACTATTAAAACCTCTATTTACTTTGGATCTATTTTGGGCACAATTATTTTTATTGGTATCTTACTGTTTAAAGAGCAAATAATTTGGATTTTTACAAATGACGCAACACTTCTTCAGGAAACTCCGAATGCTATGTTAATTGTATTTTTAGTAACACCGGTGGTTACCATGCAATTGATTGGTTCTGCGTATTTTCAAGCCGCAGGAAAAGCACTACCTGCTTTAATTCTAACATTGTTAAAACAAGGAATTTTCTTAATTCCGTTAGCCTATATTTTACCCATGTATTTTGGAGTTCTTGGTGTTTGGTGGTCTTTCCCAATTGCCGATATTTTATCTACAATTATTACTGTTTTTGTTTTAAAACGTGAGGTTGATAAGAATTTAAAGTAGCCTCATTTTCATTGCCCAAAGTAGAAAACTACTACTCTTAAATGCTCTGTGAAACTTTGTACTTTTCTCTATAAATATATGTGATATAATTATTAGAAACTATGAACTAGTTCTAAATCAAAGACTCTCCATTTAAATTGGTTGTCAGAATGTCGCTAAACAAGTTAAAAAATGGGCGCAAGGCTCTGAAGCTTTTATCAACTTCTACTGTAAAATTTTCGGATAAAACTTGTTCATCCGTAAAACTCTTACTCGCTATAAATCCTTTTTTGCGCAATAAATCTACATCCGGATGTTCTTTATCAAAACCGCGTGGTGCAGTTTTTAATTCGCTAAAACTTTCAAATTGATTTCCAAAATGCTTTTGAAATTCTTTGGCTTCTAAAATTGCTCGAATTTCTGATGCGTCTTGTTCTATTTCTTTTCTAATTCTGAACAAATCTTCTTTACTGGGCTCCCAAAACCCACCTGCTAAAAAAGATTCTCCTGGCCGTATCCTTAAAAAATAACCGCCTCTTAAGGAAGCTCCTAATCTTGAATAAGAGTTTGCAAAATGGGCTTTATAAGGAGTTTTATCGGTAGAAAAACGAACATCTCTATAAATGCGCATCATTTTAGATTTCTCTATTTCATCATGCATTTGCATGTTTTTATGAATTTCAGAAAAGATGTTTTTTGCATTCTTTTGAGCTTTTAAATAAACTTCTTTATGATCTGCAAACCAATCTCTATCATTGTTTTTTTGTAAATCTTTTAGAAATGTAAAAGTTGATTTTTCGAATTGCATTTTAGTGAATTTTAAAAGTTCAATTTACAAAATAGATTTGTAACTTCGAATTTGACATGCATCAAAAAACAAAAGAAATTCAGAAAAGGTACGAAGGCTTTTTACAAACGCCAAGTTTGTGGAAAAACAAGGCTGTTTATAAATTAAATCAATTTAAACTCAACCCAAGGGCCTCAAAAATAAATACTGAGATTGATGAAAAATTAAGACTCGGAAAGTATATCGAACGTTTTGTTTCTTATCAACTAAAGCAAGAAACCGATCTGGAAATTTTATCAGAAAATATACAAATTCAACAAGAAAAAAGAACTTTAGGAGAATTAGATTGCATTCTTTTAAAGGATAAACAACCGATTCATTTAGAAATTATTTACAAGTTTTATGTATATGACAATTCCGTTGGGGAAACGGAAATAGAACATTGTATTGGTCCTAATAGAAAAGATTCGTTAGTAGAGAAATTAACAAAATTGAAACAAAAACAGTTACCATTGCTCTACTCTGCCGAATGCAATACTTATTTAAAATCTATTGCTTTAAATAATGCAGATATAATTCAACAGGTTTATTTCAAAGCACAATTATTCGTTAAGATTTCTAATACAAACAAAAAACTAAAGATGCTAAATAATGATTGTATTGTTGGTTTTTACAGCAATCAAAAAGAATTAGAACAATTTTCTGATTGTAAATTTCACATTCCGAATAAGAAAGATTGGTTACAAATTCCTCATAAAAATGTAGATTGGTTACTTTTTAATCCCTTTAAAATAGCCACAAAAATATATTTGGAAAGACATTTTTCGCCGCTTTGTTGGATAAAAAAACCAAATGGTGCGTTAGAAAAATTCTTTTTAGTATGGTGGGAGTAAGTTTGTAATTATCTCAACAGCATCGACTTTAAAAGATCTCATGTGAAACAAAAAATTAATATCTATTGATGTTTTAAAAAAAATGATTTTTTGTTTTACGAAACTTTAGCACAAAAAAAAAGGAACTTAAAAAAATTAAGTTCCCTTTTTATATTTATGAATTTCTAATCATTAATTGGTTTTCTCATCATCAGATTTGGAAGCTTTGTTCCATACCTTAATTTTTTCATCAATCGTAACTCCTTCTAAAACCTCAACATTTACACCATCAGAAGTGCCTAATTTTAGGGTTTTCTTTTCAAACGTTCCGTCTTCTTTTTGAATCTCAACATATGGCTCTTCAGTTTTATTATCAAACCTTAATAATGCTTCTTTAATAGATAAAACGCTATCTTTTTTCTCTAAAACAATGTCTGCATTGGCACTATAACCGGCTCTAATAAAATATTTATCGTCTAGAGAAACATCTGCTTTAATTTTAAACTGAACAGCGCCTGCTTCTACTGTTCCCTTTGGAGCAATAAAATTTAATTTTGCTGGAAATTTAGCTCCTTCTATAGCTCCAATAGAAACTTCTATATCGCTTCCTTTAATGAGCTTGCCTACTTCAGATTCGTCTACTTTTCCTTCAAAAATCATTTTACTCATATCTGCAATAGATGCAATGGTAGTTCCCGCATTAAAATTATTCGATTGAATAACCTGATCCCCTTCTTTTACCGGTATCTCTAAAATAGTACCAGACATTTGCGCTATAATATTTGTATTCGCAGAACCTCCTGACCCAGCAGAACCTCTTTTGATAATTAAATAATCATTTTGAGCATTTTTTAAATCTTGCAAAGCAGAATTGTAAGTTAGTTCTACTGCTTCATAATCTGCTCTAGAAATTACTCCTTTATCAAATAATCCCTTATTCCTATTGTAAGAAATTTCTGCATTTTTTAAACGGATTTTAATGTTATCTACCCTACCCTTTGCACTAATTAAAGATTGTTCGTTAGGCACCACTCTTACCGTTGCAATTAAGTCTCCTTTTTTCACTTTTGAACCCTCTAACAACAATATTTTATCAATAATACCTGTAATTTGTGGTTTAATTTCTATTTCTTCTAAAGGAGTTACGGTTCCGGTAGCCACCGTTTTTTTCACAATTGTTGTTCTAAAAGGCGTCTCCGTTTCGTAGGTTACAATACTTGTCTTGTTCTTTTTACCGAACCAAATTAAGGCAGCAATAAACAATGCAACGATAATGCCTAAAATAATTTTTGATCTTGTACTCATGATTTTGTTAATTGATTAATTGATTGATTTTATTCTTCTCTTAATGCTTCTATTGGTCTTACTACTGTTGCCATGTGTGCAGGTATTAAACCAATCAATGTTCCCAACACGATTAAAGTGGCAAATGCGATTATTATAATAGGAATATTAACTGTTGGGTTTATCAATGCTGCATCTTCTCCTTGGCCAAAAGCAGTATCAATTATAAACAAAACAAAGCTTCCAAAAATAATTCCTAACATACCTGCTATGGTTGTTAAAAAAACGGATTCTAATATAATTTGCTGACGGATACTTTTTGGTGTTGCTCCTAATGCTCTTCTAATTCCGATTTCTTGAGTACGCTCTTTTACTGTTATTAAAAGGATGTTACCAATTGCAAAAACTCCAGCAATTAGGGTTGCAATGCCCACAAACCACGTTAAAAACTGCATTCCTGTTAAAAACCCCGTTACTTTGGCAATCTCTTTTCCAAGATTAACACTTCCAAAAGCTCTTTCATCTTCTGGGTGTACTTTATGCAATCCTTTTAAGGTTAACAAGATATCTTTTTCCATTTGTTCGATATTTGTACCCTCATTTGCCGTAATCATCATCCAATCTACCTTATTGGCGGTATTGTATACTTTTTTATAGGTAGAAAATGGAATGTAAGCACAGTCTCCGTCAAAGTCAATTGTATTAGAGGGTTTGTACACACCAATTACTTTATAACTAATACTGTTTATTTTTAGGTATTGCCCTATGGGCTGTTCGTTGATTTCAAACAATTGTTTGTACATATCTTCTGAAATCACCGTAACTTTTGCCGTTGATAAAATATCATTTTCATTCAAAAAGCGTCCATACAATAATTGTTTTTTTTGAATTTGATCTAATATAGGATAATCTCCACTTACTTGAAAATTGCCTGATTTAAAATCTTTTATAATTAAGTTATTTGTTTGATTCCTAGGCGCTAATAGTTTTATTTCATTAGAATATTCAGATTTTAAAACCTCTAGATCATTCATAGTTAAAGAAAATCTTCTACCCTCTTGAAATCCTTTAAAAGGTGTATCGGTAGATTGTGTCCAAACAAAAACACTATTGGTTGCAAAATTTCCAAAAAGTTTATTGAATCCATTTTCCATTCCTCTAGCTGCTCCTAAAAGTACTACTAAAAGAAAAATTCCCCATAAAACCCCTATAATCGTAATGGAGGTTCTCATTTTGTTTTTACGAATGCTTCCGTAAATTTCTTGCCAAGTATCTGAATCGAATAAAAACTTCATAATTAATCTGCTCTTAATGCTACAATAGGTTTAATGTTTGCAGCTCTTTTAGCGGGCACATATCCTGCAATTAACCCAGAAAGTATCAACACGATAGTTGCTCCGACCACAATCCCTGTGCTTACACTTGGATCTTTAATAAAATAATCTTTTTCTAAACTATCCCCAATTAAAGATAAAATATAAGTACCTAAAGAAAGACCCAGATAGCCTGCAATTGTGGTAATCAATACTGACTCCTGAACGACCATTCCTACAATAGAGGATGGTTTTGCGCCTAAAGCTTTTCTAATTCCGAATTCTTTTGTTCTCTCTTTGATGACAAATATCATAATATTGCTAATTCCAATAATCCCTGCAATCAACGTTCCTGAG
Source organism: Polaribacter litorisediminis (assembly GCF_019968605.1). Taxonomy (NCBI): domain Bacteria; kingdom Pseudomonadati; phylum Bacteroidota; class Flavobacteriia; order Flavobacteriales; family Flavobacteriaceae; genus Polaribacter; species Polaribacter litorisediminis. Next base: position 2,123,041 of record NZ_CP082966.1, read on the forward strand.
CCCACTAGAATTACAATAGCATATAAAATTCCCATAAATTGGCCAACACCTTTGTTGGCTTCTGCCATATTCCTGACAGAAAGCGCACTTTGATCATCAGGATGAATATTCAATTTTTTACGCAAATCGCGCTCCATTTGATTTCCGAAAGCCACAGCAGCATCTAAACTTAAATTCGGGTTATAACCAAATGCCATTTGGCTTATATAATCGTTATTACCATAAATTGTTTGCGCTGTACTTAGAGGTATAAATGCTTTTCTTTCTTCATTATCACCTCCTTCATCAGAGAAAATACCTATAATAAGATAAGAACTACCGCTTACATTTAATCGTTTTCCTAAAGCTGGTCTTTCTCCAAATAAATCTTTTTTAATTAAACGACCAATTACAATTACTTTCGATTTTTCTTTGATATCTCTTTCATTTACATATCTACCCTCATTGATAATCGTTTTTTCTATAAATTGATGATCAGGATTTATAGCCATTACATTATAATTACCCGCCTCACTTTTATATTTTAAGGTAAAGTTTTTATAAATTCTTGCTGATTTGTACTCAATTTTGCTAGCATATTCATCCGTTACAAAATTATAATCATCATTTTTAAGCTGCACTGTTCGTCCTGTTTGCAACCCTTTATAAGGTTTTGAAGTTTTCCAAACCCTTACAAACATCGAGTTTTGAGCATCATCGGAAAAAGCACTTTTAAACGTATTGCTCAAACCACTTACGATGCCAAATAATAAGGTGAAAAGTAAAATAGCAAAAGCTACTGTAAAACCAGACATTACGGAACGTAATCTGTTTTTATTAATACTTTGAAAAATTTCTCTCCAACGATCTAAATCAAACATAATTATACAGCTTTTGATGCCTTGGTTAATTCATCACTTATAATTTGACCATCTTTTAAACGAACAATTCTCTTAGTTTGTTCTGCTACATCCTCTTCATGCGTAATCACAAAAACAGTCATTCCTTCATTATTAATATCCTTTAATAACTCCATTACTGAATCTGATGTTACAGAATCTAATGCACCTGTAGGCTCATCTGCTAAAACAACTTTTGGTTTTGTTACAAGAGCTCTTGCAATGGCAACTCTTTGCTTTTGACCTCCAGAAAGTTCATTTGGCAAATGATTTGCCCATTCTTTTAAACCTACTTTATCTAAATAATCTAAAGCTTCTACCAAACGCTCTTTTCTACTCATCCCTTTATAATACAAAGGTAATGCTACGTTTTCTAAAGCAGTTTTGTATGAAATTAAATTAAAGGATTGAAAGACAAAACCTAAAAATTTATTACGTAACAAGGCTGCCTTTTTTTCATTCATGTCTTTTATGAGCTGACCATTTAAATAATAATCGCCTTCATCATGAACGTCTAGCAACCCAACAATATTTAGTAATGTGGATTTACCTGAACCGGAAGACCCCATGATAGATACGAATTCACCCTCTTTTATATGCAAATTAATACCTTTTAGAACGTGTAAAGAGTCCTTTCCTATCGGATAAGATTTATGTAGATTTTCTATTTTAATCATCAGTTAGTTATTTTAATATAAAAGTATCGAATGCTTTTAGTTACAGATATTAATATTATGTTAAAAACTTTTAACTACCATCAAATACAAGAATAAGACGACCAATTTACAATAATGTTACAGGAATTTTAAAAAAAGTTAAAGTATCTTTGCATCAACAAATATTTAAAGATTTAAATGATTGATATCCCAAATAATAAGAAAATAATTTTATTTGATGGAATTTGTAACTTATGCAACGACGCCGTTTTAAAGATCATTAAATATGATAAAAAACAAGTCTTTCTATTCACGGCTTTACAATCTGAAACTGGCAAAAAAATTACTGATTATTTAAAAATTGATACTTCTAAAATTGATTCAATTATTTTATACGAACCAGGAATTTCTTACGATTTAAAATCTACTGCGGCCTTAAAAGTGATGAAAGATTTTGGTGGCTTTTGGTATTTTACTCAAATAACAATGTTTTTCCCTGAAGCTTTTAGAGATCATATCTACGACTATATTGCTAAAAACAGGTACAAATGGTTTGGCAAAAAAGAAAGTTGCATGATTCCTACAGACGAATTAAAAGCAAAATTTTTGAACTAAAATAATGGCTGTGTGCGTAAAAACTAATATCTAATTCATGAAGATCCCAAAAGAAATAAAATGTGTCATTTTTGATATGGATGGCGTAATTATCGATTCAGAAGAAATCCATAAAAAAGCCTATTATGAAACCTTTGATTCTATTGGAGTTGAGGTTTCTGACTCGCTTTATAAAACGCTCACAGGTTCGTCTACAAGAAATGCTTTTCAAAAGTTAATTACTCATTTTCAATTAAAGTTAAATCCTGAAGAACTCGTTGTAGAAAAAAGAAAGCGCTACGTAAACTTCTTTGAAAATGACCCTACATTGCATTTGGTAAAAGGAGTTGAAGCATTGATACAACATTGCTATCAAAAAAATCTTACTCTAATTCTAGCTTCTTCGTCTGCAATGGTTAATATTGACCGTGTTTTTAACCGATTTAAGTTACAAAAATTTTTTACTGCAAAAATTTCAGGTGCCGATTTAACGGCTTCAAAACCACACCCTGAAATTTTTGAAAAAGCGGCTCTTTTAGGAAATACAGCAAAAGAAAACTGTATTATTATTGAAGACTCAGACAACGGAATTAAAGCTGCCAATGATGCTAATATTTTCGTTTTTGGTTACAAAAACCCAATGGCCGCAGATCAAACTTTAAAAAACGCCAATTTTGTAATTAATGATTTTAAAGCGCTTCTAAAAATTATTTAAATTAAACTCAGATTAAGAAATATCTAACAATTCTTTTACTTGCATTTTTATCTTTCTACTCTTTTAGGCAAATTAAAAAGGAAAGGTCTTTTTAATTTTCAATCGCTCTAGGAATGCAAAAAGAATTTGAAAGTTCGGGTAAATTGTTGGTTCCTATCACCTTAAAAAATTAAAAAAATCTTAGGAATACTTTGCAAATCAAGATAGCAGTTGTGTTTTTAATGTCAACCTATAAAACTAAAATAAATACATTTTTTGATCATAAAAACCTTGCAGAAATCAAAAATGCAGTTATATTTGCAGCTCTTTACCACGCGAAAGTAGCTCAGTTGGTAGAGCGTCAGCCTTCCAAGCTGAATGTCGCCAGTTCGAACCTGGTCTTTCGCTCATAAGACCTTATTTATATAAATAAGGTCTTTTTTTTCATGTATATTTTTAATCTTAATGGATCAAGTCAATAAGTTGTGTAATTTGCGCATGAAGCAAAAACATCTCTTTTTAAAAATTAAAGTTCTTAAATTTTAAGCTACTCCACCACTTTTCTATTGAGTCATCATAATCGGTCAATTTTGATTGTTAAGATCTGAAGCTCAAATGCTTTTTAAGCAAAGAATAGAATTCAAGTTTGGCAAATATTTCGAATACCAAATTTAATTCGTCAAAAAACACTTATGTTTTCTGAAGTTATTTTAATTTTCACTTCAAAATAAAGGACAAAATAGAATCAATTTTAAGGATAAGAAATTCTCTATAAGTTTTTCAATTTATCTCCAAAAATTAAGACTAAAATAATCGGAATTGCCAATAAAGAAACAAAAATAGTATCTGTAGAAAATAAAGACGGAATTAAAACTAGCGTTAAAACAAACCCACCGATAGCGCCTCCTAAATGAGCTGCATGCCCTGTATTTCCTAATTGCTTTTTCATTCCGTAAATGGAATACAATAAATAACCTACCCCAAAAATATAGCCTGGAATCGGAATTGCAAAAAACAATAATAATTGCATGTCTGGAAACACTAAAATTGATGCATATACAATTCCAGAAACCGCTCCAGAAGCACCAACTGCACTATAATAAGGTTCATCTTTATGATAATGTAAGGTGTACAAACTACCTGCTAATAAACTTCCGAAATAAATAATTAAAAAAGGAATAATACCTAAATTATTGGCAACAAAACCTCCAAATATATACAAAGCATACATATTAAAACCAAGATGCATCCAATCTACATGTAAAAAACCAGAAGTTAACATTCTAATTTTTTCATCGCCCTTTATTCTGCCAACTTGAAATTTGTATTTATCTAAAAAACTATAATCATCAAAGCCCTTCATAGAGAATAAGACATTGGCAATAATAATTAATATAATGGTAGTATTTGAACCCTCTAGCATGCTACAAAAATAGCAAATCTCTTTGGCTTTATGATCTTCTTTTAAATTTAAATATAGATATTTGTACTTATAAAGATATACGTATGCCTTTTTTAGTTTTTGCACTTACTTATCCTTTTATTTGGGTATTTTCAAGATTACCAATGCGGATTTTATATATAAAATCTGACATATTTTTCTTTCTAATTTATTACGTTTTTCAATATCGCAAAAAAGTAGTTTTAGAAAATTTAAGTTTGGCTTTTCCAGAAAAATCAGAAAGAGAAAGAAAGGAAATTTCTAGAAAATTCTTTAAACACTTTATAGATTTAATAATGGAAAGTATCAAGTATTTTTCTATTAGTGAAAAGGAAATAAAGGCGCGTTATAAATATTTGAATCCAGAAATTGTAGATTTTTATGGAAAGAAAGGACAAAATATTATTATTGTAGGTGCACATCAAGGAAATTGGGAGTGGTCTACGAGTATGCCCTTAGCTTTAGAAACAACGGTTTTAGGTGCATACACCAGAATTGCCAATAAGTATTATGAAAAAGCCATTAAAAAAAGTAGAATGCGCTTTGGTATCGATGGTTACAAAACTTCACAAACTGTGGCCAACATCAAAAAAAACATAGCGAATCATAAACATGCTGCTTATATTTTATTAAGTGATCAATCTCCACAATTAACAAAAACATTTTATTGGAGTACCTTTTTTGGCGTTAAAGTTCCTATTCATACAGGCGCAGAAATGTTGGCTAAAAAATTTGATTGTGTAATGATTAATTATGTGGCAAAAAAAGTAAAACGAGGTTACTATGAAATTGAATTTGAATTAATTACAGAAACCCCGAAAGCTTTTCATGATTATGAATTAACAGAAAAATATTTGACAATTACAGAAAAAAACATCAATCAACAACCAGAAATTTATTTATGGTCTCATAAAAGATTTAAACATAGAAATAAGTTTGAGGAATGGAAAGAAATGAAAATTTCTAAACCGAAAACCAAGAATTAACTAATGTTTTTTCAATAGGTTTAATTGTTTTGTGCACAAAATCATTCTTTATAGAATCGTAGGTATAATCTTTAGACCAATTTTCTATATTTTCTGATAATTCTTTTAAAGAATTACAAATAAAATCTAATTCTTTTGTTGTTATTGTTGGATGCAAAGACAGACGAATCCAACCCGGTTTTTGCGTATTACAACCGTGCAAAATTTCATCTTTTATTTTATGAGATGTTTCTTGATCTACATTTAACAAAAAATGCCCATAGGTTCCGGCGCAAGAACAGCCGCCTCTCGTTTGAATTCCAAAACGATCATTTAATAATTTTACCACCATATTAAAGTGGTATTTTTCAAAATAAAAAGAAAAAATACTTAATCGTTTTTTATGATTTGGAGCTAATATATTTACGCCCTTTAATGACTCTAAAGTTTTAAAGACAACTTCGTTAATTTCATCCTCTCTTTTATTGATATTATAAATTCCCATTTTTTCTTTCAACTGAATAGAAAGTGCAATTTTTATGGTTTGTAAAAAAGCAGGTGTTCCGCCATCTTCTCTAGTTTCTACATCATCAAAATAATCATGTTCTCCCCAAGGATTGGTATAACTTACTGTTCCTCCTCCTGGATTATCTGGAACTGTATTTTTGTATAATTTCTTATTAAAGATTAAAACACCTGCACTCCCTGGACCTCCTAAAAATTTATGCGGAGAAAAGAAAATAGCATCTAAATATTCTTCTTCTATTTCTGGATGCATGTTTATACTTACATAAGGTGCACAACAAGCAAAATCTACAAAGCACAAACCATTATATTGGTGAATTAATTTTGCAACTTTATGATAGGGCGTTTTAATACCCGTTACATTAGAGCAAGAGGTTATGGAAGCTATTTTTATTTTTCGATGCTCGTGCTTCTGAATACATGCTTCAAAATTTTCTAAACAAACCAACCCTTGTTCATTACACGGAACTACTTCCACATCTGCAATGGTTTCTAACCAAGAAGTTTGGTTAGAATGGTGCTCCATATGTGAAATAAAAATAATGGGTTTTAATTCTTCTGGAACATTGGTATAATTCTTTAAACTTTCAGGTACCCTTAAACCTAAAATACGCTGAAACTTATTGATAACTCCAGTCATTCCAGAGCCCGTAGTAATTAATATATCATTAGAATTTGCATTTACATGACGTTTAATAATGTTTCTTGCTTCATGATAAGCAAGCGTCATGGCTGCTCCAGAAGTTGAAGTTTCAGTATGGGTATTTGCCACAAAAGGTCCGAATTCATTACAAATTTTTTCTTCAATAGGTCTGTACAATCTTCCGCTTGCCGTCCAATCACAATACACCAAATTCTGCTCGCCATAAGGAGATGTAAATGTTTGATTAACTCCAATAATATGTTTTCTATATTGAGAAAAAAATTGTTCTAAATTTTCCATTATATTCTAAATTTACTTCCGATTAAAATATTTTTTTGTAAAAACAAAGAATCTTTCGAATCGCTATCTGCTGCATTTGTATTAATTTTAATATCAGATATATTTACAAAACCCTCTTTTACATCAGCTTGCACAAAAAAGTGTTTTAAAAAAGTTATATTCATACCAAATCCAGCAGAAAGTACGTAACCAGAAATATGGAAATCATCATGTCTTTCTTTACCTAATAAGGTTGTATCTCTTTTTGGATATATTTAGGCAATAATGGCTTTTATTTCGTTGATAAATCGTATTGCCAAAGCATCAGCTGCCTTTTGAGATTTAGCTTCCGTATAAATTCTAATAATAGGCTCTGTATTCGATTTTCTAAGGTGAATCCATTCCTCAGCAAAGTCAATTTTTACACCATCAATCGTATTTACATCTTCATTTTTATAGGTTGATGCCATCGTTTCTAAAATCTCATCAACATTAATTTCTGGCGTTAATTGAATTTTATTTTTACTCATAAAGTAACTTGGATACGAATCTCTCAAGGTTTTACAAGACATTTTTTGATGTGCTAAATGCGATAAAAATAATGCCACACCTACCAAAGAATCACGTCCATAATGAGAAGCCGGGTAAATAATACCTCCGTTTCCTTCGCCACCAATAACGGTATTGGTTTCTTTCATTTTAATCACCACATTCACTTCACCTACAGCACTTGCTGTGTACGTTCCGCCATGTTTTTCAGTAACATCCCGTAATGCTCTAGAAGAAGATAAATTAGAAACCGTATTTCCGCCACCTAAACGTCCTAAAACATAATCTGCACAAGCAACCAAAGTATATTCCTCTCCAAACATAGAACCATCTTCAGAAACTAAAGCCAACCTATCTACATCTGGATCTACCACAATTCCTAAAGCTGCTTTTTCTTTTACAACTAGCTCAGAAATGTCTGTTAAGTGTTCTTTTAAAGGTTCTGGATTGTGAGGAAATTGACCATTTGGTGTACAATACAATTCAATACATGCTACATTTAATTCTTTTAACAAAGCAGGAATAAAAATTCCTCCAGTAGAATTTACGCCATCTACAACAACTTTAAAGTTGGCATTTTTGATAGCTTCCACATCCACCAATTCTAGGTTTAAAACTTCGTTAATGTGTTTTTCTAAGTACGAATTATCTTTTGTGTACGTTCCTAAATCATCTACTTCCGCAAATTCAAAATCTTCACTTTCTGCCAAAGCCAAAATTTGTTCACCATCTTCACCGTTTAAAAATTCTCCTTTTTCATTCAATAATTTTAGAGCATTCCATTGTTTTGGATTATGGGAAGCCGTTAAAATAATTCCTCCATCAGCATTTTCTAAAGGCACAGCAACTTCTACAGTTGGTGTGGTTGACAAACCTAAATCTACTACATTGATGCCCAAACCAACCAAAGTGTTGGCTACCAAACTAGAAATCATTTTTCCAGAAATACGAGCATCTCTACCCACAACAACTGTTAATTTTTCTTTATTCGGATTTCTTCTTTTTAAGAATGCTCCATAAGCAGCAGCAAATTTTACAGCATCTATAGGGGTTAAATTGTCTGCAGTTTTACCTCCAATTGTACCTCTAATTCCTGAAATTGATTTTATAAGAGTCATAATTTAAATTTACTCGACAAATATAAATTATTTCAATCATTTTTTTGATGATTTCATTTCTAATAAAGAATTTCTTAAAACGAACTATCCTAGAGGCAGAGCTATAGAGGTATTTCACTCGTTTCATACAGAATCAAGTTGAGCACGAGCTTTGAGCTAAAAAGGTCAAAAACCAAAAATCTATTATTTAAATTCCCGTTACCCAATCTAGTTGAGCATAAATTTCACGGGAATGACAATTTAAACGGAAACCCCGACGCAGAGCATCGAGGAATTCTTTTCGATTAAAGGTAGTATTGCTGACTACCATCTTTTCCATTGCTCCCGTGGCATATAAAATCTTATTTATCAAACCATTAACTGAAGTTTAGCCTATAACTTTCTTCATCTTTAAAATGAACTCCAAAACTAAATATATCCACAATTAAATCTTTTATAATCAATTAAATATTCGAAATAATTAAAAAAACATGGCTATTGACGGACATTCAATATTTCTATTGATAATCCTTTACTAACAAAACGTCCTCATTTTTTATTATCTTTAAAACCTAATTATTTTTAAATGATACATTTATTCCGAAAAATTAGGCTGCAATTGATACGTGACAATAGGATTCATAAATACTTACTCTATGCTTTAGGCGAGATTGTTTTAGTGGTTGTGGGTATTGTTTTAGCACTCCAGTTTAACAACTGGAATCTTGAAAATGAAAATTCTAAAAAAGAAGAATGGTATTTGATTAATGTTGCTGAAGATGTGGAATATCAGAAAGCAGAGTTGGTTGATTTAATTGTAAACTATAAATACAGTATTGCAGTTTCAAAGTCGCTTTTAAAAGATTTTAACCGCTTTAACAGTTTTGCAAAAATTGATAGTTTAAATGAAAAACTGAATGCCCTCACTTTTGCTGACAATTTTCCAAATATCAATAATACGTACCAAGAATTAGTCTCATCTGGCCAACAAACTTTAATAAAAGAAAAAGAGCTGAGTTTAGAATTGATTGATTTTTACCTTTTTTGTGAAGACAATTTTCTGGATGTTAAAAGCAATAATGATAATCTCTATTATAAAGAGGTATATCCTGTGCTGAACAAGTTATCTCAAATTTATGTAACCTTTGAGGATCTTAATGAAGATGAAGAAATCGCTATTAATAATGTTCATTTATTAAATAGTTATTTAACCTCTGAGCTTGAAAAACCAGCAAATATTTTAGCTCTTTTAAATGCTATTAAGACTCAAACCATGATTTTAGTCGAACATCTTGAATTGGCAGAAGAAACCTTAATAGGTGGCAAAGAATTGGTTGCTCAAATTGATGAATATTTGGGATTAACTGCTGATATGGTGAATCACTATGATTAACTTCTAAATTTTTAAACCATGACAATTCCTATGAAAAAGATATCAATCCTATGTACTTTATTATTTGCTATCCATAGTTTTTCTCAAGAAACAAAACTCAAAAAATACTCTCATACTGAGTTTTTTAAAATGATTACTGCCGAAAAAGACTCGATTTTTACATTAGAAAATGCATTTATCACCTTTACAGAAAAGGATATGAGTTTAAATTATTTATATGTTAACGACGAACCTAAGGATTCTATAATTCCTTTAATCATAGCTAAAGAAATTGTATTAAAAAACGTGCATTTTGAGCATCAAAGAAATGATGATGCTATTCAAGGTTTTTACAACATTGTTTTCACTAAAAATGTAAGTATTTACAACACTACTTCTTTGTTATTTTTCAATTGTGTTTTTAAAGGGATTTTAGATATGGACACTAGTGTTTTAGGGAATGATCAAATTAATAACCTTTCTCAAAAACACGAAAATTATGATTCTGATGTTGGATTTTACTATTGCACTTTTCAGGAAGATACCCATATAGATATTGGCTCTATTGAATATTATTCTTCCATTCATTTTCATCTTTTTTTCTCGAAATTTAATGCTATCTCAGAAAGCATAAATGTTGGAATCTACACCAATAGTGTAAAAGACACGTTTATTGACGAAAATATTTTTAATGGAAAAGGATTTCTCATGCTTGGTGTAGACAATTCAACTTTTACAAGTATTTACGGAAACGATTTTGGTAATTTTAGAGTAAATATATCAAAAGAATCCTTTAATGACTCTCAAGTATATTTGGTAGAGAAAAATATTTTTAACGATGCCTTTTTACTTCATATCAATCAATTTAGTATTAACAATGTATATCGCTGGACTCAGTGGAAAGGAAAAGTTCTTTCTTCTGCAGGATATGACAACTACCTGAAGTACTTACTAGCAGAAGGCACCGATCTAGAATACGAGGAACTGTATAAAAGTGACACCGTTTTTGAGAATTACAAAAACAGGGACAAAGTAGCATTGGCTGATTCTTATAAATTTGAAATGCAGCAATTAGGACAGTTTTACGATTTCTACAAATTACAACACGATTCAGATTATGCAAACCAAGTATATATTGAATTTAAAAATTTAGAAACCAAACGCTATGCATATTTGTACAAAAAAGATCCATCATTCAATTCGTTTTTTACCTGGAAGATCAACCAGTTTTTAAAGATATTTTCTGGGTATGGTACAAATCCTTCTTTGTCAATCATCTTCTCTTTATATGTTATATTTCTATTTGCTTTTGTGTACCTGTTATTCCCCAATTCTTGGGATGCACATGGGCGTAAGAGAATCATGAACAGATATGCCTTCTTCTTTACCTATATGAATAAAAAAAGCGGAATTCATGAAGTGTATTTAGACAACCAAAAAGAAGATTTATTAGAATTTGAAGAGTTTAAAACCTTGATAGAACAACAAGGGAAAACAGTTCCTTCATTTTTTACATTCACTGCACTCCCACTCTACAAATGGGCAGTTTCTGGTACAAAGTTTTCTGCAAATGTGTTAAAACGAGTAGATATTATGAAAGGCACTTGGAGCGATTTACCAAAATCTAAAAGAATCTGGAAATCAATCTTATTAATTGGTGCGTTTACCATTGCTGTGTTCTATGATATTTTGATAAAAATGATCAATGCCCTAATGCTTTCCATCAACACATTTACAACTCTTGGTTTTGGTGAAATACCCATAAAAGGTTTGCCAAGATATTTGGCAATAATACAAGGTTTTATTGGTTGGTTTATGTTAACTATTTTCTCTGTATCTTTAATTTCTCAATTATTAAACTAACCGAAAATTATTTCCTATGAAGTACAAAATAGTTTTAGTACTTGTATTTACCCTTATAATAGCAAGTTGTAAGAAAACAATAAATTGCATCATAGAAACAAATGAAGGGAACCTGTTGATTGAATTATATCCAGAAAAAGCCCCAATATCTGTGGCTAACTTTTTAGAATATGTAGATAAAGGTTTATACGAAAACTCTTCTTTTTATCGGGTTACAACTCCTGCAAATGAGGCTGGTAGAACGATAAAAATTGAAGTGATACAAGGTGGTATTTTAGATGAAGAAAAACAATTAGCTCCTATTAAAATTGAAACCACAAAACAAACAGGAATTCTTCATAAAAAAGGAACTCTATCTATGGCGAGAGATGAACCCAACACCGCTACTAACCATTTTTTTATCTGTGTTAATGCACAACCGTCATTAGATTTTGGAGGTAAACGAAATCCTGATGGGCTTGGTTTTGCTGCTTTTGGTAAAGTAATTGAAGGTTCTGAAATTGTAAAGAAGATTCAAAACAGAGAAAACGAAGAGCAACGTTTACTAAAACCTGTCATCATTAAAAATATTAAAAGGGTAGAATAGTAATGAAGTATTTTATTAGAATATACATATACAACTCAATTAAATTAATGATATCAATAATTATAAAAAAAAGGAAAACAAATAATGGACGGATTTAATATTATTATGGTTATTGCAATTATATTATTTGCAAGATTAGGAGTTCGTTTATTATTAGGCTATAAAAAAATAAAAAAAGATGATGAAAATGAATAAAATCCTTTATCAAAAAACAAAGCAAAAAAGGCATTGGATACATAATAAGTATCTTCTTTTTTATGGTCTAATTGGTGTTTTAATTACTGCCTGTAAACCCAATAATAATTTACCAGATCCTTTAGAGGCTGGCTGGAAAGAGGATAAAGTTTGTAAAGTATTAGTTGAAAATGAAAAAGTAAGAACTTTAAAATGTGTGTTTCCTCCAAGAGTTGGCCATGATAAACATTTTCATGCAAAACATTTCGGTTATGCTATTAAAGGAAGTAGATTCAGAATTACAGATGCTACGGGAACTCGTGAAGTTAATGTACCATCTGGGTACAATTTTTATAATGAAAAAATTAAATGGCATAAAGTTTTAAATATTGGCGATAGCACCGCCATATTTTTGATTGTAGAACCAAAATAAGCTACAAATAAAAACTGAAACAATCTTATATCTAGTAAATCAATAACCAATATAAAATCAGTTGTATTGGTATAAAGAGTAAAAAGAGGCATTAAATAATCTTTTAAAAACTATCAATTCAGAATTAGAAAAATAAAAAGACAACACATGAAATATTTATTGATAATTATTAGTTTCCTTTTTTTAACAATCGGTTGTGTTAAAGAAGAAAAAATAGCAGAAAGTACTTTTAAAACTAAAAGCTATTCAGATTTGGTTCGCCTTTTTAAAGAATGGAGAGTTTTTGAAAATCCTCCTTTATCAGAGGGTGCTCCAGATTACACAAAAGCAACTTTTGCAAAGCGCTGGTCAATTTTTAAAGATTTACAAAACGATTTAAAAGCGATAGACACTACAAATTGGCCTGTAAAAAATAAAATAGATTGGATGCTGGTATGGGCAGAAATGAATGGTTATGACTTTAACCATAATATCTTAAAGCCTTGGGAACGTGATCCTGCTTATTACAAAGCTGTTTGGATGTACAAAAGTGATGTTCCTGCACATGAAGGCCCTACAAATCATGGGATTACAGAAGTATGGCAATATACTTTTCCATTATCAAAAGAAGAAAGAACAAAATTTATTAAAGACCTTAATGTTATAAAACCACTAAATGAACAAGCTAAAATAAACTTAACTGGTAATGCTAAAGATCTTTGGATTGCTGGTATTCGTGATATAAAAAACCAAAGTATTGCCTTAAATGCTATTAAAAAAAAAGAAGGAATTGAAACTGATACTGAAATCCTTAAAATCATAAACGAAGCAATTGTATCTACAAACGATTTTGTAAAATGGTTAGAAAATAAAGCTACAACTAAAACTGGCGTTTCAGGAATTGGGAAAGAAAACTATACTTGGTACCTACAAAAGGTGCATTTGGTTCCGTTAACTTGGGATGACGAAGTAATGATTCTAAAACGCGAATTAGCAAGAGCCTGGACTGCTTTAAAATTAGAAGAACATAGCAATAGAAATCTACCAAAACTCATCGCTGCCAATTCTCCTGAAACTTATAATAAAATGGCAGATGAAGCCGCTAAAAGTTTAATTACGTTTTTAGAACAGCAAGATATTGTAACGGTAAAACCTTATTTTGATACTGCTTTAAGAAAACATTTAGGAGAGTTTATCCCTCAAGAAGAACGAAACTTTTTTTCAATAGGAGAGCATTTTGATCCAAGACCTTTATACTCTCATTTTTATCATTGGTTTGAGTTGGCAAGAATGGATAATGAGCCTCATAAAAGCGAAATAAGACGTGAAGCTTTATTATATAATATTTTTGATTCAAGAAATGAAGGAACGGCAACTGCTGTAGAGGAAATGTTTATGCAAGCTGGTTTGTATGATGATAGCCCAAGAACAAAAGAAATTGTTTACATTATGATTGCTCAAAGAGCTGCAAGAGGTTTGGGTTCTTTATACGCGCATGCCAATATAATGACGATGGAAGAAGCTGGAGGAATTCATAGTGCATATACGCCTCGTGGTTGGATGAAAACAGAAAAAGAACTTTTAATTTTTGAACAACATTTATATTTGAGACAACCTGGTTATGGAACAAGTTATATTACCGGCAAATATTTATTAGAAAATGCCTTAGCTGATTTTGCAAGAATTAAAGAACAAGAAGGTACACCATTTAAAATTAAAGATTTCTTTGATACTTTAAATAATATTGGCAATATCCCGATTTCATTGGGCCATTGGGAAATGACAAAAGAAAAAAAACATCTTACACCAATTCTTCATTGAAATGATTAGATTCCGAAGAAAAAAATCTTTTAAATACTTTTAGACAGAAATTATAATTTAATAGCAAATAGATTTTTGGTCGAAGTAAAAAATATTAGGTCAATATTAAATAGTCTCTACATAGCATGGCTTTTTAAAAATTACAATAATTCATAAATATGGTTTATGCAATGCATAATTATTGTAAACCTCAAATCCGCAAAAAGATTAAACGATTAATTATTGAACTTTTTTTATAGTTATTATTCTTTTAAATTTAAATTTTGCCGTGTTTTACTATAGAAAGTAGCAAAATTGAAGCGGTGATTTATCAAAACTAGATTACTATTTAACATGCTATATCTGTTAAATTACATATTTCTAAACAGCTAAAATGCGCTTAAGCTAAATCACTGATTATAATTCACTTAAGTTTGTGAAATAAATGTAGTTATCCCTTTAAAGTCAGTTGATTACATTTTTAAATCAACTTTTTAAATCAAATTTTTAAATCAAAATAGGGTTTATCAGAGAACAATCTAAGCTTATATTGTCTTGCTTCATAAATCCACTGACCTGCTACGGCTATAAATTTAAAAACAAAACGTTTTAATCGAGAGGTGGGCTTTAAATCCTCAAATTTCTCTGACACCATATGTATGAAATACGTATAGAAATTTTTAATCATTGCTGTAATGATGATAAATGTACCGTTCTGATCTAAAAACGAAAAAGGGAAGTGTTTCCATTCAAAATCATTATTCATCACATCAAAGGTAGACACTCCAATTTTCTCACTTTTGCCTCGTTGATTATAATATTCAATCACTTCTTTTTCAGCAGAATCCCAGTCATTTGTTAAGATTTTTCGGTATTTCAGATTTTCTTGTGTAAAAAATCTATTTGTGTTGAGTTTGATTTTTCTCTCATAATTACTAGACGATAATTACGCTCTTGATGAAATTACTTGAATGGTATCGAGGCTACTTCGTATTTTTTATAGTTCAGCTCTATGTCTTGCCAATTTTCAATCTCGTTAATCTGCTCAAATACACTAGTACTTTTATTTGCTCTAAAGAATATCCTTTAGGTGTTTTCTAAAACTTGTGTTTAAATCCTCTATAACATCACCGCCACTCATAAACATGCTGGTTAAACTTTTGAAAATGTCACTATACTGATAACCAACGGTTTTTACACGTTTACCCAAGGTTGAATCAATAAGATTGGCTATCCCAGATGTTTTAAAAGATTCGTTTACAAAAGATATTCCTACAAAAGGATTGATTGTTTTGTTGCTTTTTATTACTTTCGTAAAAATATTCACATTTTTTAAAATGTAGGAATCTTAAAAATACGTGATATTTTTTTAATGTCAAAACAGTAAGGGATATATCTCCCTTACTGGATTTGACTAAGGTTGGTCTAATCTGTCTGCGGATTTAAGGATAAATAAAAATAAAATCTTCAGTTAAATTAAATTAATCTTCAAACTTTAAAGGTGTATTTATCCAAAAATCATTTTTAAAGTCAAATACAGCTAAATTCGCATTCAACAATGGCTTATTCTTATCAATAAAATTTTTATTTTTAGGTAGTTCTTTATTTTTAAATATTTTCTGCACAAACAACTCTCTAAATTGATAAAATTTAAAAGGTGGTGCATCGTTTACAAAAAAATCATTTCTATCTTTTATTCTTTTAAACTCTACTGTAATTCTATTAATAAAATCAGTTTTATTATTAGTTCCATTAAAAAATGAATCCAATCTTTTACTATCAATAGTAATAAATAGAAATGGTGATTTCTTATTAGTAACCATCATTTGTTTTATCTTGACACTAGAAATTTTAAGTCTTTTGTTGTCAAAAAATAAATTTATTTTTCTCTTCCAAGACTTTACAGAACCATAATTAACAGGATTATTAAATTTAAAAACAAGCGTGTTATCTTTTGGTAAAAACCCAACATAATTAAGTTCTGTTTGCTCTGTATTCTTTATTTCTAATAAATTATTGAAAGAAATATAGTCTAAATACATTTTACCATGATAAGGCTTGTATTCTAAATTTATACTATACTTTGGTTTTTTTATAGGATCAAAAAATAAATAGTAATTTAGTTTAAAAATCGCAAAATTATTTTTTGATATATAAATTTTACCATTGCCTTTATGAATTTTAGTAGTTTTAGCCTTTATAGTTCTGAATGAAATTTCATATAGCGTATCATTTTGTACTTTTTGCTTTCCTTCTAATTTAAAATAATGATTTTTAATAAAGTCTTTATAAAATGAATTTATAAAGGATATTGATTGTGATTTATAGTTTCTTATTGGATTTGCTATTTTTAAAATATTAAGCTCATTTCCGCCAAATGATTCGATTCTAATACCTTCACTAAATTTAGCATTAAAATTGTCATAAGGTATAATTAAAGTTGTATCAACTATGTACTTGTTATTTAATTTAAAATCATATAATGCATCTTGATTGTTAACACCTGAAACAGGTTCACTTTTAAAGCCACTATCAAACACCTCAACAACTCCTTCGTTTAAATTCAAGTATTTCACATCTTCTTTTAGCTCTTTTGATATTTTGTAAATATCATTTGTAGGCTGAAGGTAATCTCTATAATGTGCTATATAAGAGTACGGTTTTGTTGGGTGATTATTTAAAATTTCATCAATTGCTCGTTGTACGATTTCTTTTGCTTCAAGGTTCCTTTTCTTACCCTTTTGAGCCTTAAGTATAATGTCATCCAAAACAAAAACAGCGTTTGTTAGATATATTTTGTTTACACCATTTTTGGAAAAATCTGATAAGATAAATTCTATAGTATTATAGCCAATTGCAGAAACTACAAAAATCTCATTAGTTGTCAAAAGCTTAGGGAGTTGAAAAAATCCATTAAAATCAGCATGTGTTCCTCTGTTTTGTTTTTTTAATAAAACTGTTGCATAAGAAATAGGCTCTTTTGTTTCATAATCAAATACTTGGAATGTAAATTGATTATTTTCCTGTGCATGTATAAAACCAACAAAAAAGAAAACCAAAAACTTTATACGGTTTTTCAGTTTTAATGAACTACCCCGAGGCAGAGCCATCGGGGTATCAAAACAATCGGAGTTGATCTGTATGTAACTTTTCATATTCTGATTTACCTTGATTTTGAAGATACTTTTTGATAACTTCTTCATTTGCATACTGACCAACTGTATTGACATAATAACCACTTGTCCAAAATTTCCCTCCCCATAAAAATCTTTTAACTTCTGGATGTAACCTGAAAATCTCCTTTGCTGTAATACTTTGAACAGCACTAATTATCTTTTTAGCTGAATTCAGAGGAACACTCTGAATCAAAAAATGAACATGATTACCATCAATACCAATTTCCAAAAAATGAATCTCATACCTTTCTGATATTTTCAAACAAACTTCTTTAAATGTATTTGAAACTTCTGGACTAAAAACTGTTCGTCTATATTTTACAGGACAAACAAAATGATATAATATCAAGCTTTTATTATGACTTTTATGAATATGTTCGCTCATGGAAAACAAAAGTACATATCTTTACGCTACACCCGAGGCAGAGCCTCGGGGAATTCTTTCGATTAAATATTTACAATGCGGTAATTCTTGCAGAAAAATTATAATTAAAAACTTTGTACTCCCAAATGAAGTAAAAGCATACTATATATGTTTAGACTAATATATAAAATTTAAAGCTTAATAATATTAGTAGTGATTTTAAAAACATTGTTATAATTTCAAAAAAATGAAATCAATCCAACTCCTAATTGAAAACTATCATATTCAACAAAAAACGGATAATCTAATTAAATTCTCTAATATAGAAAAACTTAAAAATCAAATTAGAGAATCAAAAAAATTATTAGATAGCTTAAGAGAAAATATCATAACAACACAAGACGAACTTTTTAAAGCATCTATTGCAGATAAAAAAAACCTTCAATCAATCGTAAATCCTCTGTTATTATTTCACCTGTGCCCCTCATTTCTTTCTTAAAAATAATATTTTTATTATAAGATGTAATTAATTTTTTTGGTGAAGAAACGTCTGTAGTATAAAAACCATCTTTATGAGATATTTCAGAAATACTTCTACTATTGCAATGTAATGGATGAAATCCTTTTATCTCGTTACGATTTATTCCTGAAAAACAAAATCAAAACGCATTTAAGCCAAACCTCAACGAGTAGGAACTAGAAGAAAGATATGGGAATCGTGTGCATTCTCGAATGCGACAGCTCTTTAATTTAATTGCTTTTAACCAAACGAGTAAAGATAAAAGAATGTGAGAAAATGAAGATAGCAAATAATTCAACCCCTCCTAAATTTAATTTTAAAAGCTTATTTGTAGGTACTTTTAGAAGAACTTTAGCTTTAATAAATGGCAGATAATCTAACAGATAATCGCGTTCATATTTTAAAAGCAATTATTTAAAATAGCAATTGTTCATAAATATGGTTTATGCAATTCATAATTATTATAAATAAAAATACTCGAATTTAATATTACATCTTTGCAGCGTTCAAAAAATCATAAACCAAAACACAACCAAACTACTAAAATTATTAAGATGGATCTTGAAAAAAATTTAAGCACAAACCCCCAGACTTCAGATGCGAAGCCTGTAGTCGCGATGCTTGTCACTTATTTCCTATGGTTTCTTTTTATTGGAAACCTCACCTATCTAACTCTCAATTTCTTCAATATGCCAGATTGGAAATTTGAAAACATTTTAAAAATAAATGGGTTTACAATTTTAATATGGACCACTGTTACTTTTTTTAGTGCTGTTGTAAGCAGTTATGCGAAGAGCTATTTGACAGGTTTTCAGTATTATTCTAAATTCATGATACTTTGCTTGACGTTCACTTTATCTGTAATGCTATTGGTCATGTCTAATCACATCTTTCTTTTACTTTTTAGCTGGTTGATGATGGGTGTATTAATGTCGCAATTAATTGGAATTGACAAAACTTGGGGAGAAGCCACTGAAGCCTCAAAATTTACACTAAAATATTTTCTAACCGGTACCTTGTTTTTAAGTATTGGCTTGCTACTTTTAGCTTTTACTAGTGATCAATTTACGGTAACTGGTTTGGCTAAGACGGTCAAAGATGTCCCTACTTACATTACCATGATCGCTGCCCTATGTGTTATTGCAGCCGCTATTGTACAATCGGCAATCTACCCTTTTCATCGCTGGTTATTATCAGCAATGACCGCTCCTACCCCAGCCTCTGCTTTGATGCACGCAGGCTTTGTGAACGGTGCAGGAATTTTATTGTCGTTGTTTGCCACCCTATTATTTGCTTCAGATACCTTAACAATTTTGTTTGTCATTGGTGGCTTAACCGCCATTCTTGCTCAATTTACCAAACTTTTACAAGTAAATGTAAAGCAGCGATTGGGTTGTTCTACCATCGCTCAAATGGGTTTTATGATCATGCAATGTGGTCTTGGCTTTTTTAATGCTGCCGTGGTACATTTAATTCTTCATGGTTTTTACAAGGCCTATTTATTTCTTTCATCTGGAGAAGAAATTGCCCAAACAAAACCAGAAAAAACAGAACCTTTAAAAATTAAACCCTTTCAAGCTTTGGTTGTTTTAATTTTTGGTGGATTGGGTGCATATCTTTTTATTCTGTGGACAGGAAAAAGAATGGAAATGGATAGTAGTGTGTTTTTAACTTTAGTGGTTGCTATTACCGTTGGACAGGCGACCTATAATATTGTCAAAGAAAAAAGTTTATCCATAGTTCAAAAAATTGTCTTTCCCGCAGTGTTGTTTATCGCAGGGATTGGCATCTATGCACTGATGTATAACGGCGTTACTATTTTAATGGCGGATATGCCAATGATTGCAAAACCAATGCCTTTATCTTGGGTGCAGATTGTCTTTGGATTTATTTTCTTGATTGGATTTTTTGTCATGAAATTAAGAGTGTATAAAAAAATTCCTTGGCTCTATGTAAAATTAATGAACCTTTCTCAGCCTTTTAACAAATCCGTTCTAATGTTTAAATCTAAATAATGATGAAGCAGCACATAATAAACAGTATTGACGAAGCATCAAAAGTAATCGGAAAGACTTGGCCTTTATACACATTTGTAGCTTCGAACCCTTTATCAGGTTATGAAAACTCATCGTTTTCTGAAGCTGTAAATTCGGCAGAAAAAAACTTTAACGCCAATGCTTTTCCATCCGCAGCCTTATATCAACAAGCCTTTAAGAAAGGTGATATCGATACCACTATTTTAACAGGTTTATTAAAAGAAAACAAACTAACTGAATCACCTGAATTCTATTTAAATCTTTTAGATTCAAAAAAGAAAACACAAGTTTTAAATGAAAATCACGCTGTAGATGTGGTCATGGTAAAGTGGTTGTCTTCTTTTATGGATGAAGGTTTGGCAGAATGGGAAATGCCTTATAAAACGGAAGGTTTTTACACGGCATGGAGACTTCTCGTAGTATACGATTCTGAATCTACAGGAAAAACCGCATTAAAAGATATTCCAAAAACAAGTATTGCAACCTTAGAAGAAATTTTAAAAGATTATAAAGAAAGTGATTATACGGCCATTTTTACGCATCATTTGGCTGCACTTCCAGGTTGGACGGGCTATTTAAATCATAGAACACAATCAGGCTCAGATTGGCAAAAAGAATACCCAATTGAAGCAATGGATTATTTAGCGGCTAGACTTTGGACTGCTAAAAAATTAAATTCGCCTATTTTACCTTCAAAAGTAGCCGAAAATAAAGACGCGCTTGTATTTAAAATTCAATATACTTTTTTAAAAGCTTGGGAACAAAGCTGGCAAAATCAATTGGTAAAAACGTTAGAAAATGAATCGATTGCGACAACTGCCGTAGAAAATGCAGTTCCTGATGCCCAACTCGTATTTTGTATTGACACGCGTTCTGAATTGATTCGAAGACACATAGAATCTAAAGGGAATTACGAAACTTTTGGATACGCAGGTTTTTTCGGAATTACGATGGATTATGAAAGTTTAAACGACGGAATTACGCGTAAATCATGTCCGCCAATTGTAAATTCTGCCTATAAGGTTTCAGAAATAGCACAAACAAATAAGGAAGGAAACCTCAAAAACTATCAAAATAAAAATAGCATCTCAATCTTTAAGGAATACTTTAGAAAACGAATGAAAAATATGATTCCTTCTGCTTTTGGGTATGTTGAGGGTTCTGGTCTTTTCTATGGAATTTCATTAGTCGCAAAAACTTTAATGCCTCGAAAAATGTATCAATTAGAGGATAAAAAAGCTTCTAAAGTGGAAGGAATGTGTCAACCTGACATCAACAAAAGCATCATTGAAAATTCTGAAGATGTAGGCATTCCGTTAACAGAAAAAGTAGCGATTGTGAAATCTGCTTTCGATTTGATGGGCTGGAAACAATTTGCGCCATTAGTCATTTTTGCCGGTCATGGAAGTCATTCGGCTAACAATCCTTTTAGTTCTAGTTTAGATTGTGGCGCCTGTGCAGCAAGTCCTGGAAGACACAATGCAAGAATGCTCGCCAAATTAGCAAATTTACCAGAAGTTAGACAAGTGCTAAAAGAAATGCATCACATCAACATTCCTGAAAACACCTTATTTTTAGGTGCCGAGCATAACACGACGACAGATGCTATCATCCTTTTCGATTCTGAGGCTTCAGATATTCATCAACCTTTGATTCATAATTTAAAGGTCAGTTTAATTCAGGCTCAAAAAACGGCTACAGAAGATCGATTAGGGAATAAAGGGAATAGTGTTTCATCCGCAGAAAAAAAAGCAAATAATTGGGGGGAAACAAGACCAGAATGGGGATTGGCAAAAAACGCAGGTTTTATTGTTGGCCCGAGAAATTTAACCAAAAACACAAATTTAGACAGCCGTTGTTTTTTGCATTCTTATGAATGGGAATTAGACACGGAAGGCAAAGCTTTAGAGGGCATTATGCAAGGACCTATGACTGTAACACAATGGATTAACAACCATTATTACTTCTCAACGGTAGATAATAATGTGTATGGAGGTGGTTCTAAAATAACACATAATATTACGGGAAAATTTGGAGTTGTTCAAGGAAATGGCGGAGATCTTAAAATGGGTTTACCCTTACAATCTTTATTCGGATCTGATGAGGTGATGTATCATCAACCCTTGCGATTATCGGTGATGATTCAAGCGCCTTTGACTAGAGTTTCTGAGATTATCGCCAGAAACGAAGGCATGAAAAGATTGTTAGATAATGAATGGATTTACTTAATGGTGATGGATCCTACTAGTAAAAATGAGATTTTTAATTATAAAAAATCGATTCAATGGAAATCGAATTCGATATAACTTTTGAAACTTTTAAAACCAGTAACTTTTGTTGCTGGTTTTTTATTTCGAATAGTTGACCCGATTTAAATATTTAACTTGAATTTAAATCTCAATTTTGTACTTTTGTTTTACTAATGAAAAAAATATTCCATAAAATAGCATCTTTATTAATGGCATTTGTAGTGTTACTTTCTACAATGTCATTTACTGTTGATATGCATTACTGTGGAGATACGTTAGTAGAAACCGCCGTTTTTCATAAAGCTACAGGCTGCGGAATGAAAATGCAAAAACCTTCGAGCAAAGATTGTGAAATCATCAAAAATAATTGTTGCAAGGACGAGCAATTAGTGCTTAACGGTCAAGAGGAGCTTCAACTAAAAGTAGATACAATTTCTTTTGATCAGCAACTTTTTATAGCTTCATTTATTTTTTCTTATCAACAGCTTTTTAAAGGCTTTGATAAAAATAGCTCTTTTTATAAAAACTACAAAGTACCACTCGTCAGTAGGCAACGCTACAAACTAGACGAGACGTATTTAATTTGATTTAAAACAATAGACTGTAATATCCTTTAACCACTGTGTTATTTGGATGCATTTCTGAACGCGATATTTTCGTGCGCTTCCAATGTCTAACTCTTTAATAATCAAATCTAATGCTCAATAAAAGCATCAAATTTCTAATAGAAAATAAACTCGTAGCGGTTTTATTACTCGTACTTTTTGTAGGTTGGGGAACTGTAAATGCTCCTTTTAATTGGAACATTCCATTTTTACCAAGTAACCCGGTTGCTGTAGATGCCATTCCAGATATTGGCGAAAATCAGCAAATAGTTTTCACAAAATGGGAAGGTCGCTCACCACAAGATATTGAAGATCAAATTACCTATCCTTTAACCACTTCTCTATTAGGTATTCCAGGAGTTAAAACTATTCGTAGCTCTTCTATGTTTGGTTTTTCAAGTATCTACATCATTTTTGAAGAAGATATCGAGTTTTATTGGAGCAGAAGTAGAATTTTAGAAAAACTAAATTCTTTACCAAGCAACCTATTGCCAGAAGGAGTA
The DNA here is from genome assembly GCF_019968605.1 of Polaribacter litorisediminis. Classification (NCBI taxonomy): domain Bacteria; kingdom Pseudomonadati; phylum Bacteroidota; class Flavobacteriia; order Flavobacteriales; family Flavobacteriaceae; genus Polaribacter; species Polaribacter litorisediminis. The sequence continues at coordinate 2,147,022 of NZ_CP082966.1, forward strand.
AATCCTGCTTTGGGTCCAGATGCCACAGGTTTAGGTCAAATTTTTTGGTACACGCTAGAAGGTCGTGACGAAAAAGGAAATGTTACTGGTGGTTGGGATTTACAAGAATTACGAAGTATTCAAGATTACTATGTAAAATACGGATTATCATCTGCGAGTGGTGTTTCTGAAGTTGCCTCTATTGGTGGTTATGTTCAGGAATATCAAGTGGATGTGAATCCTGAATTAATGCGACAATACAATATTGGTTTGAATCAAGTTGTAAAAGCGGTTAAAAGTAGCAATCAAGATATTGGAGCGCAAACTTTAGAAATAAATCAAGTTGAATATTTAGTCCGTGGATTAGGGTATGTAAAATCCATCGAAGATATTGAAAACGCCGTAGTTACTTCCGAAGATTTTACAGCCATCAAAATAAAAGATATTGGTAAAGTTTCTTTAGGCCCAGCAACAAGAAGAGGAATTTTAGACAAAGAAGGTGCAGAAGTTGTGGGTGGTGTTGTCGTTGCAAGATATGGCGCAAACCCGATGGAAGTAATTACGAATGTAAAAACTCAAATTGAGGAATTAAAAGGAGGTTTACCAACTAAAGTTTTAGCCGATGGAAGAACCTCTCAATTAACAATTGTTCCTTTTTATGATAGAACAGAATTAATTGAAGAAACATTAGACACGCTTAATGAAGCATTAACATTAGAAATTCTGATTACCATTTTGGTAATTATTGTCATGGTTTTTAATCTTCGAGCTTCAATTTTAATATCTGGTTTATTACCAGTTGCCGTATTAATGGTATTTGTGACCATGAAACTATTTAATGTGGATGCAAATATTGTGGCACTTTCAGGAATTGCCATAGCGATAGGAACCATGGTTGATGTTGGCGTCATACTCGCCGAAAATATGATCCGTCATTTAGATGATGAAAAATCACAAATTCGTGAAGATGGTACAAAATATACTACAGACGAGATAATTTACAATGCAACTGCAGAGGTTTCTGGCGCCATCTTAACAGCCGTTTTAACTACAATTATTAGTTTTGTTCCTGTATTTACAATGATTGGTGCAGAAGGAAAATTGTTTAGACCTTTAGCTTTTACCAAAACAATGGCTTTATCTGCATCTTTGGTCATTGCTTTATTTTTAATTCCGCCTTTTGCAGCCTATTTATTTAGAAAATCAACTCTTAAAAATTCAACCAAATATATCTGGAATGGTCTTTTAATAGCTGCTGGACTCTTTACGATGATTTCTGGATTTTGGTTGGGTATTATTTTGATTGCTTTCGGAATTATAAATATTCAAAGATTCACTAATTTTCTTCCCTTTGGGAAGATGCCAATGGCAGATGGGATTGTTTCTTGTACTGCTATTATATTTTTACTTGCAGAATATTGGCGACCATTAGGTTTTGATAGAAGTATACTGATCAACTTGATTTTTGTAGCCATTATTTGCTTCGGTATTTTAGGAATATTCTCAGTTTTCAGAAAATATTACTCGCAAATTCTAAAATTAGCTTTGGCTCATAAAATCATGTTTTTAATGATTCCTGCAACCGTGCTTATTGCTGGAGGTTGGATTTTAAACAACACTGGTAAAGAATTTATGCCTTCGCTAAATGAAGGATCATTCTTATTAATGCCCACTTCATTACCGCATTCTGGTGTTGCAGAAAATAAGCGAGTTTTACAACAATTAGATATGGCCGTTGCCACCATTCCAGAAATTAAAACTGTGGTTGGTAAAGCTGGTAGAACAGCATCTGCTTTAGATCCTGCACCTTTATCAATGTATGAAAATATGATTCAGTATAAATCTGAATATATGCGCAATTCAGAAGGAAAAAGGCAACGTTATAAAGTAAATGAAGATGGTTTATTTGAATTAAAAAATGGAAGTTTTTGTGCTGATGGTTCTAACAAAAAAGCCCAAAACGCCTCACAGGTTTTTAAAACTTGTGAGGTCTCAAACAAAGAATTAATTGAAGACAATGATGGCGAATTTTACCGTAATTGGAGACCAGAGATCAATAGTCCAGATGATATTTGGAATGAAATTGTAAAAGTTACCAAATTACCAGGCGTTACTTCTGCTCCAAAATTACAACCCATAGAAACAAGGTTAGTAATGTTGCAAACAGGTATGCGTGCACCCATGGGAATAAAAATAAAAGGGCAAGATTTAAAACAAATTGAAGCTTTTGGTCTGCAATTAGAAAGCCTTTTAAAACAAGCAGAAGGCGTTAAAATAGAAGCTGTTTTTGCTGATAGAATTGTTGGAAAACCTTATTTACTGATTGATATTGACAGAGAAAAAATTGCACGTTATGGAATTTCTATTGAAGATGTGCAGAATATTTTAAAAGTTGCCGTTGGCGGAATACAATTAACGCAAACTGTGGAAGGAAGAGAGCGTTATGGAATTCGAGTGCGTTATCCGAGAGAATTGCGCAACAATCCAGAATCTATAAAAGATATTTATATTCCTGTTTCAAAAGGAAACCCTATTCCTTTAAGTGAATTAGCAACCATTAGATATGAAAAAGGTCCACAAGTTATTAAAAGTGAAGATACTTTTTTAGTAGGGTATGTTTTGTTTGATAAATTAGATGGTTTTGCTGAAGTTGATGTGGTTGAAAATGCCCAAGCTTTATTTCAACAAAAAATAGATGCTGGCGAATTAACGGTTCCAAAAGGCATCAGTTACAAATTTACTGGAACGTATGAGAATCAATTAAGAGCAGAAAAAACACTGTCTGTTGTAGTTCCTTTAGCCTTGGCAATTATTTTCTTGATTTTATATTTTCAATTTAAATCGGTTGCTACATCATTCATGGTTTTTACAGGAATTACGGTGGCTTTTGCCGGTGGTTTTATTATGATTTGGTTGTATGGTCAAGATTGGTTTTTCAATTTTAGCTTTTTTGGAGAAAATATGAGAAATCTCTTTCATATGAAAACCATCAATTTAAGTGTGGCTGTTTGGGTTGGTTTTATTGCGTTATTTGGCATTGCAACAGATGATGGTGTTGTAATGGCAACTTATTTAACGCAAACATTTGAACGTGAAAAACCTTCGGATAAAGAAAGTATTAGAGCGGCTGCTTTAAAAGCTGCAGAAAAACGAATTCGTCCTTGTTTAATGACAACGGTTACTACAATTTTAGCATTATTACCCGTTTTAACTTCCACAGGAAAAGGAAGTGATATTATGATTCCGATGGCAATTCCGATTTTTGGTGGAATGGTCATTGACATTACCTCCTATTTTATTGTGCCGGTTTTATTTAGTTGGCGAGAAGAGTTGAGGTTGAAAAGAAAAGAAAAAAAAGAGAATAGTATATAGACCAAAAAAAATCACAATGAAAAATTATACATATCCAATTATATTAAAAGTAGTCTTTGTTCTTTCTTCTATTTTCTCTTCGCTACAAGGAACTACTCAAGAACTAGAATCTTTAATTAACGAAGCTCTAAAAAACAATCCTGAAATTCAAAAATTTGAATTACAATATAAAATTGCCAAAGAAAAAATAAATGAAGCAAATAGTTTACCCAATACCGAATTTGGTGTGGGCTACTTTGCAAGCGAACCAGAAACCAGAACGGGAGCGCAACGGTTTAGAGTATCTGCAAAACAAATGCTGCCTTGGTTTGGCAATATTACTGCAAGAGAGAATTATGTAAGTTCTTTGGCGAATGCTAAATATGAAGACATTGTGATTGCTAAAAGAAAACTAATGGCATCGGTATCACAATCCTATTACAATTTGTATGCACAGAAAACAAAGCAAAAAGTATTTCTTGAAAACATCAAATTATTAGAAACCTACGAAAAATTGGCACTGACTTCTGTTGAAGTTGGCAAAGCATCTGCAGTCGATGTTTTGCGCTTACAAATGCGACAAAACGAACTAAAACAAATCAAGCAAATTTTAGAGCAACAGTATATAGCAGCACAAAATGCCTTTCATAATTTATTGAATAGAGAGCGCAATGTGGTCATTAACGTTGTTGATGAATTGAATATTCCTTCGGATGATTTTGATATCACTACTGAAAATTTAGCATTGCATCCTGAACTATTGAAATATGACAAATTATATCAATCTATAGAAAAATCAGAATTATTAAATCAAAAAGAAAGCAGTCCGATGATTGGTTTTGGGTTAGATTACATCAATGTAGAAAAACGCCCAGGCATGACTTTTAGTGATAACGGAAAAGATATTATCATGCCGATGGTTTCTGTTTCTATTCCGATTTTCAATACTAAATACAAATCAAAAACCAAACAAAATAAATTGCAACAACAAGAAATTGATGCACAAAAAGCAGAACGTTTAAACTCTTTAGAAACCATTTTAGACAAAGCCATAAACGATAGAATTTCTGCAAGAATAAGCAATACGACCCAAGCTAAAAATATACAACAAGCAAAAAATGCAGAAGAAATTTTAATAAAAAGCTACGAAACGGGAACAATCGATTTTAAGGATATTTTAGACATTCAAGAATTGCAATTAAAGTTTCAAATTAATCAAATTGAATCGGTTAAAAACTATTATTTACAAACCACGATTATTAACTATTTAACACAACAATAATGACACATCTATATACCATAAAAGGAATGACCTGCAACGGCTGCAAGGCTTCTGTAGAAAAAAATCTGCTAGCTTTAGAGCACGTTAGCGATGTTTCTATAAATCTTGAAAAAGAGGAAGCCTCTATAAAAATGGATAGCCATATTGAACTCAAAACTTTTCAAAAAGCGTTATCTGACAAGTATCAAATTTCCGAAAAAGAAGAACTAAAAAAAGAAATACCCGAAGTTGCTTTTGAAGGTGAAGAGCAATCTAAATTACAACAACTAAAACCACTGCTTCTCATCATTTTTTATATTTCAGCAGCAAGTATTTTATTGCATTTTAAAAACTGGAGTTGGAACGATTTTATGCTCGATTTTATGGGCTTATTTTATATCGTATTTAGCTTTTTTAAAATGTTAGATTTAAAAGGTTTTCCAGAGTCTTTTAGAATGTACGATCCACTTGCAAAAAGAATTCCTGTTTATGGGAAAATCTATCCATTTATAGAGACTGGTTTAGGTTTGATGTTTTTAATGCGATTTGAAATCAAGATTGCTTTGATAATTACGCTGATCATTTTAGGAATTACAACCCTTGGCGTAACCAAAACTTTGTTGGATAAAAAATCAATTCGTTGCGCCTGTCTAGGAACTGCTTTAAAACTGCCTATGACCGAGGCAACTTTTATAGAAAACACCATCATGATTTTGATGGCAATATTGATGTTAGCAAACTTACTGTAGTATGAAAAAATATATCGTTTACGTTGGAATTTTAGTAATTGGAATCATCTTTGGATGGTTGCTTTTCGGAAATTCATCCGAAGAAAAAAAAGCACATGACCATGCTGAAGTATCAGAAACCAATAAAATGTGGACCTGCTCAATGCATCCGCAGATTATGCAACCAGAAGCTGGTGATTGCCCAATTTGTGGGATGGATTTAATTCCTGCAGAAACAAGCCAAGACGGTTTAAATGCTAATGAGTTTAAGCTCACTAAAAATGCAATGGCTTTAGCAAATATTCAAACATCTCTTGTGGAAAACACCATCAATAGGGATGCCACTGCTACGCTATCCGGAAAAATAGCAGAAAATGAAGAAACAAATGAGATACAAATAAGCTATTTTTCAGGAAGAATAGAACGTTTGTACATCAATTTTACTGGAGAAAAGGTTCAAAAAGGCCAGTTATTGGCAACGATGTATTCTCCAGAATTAGTTGCCGCACAACAAGAATTAATGACAACAGCCTCATTAAAAGAAACACAACCTGCGCTATACAATGCAGTTCGAAACAAATTAAAACTTTTAAAAATTTCTGAAAGTGCTATTCAAAAAATAGAAAAATCTGGAATCGTAAAAGAGAATTTCCCTATTTACGCAACGGTTTCAGGAACGATATCTGAAAAATTAGTTACCCAAGGAGAAACCGTAAAACAAGGTACCACTTTGTTTAAAATTGTAAATCTGAATACGGTTTGGGCAAATTTTGATGTCTATGAAAATCAAATAGAGCAATTTAAAAAGGGGCAAGAAATTTTAATTACAACCCAAACAAATCTTAATAAAGAATTTAAAGGAACAGTGGCTTTTATAGATCCTGTGGTAAACACAAACACAAGAACTGTAAAATTAAGAGTTGAGCTCAATAATAAAGAACAATTTTTAAAACCCGGAATGTTTGTAAAGGGCAAGATCAAAATTGTACATAACAGCAGTGAACAAAATCTTACAATTCCTGCCTCTGCAGTTTTATGGACGGGAAAAAGATCTGTTGTATATGTAAAAACCACACCCGAACAACCCATTTTTAAAATGCAAGAAATCACTTTAGGATCTAAAATCGATGCGAATTATGAAGTTCTAGAGGGATTAAAAAGTGGAGATGAAATTGTAACCAACGGTACCTTTACTTTGGATGCTGCTGCGCAATTGCAAGGAAAAAAATCAATGATGAACAGAAACGGAGGAAAAACTATGACCGGACATGAAGGACATCTTGATATGGAGGAATCTACCGCGTTAAATAATGAAAAATATACGAATATCAATCAAAGAATGGAGGTCTCTAAAGATTTTCAAAAGCAATTAAAGGTAGTTTTTAATGAGTATATCAACTTAAAAGATGCTTTCGTGAAAGGGGATTCGGAAGCCGGAATTGAAATATCAAAAAAACTTTTAAATAATTTATCTCAAGTTGATATGAAATTACTAATAAATAAAGAAGTTCATCAACATTGGATGTCTATAGAAAAAGAAATAAAAGCATCGGCTACTTTCATTTCAAAGACAGCTGATCTCAAAAAACAACGAAATCATTTTAAACAATTATCATCCTGGTTAACAAAAGCAATTGAGGTTTTTGGCATCAATGAAAAAGTATATCATCAATTTTGTCCAATGGCAGATGGCAATAAAGGCGCCTATTGGTTAAGTACAGAAGAAAAAGTAATCAATCCATATTTTGGGAAAGCCATGCTAACCTGCGGAGAAATAAAACAAGTAATAGAGTAATAATTAAATTTTTAAACAATGAAAAAAGTAATTTTAAGTGTAGCAATCATCGCTGCTATGGGTTTAACCAGTTGTAAAAACGAGACCAAACCAAAAGAAACGGTAACAACAGAAGCAGCTACAAAAATAGCTGTAAAAGTAGCAATGACCGACTTATCCTTTGGTGTTCGAGGTAATTGTGGCATGTGTAAAACGACCATAGAAGAGGCCGTAACAAAAGTTGAGGGAATCTCTAAAGCTAACTGGGATAAGGATAAAAAGAAAATAGACGTTTCTTTTGATGAAACAAAAACAGACGTTATGGCAATTCATAAAGCCATTGCAGCATCTGGCTACGATACCGAAAAAATGATGGGTAGCGAGGAAGCTTACGAAAACTTACCTGGTTGTTGTAAATATGACCATAGTATGGAAATGAATATTGAATAAAAATTCATTTTAAAGTTACCTTGACCAGTAATGGTGAAGGTAACTTGCTTTTTTTTCCTTTTGTCTGTGGCTTTAATTGCGTCTCACCTACTTCTTTTGAAATTTTCAAATTGGTTGAAGATAAATTTAAAACTGTCGAAATTCAAATACAACTTCCAACTATAAATTTTAACGTAACTTTTGTTTAGCTAAAAACAAAACAGATTAAACAATTCGTATCTTTGTATCTCTAAACAAGAAATTAGGATACATGAAATGTTTTGATAGTAACGATATTAATAGCTTAGACAAGATTTTTAGAATCAACTTAATTAATAGTTGTTCAGGCTTTAAATCTGCCAATTTACTGGGCACTATTTCCACAGAAGGCAATACAAATGTTGCTGTTTTCAGCTCAGTAACGCACCTTGGCTCCAATCCGCCGACTTTAGGTTTTATTTTAAGACCTACTACAGTTCCAAGAAATACCTATAAAAATATCAGAGATATGGGTGTATTTTCTATCAATCATATTTTTGAGGAAATTATCGAAGACGCCCATCACTCTTCAGCAAAATACCCAGAAGAAATATCAGAATTTAACGTAACTGATTTAGAAGCCGAGTTTAAAGAGGGCTGTAAAGTTCCTTTTGTAAAAAATTCGCCCGTACAAATGGAAATGAAATATGTAGAACAAGTATATATAAAATCCAACGATGTCATTATGGTGGTGGCGCAAATAGAAAAGTTGTTTGTAAATGAACATTTAATTCATGAAGACGGATTTATAGATTTATCATCTGGTAATGTAGTGGCGATAAACGGATTAGATGGATACGCAGCTCTCACCCTAAAAGAAAGATTCGGCTACCAAAGACCTAAAAAATAAATACAATGAAAATATTAGTTACAGGTGCAACAGGATACATTGGCAAAAGATTGATACCCTTATTAATCAAAGATGGTCATGTGGTGGTTTGTCCTGTAAGGGATGTAAAAAGAGCTGAAAGTTATTTTAAAGAAGAAAAAAATATTAGTTTAGTTGAAGCCGATTTTTTAAATGCAGACTCATTAAATAACATTCCGAAAGATATTGAAGTTGCCTATTATTTAATCCATTCGATGTCTAATTCTGCCAAAGAATTTCATGTTTTAGAGGAAAAATGTGCCTTTAACTTTAAACGATTTGCAGAAAACACAACGTTAAAACAAGTCATTTATCTAAGCGGAATTACCAATGACACCAAGCTTTCAAAACACTTGTTATCTCGCAAAAATGTAGAAAAAACATTAAGCTCTAACAAATATGCCTTAACCACCTTTAAAGCAGGAATTATAGTGGGTTCAGGAAGCTCTTCTTTCGAAATTATTAGAGATATTGTAGAAAAACTACCTATTATGGTCGCGCCAAAATGGCTAAATACAAAAACGCAACCTTTAGGAATTAGAGATGTTCTCACCTTTTTACACAAAGCATTGTTCAACGAACAATTATACAACACTTCTTATGATATTTTTGGTCCAGAAATTATGACCTATAAAGAAATGTTGTTACAGTTTGCTGAGTTTAGAAAGTTAAAAAGAAGAATTATTACAGTGCCGGTTATGACCCCGAAATTATCTTCCTACTGGCTATATTTTGTAACCTCAACTTCCTATAAACTAGCTACTTCTTTGGTCAATTCAATGGGAGTAGAAGTTATCGGAAACAAGAGTAATATCAATGAAATCATTGGCATTACACCAATGGCATATAAAAAAGCATTGGAGTTAGCCTTCAAGAAAATTGAGCAAAATAGCATCATTTCTAGCTGGAAAGATTCTTACGTAAGCAGTCAACTAGGAGGTTTTGTAGACCAATTTATCAATGTTCCGGAATATGGTTGTTTTAAAGATTTTAAACAACGAAAAGTAAAAGATCGAAAAATTGTACTCGATAGAATTTGGGCAATTGGAGGCGAAACTGGCTGGTATTATGGAACATTTTTATGGAAAATTCGTGGATTTTTAGATCAGTTTTTTGGAGGCGCCGGGTTGCGAAGAGGAAGAAGACACCCTACGGAATTAAATTTAGGTGACGCCCTAGATTTTTGGCGTGTTATTTTTGCAGATAAAGAAAAAGGTAAATTATTATTATATGCAGAAATGATTATGCCGGGAGAGGCATGGCTAGAATTTAAGATCAAAGATGGTATTTTATACCAAACCGCAACCTTTAGACCTCATGGCTTGGCAGGCAGATTGTACTGGTATGCAGTAATGCCTTTTCACGGGTTCGTTTTTAATGGAATGATCAATAATATTAACAAATTAAAATAAAAAGCAAGATTTTTTTCTTGGTCACAAAAATGCATAAAAAACCACATTTACCAGAAAAAGAGTGTATCGTTTGTAAAAAACCTTTTTCATGGAGAAAAAAGTGGGAGAAGAATTGGAACGAAGTTAAATTTTGTAGCGAAAAATGCAGGAGAAACAAAAAAAATTAGGGATCGTATGGTTTCGTAATAACTTACGAACACAAGACAATATAGCATTAAAAAAAGCAATTGACCAACACGATCAAGTGATTGCACTGTATATTTTTGATCCTAAAATGTTTGAAAAAGATACATTCGGATTTAAAAAAACAGAAAAGTTCAGGGCACAATTTTTATTGGAAACCATAGCCGATTTAAAAGTAAACTTAGCCAAATTAAACATCACTCTCCTCACCTATTTCGAAAAGCCGTCAGTAGTTTTTAAAAATATTTGTACAGATTTTAAGGTGGATGCCATTTATACGCAAAAAGAGTGGACTCCTGAAGAAGCAAAAACTAATAACTTTATTAGAGAAGGAATCTCTAATAACATCAAATTTATAGAAGATTACGATCAGTTTTTATACCATCCGGATACGGTCAGTAAAAAGTTTGAAAACATCCCAAACGTATTTACTAGCTTTCGAAAAAAGCTAGAAAAATATGTGGCTATTTTACCCGAAAATAACGTCGGAAAATTAGCTTCAGAAAATCTGATAGAAAATCATACTGAAATTCCTACTTTAAAAATGTTAGGTTTTGATGCTTTCGAAACGCATAGGAATTCAGCTTTTCCTTTTCACGGGGGAGAAACTGAAGCGTTGAAAAGAATTGAAAATTACTTTTTTGAAACGAAAAAAGTTGGATTTTATAAAAAAACTAGAAACGGATTGGTAGGCGTTGATTATTCTACGAAATTTTCTCCTTGGTTGGCAAATGGAAGTCTATCGGCGAAAACTATTTATTATAAAATTAAAGAATACGAAAAAGAAAATGGAGCAAATGAGTCTACTTATTGGGTGATTTTTGAATTGATTTGGAGAGATTATTTTAAATATATATCACTTAAATATGAGTCTAAACTATTTAAAATAGGAGGAATTTTAGATAGAGCTTATGACTGGAATACAAATCAGGAAATGGTTCAGCAATGGATTGAAGGAGAAACTGCAGATGATTTTGTAAACGCAAACATGATTGAGTTAAAAGAAACGGGTTGGATGAGCAACCGAGGCAGACAAAATGTAGCTTCGTATTTTGCAAAAGAATTATTACTAGATTGGCGTATTGGAGCTGCTTATTTTGAATCCCTTTTGCTTGATTATGATGTGCACAGCAATTATGGAAATTGGATGTATGTTGCCGGTGTTGGTAATGACCCAAGAGACAGAAAATTCAACACGCAATTGCAGGCAGAGCGTTATGATGGCAATTATAAATTTAGAAAAATTTGGCTAGAAAAAACATTATTTTAAAATGAAAAAGTTACGATTAGTTTTAGGAGATCAATTAAATAGTCAACATTCTTGGTATCAAAAAGTCGATGACAACATTTTGTATTGTTTTTTTGAAATGCGACAAGAAACAGATTATGTAACCCATCATATTCAGAAAATCGCTGGCTTTTTTGCTGCCATGAGAAATTTTGCAGAAGAATTAAAAAGTAATAATCATGCTGTTTTTTATGTTCGTTTAAACGATGAAAACAATACACAAAGCTTAACGGATAATCTCTCTAAAATTATCAAAGAACAGGGTGTTAACAAGTTTGAATATCAATTGCCCGATGAATATCGCTTAGATACCCAATTAAAAGATTATTGCAAGAATTTAAACATTGCATCTGAACCCTTTTCAACCCAACATTTTTATACCAAAAGAGACGATTTAAAAACTTTTTTCAAAGGAAAGAAAACTTTTCTAATGGAAAATTTTTATCGAGATATGCGCAAAAAACATCAGATTTTAATGATTTCTGAGCAACCTGAGGGTGGCAAATGGAATTTTGATGCAAGCAACCGTAAAAAATGGAAAGGAGATACGTTTATTCCACCTCCAAAAAACTTCGATAATGATGTATCAGAAATTGTTGTTGAACTTGAAAAATCTGGAGTACAATCAATCGGGAAAATCAATCCAAAATATTTTGAATACCCTATTTCTAGAAAACAGTCTTTAGAGCAATTAGCATATTTCTGTGAACATTTATTAATTCATTTTGGCGATTTTCAAGATGCCATGCATACCGATAATTGGTATTTATTCCATTCCAAATTATCTTTCGCCATGAACACCAAAATGATTTCTCCGAAAGAAATTATAGCTGCAACTTTAAAAACATATAGAGCGCGTAAAGATGAAATCGACATCTCTCAAGTAGAAGGTTTTATAAGACAAATTATTGGTTGGCGCGAATATATGCGCGGCATGTATTGGATGTTGATGCCCTCTTATAAACAAGAAAATTTCTTAGACAATAAGAATAAGCTCCCTGATTTCTTTTGGACCGGCAACACAAAAATGAATTGCATAAAAAATGCCATTCATAATTCTTTGGATAATGGCTATGCGCATCACATTCAACGTTTGATGATTACGGGTAATTTTGCCTTGTTAGCGCAAGTAAATCCTGATGAGATTGATGCCTGGTATTTAGGCATTTATGTGGATGCCATAGAATGGGTGCAGCTGCCTAATACCAGAGGTATGAGTCAGTTTGCAGATGGCGGTAAAATTGCTACAAAACCGTATGTTTCTAGTGGAAGTTACATCCATAAAATGAGTAATTATTGTGATGGATGCAAATACAATAAAAAAACAAAATTCGAGGATGATTCTTGTCCGTTTAATACGTTGTATTGGAACTTTTTAGATGAAAAGAAAGAAAAATTAGCATCGAATTTTAGAATGAAAATGATGTACAGTCTACTCAACAAAATGTCATCCGAAGATAGAAGTAAAATCAAAGAAAAAGCGAATCATATTATAAAAAATATAGATGAATATTAACGAAGAAATAAATATAATTTGGTTAAAACGAGATCTACGTTTACAAGATAATGAGGCGATTTTTAATGCCTTAAAAACAAACAAACGCACCTTATTTTTATATGTTTTTGAGAAATCTTTACTTGCCGATCCTCATTATTCAGAGCGTCATTGGAACTTTATAAAACAATCTATCAAAGATTTAAATGAAGATTTAATAGAGTTTAACACAAAAGTATTGTGTGTAACATCAGAAGTGGTAACAACGTGTAATCAACTCTTGAACTATTATAAAATTGATACGGTTTTTTCGCATCAAGAAACAGGATTATTAATTACATACACCCGAGATAAAGATTTTACAAGATATTGTAGAAACAATTCAATAAATTGGATAGAAAACAATAATAACGGAGTGCTAAGAGGTTTATTAAATAGAAATGATTGGTTTGATAAATGGGATGAATACATGTATCAAACTCCTTTTGAATATCGATTAGAAAGCCAAAACTTTTTGTCTATTGATGAAATTAAAAAACTAGAAAGAGCCTTTTTTGTAACGGATTTAGAAACAACTAAAGATAAGATTTTTCAAAAAGGAGGAACTAAAATGGCATGGAAATATGCCAATAGTTTTTTTGAAACACGGCATCAAAATTATATGTTTCACATTTCTAAACCAGCGCTGTCTCGAGAAAGTTCTAGTAGATTATCGCCTTATATAGCCTGGGGAAACATTTCTATTCGTCAAGTTTTTCAAAAAGCATTGGCCTATAAAAATGATTCAAATAAAAGACATTTAGGTGCTTTTATTTCGAGATTGCGCTGGCAAGCCCATTTTATTCAAAAGTTTGAAATGGAGCACACCATGGAAGAAGCAAGCGTAAATAAAGGTTACCATAAGCTAAAAAAAAGTGTTTCTAAAAAATATCAAATAGCTTGGAAAGAAGGGCAAACCGGTTTCCCTTTAGTAGATGCGAGTATGCGCTGTTTAAATGAAACAGGCTACTTAAACTTTAGAATGCGTTCGATGTTAGTTTCCTTTTTTACTCATATTTTATGGCAACCTTGGCAAGATGCTACCCATCATTTATCACAAAATTTTTTAGATTTTGAACCTGGTATTCATTTTCCGCAAATGCAAATGCAAGCAGCCGAAACGGGTATTAATAACATCAGAATTTACAATCCTACAAAAAACAGTATTGAGCATGATGCCGATGCTACTTTTATCAAAAAATGGGTTCCTGAATTGGCACAACTTTCTACACCATTCATTCATGAACCCTATTTAATGACTCCGCTAGATCAGCAGTTTAGCAATTTTGAATTAGGTACAGATTACCCAAAGCCTATTGTAGATATTAAGTTAACGCGAAAGAAAGCAAGCGATATTCTCTACAAAATGAGACAAGATCCTGAGGTGCTTTTAGAAAATAAAAGAATCTTAAACAAGCATACAATTTCTGACAGGAATAAAATGTTAAGAAACGAATAGTATTGCTGCCACTTAACGCTCATTGATGTATCTCATAATCTTTTGTTAATTATTGTTTATACTTATAACAGATAAGCTAAACAAAATTTCTTTTTTGTATCTTTGAATATGATTTTTAACACAACACACGCAAACAAAGATGCCAAAGTCACCATTACTGACTTAGTAGGTGAATCTTACTCTTTTATAGAAGCTATAAAGATGAAAGGAGTTGGCTCTAAAAGAATGGTAATTGAGGATGTTAGCCCTGGTTTTAAAAATATTTTAAATAGTGTTTCTGATATTAATTATGGTAATATAGAAATCAGAAAAAAAGGGATTATCGTTCATATTACAAAAGGATTAAAAAATTATAGTTGGGCACTACCTTTTTATCAACTGCATATCTATAAAACCAACGGATACAGTATTCACGGTCAAGGAAACTTTGTTAGATTTAAAGCGAATAAATTACTGAAAGAAAACAAAAAGTTTCTCGACAAACTATTAGATTTAAAAATAGAGAATGAAACCAACTATTCATTTTATGACGCTTTAAATTAAATTTATTTATGGAGAAATTAGATAGTATCGCTGTAGATAGAATTATAGAAATGGCTTGGGAAGACAGAACCACTTTCGAATCGATTCAGTTTCAATTTGGTTTAAAAGAGCAAGAAGTCATCGATTTGATGAGAAAAGAAATGAAGCGCAGCAGCTTTAGAATGTGGAGAGAACGAGTACAAGGAAGAAAAACAAAACATGAAAAACTAAGAACTTTTGAAAAAGGAAGATTTAAATGTTCAAGGCAAAAATCAATATCGAACAACGCTATTTCTAAACGGTAATCTAAAAACAAAGATCCACATAAAGAAGAAAAATATATAATTATAAATAACGCCAAAAAATTAAAGTATGGAATTAGTAAATAGGGCATTAGAGTTTGAGACTAGAAAAAAGAGATTTCCAACCACTAGCGATCGTATTATGGCTGCTAGAGAAGCAAAAGAATTGATTTTAAGTTTAAATGAAATCTATAAAAAAAATAAAGATGCTAAAATCATGGACATCATGAAGCGTTTAACCGTTATAAAACAACGAATTGAAAAGCGTTTAAAGGGAAAACCACTCACTGCATAATATATGCATATTTTTCTTGGAATTCTAACTTTTATAATTATATTCGAAAATTAGAAAAAATAGAGAAATAAAGAATGGAATTATTAGAAAGAGCGTTGGAATTTGAACATAGAAAATTTTCATTTAAAACAACGAGTGATAGAATTTTAGCATCTAGAGAAGTAAAAGCTCTAATTTTAGAGCTAAATGAAGTATATAAATTAGAAAAAGATCCAGAAATTATGGATCAAATGAAGCGTTTAACTGCTGTAAAGCAAAAAATTGAAAAACGCTTGAAAGGAAGACGATAAACACAAATATGAAGAAAATAGTAGTAATAGGAGGTAGTAAAGGAATTGGTAAAGCAATTATAACATCTTTAATCGAGGAAAATAAAGTAATCAACATCAGTAGATCAGATACTTTAGAACCTCATCAAAATCTTACTCATTTTTCTTTAGACATTCTTCTAGATGATTTACCTCAAATAGAAGAAATAGACAGTCTTATTTATTGCCCAGGAAGTATTAATTTAAAACCAATTGCAAGATTAAAACTAGAAGATTTCAGAAACGACTTCGAAATTAATGTAATTGGTGCTGTAAAAGCAATACAACATTTTTTACCTTCTCTTAAAAAAGGGAATAAGCCCTCTGTAATATTATTTAGTACCGTTGCGGCAAAATTAGGAATGCCTTTTCATGCAAGTGTTGCCGCTGCAAAATCTGCAGTTGAAGGACTTACAAAATCTTTAGGCGCAGAATTAGCACCTTCAATCCGTGTTAATGCCATTGCTCCTACGGTAACAAATACCGATTTAGCATCTAAATTATTAAGGAATGATAGAATGATAGAAAATATCACAGAACGTCATCCTTTAAAAAAATACTTACAACCTGAAGAAGTTGCAGACATGGCTACTTTTTTAATATCTGATAAAGCTGCATCAATTTCAGGTCAAATTTTTGAACTAGATTGCGGAATTGTAAGTTTTAAAATTTAACTAAAATTTTACCAATGACAAATCTTTACGATATAAAAATCAATAGCTTACAGGGTAAAGCTATTGATTTATCAGACTATAAAAATAAATACTTACTATTTGTAAATGTGGCTTCTAAATGTGGTTTTACACCGCAGTACAAAGAGTTAGAAACATTGCATAAAACCTATAAAGATACGCTAGTCGTTATTGGCGTTCCTTGCAATCAATTCGGAAAACAAGAACCTGGGACTTCTGATGAAATTGAAGAATTTTGTCAAGTAAATTACGGAGTTTCTTTCTTAATCACAGAAAAAGTGGATGTTAAAGGGCAAAATCAACATCCTTTATATACTTGGTTAACTTCTAAGAGTTTCAACAATAAAAAAAGTTCGTCCGTAAAATGGAACTTTCAAAAATATTTGGTTTCTCCTGAAGGAAAATTAATTGATTATTACTTTTCAATTACAAAACCACTAAGTTCTAAAATTACAAAACACTTAAAATAAAACAAATGTTTGGTCTATTTAAAAAGAAATCTGAAGTAGAAAAACTTCAAGAAAAATATAAAAAATTAATGGAAGAAGGTTTTAAACTCCAATCTATTAATAGAAGCGATAGTGATCAGAAATATTTAGAAGCCGACAATATTTTAAAAAAAATTGAGGCTTTAAACAAATCATAACGTAGTTATGAAAAATGGAAAACTCATTGTTCTATTTCTCATTATTAATTTTGGAGGATTAGCCATTGGAAATTGGCTAATGCAAAATGGCCCGATGACAGATTGGTACATCAATTTAAACAAAGCTCCTTGGACACCGCCAGGTTGGGTTTTTGGTGCGGCTTGGACGTTGATTATGATTTGTTTTTCTATCTATTTAACAAAACTATTTAGTGTAGAGAATACGAAAAAAATGAAAATTATTTTTCTAATTCAGTTTATATTAAATGTCAGTTGGAACTATCTTTTCTTTAATCAACACTTCGTTTTATTGGGGTTGATTGGTATTACTTTATTGACTTCACTCCTATTTATATACTTCTTTAAATGGAGTCATAACGTTAGCAATTACAAGTATTTATTAATACCCTACATGTTTTGGTTGTGCATTGCAACCTCTTTAAATCTCTATATTTTAGTGCATAATTAAAATGAAAATATACACACTTCATAAATCGCAAAAATTACCCATCACATTAGACCAAGCTTGGGAATTTTTATCAAATCCAAAAAATTTAAAAATAATTACACCCGATTATATGAGTTTTGATATCGTTTCCACGATTGATAGACCTCTTTATACAGGTCAGATTATTCAATATATTGTGACTCCCTTACTCGGAATTAAAACAAAATGGGTTTCAGAAATTACACACATAGAAGATAAAAAATATTTTGTTGATGAGCAGATGTATGGTCCTTATGCCCTTTGGCATCATAAGCATTTTATCAAAGAAATTGAGGGTGGCGTAGAAATGGAAGACATTATCGATTACAAAGTGCCCTTAGGAATTTTTGGGCAAATGGTGCATCCTTTTTTAGTAAAACCTAAATTAGAAGAAATCTTTGCTTACAGGCAAACAAAACTAGAAGCACTTTTTGGAGCATACAAAAAGTAATTAAAAATCTTATATTTTGCCACAGGTTCACGAATTTAAATCTTTAAAAAGATTTTTTAAGCTGTTAATTTGCGGCATCATTATATACAACCAGCAAACTAAAAAATAAAAACTATGAAAATTACTATAAATATTTTTTGGTTTAGACGAGATCTGCGCTTACATGATAATTGTGGTTTATATCATGCATTAACTTCAGATAAAAATGTACTTCCTATTTTTATTTTTGATGAAGACATTCTAAACAAACTTCCAAAAGATGATGCTAGAGTTACTTTTCTGCATCAAGAATTAGAAAACATACACAAACAACTTTTACACATCAATAGTGGCATCTCAATTTTTCATGGAAAGCCCCTGAACATTTTTAATGAATTATCAAAAAAATACCACATAGAAACTGTTTTCACAAATCATGATTACGAACCCTATGCCATTCAAAGAGATCTGGAAATTAAAGAATTTTTAACCTCAAAAAAAATAATTTTCAAAACCTATAAAGATCAGGTAATTTTTGAAAGAAATGAAATTGTAAAAAAAGATGGAACTGCCTATAAAGTATATACTCCGTTTTCAAAAAAATGGATAGAAGCGTTTCAATTTAAAGGAATTCAATTTTATCCTTCGGAAGATAATTTAGAGAATTTTATTAAAAATGAGCCTCATCCTATTTTAACTTTAGAAGAAATTGGTTTTACGGAATCTTCGATAAAGGTAGCATCTTACACCGTTTCTCCGAAACTGATTAATGCATACGAAGAAACCAGAAATTTCCCAGCAAAAGATGCTACATCAAAATTAGGTACGCATTTAAGATTTGGGACCGTTAGTGTTCGAGAAATGGTAGATAAAGCTTCGAAAAGCAACAATATCACTTTTTTAAAAGAACTTATTTGGCGTGAATTTTTCATGCAAATTTTATGGCATTTTCCGTATACCACAAAAAACAGTTTTAAACCTCAATATGATAGAATTATATGGAGAAATAATGAACAAGAGTTTAAAGCTTGGTGCCAAGGAAAAACAGGATATCCTTTAGTAGATGCGGGTATGAGAGAATTAAACCAAACTGGTTTTATGCACAATAGGGTTAGAATGTTGGTAGGTAGTTTTCTTTGCAAACACCTTTTAATTGACTGGAGATGGGGAGAAGCTTATTTTGCAGAAAAATTACACGATTATGAGCAATCTAGTAACGTTGGTAATTGGCAATGGGTGGCAGGCACAGGTGTGGATGCATCTCCTTATTTTAGAATTTTTAATCCTACTACACAAATTCAAAAGTTTGATAAAAGTTTAGAATACATTAAAAAATGGGTTCCAGAATTTCAAGAATTCACTTATTGTAAGGAAATTGTTGATCATAAATTTGCTCGAGAACGCTGTTTAAAAGTATACAAAGAGGCTGTGAAATAATTTCTGCCTTATTGTTTAAAAATAAGTCGTTTTTAATTTGCTCAACTTCAATTTTTATATTTTATTTGCACACCTTAAATAAAAGCCGATGTAGCTCAGCTGGCTAGAGCAGCTGATTTGTAATCAGCAGGTCGTGGGTTCGAGTCCCTCCATCGGCTCTTCTTTTTAAAAGTCTCAAAAAAATATTTTTTTTTGAGACTTTTTTCTTTTACCAAAAGCACGCACCTAATGGAGCATCCAAGCTATGGTTTCATTAAAAATTTTAAAATATATTTTCCAAAATATGGAAACCCGCAAAATAAAGATATTTAATCCATGTATATTGCGCATTTATTCCATTTTAGACCTATAATGCCACAATAAATCATTTCTTTTTTGCTTACTATTTTTAAAAAATAACCGTAACGAAAGCTGCGCTAGTTCTTTTTTAATTTCAATTTATCAAAAAATAATTCAATTTATTTACAAGGCGTAATAAATCTAAATTAACATGAAACGTGCAACAAGATTTTTAAAAAACCATTTAAAATAAGGCAACCAAAAATATCCCTTTCTTTTATCGAGCATTTTAAAAAAAAGGTGGCAAATAAAAGCAAACTATATAAATTAAGCTTGGTTACTCTGATGCTCTTAATGGCATAGAATTTATAAAAAATGTAATCCTGAATGAATTTTCAATGGTGTATATTTCTTACAATCATTAAACGTGCTTTGAATTGTTATAAATGTGTTTCTTCTTTTTAAAGATATTTTTTTAATCCTAACAACATAGAATTTCCATGATCAAAAATTTATTTTTAACAGTATTATTAGTCCTTTTTAATTTTAACTATTTCTCTTATACAAAAATTGAAAAGGAGAAAAATTACGTAAAAGTAGATCATCAGAAAAAAGTACATTATCAGAAATATAAAAGTGATTTAAAAATTCTGACATGGAATATTCAAAACCTCGGAAGAACCAAAAACAACCAAGAAATACATACAATGGCTCAAATCATCAAAAACTATGATATTGTTGGTATTCAAGAAATTACAGCTAAAGATCCCGCAGGTGCGCAAGCTGTAGCTAGAATAGCAGATGCCTTAAATAGGTTAGGAAATAAATGGGATTATACAATCAGCAACCCCACTAAAAGTCCCTCTAGTTATATCAGTGAACGTTATGCTTTTATTTGGAAAACTTCAAAATTAAAGCTTTTAAAAAAAGCTGCTCTAGATGCTAGTTTAGAAAATGTTATCGAAAGAGAACCTTATTTGGCGCAATTTGAAATCAAAAAAAATAAAAAAGTATTTTATTTTATCAATATTCATGCACGGGTTTACAGTAAAAATCCAGAAATGGAAATTGCTTATTTTAAGAAATATCCTAAAAAATTAAACACAGATGCTTTTATAATTCTAGGTGATTTTAACCTGAATGAAAAACATAATGTTTGGAATCCTTTATATAAAAAAGGATTCCAACCCGCTATCAAAAATACTGCAACAACCTTAAAACGAAAGTGCAAAAATGGTCAATATTTGAATCATCCGATAGATAATATTTACTTTAATAGTCATAAAATGAAACGGGTAAATTCAGGGATTATCGACTTTGTAAATGGATGTACAAATCTATATAATGCAAGATTCATCTCAGATCATTTGCCCGTTTTTTTAGAAGTTATGATTCCATAACCTCTCAACTTTATTTTTATAATACACACCTTTTTTCCGCTGATAGCATGTTTGAAGTTTACACAAAATGAATTCTTGAAATTTTTATTTGATGACAGATTGAAAATTATGCTCAGGAATGCTTCTTAAAAACATGCTTATTTATATCTAAATAAAACTATTAAAAACTAAGTTTCAGCCTTATGCAATCTAACTAATTTTATTTATCTTGCAGAGTTACTAAAATTATTGATAAAACTTTACTGTATCTATAATTTTTACTCAATTTGAATACATAAAATTAGAAATTCATGCCCAAGAAAGTTATAAAAGATATTTTACAAGGAACTTTAGACGATTCTGTGCAACAAATATCTGGGCAAGATGCTGCCTTTTTATATGCAGAATCTCCAACAAGTCCCATGCATATAGCAACCTTAACCATTGTAGATGGGGCTTTAAAATTTGAAGATTTTAAAGACATCGTTGCCTCTAAACTTCATTTAATTCCGAAATTTAGAAAACGCCTTTTAAATGTGCCCATGAATTTAGATTATCCGTATTGGGTTGATGATCCTAACTTTGATATTGATTTACACATTAATAGGCTCAAACTACCCGATCCTTCAGACTGGAGTACATTAAGAGAGATGACCTCATCAATTTTTAGCAATTCTTTAGATTTAAGAAGACCCTTGTGGTCTATTAGTTTTATTGAAGGTTTAGATGCTGTTTCTCAAGTACCAAAAGGATCTGTAGCCATTGTTACAAAAGTACATCATGTAATGATCGATGGCAGTTCTGGAGTAGGAATAATGGGACTTTTGTTTGATAAAAGCATTGAGGATAAAGACAAGGAAATAGCAAAACCAAAACCTTTTGAGCCAGAAGCATTGCCCGATGAACTAAGTCTGTTATTTAGAAGTTCACAAGCATTTTTTAAAGATCCTTTAAAAGCCCCAAAATTAATTGGTAACACGGCTTTTTCGTTTCTTAAAGGACAGGTAAAATGGAAATTAAATACTAAAAAATCAATTTCTAGAAGCAAGTATTCTGTTCCCAATACAATTTTCAATAAATCCGTTTCACCAAAAAGAACCTGGGGTACCGCTATTTTATCTTTCGAAAGAATTAACACCCTTCGTAAAATGATGAACGTTAGTATTAACGATATAATTTTAGCCATTTGCGCAGGAGGAATTCGAAAATATTTAGAAGAAAGAGAAAAATTACCAGTGCAACCTTTAGTAGCAAATGTGCCGATTTCTATTCGTAAAAAAGATGATAACCAATCTATGAATAATCAGATTTCTAACATGTTTGTTAGAATTGCAACGCATATAAAAGATCCTATTGAGCGTTTAGAATACATTCAAGAACAAACCAACGTAGGTAAAACAAAACACAAAGCTGTGGGTGCAAAAGCTCTTTCTAAAATGGCGGATGCGGTGCCTTTTGGTTTGGCAAATTTAGCCGCTGGCTTATATAGCAAATACAATATTAAGGAATTTCACAGACCTCCTTTTAATGTAACGATTACAAACGTTCCCGGACCACAAAAACCTTTATATTTAAGAGGTCATAAAATTCTATCCATATTTGGTTTAACTCCTGTTTTAGATGGTTTTGGCTTGATTATTGCAGCTTTTAGTTACAATGGTTTGGTTTCTTTAACCACCACTTCAGATGCGCGCACGATGCCAGATGCCGATAAATTTTCTAGATATATAAGAGAATCTGCCAACGAATTAGAGAAAGTTATTATAGAACGAGGACAACAAAAAAACACTGCTAAAGTGCAACAAATGAAGAGCACCACATTTTTTAATGCCTTAAAAAAGTATATAAATGAAGATGAAATTATACGAAAACAACATATTGGTTTGTATGATTTTCAATTAAATGCAGGAGATAGTGTCGTAAATTATCAACTTGATATTTCAGAAGAAACAACCAGTATTAGAAAGAAAAAAACAACAAAGCCTTTCGTAAAAATAGAAATTAAAGACGAAAATTTAAACAACCTTTACCAAAAGAAATTGCTGTTAGATGAGGTGATCATTCAAGGAAGAATAAAGATTACAGGAACTAAAAAGAACTCGGATAAATTCTTAAAATTATTCACAAAATTTCTTGAAAATAATTAATGAGTTTTGAAACGAATACATATCAATCTTTTGATGGTGAAACTATTTTTTATTACAAATGGCCTGCCAATAAAAAGAAATCTTTAAAAGGACTTGTTCAAATTTCTCATGGTGTTGGAGAGCATGCCGGTAGATATCAATCTATGGCTAAACTCCTTCAAAAAAAAGGATATGAAGTATATGCAAATGATCATCGCATTCATGGATTATCTGCAAAAAATGAAGATCATTTGGGTTTTTATGATGGTGATGATTATTTTTCTGATGCTATTGCTGATATGCGAAAGTTAACAGCAATTATCAAAAAAGAGCATCCGAATAAAAAAATAATCCTTTTTGGTCATAGCATGGGTTCCTTATTAAGTAGAGAATATGTTACGATGTATGGAGAAGATGTAGCCGCTTTAATTTTATCTGGAACTGCTAGTTTTTTTAGAGGTACAGGAGCCATTGGTTTAGTAAGTGCTCAATTTTTCAGCAAATTAAATGGAAGACATAGAAGTAACGAAATTTTAAAAAATCTGTTTTTTAATCAATTTAATAAAAAATTTAAACCCAATAGAACCAGAGTAGATTGGATTAGTAGAGATGAATATGAAGTAGATCTATTTGAAGCGGATCCTTTAAGAATTGAAGATTTTTCTTTGAGTGTTTTTTTAGATATTTTAAAAGGAAGTAAAAAAGTAAATACACCCTTAACTTTTAAAAATACCCCTCAAGATTTACCTATTTATATTTTTTCTGGTGATAAAGATCCTGTAGGAGAAATGGGAAAAGGCGTGAAAAAGGTGGCAGCAAACTATAAAAAAGCAGGCATTAAAAACCTTACTTTAAAATTATATGAAGGTGGCAGACATGAAATGCTGAACGAAGTGAATAAAAAAGAAGTTGAAAAAGATGTTTTAAATTGGTTACAAAAAACAATTCAAGCTTAAACTAAAATGGAAAAAAACAAAACATTATATAAAACTTTTACGGAGTTAGCCCTCAAAGTAGTTTTATCGAAAGGCATGGATTTGTCAGAAGCAAAAAAAGTGGTCATCCAGAAATTTGAAAATCATCCTTTTGAAAAAATGATTATTGGGCTTATAGATGATAAAGAATTGAATGAGAAGAATGTGAACACTCTATTATATGATTGTATTTCTGTTTGTGAAGATTTTGGCCCCGATAGAGATTATATAACCTTAGAGATTGTGCTTAGTCGCATAAATGACATTCCTACTCGAAAAAAAGGAACTAATGAAGTATCAGAAAAGGTATTAAAAAAATTCGTAGATTTTGTGGAGGTCATTAATAGAAGAATAGACGCTCCCCCACTTTTTAATATGGTTTTAGAAGGAAGATCTATTATTGAATGGATGTCAATTTTTAGTATTTATCCCATTATACCAAAACATAAAGCTAGTAAAAATAGACCTGTTTTATTAATGCCTCCTTATCTTGGAAACGATTTATCTACAACATTTGTTAGAAAATATTTAAAATCCGTAGGCTTTAAAACCTATAAATGGGATTTAGGAGTTAATACCATAAATTCAAAATCTTTGCCTAAACTCATTGAGAAATTAGACGATATTTACGAAAAACACCAAGAAAAAGTGAGTCTAGTTGGCTGGAGTGGTGGTGGTATTTTTGCAAAAATAATAGCCAATAGATATCCTGAAAAAGTAGAACAATTGGTTACCATTGGATCTCCTGTTTGGGGTGTAAAAAACATGAAAACACCACTCATAAAAATTTTAGAATTTTTACGTGGTAAACATCTAAAAGAAAGAAATGCAAAGTTTTTAAAAGAACTAGAAATGATTCCTGAAGTTCCTATCACCTGCATTTATACAAAAACTGATGGTTTATTACCTTGGAAACACTGTATGGAAGCTGAAACACTTAGAAATGACATTCAAAATATAGAAGTTTTTGGTAGTCATTGTGGTATGGGTGCAAATGCATCCGTTTTATTAACGGTTGCCAATTCATTAAATGCAAATATTACGGGCAAAAAACCTCAAGGATTTATACCAAAAATCGAATCTTTATTTTTTCCAGAATTCTGGGAGCAAAAAGGATTTTCAAAATTTACAAACCTTTTTTTAATGAAGTATGGAGCATAATTTAAAAAATATTATAGACAATCCTAAATTTCAAGAAGAATTAGCATCGATTGCCCAAGAGCATTCATTGGATGTTTTGGATGTTCAAAAAGAAGGTGCAGCATGCATTTCAGAATTGTATTCGCAACAGCATCCCATTGCAAATATGTTATCTATAAAAGGGTTTCAATTTATGATGTCTAAAGCGTACAATAACAAGATAGATATTGATCCGCAAGAAATAAAAAAGCTCATGAAATTAATGCGACAAAATTCAGTTGCATTTATTTTAACGCACAAAACCTATTTAGATACAGTTGTTTTAGTAACTACTTTAGCACGCTACGGAATGCCAATTCCGTATACTTTTGGTGGTATTAATTTGGCGTTTCCTGGATTTAAACAATTAGGAAAAAACTCAGGTTTAATTTTTATCCGAAGAAGTTTTAAAGATGATCTGGTATACAAGACCGCTTTAAGACATTATATTTCTTGTATCATAGAAAATGGCGATCATTTAACCTGGAATATCGAGGGAACTCGTTCAAGAACAGGTAAGATTGTGTATCCGCAAATGGGGATTTTAAAATACATCATGAAAGGTGCACAAGAAAGCACTAGAAATATAAAATATGTACCTGTTTCTATTGTTTATGATCTAATTCCTGATGTAAAACAAATGACGGAAGAAGGCAAAGGAAAAGAGAAAAAATCTGAAGACATCAAGGCTTTTTTAAACTATTTTAAAAAATTAGGACATGAATATGGTAAAGCCGCCATCCGTTTTGGAGAACCTGTGGAGCCTGGCGAACATCAAAATGCTATTATTCCAGATATTGAAGAAGATAGTTATTCTGATAAAAACACTTTACCTCGTTTTGCTTTTGAATTGATTCATAAAGCCAATATGATTACGCCTGTAACGACCGTTTCTTTAGTTTGCAACGTGTTGCTCAACAATTTTGCACTGACTAAAAAAGAGATTGAAACTGACGTCATTAAATTGATGAATTACATTGAGCAACGAAAAAAAGATGTTTTAATTGAGCGTGGAAAAAGTATTAGCGCCTCCGTTCAAAAAGCTTTAAACTTATTAAAAAGCTCTGGCATTGTTCAAAAAAATAAAGCAGGTTATAAAACCCAATATAGTTTGGCGCCAGCAGAATTTTTATCAGCAACTTATTATGCAAATATGGCTGCTGCACATTTGTATCATAGAGCGTTTATAGAAATGGCTTTGGTGAAAATTAAAGATAAAAAAACCAATAGAATTTTATCTTTTTGGGAGGAAATAATGCGTTTAAGAAATCTATTTAAATTCGAATTTTTCTACACGAACAAACCCCAATTTAGCTCTGAAATTGAAGCAGAATTAAATTTATTTGATAAAAACTGGAGGGCTATTATAAGTGATCCGGAAGGAGATATTGAAAACTTATTATTAAAACAAGAATTATTTGTTTCTAAAGGATTGTTGCTTATTTACCTAGAATCTAACAAAGTAGTGTGCCACACCTTAAGTACTTGGGATTTAGAGGATGAATTTTCGGACAGCGAATTTATAGAACTTTGTCTTTTTAAAGGAAAAGAATTGCATTGGCAAAATAGAATTAGCAGAGTAGACAGCGTTTCTAAACCCTTTTTAGTAAGCGCTTTACGATTGGCAAAAAATAGTAAACTTACACCTATTGATAAAAAAATCGATTTTAAAGAATTAGATGTTTGGATGCATTTATTAGACAACCTAACCGAGCGTCTTTACTTTTTACAAAAATTAGAATTGGTCAGAGTCAAAAAAAATGTCAATGAAAATTCTGATAAAAATGAAATGGTTCCGGGTGCAGAATTAGAAAGTATTTCTACAGAAATCTCAAAAGATGAAGAAGGACCACATATTGCTGCTTTTTTCGACTTAGACAGAACAATTATTAATGATTTTTCTGCAAAACAGTTTATTAAATCTCGTTTATTAAGCGGCAAATCGACGCCACAAGAATTACTCTCTCAATTTGCCACTGTTGTTGCCTATGCTATTGGTAATAGAGATTTTGAGACGCTTACTAAAATATCCGCTTTGGGCGTAAAAGGCATTAAAGAAAAGCAATTTATAGATTTAGGAGAAGAAATTTATCAAGAACATTTGGCTTCCACAATTTACCCCGAATCAAGAACATTAATTGCATCGCATTTAGAAAAAGGACATCAAGTGGTTATTATTTCTGCAGCCACTCGGTATCAAGTTACACCCGTTGCCAATGCATTAGGAATTAAAAACATTTTCTGTACCGAAATGGAAGTGCAGAAAGGAAAATTTACAGGCGTTATTTCAGAAATGTGTTGGTCGGAAGGAAAAGCAAGAGCCGGACGTACCTTTGCAAAATCAAATACTATTGACCTTTCTAAAAGTTTCTTTTACACGGATAGTATCGATGATTATCCTTTGTTAGAAATTATTGGAAAACCTATTGCCACAAATCCTGATAATAAGCTCTCTCAACTAGCGTTCGAAAACAATTGGCCAATTCTTCGTTTTAAAGAAAACACAAGAAAACCTCTAGTTAACGGGTTAAGAACCGGTTTAGCTGCTGCTAGTTTGTACCCATCTGCATTAAAAGGCATTCTTAAAGGTGTCTTATCCATGTCTCATAAAGAAGGGGTAAATACAACCATCTCAAGCATTGGAGATTTAGGTACTAAATTAGCCGGTTTAGATATTAATATCAAAGGAAAACACAATTTAAAAGACCATAGACCCGCAGTTTTTTGCTTTAACCATCAATCTTCTGCCGACTTTTTTATTATTTTAAAATTATTAAGAAAAGACGTTACAGGAATTGCTAAAAAAGAATTAGAAATGACTCCTTTCGGTCCAGTATTCAAAGCCATGGGAGCAATTTTTATTGATCGATCAAACAAAAATAAAGCCCTAGCATCTATGAAAAATGCTACTGAAATTCTTAAAAACGGTACTTCTGTTGCCATTGCTCCAGAAGGCACCAGAAGTGGCAGTAAAAAATTGGGTGAGTTTAAAAAAGGCGCCTTTCATTTAGCCATGAAAGCCGGAGTACCCATTGTACCAATCGTTATTAAAAATGCTTACATGGCGATGCCAAAAGGCAGTAAAATATTTAAACCTACCCATATAGAAGTGGTTGTTTTAGACCCTGTTGATACCTCAGAATGGAGACCAAAACATCTAAATTCTTATGTTGAAAAAGTAAGAAACTTATTTGTAAAAGAATTAGAAAATTAATAAAACGATACGTATGAAACTAAAAGTTGGATTATTAGGAGGTGGTTCTTGGGGAACAACAGTAGCGTCTTTAACAGCAAAAAATAGTTCGACCATAATTTGGGCTAGAGATGCACATACTGTCAAAGAAATCAACGAACAGCATACCAACGAAAAGTATTTGCCCAACGCAAAACTAACCCCTTCTTTAAAGGCATCAAACTCCATTAAAGAAACGGTTAAAGAGGCAGATGTAATTGTCATGGGAGTTCCTGCTCAAAGTTTTAGAAAAGTTTTAGAAGAAGCTAAACCACATATTAGGCCCTGGGTTCCTATTATTAATTTGGCAAAAGGATTAGAAATTAGTTCTAAAATGCGGATGACAGAAATTGTGAATGAAATAATGCCAGGACATCCTGCAGGGGTTTTAACAGGTCCTAATTTAGCAAAAGAAATTCATTTTGGAAATGCCGCTGCTGCCGTAATTGCTATGGTAGACAAAACCATTGCAACCGAATTACAAGCTGTTTTTAGCTCAGGTTTATTTCGAGTGTATACAAATTCTGATGTTATTGGTTGTGAATTAGGAGGTGCGTTAAAAAACATTATCGCAATTGCAACAGGAATGGGCGATGGTGCTGATGCAGGTGATAATACGCGAGCTGCCATTATTACAAGAGGATTGGCTGAATTAACAAGACTAGGCATTGCTATGGGCGGTAAAAAAAGCACGTTTTCCGGATTAGCAGGAATGGGCGATTTAGTGGCCACTTGTTCTAGCGCCAAAAGTAGAAATCATCATGTTGGTTTTCAATTAGGACGCGGAAAAAGTTTAGAGCAAATTATTGAAGAGATGAATGAAGTTGCCGAAGGTGTAAAAACGGCTAAAGTAGTCATGGAATTGGCAAAAGACTATAAGGTTGATATGCCAATATCAAAAGAAATTTATAAAGTTTTATACGAAGGTAACACGGTTAGCGATGCATTTAAAGGCTTAATAAGATACGAAATAGGTTCTGAACAAGAACCAGGATAAAATAAAATCATGACAAAAAAACAAGAACAAACAGCCTCTTTTATGGTTCGTTTTCATCAACAAATATTTGAAGAAAATGGCGAATCTAAAATTCAATGGCGTGGCAAAATTTCTCATGTACAAGAGGGCGATGAAAAACGGTTTTCAGATTTTAATGATGCGCTAAATTTTATGCAAACTAAATTAGCTGCATTAACCGAAGCCGCAACCGAGCACGAAACATCAGAAAAACAAGAGAGCATTATTGATAAAAGTCTTTCTATGTGGAAAACCATAAAAGATGTAGGACCAAAAGTTTTGAGAGATACACTGAAAGACCCCAAAAAACAATTTACACATTTACAAGATGAAATTCAGGATAAAATAAGTGTTTTTAGTGAAGAGATTTCAGAAAAAGTACATATCAACGAATGGAGAAATGCCTCAAGATCAGATTTTAATAAAATTCAGCATCAAATAGAAAGCCTATCCACGGAAATTAAAAAACTTTCTACAAAAATGGATACTCTCAATAAAAAGTAGTAATACTATGTCTAATTTCCTTCAACAATTAAAAGACTTACAAATCTTTCAAGAAAATGCACAAATTCGCATTGAAACGTTAGGTAATTTTTGTGTTTGGAGACATCAACAAAAAATAGACAGCAAAGAATGGGGACGAGATAAAACCATACAATTATTACAATATTTTGTTTCCAACAGACAAAGAAATGCACTTCATAAAGAAAAAATTATGGATGGTTTATGGGAAGATTGGAATGATCGTGATTTTAAAGTTGCCTTGCACGGTATTAACAAGACATTAGAACCAGAAAGAGCTTCTAGAACTGAACCTATGTATATTTTAAGACAAGGTGTTAGTTATCAAATTGATTTAGAAAAAGTATGGATTGATGTAGAAGTTTTAGAAAAATATATCATTATTGGTAATGAAACATATACAAATAATCATGAAATTGCAAAAATAGCCTATAAAACAGCCATCAATTTATACAAAGGTTCTTATTTACCCAATAGAATTTATGAAGATTGGACATCCGAGGAACGAGAAAAAACACAACTGTTAATTTTAGGAGCTTATATTACGTTGGCAGAAATTCTGATTGATAAAAATCCGTTAGAAAGCATCCGTTTAGCGCAAAAAGCACTCGCAATTGACGCTGCTTGGGAAGATGCTTATCGAATACAAATGAAAGCATACATTGCAAAAGGCAACAGACCACAAGCCATAAAAACTTATATGAAGTGTGAAGTTATTTTAGAAGAAGAATATGGAATTTCTCCTTTGCCAGAAACAAAAAAACTTTTGAAGCATATAGAGGCGATTCAATAAAAAAGATCTTTAAAGTTTTAAATGATGAACCTCCAAAAGACCTCTAAAGACCTCTAAAGACCTTAAAATGGCTGACTAAATTCGTTTTTATGTCCGTTATATTTCAGTAAAGAACAAAACTGTAACGCATATACTATAGTCTCACTCCTTATTGTATATGAAGAAAATATAGATTCAATTTATAAGCAATATCATCAATACGTACAATTAATCCTATTACAAAGTTCATTTTAAAGTTGTGTTCCTTTCAAAAGGAATTTATACCAATTCAGTATTGCAACCCATCTGCAACTGCTGTTTCTTATGTTTGTATCATAATTCAAAAAAAAAGTCAAAAAAGATGAAAACAATTACAAAACAGCACATAAAAAACAACGCATTAAAAATGAATCAAATGGCCTTAGAAACCACTGAAAAAGTAGTTCTTAAAAGCATTGATAAAGTAGAATAATTACAAAAATTTACATCAAAATCGATAAAAAAGACATTGAACTTTTCTGAAAAGCAACAAGAAAACATCTTTAATACATTAGAAAAAAATAAAAAA
Organism: Polaribacter litorisediminis; assembly: GCF_019968605.1. Classification (NCBI taxonomy): domain Bacteria; kingdom Pseudomonadati; phylum Bacteroidota; class Flavobacteriia; order Flavobacteriales; family Flavobacteriaceae; genus Polaribacter; species Polaribacter litorisediminis. Next base: position 2,178,492 of record NZ_CP082966.1, read on the forward strand.
AATATTTCGAAAAGTCTGCATAAAACTTTCGGTTTTTTTAGCAAAAACTAACTTGTAACTCATTTGCAACTTGCATGTTGTAAGTTTGTACTATTAAAATTAAATAATTTAAAAAACACTATATATTATGGCAACTAAAAAGTCGAAATCAAAAAAAGAAGATACATTAGGAAAAGCAAAAGCAATCGTTAAAAAAATTAATAGCGATTTAATTGATGCTTCTTTCAATGCAATTGAAAGTACTGTAAAAACAGGTGAAAAATGGCAAAAACTAACTGCCAAATTAGTAAAAAAGACAGAACCCTTAACCAAACACCAAATAAAAATGGTTGTGGATACTGCCGAATCTATTAAAGGTCAGTTAGAAAACAGCACGGAGCGCTTAAAAACATTGGTAGGTTATGATCCAAAAATGCTAGATAATGCTAAGAAAATGGTTACTGAAAATCCTTTAGTTGAAAAAGCTGAAGAAATGAAAGAGAAATTTGAAAAAGAAGTATCAAGTAATAAATTAGTGAAGAAGGCAGAAAAAATGTCTAAAAAACTAAAAAAGAATATTTCTTCTACCCTTGACGAAGCAAAAGAAAAACTAGAAGATTATGCAGAAGACGCATTAGATTCTATCAATGAAAAATTAGATAAAAAAGCACCTAAAAAGGAAAAAAAGTCAAAAAAAACTAAGAAAGCTAAAAAATCTAATAAAAAGAAGGCAGTTAAAAAAGAAGAAATGCCTGCAGAAAAAGAAGCAATCATTGCGGATCAAGCAGAGGAAGCACCACAAAAAGCAGCAGTAACGGCAGAAACAACTGAAGAAACAATCGAAGAAACAATCGAAGAAACAATTCAAGTTCCTAAAACAGAAGTTAAAGACAATTTAAAAGTGATTAAAGGAGTTGGCCCAGTTTTAGAAAAATCATTAAATGATTTAAATATTACGGCTTATGATCAAATTGCAAAAATGACAATTGAAGATTTAACTAAGTTACTAAATGATGCCGGAATCAATGCGAAAATATATGATTTAGCAGGTTGGAAAGCGCAAGCAACACTAGCTTTAGAAGGAGATATGGAAGCTGTTAAAAATTGGGAGAAAAAATAAAAAATTCAATTATTAAAAAATACAATCATGAAAACAAAAAAAATAGAAACCAAGAAAATCACAGATAAAGTAAACACAGCCATGCACACTGCAAAAAAAACAATGGCAGACGCAAATGAGTATGCTTTACACACTACAGAAGAAATCGTTTCAGAAACCATAACCATCGCAAGTCAATGGCAAAAAGTAACAGAAAAAGCTTTAAAAGGTGGTGTTCAATTATTAGATAATCAGCAAAATTTAATTTTAGACACCTTAGAGATGTATAAAGATCATTTTGTAAAGGGTAAAAAAAGATTTAGCAAAATATTTGCATAACACTCCCCCTTATTTTAAAGAAAAACCAAGTTAAATTTTAACTTGGTTTTTTGTTTTTATACAGCTTGTTTTTCTTTGAACCACAAAAGGTTTCGTATTTTTGTTGCATAATACTCTAACATGAATAAACAGAAAAATAGTTCCAAAATAGACATTCTTACTCTTTACATGGATTTGGTTTCCGAACAGAAAATAAAACCATTGGATGTTGAAGATTTTTGTGAGCAAGTCCATTTAGACGAACATAATTTTTACCAACATTTTAAGTCCTTAAAGAAAGTAGAAAAAACTATTTTTAATGAACTTTTTAAAAATTCTTTAGAAGTATTAAATGAAAGCGAAGAATTTATTTCTTTTGATGGAAAAAATAAATTATTAAGTCTTTATTTCACATTTTTTGAAAACTTAACGCTCAATAGAGCTTATGTAGAAGTGGTTTTAAAAGGATGTAAAAATCAACTAAAATCATATAAGACACTCAGTACTTTAAAGAAAAGTTTTTTATTATTTGTAGATAGTTTAGAATTATCTGAAAGTATTTTACCGATCGACGGTTTAGAAAAAATACAAACAAATGCAATTAGTTATGCCGCTTGGATTCAGTTGCTGGCAACTATAAAATTTTGGTTAGATGATACGTCTGAATCTTTTGAAAAGACAGATATTTTTATAGAAAAATCAATCAACACCAGCTTTGAATTAATAGAAAATAAATTCCTTAAAAATGCTTTTGATTTTGGAAAATTTATATATACAGAAAAATTTCAAAAAAAGCACTAAACACTTATGAAAAAAGCCAGTAAAATTCCGATTACGAAAATTCAGCGTGCATCAAAGCTCGTAAAAACAGGTGCAAAAGTAGGTGTAAATTACCTAAAATATTATGGTGATAAAATTACCAATACTGAAGAACATGCAAGAGAAAAATTAAACAAATCGAATGCAGAAGACATTTACGAAAGCTTAAAAGATTTAAAAGGAAGTCCTTTAAAAGTTGCACAAATGTTAAGCATGGAAAAAAGTATCTTACCAAGAGCCTATGTAGAGAAATTTTCTTTGGCACAGTTTTCTGTCCCTCCTCTATCGGAAGCTTTGGTTTTAAAAACCTTTAAAAAGAGTTTTGGGAAATTCCCGTCAGAAATTTATGAAAAATTTGATGTAAAAGCATACAACGCAGCAAGTATTGGTCAAGTGCACAAAGCAGAAAAAGATGGCAAAAATTTAGCCGTTAAAATTCAATACCCTGGGGTTTCCGATAGTATAAAGTCTGATTTAGCCTTGTTAAAACCTTTTGTTATCAGAATGTTTAACATGAAAGGTAAAACATCGGATGAGTATTTCTTTGAAGTACAAGACAAATTACTTGAAGAAACCGATTATATATTAGAAATAGAACAAAGTCAGGAAATTGTAGACGCTTGTTCTCACATTCCAAATCTTATTTTCCCAAACTATTACCCAACCTTATCATCCAAACAAATTATTACTATGGATTGGATGACAGGAATTCATTTATCCGAATATACAGCAGCGAATACCAATCAAGAAGAGTCTAATAAAATAGGCCAAGCCTTATGGGATTTTTTTATGTTTCAAATTCATAATTTAAAGAAAGTACACGCAGATCCTCATCCAGGAAATTTTTTAGTCTCAGAAGATGGTAAGTTAATTGCCTTAGATTTTGGTTGTATGAAAACCATTCCTTTATCATTTTACACGCCCTATTTTGTCTTGGCAAAAAAGGAAACACTAGCCGATAAAAAGCTTTTTGAAGAAAAAATGTTCGAATTAGAAATTTTAAGAAAAGACGATAGTAAAGAAGAATATGAGTTTTTCAGCGATATGTTTCATGAAATGCTTTCTATTTTTACACAACCTTTTCATGTTGAAACCTTTGATTTTTCTGACGCCGAATTTTTTGGGAAAATAGCAGAATTTGGCGAGCGCTATTCTAAAAACACAGAATTAAGATCTTACAATGCCAGTAGAGGCTCAAAACATTTTATTTATATGAATAGAACATTTTTTGGCTTGTATAATTTGATGTTTGATTTAAAAGCAAAAGATATAAAAATTAATAATTTTATTAATTTGTAAAATCTTTATTACTTTAGTGGCATAATTACCAAAAATCAATCAATCTATATGTTAATTATTGGAATTGCAGGCGGAACAGGTAGTGGAAAAACAACTGTTGTAAATCAAATTGTTAAACAATTGCCATTCGATGAAGTATGCGTAATATCACAAGATTCATATTACAAAGAAACCACCAATCTTTCTTATGTAGAAAGAGCTAAAATAAATTTCGATCACCCAAGAGCCATTGATTTTGAGCTGTTGATAGAACATTTAAAAGCATTAAAAAAAGAAAAAGTAATTAAACAACCTGTATATTCGTTTGTAACACACAATAGAACTCAAGATTTTATAAAAACACACCCTCGAAAGGTAGTAATTGTAGAAGGAATCCTCATTTTTAATAGTGAAGAATTGCGGAATTTATTCGATATAAAAATCTTTGTGCATGCAGAAACAGATGAGCGATTAATACGAAGAGTGCGACGCGATATTACCGAAAGAGGAAGAGATATTGATGAAGTTTTAAACCGTTACCAATCAACATTAAAACCGATGCATCAGCAATTTATAGAGCCCACAAAAAACTTTGCCGATATTATCATTCCGAATGATAGACATAATACTGTTGCCATTGATATTGTACGAAGTGTTATAAATGAACGTCTGTAAATGAGCTCTTTAAAAAATTTAAAGAAAAGTCGAGTTTTTAAAATTCTTACAAATACGTTTGTAATGATTTTAATTCCGTTTATTGTATGGATGCTTTTTTTTGATGAAAATTCATTCTTAATTCATAGAAAATTTAATAAAGAAATCGAGGAATTAGAAAGTACCATTTCATTTTATAAAAATAAGATTGAACAAGATAAAGAAACCATCAAAAAATTAGAAGATTCCGCAGAATTAGAACGTTTTGCACGGGAAAAGTATTTGATGAAAAAAGAAAACGAAAATATTTATATTATTGAATTTGATACCCTAAAATAATGAGCAAATTTCTATTTGATGATTTCGAACCTATATCAGCTGCTGCTTGGAAACAAAAAATTCAAGCAGATTTAAAAGGTGCAGATTATAACAAAACGTTACTTTGGCAAACCGAAGAAGGAATTGTTGTAAAACCTTTTTACACCAAAGAAGACAGATCAAATGGCAAAATAAACGTACCAAAAAATGGGTTTAACATTTGTCAAACTCTTTTTATTGATGATGAAAAAATAGTAAATTCTTTAGCGGTAGATGCCCTAAAAAGAGGAGCTATGGCGCTTCATTTTAAAGCTGATAAAAAATTCGATTATCAAAAAATTTTAAAGAATATTGATATACAGAAAACAACACTTTATTTTCAGTTTTCTTTTTTAGATGCTGCTTTTCAAATAGAACTTTCAAAATTTTGTAATTCAGAAAATGTATTTTTTCAAACAGATATTATTGGCAATTTAGCGGAAAATGGCAATTGGTTCATTGGCCTTAAAGAAGACTTTAAACAACTAGAACCTGTTATAGAATCTACTAAAAATTGTATTTCAGTTTCTGGCGATTTATATCAAAATGCGGGCGCAACCATTGCACAAGAATTAGCATACACGCTAGCACATGCCAATGAATATCTTCATCATTTTGGAAAAGAGGTTGCCTCTAAAATTAGCTTTAAATTTTCAGTAGGCAGCAATTACTTTTTCGAAATTGCCAAATTAAGAGCTTTCAGAATCTTATGGGAAACGCTTTTAAACGAATATGAGTTAAAACATAGTGAAGCCCATATTTTTACACAACCAAGCTTACGGAATAAAACATTGTATGACTATAATGTTAATATGTTGCGAACAACTTCTGAATCGATGAGTGCAATTTTAGGGGGCTCCAATGCGGTTTCGTCTATTTCTTATGATGCAGTTTATCACAAATCGAACGAGTTTGGCGAACGAATTGCAAGAAATCAACTTTTAATACTAAAAGAGGAAAGTTATTTGCAAAAAGCTCAAAGTTTTGCAGAGGGTTCTTATTACATCGAAGCGATTACAAATCAATTGGCAGAAAAAGCTTTAGAAATTTTTAAACAAACAGAAAAAGCTGGAGGCTTTTTACATCAATTGAAAGCCGGCACTATTCAAAAGAAAATTATTGAAAGTGCATCAATCGAAGAAAAAAAATTAACTGCTAAAAAAATCGTTTTATTAGGCACCAATATGCAAACTAATAAAAATGACAAAATGCAACACGATATTGAGTTATTTCCTTTTGTAAAACAAAGAAATATAAAAACTTTAATTGTGCCCATTAACAGAAAACGCCTTTCTGAAAACATAGAAAAAGAACGATTAGCCCAAGAAAATGTCTAGAAAATCCTTTGAAAATATCAAACTTAAAAGCGCTACAAAAGAGCCCAAAAAAGCCTTTAAACATGAAGACTTTGTAGCAGGAATTGCCCCAAATTTAAGAGGTCCCTATTCTACAATGTATGTGAGAAGACCTTGGACAATTCGGCAATATGCCGGTTTTTCTACCGCTGAAGAAAGTAACGCTTTTTATAGAAGAAATTTAGAAGCAGGCCAAAAAGGATTGTCTGTTGCTTTTGATTTAGCAACGCACCGAGGCTATGATTCTGATCATGAACGTGTGCAAGGAGATGTTGGTAAAGCAGGGGTTGCTATCGATTCCGTAGAAGACATGAAAGTTTTGTTTGACCAAATTCCTCTTGATAAAATGTCGGTTTCTATGACCATGAATGGTGCCGTTTTACCCATTTTAGCCTTTTATATTGTGGCAGCAGAAGAACAAGGCGTTGCTGCTGAACAACTATCAGGAACGATTCAAAATGATATTTTGAAGGAATTCATGGTGCGGAACACCTACATCTATCCTCCTGCCCCATCGATGAAAATTATTGCAGATATTTTTGAGTATACTAGTGAAAATATGCCGAAATTTAATTCGATTTCTATTTCTGGATATCACATGCAAGAAGCAGGAGCTACGGCAGAAATTGAATTGGCATATACGCTTGCCGACGGTCTGGAATACATAAAAAAAGGAATTGAGGCAGGCATGGATATTGATACTTTTGCACCAAGATTATCTTTCTTTTGGGCTATTGGCATGGATCATTTTGCAGAAATTGCTAAAATGCGTGCTGCCAGAATGTTGTGGGCAAAAATAGTAAAACAATTCAACCCCAAAAACCCCAAATCTTTAGCGTTAAGAACACATTGTCAAACTAGTGGTTGGTCTTTAACAGAACAAGATCCGTTTAATAATGTAGCAAGAACCACCATAGAAGCTATGGCTGCGGCTTTTGGCGGTACTCAAAGTTTACACACCAATGCCCTAGACGAAGCGATTGCTTTGCCCACTGAATTCTCAGCAAGAATTGCGCGAAATACACAAATATATTTACAGGAAGAAACATACATTACGAAAACTGTAGATCCTTGGGCGGGAAGTTATCATGTAGAGCAATTAACCGAAGATATTGCCAACAAAGCATGGCAATTAATGAATGAAGTTGCTGAATTAGGAGGCATGACCAAAGCCATTGAAAAAGGGATTCCGAAAATGAGAATTGAGGAAGCTGCAGCTAAAAAACAAGCAAAAATTGATAGCGGAAGAGATGTCATTGTTGGCGTAAACAAATACCAACTAAAACAAGAAGATCCGTTACATATTTTAGAAGTGGATAATGAAGCGGTTAGAAAATCGCAAATTGAAAGATTAGAGAAGCTAAAATCTGAAAGAAATCATCAAGAAGTTAAAAAATGTTTAGTAGCTTTAACCAATGCTGCAAAATCTGGCAAAGAAAATCTTTTAAGTTTAGCGGTAAAAGCTGCGAAAAACAGAGCTACTTTAGGTGAAATTTCTGATGCTCTTGAAGTTGTATTTGACAGACACAAAGCAGTGCATAAAACCATTTCTGGCGTGTATAGTAAAGAAATTAAAGACGATAAATTATTTAAAAAAGCAGCAGAATTAGCAGATAAATTTGCTGAATTAGAAGGCAGGCGTCCAAGAATTATGATTGCCAAATTAGGTCAAGATGGTCATGATCGAGGGGCTAAAGTAGTTGCTACAGGGTATGCCGATTTAGGTTTTGATGTGGATATTGGGCCTCTTTTTCAAACACCACAAGAAGCCACCAAACAGGCTGTAGAAAATGATGTGCATATTTTAGGGATTTCTTCATTGGCAGCAGGTCATAAAACGTTAGTTCCGCAAGTAGTTGCAGAGCTAAAAAAACATGGTCGAGAAGATATTATGGTGATTGTAGGTGGCGTAATTCCTGCGCAAGATTATCAATATTTATTCGATGCTGGAGCTGTGGGTATTTATGGACCCGGAACAAAAATTGCGCAAGCCGCCATTGAATTGATTACTATTTTGATTGATAGTGTTGTGGAGTAAGTTGGTTTGTTTCTATTTTTTCTCACAACTTCGCCAACGCTGGATATAATGAACTTGTGCTCAACTTGATTGAGTATTAAAACTCGGTATATCCGTAACGAGTTGTTTTTCATTGAAAATGAGATTGAATTGTTGAATTAACTGCTTTTCTATGAGAATCTCACCCTAAAAACACACTAAATGTAATAATAGATAGTTTTAAATCTATCTATTTTAGATATATTTGCAATGTTAAGAAAATAATATAGCAATGTTAAACCTTATTCCGACAGTAAAAATCATTGAACGTCTTCGCTATGAAAATCCGTGGTGGATCACCAAAGAGATTCCGAATACATACAGCTCCATGTCTAAGAGGTTATATTTTGATCTGTTTTATCCATTTGTAATTGAAAGGAGTATAAACAGAGCTTTAGTCCTGATGGGACCTAGAAGGGTAGGAAAAACAATCATGTTATTTCATTGTATTGAAAACTTACTAGAAGAAGGAACAAATCCTCATAAACTATTCTTTATAGGGATTGACAACCCAATCTATGTTCATTTAAGTTTGGAGGATATTTTAACGCTCTGCAAAGATTCTTTGAACCTTGAAAATCTTGATGATTGTTATGTCTTTTTTGATGAAATACAATACTTGAAAGACTGGGAAAGGCACTTAAAAGTATTGGTTGACTCCTATCCTAACACCAAATTCATTGTTTCTGGCTCGGCAGCCGCAGCTTTAAAATGGCATAGTACGGAAAGTGGAGCTGGCAGATTTACTGATTTCCTTTTACCCCCATTGACATTTCAAGAATATATTCATTTAAAAAAATTAGATCATTTAATTTTTGAAGGTGATATTCAATACGGAAATAAGGATATAAAATATTGTCTAACTCACGATACAAAAGCATTGAATAAAGAATTCGTCCATTATTTAAATTTTGGAGGATATCCAGAGGTTGTTTTGTCAGAAAAAATACAAGGCGATATGGGTAGATATGTAAAAAGCGATATTGTAGACAAAGTTCTACTTAGAGACTTACCAAGCTTGTACGGAATCAAAGATGTACAAGAATTAAACAGATTTTTTACCTATATCGCGTATAATACTGGCAATGAATTTTCATACGAGACAATGTCTAGAGAAAGTGGTATTCAAAAAGATACGTTAAAAAAATACTTAGAATACTTAGAAGCTGCTTTTCTGATTAAGGTGTTAAACAAGGTCGGAGTGAATGCAAAAAGATTAAAAAGAATCACAAGTTTCAAAGTATATCTTACAAATCCTTCTCTACGTACTGCGCTATTTTCTCCAATAAGTGAAACAGACCAAGAAATGGGAAACATGGTGGAAACAGCTATTCTTTCACAATGGATGCATCTGGAGGAATTAGATTTAACCTATGCTAGATGGAAAGATGGTAGAAATGAAGGTGAAGTAGATCTTGTTTTAGTAGATGACAAAAGTTATAAGCCTGTTTGGGGAGTAGAAATAAAATGGAGTAATCGATATTTTGATAAACCTCAAGAATTGAAAAGTTTGATTAAATTTTGCGAAACGAATAAATTTGAATCAGCTGTTGTTACTTCAATTGATCAATTAGGAATGAAAGAAATACTAGGGTTAAAATTTACTTTTATACCTTCTTCAATCTATGCTTACAATATTGGAGAAATTACCCTAAAAATGAAAAATAAAAACTAATAACACGAAAGAATAACACGTTATATTGCACATAGTAACCTGCGGGATGCTTAGAAAGCATTTATTAACCTTTAGCAAAAACAAAAATTCCCCTATCTTTTAATTTTTTAAATATTGTTTTCATTTTCATTATATTTGGGAAAACAACTTCCCATGAAAAACATTCTCATTAAAAAGCTATCGCTAGTATTGTTATTTTTTGTCGTTTGTAATGTACAAAGTCAAAAACTTTCCAAAAACAAAAAAGCATTAATCCAATCCGTAGAAAAGCACAAACAAGCTCTTATTAAAATTAGTGATGCTATTTGGAGTGCTGCAGAAACCGCGTTTGAAGAAACAAAATCCGCAGAAATACTAGCCAGCTATGCAGAAAAACAAGGTTTTACGTTAGAAAGAGGCGTTGCAAATATCCCCACTGCTTTTGTAGCAACGTATGGTTCTGGTGCTCCTGTAATAAGTGTTCTTGGTGAATTTGATGCTTTGCCAAGTCTTTCTCAAGATACAAAACCCACAAAATCTCCACTCAAAGAAGGAAATCCTGGTCATGGTTGTGGACATAATTTATTTGGTGCTGGTAGTTTGGGTGCTGCTATAGCGATTAAAGAGTTAATTGAAGCTGGAAAAATAAAAGGAACTGTCAAGTTTTTTGGAACACCATCCGAAGAAAAATTCTTTGGTAAAATTTGGATGGTTGAAGCGGGACTTTGGGATGATGTTGATGTAAATATAAGCTGGCATCCTTTTGCAGTTACAGAAGCGGATGTACAAAGTACTTTAGCCTTAGTTGATTTTAAAGTCGAGTTTTTTGGTCAAGCTTCTCATGCGGCTGCAGATCCATGGAATGGTAGATCTGCTTCTGATGCTTTAGAATTATATACTTCAGGAATTAACTATTACAGAGAACACGTAAAACCGACGGTTAGAATGCATTACCACATTCAAGATGGAGGTCAAGTAGTAAATGTAGTTCCAGATTATTCAAGATTATGGGTAAGGGTAAGAGACACCAAACGTGAGGGTTTAATGCCTGTATATGAACGCGTCATGAAAATGGCGGAAGGAGCTGCAATCATGGCAAATGTTGATCATAAAGTATCATTAATTTCAGGAATTTATGAAGTTTTGGTAAATCGTGAAGGAGGAAAAATATTGCAAGAAAACTTAGAATTATTAGGTCCTATTACTTATTCTGAAGATGAAATTGCGTTTGGTAAAAAGATTCAAGAAGCTACCCAAAAACCATTAATTGGTATGGACAGTAAAATTACTTCTCTAAAAGAAACTTCAGAAAATCCTGGTGGAGGCTCTACAGATGTTGGTGATGTAAGTTGGAATGTACCCAACATCAACCTAAAAGTTACCGTTGCTCCAAAAGATACACCTTGGCATTCTTGGGCTGTTGTAGCTTGTGGTGGCATGAGTATTGGTCATAAAGGGATGATATACTCATCAAAAGCAATGTCTATGACCATGTTAGATTTATTTGAAAATCCTGATTTAGTTCAGAAAGTAAAAGATGAATATAAAGAACGTAAAGGAAATGTTGTGTATAAGCCTATTATTCCTGAAGGTTTGCCTCCAATTCCTACCCAAAAGAAATAAACTTTACAGTGAAACATGCAGTTCTTATGTCGATTTAAGTGATTGATATCGCTTAAATAAATTGAATAATTTTTTGATTCTTAGAGATTAAAAACTAATTATTGTAGCCTTCGTTAAGATCATTTTTTTTATAAAAATTCAGCAAAAAAAACGATTTATTGTGGTATTATATAACTAAAATAGGGTTCGCAATAATAACTATCAAATCCAAAATAAGGCACTTACTTTGGTGTGCTCAAAAGAAGCCCACTCTGCAAGATCAAATTTCTGAAATAAGCAATTTTTACTGCCGATTTTTGAAGTTATAAAAGCATCGTTTTCAATTAAAGCAGGATTTAAATATACTTAAACACAAAAAATCTAATTTCTAAAATCTATAGCTTTCATAATTTGAAATTATTGTCACAAAATAGGCCTTTTTCTTGGCTTATATCTAAAAAAATATTTTGAAGGCTATGTGTTACTTTTTAGCGGTCTAGAAAGAAAAAAAATATGATTTTCTATTGCTATAAATTAAAACAAAAACTGCTAATAGATATTTGGATCCGAATTTCTTAGTAAAACCCTTCCTCTTTTACATCCTAATTTTTAACAATTCTTAACAGGAAAAAACAACTGCTATGTACGGAATTTTGTTCCTTTTATCCTTAAATTTGCATCACTTTAAAAAGCAACAAATTAAGGATGAAAAAATTATTTAATTTCCTATATTCAACTCGTTTAATGGCCGTATTATTTATTCTTTTTGCAGCAGCAATGGGGGTGGCAACTTTTATAGAAAATGATTATGGTACACAAACTTCGAAAGCTTTAGTGTATAACTCCTGGTGGTTTGAAGCAATTATGGTTTTTTTCGTCATTAATTTTGTTGGAAATATCTTTAGATATCGCCTGCATAAAAAAGAGAAATGGCCTGTTTTAATGTTCCATTTATCGTTTATATTTATTATCCTCGGTGCCGCAGTAACCAGATATATGGGATATGAAGGGATTATGTTAATTAATGAAGGAGAGACCACAAATACCTTTTTATCGGAAACAACTTATGTAAATGTTATTGTTGATAATAATGAGCTTCAAAAAACCAAACATGAACCTATTTTATTAAGTGCTTGGGGTACAAACTCTTGGTCTTATGCTGATAATTTTAAAGGAAAAGAATATAAGGTTGAATTGGTAGATTATATTCCGTGGGCAGAGAAAAAATTAGTTGAAGATAAAAATGGTGTTGAATATTTATTTCTAGTAGAATCCTCAAGTGGGAATCGACATGAGCACTATATTAAAGCGGGAACTGTAGAGAATATTCACAATATTTTAGTAGGCTATGAAACTACAGACCAAAATGCATCGATTAATATTTTTAAACGAAATGGTTCTTTAAAAATTTTAGCAAAATCTCAAGGTAGTTTTCAAGTCATGGCAACGCAAGAAAAAGGTTCATTGGCAAAAGATAGCATTCAGGATTTTAAATTGCGTTCTTTATACAATGTTGCCGGATTACCTTTTGTAGTGCCTCAATATCCTAGTAAAGGAATTATGAAAACCATGAGTGGCCCCAAAGATGACCAGAAATTAGATGTGATTGTTTTGGATATCACTACCCAGGGTGAAACCAAAAAAGTGGAGCTGACCGGAGGGAAATTCAATAGTGATAATGCCAAAGAATTTACCGTTGATGGATTGAATTTTAGAATGTGGTATGGTGCTAAAACGCTAAACGCACCTTTTAGCATAAAGCTAAACGATTTTCAGTTAGAAAAATATCCTGGATCAGAAAGCGCTGCATCTTTTGCCAGTGAAATTACAGTAATTGATGGAGAAGAAAAGTTTGACTATCGAATTTTTATGAATCATATTTTAGATCATAAAGGCTATAAATTTTTTCAGGCAAGTTATGATTTATCTGGTGAAGTAGAACAAACGCACCTTTCTGTAAACCACGATTGGTGGGGAACTTTTATTACGTACTTAGGCTATTCTCTTTTATATACAGGGATGATTACCATCTTTTTTGCAAAATATACACGTTTTGATGCGCTCAAAAATTCATTAAGAAAAATCAGAAAAAAGAAACGAAGCCTGTCTATTTTAGCAGCTATCGCTATGTCTTCTTTGATTTATGGGCAAGATGCTAATCACGACCATAGTGATCCTAATCACACACATGAAACTACTGAAACTCAAAATAAGCAACAAAATAACAACCACACAGAAATAAGAATTACAGACCGCCAAATAGATTCTATTTTAAAATCAAATTTAGTTTCTTTAGAACACGCAGAAAGTTTTAACAAACTAGTGATTCAAGATGGTGGTGGTCGTATGAAACCTGCCCACACTTTTGCATCAGAATTGGTAAGAAAAGTAAGTCAGACAGAAACCTTACACGACATGAAACCTAGTCAGGTTTTATTATCAATCATAGAAAACCCAAGACTTTGGTATGAAGTACCAGCTGTTTATTTAGAGAAAAAAAACACACAAATAAGAAAAGAATTAGGGCTGCCAGAAACGGCAAAATATGCTCGTTTGTCAGATTTTTTCACAGACAGAGCTGCTTATAAAATAAGAGAACAAGTTGCTGAAGCTCAAAAGAAAAACGTTAAAAATAATTTTGAAAAAGATTTGATTAAAATCGACAGACGTGTTGGTTTATTGTATAGTGCTATTGCGGGCGGAATTTTAAAAATTTATCCCATTCCGAATGATGATAATAATACTTGGGTTTCACAACCAGAAACCTTAATGACAACAGGTTTTAAAGCACAAGATTCTATTTTTGTTCGAAAATCTTTACCACTTTATGTACAATTATTGCAAACTGCAAAAAGAACTAATGATTACACAAAAGCAGACCAAATTTTAGAAGGTATTAAAAAATATCAAAAGCAATTTGGCGCAGAAGTATACCCTACAGACAAACAAATAGCACTAGAAATAGCCTATAATAAATATAATGTATTTACAAAATTAGTTCGTTATTATGGTTTTGCAAGTTTGTTATTAATTGTTTTTGTAATTACACAAATATTCAGCACCAAAAAATGGATACATTATGTGGTAAAAACGCTCATTGGTTTAGTCATTGGGCTTTTTATTTTACATACTTTAGGGTTAATTAGCAGATGGTATATTAGTGGCAATGCACCTTGGAGTAATGCTTACGAATCTATTATTTATGTGGGTTGGGCTACCATGCTATTTGGTTTTTACCTGGGTAGAAAATCTGCGTTAACCATTGCTGCTACTACGTTTGTAACCTCCATAATTTTGTTTACGGCAAGTATGAATTGGTTAGATCCAGAGATTGCCAACTTACAACCTGTTTTAAACTCATGGTGGTTAATGGTGCACGTTTCTATTATTGTAGCCAGTTACGGCCCGTTAACCTTAGGAATGATTCTTGGTATTTTTGCACTTTTCTTAATCCTATTTACTACTGAAAAGAACAAAAATAAAATGGATATCAACATTAAAGAAATCACCATAATTAATGAAATGGCAGTTACTGTTGGTCTCGTAATGCTTACCATCGGTAACTTTTTAGGAGGTATGTGGGCCAATGAAAGTTGGGGACGTTATTGGGGATGGGATCCTAAAGAAACTTGGGCATTAATCTCTATTATGATTTATGCTTTTGTATTGCATATGCGCTTAATTCCTGGTTTACGTGGACGATATACCTTTAACCTATGGACCATCATTGCCTATTTTTCAATTATGATGACGTATTTCGGAGTTAATTTCTACTTATCAGGATTGCATTCTTATGCCAGCGGAGATAAAGTAATTACGCCATCTGCCGTCTATTATTCTATTGCTTTTGTAGCTATTTTAGGTACCTTTTCTTGGATAAAATTTAAAAAATATTATAAAAAGTAATTGCTCAACACAAAATTTCAAAAAAGAAATTTCACTCGAAGTGACAGCAAAATTTAGAAAGAAAATGTACTTTTGCATTTCAACTTTAAAAAAGACTTCATGTTTCATAAAAATATAAAATTAATTCTAGCAGGCCTAATTACAGTTTGGGCTGTGTATCAATTTAGTCAAGGAAATATTATGAACGGAATTTCCATTTTGCTTTTAGCGGGAATCTTTGTCTTATTATATTTTAAAAATGAATTTATTTTACTTGCTTTTTTACAATTGCGAAAACAAAATTTTGACGGCGCTAAAAAATGGTTATCCTACATAAAAAAACCAGAGGATGCTCTAATTGTAAAGCAACAAGGGTATTATAATTATTTACACGGAATTATGTTAAGTCAGACAAACATGACGCAAGCTGAAAAGTTTTTGCGCAAGGCAGTACGATTAGGACTTTCTATGGATCATGATTTGGCAATGGCAAAATTACAATTGGCAGGAATTGCCATGACCAAAAGACGCAAGCGTGAAGCTACTAATTTAATGACAGAAGCAAAAAAACTAGATAAAAATGGCATGCTAAAAGAACAAATTCAAATGATGAAACAGCAGATGAAAAAAATCTAGTACTTTGTTCTTTATTGATATAAAAAAAATCCGCTTTCAGCGGATTTTTTAGTTTCTATATTTATATATTTTACCAAATCTTGCCAAAGACACAATATAGTTTACCCTCCTGTATCATTTTAAAAATTACGAGTATTATTTTAACTTTGTTAACGATAAATCTTCGTTATATTGTACAATAAATAACCCTTTATTTTCGGAAATACGCTCACTATTTCTATAATCAAATTTTGTTTCTACCCGCATAGACATCCCTTCATTTAAAGTGGATTTCAAATCATTGCCCGAAGCCAATCTTATTAAAACATCATAGGTAATATCAAATCCTTTTGTTGCGTAAAATGACGGTAAAGCTTTGTTTCTTTTTAGGTATTGTTTTCTAAAAACTCTCGAGTTTAAAGCAGTCTCATCCACAAAATCGTTGCTTACATAGGTAAAACCTATTTTAGCCAGCTTTCTATTGTCTATTTTATCATAGATGGCCCCTTTATCAAAAGTAAAAACTTTTACAGAAGTTTCTTCTGGCAAACTAATTAAACTATTGATTACATCAGAGACAATTACATTATTATCCGTTGCAATCACTACCCAATTTTTGGTATTTGGTGTTAGAATTTTTAAAAATCGATCTTTCTCTATATACCCTTCTTCCGGTGATAAAACGTGCACTGTCTTTACAATTGTATCTGCCTCTATTTTTGCCTCTAAAGCCTTTTTTATAAGTTTGCTCGTTTGTATATTTTCTGATTGATCATCACTCACAATGATCACGTTGCCACTTCCAAAATTCTCATTGATATATCTTTCTAGCTCTTCTCTAAAAACTTTTTTATCTGGTGAAGTCTTTACAATATTTGAAGCTGAAAATTCAGATTGACTTTTAGAATACACAGGGAAAACAACCGGAATAGTAACGTTTGCCGCTACCGTCTTTAATTCCTCTGAATACAAGGGTCCAATAACAACATCGTTATTGTTTAAATCATTTTCTGAAACAATATTCATAATATCATTTGTATTTCTATCTCCAGTATCAAAAACATTCAATTCGATAGACACCCCCTGTTTTCGTAGGGAATCTATCGCTAATTCTGCCCCTAAATAGAAATCTGTTGCAATATTCACCAAAGTAGCATTTCTTGTAAAAATTTCTTTTAAAGTAAGCGTATCACTGCTATATTTATAGGTTTTAAAAGGCAATAATAAAGCTGCTTTTAAGTTTGTATTTGGGGCAATATAATCACTATAAAAAAGTTCATCGGTGCTAATTTTAGCAGGAATTTTCTTAATTTTTAAAATCATTCCTAATTTTAAACCTAGTGATAATTCAGGATTTAAGAGTAATAATTCTCCTCTAGAAACTCCAAGTTTTTTATTCAGACCATAAAAAGTATCTCCTTTTTTAACTTCGTACACAACAAACTTTTCTTTTAACTCCTCTAAAAGACGCTCTGACTCATCTAATTCATTGCTATCGGAAACTGAGTCTAAAACAGTTACTTTGGTTTTATTGGTACCCTTATCTCTATAATTTTTGAGTTTGTTTTGAGGAACAACAATAAAAGAATTTGGTATTGGATCCCCTGAAACATCAGGATTCAAACGAATTAAATCAGGCGTATTCATGTCTAACTTTTTAGCAATTTTACGCATTGTATCTCCTTGCTCTACCTTATATTGAATATATCTTTTTTGTTGACCACAAGAAACTGTGAACGTTAAAATACACAGAAAAATAAAAAATTTTAAATGCTTCATATATGCTATTCCCATTCTATAGTTGCAGGTGGTTTAGAGCTAATATCATACACAACTCGGTTGACACCTTTTACCTGATTTATTATTTTATTTGATGTTTTTTGCAAAAATTTATACGGTAAATCTACCCAATCTGCCGTCATTCCATCGGTACTTTCAACGGCTCTTAAAGCCACTACTTTTTCGTAGGTTCTTTCATCACCCATCACGCCTACAGAATTTACGGGTAACAACATAGCGCCCGCTTGCCAAACACCATCATATAAACCATCTTCTTTTAATCCGTTGATAAAAATAGCATCTACTTCTTGTAAAATACGTACTTTTTCTGCGGTAATATCTCCTAAGATTCTAATTCCTAAACCGGGCCCAGGAAAAGGATGACGTCCTAACAATTCTGGATCAATTCCTAGAGATGCCCCTACTCTTCGTACCTCGTCTTTAAAAATCATCCGTAAAGGTTCCACAATTTTCAGTTTCATAAAATCTGGCAAACCGCCCACATTATGATGACTTTTTATGGTTGCAGAAGGGCCGCCGTTTACCGAAACGGATTCAATAACATCGGGATAAATGGTACCTTGTGCCAACCATTTTACGTCTTCAATATGATGCGCTTCATCATCAAAAACTTCAATAAAAGCATTTCCGATGGCTTTTCTTTTCTTTTCTGGGTCTGTAATTCCTTCCAAAGCTTTCAAAAAACGTTCGGAAGCATCTACACCTTTCACGTTTAAACCCATCCCCTCATATTGTGCTAAGACGTTTTCAAACTCATTTTTGCGCAATAAACCATTGTTTACAAAAATACAGAATAAATTTTCTCCAATCGCTTTGTTTAATAAAACCGCTGCCACCGTAGAATCTACGCCACCAGAAAGTCCTAAAACAACTTTATCTTTTCCTACTTTTCTTCTTAGTTCATCCACGGTACTTTCCACGAAAGAATCTGGCGTCCAAGTTTGTGCCACTTTTGCGATATCAATTAAGAAATTTTCTAATAATTGTTTCCCATCTTTAGAATGATATACTTCTGGATGAAACTGAATCCCGAAAGTTTCTTCTCCTTCAATTTTATAGGCCGCATTTTCTACATCGGCAGTACTTGCTAGTAGAATTCCGTTTGTTGGTAAATGTTTTATGGTATCGGAATGGCTCATCCAAACTTGACTGCCTTCAGAAATATTTTTAAAGAAAACTTCATCACTCTTTATATAAGATAAATTTGCTCTTCCGTATTCTCTGGTATTCGAAGGTGCCACTTTTCCGCCAGAAAAATGAGCTAGATATTGCGCTCCATAACAAACGGAAAGTAACGGTTTTTTACCTCTGATTTTAGATAAATCTGGGTGTAATACCGATTCACCTCTTACAGAATTCGGACTTCCAGAAAGGATTACTGCCTTAAAATCTTCTAACTGTTCTGGTATTTTATGATACGGATGAATTTCGCAATAAATATTTAACTCTCTCACTCTCCTAGCAATTAATTGCGTGTATTGAGAACCAAAATCTAAAATAAGTACGTTGTGTTGTTGCATGCGCAAAAATAGTATTTCAGATTAAATTTTTAAGCCTGAAATTTATATTTTTTAAATAAATTAGAATTCGTAAGTATTCGAGAGAATTCGCAGCGCATATATCATTTAAAAATTTAAAAACTATGAATACCCTAATTTAACAAAATAAATCCATGACAACCCTAGCTTTTTGCAGCTTTTAAAATTAAAAT
Source organism: Polaribacter litorisediminis (assembly GCF_019968605.1). Classification (NCBI taxonomy): domain Bacteria; kingdom Pseudomonadati; phylum Bacteroidota; class Flavobacteriia; order Flavobacteriales; family Flavobacteriaceae; genus Polaribacter; species Polaribacter litorisediminis. The sequence continues at coordinate 2,197,674 of NZ_CP082966.1, forward strand.
TACTTCAAAAATCTCAGCATGCACATTTATATTATCAACCCCTTTATCATTTGAAATTGTAGTGTATTTCTGAACTCATTGGTGAACTTGCAAAGATAAACCCAGAACCGTGCACTTTCACTTTTCACCTTTTCAACTTTAATATTTATAAACAATAGCATTGATATTCATTCCTGCCCCCACAGACGCCAACATAATCACATCGCCTTTGTGAACCTCTTGATTTTTAATTTTCCCTTTTAAAACCAAATCTAATAAAGTAGGCACGGTGGCTACCGAACTATTTCCTAATTTATGAATGCTCATCGGCATAATTCCTTCAGGAACTGATTTTTTAAATAACCTATAAAAACGCTTTACAATGGCTTCATCCATTTTTTCATTGGCTTGATGGATAAATATTTTCTTCACATCTTCAATTTTAAGTCCGCTTTTATCTAGCGCCAGTTTCATGGCTTTCGGAACATTTGTAATGGCAAACTCATAAATTTTACGTCCATACATTTTAATATAGCGTATATTCTGATCTTTTTCTTTATTAAAAGAAGTTCCATAATGCAAGAAATAGGCCTCTTCTTTTGCAAACGTTTGTGTTGCATGACTTAAAATACCTGAATCTTTTTCGGTCGTTTTTTCAACAATACAAGCCCCCGCTCCATCACTAAAAATCATCGAATCTCGATCGTGTCTATCCACCACTCTAGAGAGCGTTTCTGCGCCAATAATTAAACATTTCTTGGCGATTCCTGCCTTGATAAAGACTTGTGCTTGGATGACACCTTCAATCCAACCAGGGCAACCAAATAAAAGGTCATACGCCACACAATTCGGGTTTTCAATTCCCAATCTATATTTAACTCTTGTGGCCAAACTGGGCAACATATCACCTTGAATGGCACCTTGTTTTACATCCCCAAAATTGTGTGCAAAAATAATATAATCTAATTCCTCTGGATTTATTTTGGCATCTTCAATAGCTTTTTGAGCAGCAAAAAAAGCCAAGTCTGAAGTGTTATATTCTTTAATTGCGTAGCGTCTTTCTTCTATCCCTGTAATTTCTTTGAATTTTTGAATAATAAATTCATTATCCGCAGACAAAGCAGTGCCGTCTGCGTCTAAAAAAATTTCTTCTAAAAAAGCAGCATTTTCCTTTTTTAAAGAAGGTATAAAAGTTCCTGTTCCCGTAATTTTTGAAGCGCTCATTTTTAAATTTTAATACGTTGATTTGATTAAAATTACAATTTTTGATTCAAAAAAGTATTTTAAAAACGGATTAAAACGAAAGTCAAAAACGTTCTTTGTCAATTTACTTTTTATATAGCTTCATTTTTAACTGCATGATTGTTGCGATAGACAGCGCTCTAGCTTTCATTCTCTCAGAATTTTCTCCTTTAAAAAAAGCATCAATTGTATTCGAAAAATACGATATCCAAATCGTAAAATGTTCTTTTTTAAACTTGACAAAAGCATTTTTATGCCAATGTTTTTGCATTACATTTTGTTGATACCGGTTTCCATCAAACAAAATATCCTCCCAAAAATCTGTGATAATTTCTAAATGATGTTCCAATTGATTTTCTTTGACAATTTCTTCAAAAAAAGGAATCATTTTTTCATCCATTAATAACAAATCGTAAAAATTTGTGATAACTACTTTAATGTCTTTTCTTGAGGAAATGTCTGGTTTCATTATATAATAGGTTTTTCTATAAAAACCTCTCGTAAAACTACGTTTTTTACTTTCAATCAAAATGCATTTTGATTTCAGTAATGCTCGAGGGGGAACATAAAATCTAGTTATAAATAAGAACTATCAAAAGAGAAAGGGAGCAAAGAATCTAAAGAGGCTGTTTTTATAATTTCACCAACCTCTCCCATAAACAAAACCGAAAAATGTTGTTTTTGTTTGATTTCATACTCCGACAAAGATTGTCTACAAGCTCCGCAAGGTCCCACAGGTTTATCCACTGTATGTATCGATGAACTTGCAGAAATAGCCAATTGTAAAATTTTGACATTCGGATACTCTGAACCTGCCTTCCAGATCGCAACCCGCTCTGCACACATTCCTGAAGGATACGCCGCATTTTCTTGATTATTTCCGGTTACAATTTCATTATTTTCTAATAACAAAGCAGCGCCAACATAAAATTTAGAATAGGGAGCATACGCTTTTTTTCTAGCTTCTACTGCTCTATTCATCAACATGCTATCTTCAGAAGAAAGCTCTGAAATATCGTTATAAACCATTGCTGGTGTTGCTATTTGAATTTTCCTCATGGTAAAGTCGTCAAAAAAAGCAGCCTTTTAAGACTGCTTATATATTTTTATAAATTTACTAAAAATTTATCACTTTTAATAATTATCATAAATTTCTCCTAAGTCAAAAGATAAAGAAAAACGGAGCGAATTTTCTAAAGGATTGTTCACATCCGAAGAATTCATTAAATAAGACAAATCTACATTTAGCGCATTCGTTTTAAAACCAGCTCCTAAGGTAAAATATTGCCTATTTCCTTTGTCTACACTTTCATGAAAATACCCACCTCTTAAGGCAAAAGCATTGTTGTATAAATATTCTGCACCAAGCGCATAGGTTACTTCACTTAATTCTTCACTAAATCCTCCTGGAGCATCACCAAAAGAGCTAAAAATTCCTTGAATCCAACCTTGATCTGCGTTCGCATCTGTGCCATCTTCCTGAATATCTGGCGTTGGCACTAATAGTTTTGTGAATTCAACATTGGTAGAAATAATATTATAATCATCTAAAATAAAATCAAAACCACCACCAAATTTCAAATTCGTAGGAATAAAGTCTTCCTCACCTGGGGTATACGAAACTTTAGGACCTACATTAGAAATATTGAAACCTATTCTATAGCGTCCATTAAAATTACCGTAATTTTCTTCATAAGACTGGTAATATCCAGAGACATCTACCGCAAAAGAATTGATGGGCTGCAAAGTATTTGCTGCCGTATTGTTAAACGCTAAATTAGAGCGGATATATTTTAAAGAAACCCCCATAGAAAAGGTTTCACTTAATTTTAAAGCATAAGAACCAGTGGCTACAAATTCATTTGGGTTAATGGTACCCAAAGAGGTTCCTGAATTGTCTGTTAAATCTATTTGCCCTAATGAAAAATACTTAAAATCTGCACCCCAAGCAGCGTTTTCACTAAACCTATTAATGTAAGAACCACTTCCTACAAAAATATCATCGGTTAAATTTCGTAACCACGGAGAATATGTTAATCCTGCTTTAATTTGGCGATCACTAAACGCAATTTTTGCTGGATTGTGAAATAATGAAAAAGCATCTGCTGAAGTCGCAACCCCCATATCCCCCATTCCTCCTGCTCTAGCATCGGGTACAATAAGTAAAAAAGGAGTCGCTGTGGTAATCGCGTTTGCCTGTGCATTTATTTTTAAACTTACAAAAGCACAAAGTGCTATAAAAAATCCTATTTTTTTCATTCTTTGTTATTCTAATTTATTTTACAAATATGCGCTTTTTATTGAAGTATTACTAATTTTTCGTACTTCTCTGAGACCAAATTATTGGCTGTAGAAGTTACTTTTAATTTATAAACATATACCCCTTTCCCAATCTTATTACCAAAATCATCTAAACCATTCCAAGTAATATTTCTTGATAAATTCCCTGTGGTCTGTACATTTTTATTGATGGTTTTTACTAATTTTCCAGAAACCGTAAATATTTGAACTTGCACCTCCAATGGCTCATTCGGCTTATTATGTTGAAACCAAAACTCGGTATAATTTACAAAAGGATTGGGATAATTTAAAACATTTTCTAAATTCAAAATAGCATCGCTGACCACCACAAAATTTAACGTGGTTTCTGAAGAGTTATTGTAAGTATCCCAAGCTTTAATTTTTAAGGTATGCGGGCCAACTTCTAAATCTCTTAATCGATACGTTACTTTACCTTTTGTAAAATCGTTTAATTCTGTTTGATAAAAATCATTTAAGATAATAGGGTTCGAGGTATCTCCATCTAAAATACCCACAATATCGTGATCTACCGCAGTGATAGAGGTATTAATTCCGTTTGAATCAGATAAAGAGGCAATTAAATTTGGAGAGGTATTTGTGTTCCCGCCATCGATAAAAGATTCATCATTCATAAACAATCGAATTTCGGGTCCCACGATATCTTCGGGTGCATTTTCATTAATTCCTCCTACAACAATATCAAAATTATAACCCGCCTTATCCGTTTCTCCATTTTCGGCGTAAAAACTTAATTTTCCTTTTCCGAAAGCCACTTTAATATCTTTTGGCACCACAAAATCAAAACTAAATTGTCCGTTTTCTACGGTAGATTTTCCCCTAAACAATTTACTATCTTGCGTATCAAAAGTCATCACAACGCCAAAACCATCATTATCTAGAGTATTTTTATCAATTAATTTATCGAAAACAGTGGTAGAAAGTGTCCCATTAAAATTGGTTAAAATAGCATCTAAATCATCGGTAACAACACCTTCAAACTTTACTTTAGACAAGGCTTTTATGGTATCTAGAGATTGTGTAATCGCAACATCATTCATTTTGGTAATCCGAACATTGGGTTTTGGAATTGCCAATTTCATTGCAGGATCTCCAAAATGGTAAATAAAGAATTTTTGTGTACTCGCAAATTGATTTTTAGCTATTTTTAAAGACTCGGCAATGGAATAATCTTCGTTATTAAAAGCCAATAAAACTCTAATTAACTGCTCGTTAAAACGTTGTCCTGTAGAAATAAAAACTTCTCTTGTTGTTGTGATCATGCTGGCAGCGCCACCTGTTTTGCTTTTAAAAGTAAGCTCTCCTGCGGTAATTCTATTCGGATTATCGAATCTAGAAAAATCGCAAGTCACAGTAATGAGCAATGGTAGCGTATTCGGATTCGTAAAAGATTGTATTTGTGGTACATCTAAAATTCTTTCTGATGCAAAACCATCTTCTCCTCCATGACCAAAATAATCAAAAACTAAAGTTCCTTTTTCAATGGCGTTTGTGATGGCTTTATTCACTTCCGGGTAGCGTTCTCCTCCCGAAGAATTTTGCTGCACAAAAGCATCTACATATATTTTATTGACATTAAAGATAGGTTTGTTATTTCTAATTTCATCAGCAATAGATTCTACGCCTTGCTCAATAACTTCTTCGCCCACAACATCAATATCGTCTGCTAATAAGGTAATGGTATTTCGCCAATCTCCAATCGCTTCTTTCTGGTAATAGGATAAAATTTTATCAACAACATTCGTTGCTTCAGAAATTGTAGAAACGGGAATTCTACTAGAAACAACATCAATGGTATGTGCACTAGACATCGTACCTTCATTGTCATCTAACATCACAAAAAAGTCGTCTGTAACCCAAGAACTTGCCAAATTAAAACTATTGGTAGATAATTTTACCGGAACAATGTTATTATTTCCTTGAATTCTGTCTTTGTAATCGTAAGAAGAATCACCAAAAAAACAAACATATTGTAGTTTTGTTTCTGCGGATGAATTTGTTGTATACACATGTTTTAAAAAGTCTCGAATTCCTGTAATATCCTTAGAACCCGAAGAAAACTCGTTATAAATTTCCTCTAATAAAACAACCTTTGTAGTGAATTTAGAATTTGTTTGATGGTAATCTGCCAATCTTTGTGCTTCACCAGAAAGTTCTGAATTTGTAATAACGATATAATTGATATCTTTTAAAGCATGTAAATCTTGATTTTTAATTTTGGAATTTTGCACCGTTTCTGGGATGTAAAAATTAGCATCATCTAGAATTATATATTCTTTTAATGTACCTCCCGTATCTGTAAACGAAAAATCATTGGTGGTTGCCTGGTTTGCGATACGCTGCGGTGCAATAGGATTGGAAACGTCCCAAACCTGAAAAGCTGTAGCACCGTTTTCTATTTGATAGGTTACGACACCTGGAGATGTTGCTTGTTCAAAGCTTCGAAACGAAAATTGAAAATCACGAAAACTTAACTGTTTTTTGCCAATAATTTCTATAAAATCTAAAAATGCATTTGCTGAAGGATTCCCATTATTATTATACGTAATAGAAACCGCAATATTTTCTGAGCTATTGAGTTGGTCTGCTGCGCGCTCTATGGCAAAGGCTTTGGTTAAAGAACTTGGGTTTACCGCAGGGTAATTGATAGAAAAAACCGCTTGGTTATTTACTTTCACTTCCATAGACGAAGAAACCACCGAATTAGAAACCCCTCGCACTTTGATCTTTATATTTTGATTCGCAACCGCATTCTGAAATGGTATGTTAAAATTTTGTGTGTTTTCTATATTAAAATCTTGATTAAAAAACCATTGCGTTCCTGCTGCCAGCATACTTTTTTCTTCTTTTTCATAAAAAGTAAAATCATCAAAAACCGTTATTTGTGGGGCAGTATTTCCGGTTACTAGCGGTTTTTGTTGAATTCTTTTTCCATCAACATCATTCACGGTGATAAAATAATAGGCTTTATCTGAATAAATATTTTGCCGATGTTTAGCGGTATTCCCAGATACATCAACCTCCCAATCATGCGGACCCTTGGCGTAAAACAGTATAAAATCATTTGCATCAAAAGAACCATCGCCCTCTCCTTCTATATAGATTGCATTTTCTTGTAAATCATCATATCTAAAATTGCTATTTAAAACAGGCAATAATTGCCCGCCATTGCCATAAACATGAATCTTTTTTGGATTTAATCCGTTGGTAGAAATCCCAATTTGTTGCAATAAGCTTCGATCTATTTTAAACACACCTGTAGTATCTATAGAGAATTGATACCAATTGCCAGAAGCCAGCACAGAACTAGTAACTTGGGCAGTGCTTACTTGTAAGAAAAATCCGAATAAGAATAGTAAAAACTGTTTTTTCATTATATCTTCAAATAACGCAAATAAAATTTAGATATTTTACGGTAAACAAATATAAAGTATACTAAAATAAAAATAGAATCGTTTTGAAACTAAGTAGAAAAACGGATCCGTTAAAAATTTATATTTTTCTTGTAAGAAAATATATTTGTTGTAAATTGCATCCTTATTTAAACACACATATCAATTTTAAATTACAGAATGAAAAAGATATTTAAAATAACTTTAGTAGCCTTAACCATTTTATTATTGGCAAACTGCAAGAGATCAAATAAAAGCACATCTAGCTTAACAGGTTTATCTTTTAATGACCCCAAAAATGGTAATTATATTAGAGGTAATTCCTTTAATGATCAAGAACCACCATTAGGTATGGTGGGGGTAGAAGGAGGTTCTTTTACAATGGGACAAGTACAAGATGATGTGATGTTTGATTGGAACACGACTCCTATAAAAATGCATGTACGTTCTTTTTATATGGATGAAGCTGAAGTTTCTAACTCTGAATATTTTTTATATGTACAATATATGAAAGATGTTTTTCCGCCATCAGAAGAAAAATACAAACATATTTATACTTCCGTTTTACCAGACACCTTGGTTTGGAGAAAAAGTCTAGGAAATACCGATATTTTATCAGAAAACTATCTTCGCCACCCAGCGTATGCAGATTATCCTGTTGTAGGTGTAAGTTGGTTACAAGCAAATGAATATTGTAAATGGCGTACCAATGCCGTCAACTTAAAAACATTGATTGACAAAGGGCATATTAAGAATATATTTGAAATGGATTCTATAAAACCTTTTTTTGATACAGATGTCTTTCTAACAGATGCTTCTAAATTGTTCGATGGAGATTCTACCGTATACAAAAAAGGCGTTGGAAGAACTATAAGAGCAAAAGGAGAAGCAAGAGCTGGTAAAGATGATTTTGAAGGTAGAAAAATAAGTAATGCCGATGGTATTTTAGCACAGCGTTTTAGGCTTCCTACCGAAGCTGAATGGGAATTTGCTGCCAAGGCGAATATTGAAAATAGAGAATACAATAATATTAGAGGTAGAAAAAAATATGCTTGGAATGGTAAATATTCGAGATCTAAAAGTAGAAGATTTAGAGGAGATCATCTCGCCAATTTTAAACAAGGACCTGGAGGTTATAGTGGTTTATCTGGCTGGAGTTCAGACGGTGCTGACATTCCTAATAAAATAAAGTCATATCCTCCTAATGCATTTGGTTTGTATGACATGTCTGGTAATGTTGCAGAATGGGTAGCCGATGTTTACAGACCTATTATTGATAGTGAAGCCAATGATTTTAATTATTTTAGAGGTAATATTTTTACAAAAAAGATGATTGACGCAGAAGGTAACGTGGTTATTGCTGCTAATGATGAAGAAGCGCAAGTAGAATATGATACCTTACCAAATGGTAAAATTATACCAAAGCAATTACCAAATACGATAAAATATATTCCTATTACCAAAGATGATACTACCTTAAGAAGAAATTTTATGGTCGCTGATAACTCTAATCTTGGAGATGGTGATTTAAACTCTTCTCGTTTTTATGAAATGGATGAAGATCAATTAGAGGAGAAAAACAGAATGTACAATTCTCCAAAAAAGCCAACGAAAGAAGTAGATCCTGAAACCGGTGCTGTTACTTTAGTGAATGATACCAAAGAAAGAACGACTTTAATCAGTAATCAAACGAGAGTTTATAAAGGTGGCTCATGGTCTGATAGAGAATATTGGTTAGATCCAGCTCAAAGAAGGTATTTACCAGAATATATGGCAACAAACTTTATTGGGTTTAGATGTGTATCTGACAAAGTTGGTCCTATGGGAACTGGCAAAAAAAATGCTCGAAGCTTAATTCGATAATATAAAATTTTACAGATTATAGCCTCATTATTTCTTGATAATGGGGCTTTTTTATAGGCAAAAAATGAAAATAGCAACGCTTTACCAACTTTATACATACCATTTAATGGTAGATACGGATACTAGAAAAATAAGAAAGAATACCTTATTTTTTGCCCTAAAGGGAGAGCATTTTAACGGGAATCAATTTGCAGAAAAAGCATTAGAGTTAGGAGCTTCGTATGCGATTGTAGATGAAGAAAAGTATACAACCCACACCAATATTATTTTGGTTGATAATGTATTACAAACACTGCAAGCATTAGCCAATTATCATAGAAAGCAATTAAACATTCCTATGATTGGTCTTACGGGTAGTAATGGAAAAACCACCACCAAAGAATTGATACAGCTTGTTTTGAGTAAAAAATATAACACGATTGCTACTCAAGGCAATTTAAACAATCATATCGGAGTGCCCCTAACCCTGCTCTCCATGAAACCAGAGCACGAAGTAGCTGTCGTAGAAATGGGCGCAAATCATCAAAAGGAAATTGAATTTTTATGTGGTATTTGTGAACCTGATTTTGGATACATCACAAATTTTGGAAAAGCACATTTAGAAGGTTTTGGGGGTGTTGAAGGGGTCATCAAAGGAAAAAGTGAACTCTATACGTTCTTACAGCAACATTCTAAGATTGCCTTTATCAACCCAGATGATCCCATTCAAGTTGAAAAAACCAAACACATACAATCTGTTTCTTTTAATACAGAATATATTCGATTTTTAGGAGTCAATCCATTTGTCGAAGTATCCTATAAAAACATGCGTATTCAGAGCAATTTAATTGGCGCATACAATTTTACCAATATTGCAGGGGCCATCACGATTGGTACCTATTTTAAAGTACCCCAAGAAGCCATTAAAGAAGCCATCGAAAATTATGTATCAACGAATAATCGTTCTCAAATCATTGAAACAAAAAAGAATACAATTATTTTAGATGCTTATAATGCAAATCCGTCAAGTATGCGGGCAGCCTTAGAAAGTTTTGCTGCTCTAAAATCCGACCCAAAAGTAATTATTTTGGGTGATATGTTCGAGCTTGGTAACGATGCTGCTTTTGAGCATCAAGAAATTGTGAACTTAGCGCATGCTTATAATTTTAAACATCAATATTTTGTGGGCGAAAATTTTTATCAAACAAAAACTACAGAAAATCGATTTAAAAATTATGAGGATTTCGAAGCATTTATAAAACAACATCCGATAGACAATGCCACAATTTTAGTAAAAGGTTCTAGAGGGATGCATTTAGAAAGAGTTCTAGCGCTTATTGATTAATCTTTTTTCTATGATATTCTAATAAATTATCAATAGGTCTTTGAATTACGTCTGTAACTTCTAAATGATTCTTTTTTGCTATTTTCTCTAAAATTTCTCTAAAGTAAAAAGCAATCGAGCCGATAAAGTATAATGGTGTTGCTGCTGTTTTTTTGAATGGTAAAATTCGGTACTTAAAGAATTCTTGAAAACCCTTTTCAATCATGCATTTGATGTATTCCTCTTCTTTAAAATCGAACATAAATTTTGCAAAAGAAGCTAAATACCTATTTGGATTCGCTGTTCGATATAAATTTTGCTTGATATCATCAACATCTAAATTAAAATCTTCCTCAAATTTTTTGGCAATATGTGGGGGCATTGTATTGTAAAAATAGGCTCTGAGTAAAAGCTTCCCAAAATAATTACCACTGGCTTCATCCATCAGCATATATCCCAAAGACGCCGTTTTCATGTGCACCTTTTCTCCGTCCCAATAGCAGCTGTTGGAGCCCGTTCCTAAAATACAGACAATTGCTGGATCTGCACCTGTAGCAGCATATACGGCACCTAACATGTCTTCTGCCACCTGTACTTTTGCATGGACAAAAATAGTCTGTAAAATATTTTTAAGAATTTCTAAAGGCTTCGGAGTGCCGCATCCAGCTCCATAGAAATAGATTTCCGTCACTTCATCTTTTACTTTGACCAACGGGAAAACGTGTACAATTCTATCTTCTAATTCCTCTTCAGGAATCACCGCAGGATTCAACCCTAACGTTCTTACCCTAAACGCCTCACTTTGATCCCTGTTGATCGCAATCCAATCTGCTTTGGTAGAACCTCCGTCTGCAATTAAAATCATAACTCCTATTTTAGTTTCAAAGATATCGCAAGAAAACTGGGTATACAAATCTATTCTTTACTGCAATTGTTTTCTCCTCAACATTTAGAAGATATTATTTGTCAGTTTGAGACCCAAGAAAAAAATTTTTACAAGCGTAGAAGATGACGTAAATTGGTTTTAAATATACTGAATTGCCAAATAATCGTAAAATATAAGTAACTTTAACCGACCTTTAAATCACTGAAAAACAATTATTTAATAAAAACGTCAATAATAATCCAGGTGTCAGTTCGAGTAATTTCAATTTTTCATTGAAATTGTATCGAGAACTCATCGGAATTGTATCGAGAACCTATATGCACAAAACAATCTTTTGATTTAGCATTCATAAAAATGAGACTGCTTCGTTATTAGCAAACGTAAGAGTACTAAACTTTGTGTGCGCTTCTTTATACGACTTCTCCTTTGGTCGAAGTGACAAGTTTGCAGGTTATATTGCTTGTTTATTTTTCTTTTATTCTAATTTCTTTTCCATTGATAAAAAGAAACAAAAATCTAGACTTACTTTTTCGCTATGCGAGTTACCTACAACCAAAATATATTTTGGTTTTGGTAGTCTTGAATTCTACAAGTGATTTCACTGTCGTGTCCAGACTTATTATTGAGTTCCCCAATCAAGTTGAGGACAAGCTTTGGACACTTAGCCGTTGCATCCCTTTTGAATTCCTACGAAAAATAAAATAGGTCGAGTTTAGATTTTAATTACCCTTTCTTTTAATAACAGAGCTAGGCTTGGAACGTCAAAAAACCCTAAACATCATTACGACAGAGGTATGATTGCAATCTTTTAAATTCCTTCTAAAAACAAAATTTTTTAGGTTTTAGATTCTGATTTTTAAAGTAAATCCAGGTGTCAGTTCGAGTGATTTCAATTTTTCATTGAAATTGTATCGAAAACATTTTAGAAGTAAAGAAATAAATAGAAATTAAAAGCTTCTCGATACAAAATTTCTGAAAAAGAAATTTCACTCGAAGTGACAATAGGTTTATATTGGAGTGTCTACCTTTGGTGTCAGTTCGAGTGATTTCAATTTTTCATTGAAATTGTATCGAGAACTCATTGAAATTGTATCGAGAACATTTTAGAAGTAAAGAAATAAATAGAAATTAAAAGCTTCTCGATACAAAATTTCCGAAAAAGAAATTTCACTCGAAGTGACAATAGGTTTATATTGGAGTGTCTACCTTTGGTGTCAGTTCGAGTGATTTCAATTTTTCATTGAAATTGTATCGAGAACTCATTGAAATTGTATCGAGAACATTTTAGAAGTAAAGAAATAAATAGAAATTAAAAGCTTCTCGATACAAAATTTCCGAAAAAGAAATTTCACTCGAAGTGACAATAGGTTTATATTGGAGTGTCTACCTTTGGTGTCAGTTCGAGTGATTTCAATTTTTCATTGAAATTGTATCGAGAACTCATTGAAATTGTATCGAGAACTCATTGAAATTGTATCGAGAACATTTTAGAAGTAAAGAAATAAATAGAAATTAAAAGCTTCTCGATACAAAATTTCCGAAAAAGAAATTTCACTCGAAGTGACAATAGGTTTATAATTTATTAAGAATGATTATATTCGATGTCAGTTCGAGTGATTTCAATTTTTCATTGAAATTGTATCGAGAACTCATTGAAATTGTATCGAGAACATTTTAGAAGTAAAGAAATAAATAGAAATTAAAAGCTTCTCGATACAAAATTTCTCAAAAAAAATTTCACTCGAAGTGACAATCGGTTTATTAAGACTGATTACACACCCTGTCAGTCCGATGTCAGTTCGAGACCCAAGAAAAAAAATTTTACAAGCGTAGAAGATGACGTAAATTGGTTTTAAATATACTGAATTGCAAAATAATCGTAAAAATACAAGTAACTTTAACCGACCTTTAAATAACTGAAAAACAATTTATTTAATAAAAACGTCAATGGTAGGTCGAAAATTGGAGTTTAATTTTCTAATTTATTGAAGGGAAATACGGGTAGCAATTTCATATTCATCAAAAAGGTTCTTTAAATTGATTACTCTGTTATACACTAAGACATAGCGTTCTTTTTTTATGTTTTTACTTTTTGCTTGACCAAAAAGTAACAAAAAGTCAAGACTTACTTTTATTTTACTTGAATTCTACAAGTGATTTCACTATCGTGTCCAGACCGCTGCGCTATTTGGACACTTAGCCGTTGCATCCCTTTTGAATTGCTACGAAAAATAAAATAGGTCGGGGTTTGGAGTTTAATTACCCCTTCTTTTAATAACAGTGCTAGGCTTGGAACGTCAAAAAACCCTAAACATCATTACGACAGAGGTATGATTGCAATCTTTTAAATTCCTTCTAAAAACAAAATTTTTTAGGTTTTAGATTCTGATTTTTAAAGTAAATCCAGGTGTCAGTTCGAGTGATTTCAATTTTTCATTGAAATTGTATCGAGAACTCATTGAAATTGTATCGAGAACATTTTAGAAGTAAAGAAGTAAATAGAAATTAAAAGCTTCTCGATACAAAATTTCTCAAAAAGAAATTTCACTCGAAGTGACAATAGGTTTATTAAGACTGATTACACACCCTGTCAGTTCGAGTGATTTCAATTTTTCATTGAAATTGTATCGAGAACTCATTGAAATTGTATCGAGAACATTTTAGAAGTAAAGAAATAAATAGAAATTAAAAGCTTCTCGATACAAAATTTCTGAAAAAGAAATTTCACTCGAAGTGACAATCGGTTTATTAAGACTGATTACACACCCTGTCAGTTCGAGACCCAAGAAAAAAATTTTTACAAGCGTAGAAGATGGCGTAAATTGGTTTTAAATATACTGAATTGCCAAATAATCGTAAAATACAAGTAACTTTAACCGACCTTTAAATCACTGAAAAACAATCATTTAATAAAAACGTCAATGGTAGGTCGAAAATTGGAGTTTAATTTTCTAATTTATTGAAGGGAAATACGGGTAGCAATTTCATATTCATCAAAAAGGTTCTTTAAATTGATTGCTCTGTTATACACTAAGACATAGCGTTCTTTTTTTATGTTTTTACTTTTTGCTTGACCAAAAAGTAACAAAAAGTCAAGACTTACTTTTATTTTACTTGAATTCTACAAGTGATTTCACTATCGTGTCCAGACCGCTGCGCTATTTGGACACTTAGCCGTTGCATCCCTTTTGAATTGCTACGAAAAATAAAATAGGTCGGGGTTTGGAGTTTAATTACCCCTTCTTTTAATAACAGTGCTAGGCTTGGAACGTCAAAAAACCCTAAACATCATTACGACAGAGGTATGATTGCAATCTTTTAAATTCCTTCTAAAAACAAAATTTTTTAGGTTTTAGATTCTGATTTTTAAAGTAAATCCAGGTGTCAGTTCGAGTGATTTCAATTTTTCATTGAAATTGTATCGAGAACTTGTTGAAATTGTATCGAGAACTCATTGAAATTGTATCGAGAACATTTTAGAAGTAAAGAAATAAATAGAAATTAAAAGCTTCTCGATACAAAATTTATGAAAAAGAAATTTCACTCGAAGTGACATTAGGTTTCGACTGCGGGCAACCTGACATCCAGGTCTAAAGGTTTTTTCCATAAACCGCTCCGTTTAAAGTGCGCTATGCTTTTATAGTATCCCAAGAAAAGTTGTAAATTTACAAGAAATTTCAAAACATGTTCTTTTTCAAGAAAAAGCAAATTCCATTACATCAATTTTTCCCTGAAGGATATGTCGATCTGCATTCCCATCTGCTTCCCGGTATTGACGACGGCGCTAAAAATATGGATGAAACCATCGCTTTGCTTCTGAAAATGTCTTCTTATGGGATCAAACATTTTATCACCACGCCCCATGTGTTGGGGAATGTGTACCCGAATACACCAAAAATTATACAGCAGCAATTACAATTGGTTCAGGATGAGTTATTTAAAAGAAATCTAACGGACCTTTCTATTACGGCAGCTGCCGAATATATGATAGATGAAAGATTTATGGAGATTTTAGAAAAAGAGCCCCTATTAACCCTTAAAGACAATTTAGTATTGGTAGAAATGTCTTACTACAGCCCGCCATTGCAGCTCTATGACGTACTCTTTCAATTACAACTAAAAGGATACAAGCCCATTTTAGCGCATCCTGAGCGCTATTTCTCCTACCATCACGACTTTCAAACTTATTACAAACTAAAGAATGCTGGATGTCTATTTCAATTAAATTTATTGTCCTTAACCGAGCATTATGGCAAATATGTTCAAAACATTGCTAAAAAATTACTTCAAGAAAATCTATATGATTTTGTAGGAAGTGACACGCACCATCTAAACCATTTAGAAGTATTACCCAAAATAGGAACTCAAAAGAATTTAAAACGTATTGAGCACTTATTATTGAATAACAAAAAGTTTCTGAAATAAGTAATAAAGAATTTCTTGAAACGAACTATTTAGATTCCCGTTACCCAATCTAGTTGAGCATAAATTTCACGGGAATGAAAATTTCAACGGAAACCCCAACGCGGCCCATCGAGGAATTCTTTCCGATTAAAATTTCGAATATATCGTATGGCTATTACTAATAAGTGAGTTTTATTAAAATATTCTTTTATACCAAGGTTTCTTGGTTTCCACTCCATAACCGTAACCATAACCAGCTCCATAACCATAACCATAACCATAGCCATAACCATAACCGTAGCCATACCCTTTTTTCGTATTGGTGTCGTTTAAAACCATGGTCATATTTGGTAGCTTTTTCTCTTCATAAAGCGTTTGAGCAAACTTTATAGCAGTCTTTTCTGAGTAATTCGCTCTTGACACATATATGGTCATATCTGAATCTTTAGCCAATAGCAAAGTATCTGAAACTAAATTTACAGGTGCTGTATCAATAATTACAAAATCATACTCCTTTTTAAGGGTATCTATCAATTCTTTTACCTTACTACTTAATAATAATTCTGCAGGGTTTGGTGGAATCACTCCCGAAGAAATAATATCCAACCCTTTAATATCTGGAGTGGAGAATTTAATATCATTGATAGAGACATCATTATTTGTAATATAATTAGTCACCCCTTTTCTTTCCGGAAGTCCTAAATATTTGGATATTTTCGGTGCTCTCAAGTCCAAACCTACTAAAATTACTTTTTTCTTCGATAAAGCAATCGCGGCAGCTACATTCAGTGCAATAAAAGACTTCCCTTCTCCACTGGTTGTAGAGGTTACTAAAATAGCTTTCCCCACACTTTCTGAGGCATCCGGTAATATAAAATCTAAATTGGTTCGAATCAATCTAAAAGATTCTGCCGCATCTGTTCTTGCATGTTCTTCTATCACCACTTTCGCATCGGTTTTAGAATGTGGAATTTCTCCGATAAAAGGAATATTGGATACATCTTCAATATCCTTTCGTGAATGTACCTTGCTATTTAACAAGCTTTGTATAAAAATAACACCAAAAGGAATTAAAAAACAGAACACCATTGCTCCTAATTTTATTTTTCTCCTATCCGGTGAAACCTCAGATCCATTGCTATAGGCATAATCAATAATTTTTGCGTTGGATACCGTAACCGCTAAGGATATGGCTGTTTCTTCCTTTTTGGTTAATAAGTAAGAATATAATTCTGAATAGATTAATTTCCTTCGTTCTATATCAATCATTTCCCTCTCGATAACAGGAATATCCGCAATTTTACTATTCGTCCTTTTTG
This sequence comes from Polaribacter litorisediminis, assembly GCF_019968605.1. Taxonomy (NCBI): domain Bacteria; kingdom Pseudomonadati; phylum Bacteroidota; class Flavobacteriia; order Flavobacteriales; family Flavobacteriaceae; genus Polaribacter; species Polaribacter litorisediminis. The sequence goes on from NZ_CP082966.1 coordinate 2,214,381, forward strand.
CTTCCAACTCTAATTCATTCAATTGAATTTCCAATGATTTTTTTAAATTCCCAAGGCTCGCTAATAAATTTTTCTTTAGCGTTGTAATTTGAGTTTTTATTTCAATTAATCGAGGATTAAGAACTCCCGCTGTAATCTCTAAGTTATTTTTTTCCAACACCAATGCATTGTAACTCGAAATTGAGGCAGCTATGCCTGCATCTGTAAAGCCAAAATTATTGGGCAGAACCTCATTTTCTTGAGACTCTTTGGTTAGTTTTTTCTGAATCCAACTTGCCAAACTTAATTGACTTTCAAGTCCCATAATCATTTGATTGTTGCTCGCTAACGCACCAAGCACCATAGCGCCTTCTGATGATAATTCTGTAATCCCAAACTTTGTTTTATAATCCTTCACCTCATCTTGCGCAATCGCCAAATACTCTCCTACACTCCGCAATCGTTCCTCAATGAAAAGCTTTGTTTTTTCCGATACGATACTTTTATCTTTGATGGCATCTATATTATACTGATTTACCAATTCATCTAGAATAGCGATTGCCTTTTCTTTTTCTGTATCTGTTAACTCTAAACTCAAAATACTTGAGTTTTCACTTATTGAACTAATCTTTATTCTTTGCTTTAAACTATTAACAACCTTTGCTCTACTTCTTATTTTAATGGTCACAACTTGATCCATAAAAGAATTACTATAATTCTTCGTTTTCACCAATTTAAAGGTTCCAATACCCGCTGTTATTTGTTGATTGAATGTAGCATTCTTAACGGGTTCCAAATCAGGACTTAAAAATTGAATTTCATTAGTTTCTTTTAAAGAAACTAAAAAAGTAGTATCTCTATCGCGTGCATACCTATTTTGAATGAATTGCAGCCTAAAAGGTAGGTTTGTATAAAGCTGAGTTGTCTTTACCTTCCCTTCGCTAAAATAAGTAATATCCAATTGTAAGCTATCTACAACATATCCTATAATTTTTCGTGATTTTAATATTTCTATTTCATTAGCAGTATTGTTGGCAGAAGCACTTCCTATAATCCCTAAATCTCCAAAAGCCTTCAATTCGGTTGAAATTCCAGATTTATTATTATCCTTGATTAGGATGGAGGCAGAAGCCTTATATGTGGGGTTTTGATATCTTAGGTAAAGAGAAGACCCAGAATATGCAATGATTAAAGAGAGCACAAACCAAATCCAATGAACAATATATTTTTGTAATTCCTCTCTAAGGTTTATGAGCGTATTTGGCTCTTCATTACTCGCGATGTATTCTTTATTTTCTTGCATTTTTTTTATCTACTTAATTGATTAATTAAAAGCGCAAAAAGACTCACTATGGATAAATAAAAAGTCACATTTGAGTTTGCAGATGCCGATTGAATGCTCGCATAATTAGGTTCCACATACACCACATCATTTTGTTGCAAGTAATATACCGGAGAGGTAAATATATTTTTGGACAGTAAATCCACACGATATTGGATTTTCTGACCGTTTTCCTCTCGCTGCACCAAAATATTATTTCTTATTGCTGTAAGATTCAAATCTCCCGCTAAAGCGATGGCTTCCAAAATGGTGATTCTTTCATTGGGTACTGGATAACTTCCGGGTCCTTTTACATCACCTAAAACAGTTACCTTATAATTTGAAATTCGGATATTGATGTTTGGATTTAACACATAATCGGGTGCTAATTTATTTTTTAAAAATTGAATCAATTCATCTCGGGATAGCCCACCTACTTTTAATTTTCCTAATACCGGAAAATCGATTTCCCCATTCGTATCTACCAAATAATCTAGTTGCGAAGACCCTACTCCTAAGGAACCAACACCCGCTGTTATATTAAAAGGCGCCACTGCTGCTGTATTGATTGCGGTAATCGAAATCTGCAACAAATCATCAGGTTTAATGATGGTTTTATAACTATTAGAAACCTTTGCTTGGTCTATCTCATCATTTTGAAAATATATGATCTTTTTTTTAGAAACACAATTCGACAAGAAAACAATACTAAAAAAAACAACAAATACATTTTTTAAAAGACACTTCATACTTATTTTTTTGCGAAAATACTATAAAAAGTTGAGGGTTAACCAACTTTATCTAGCTTTTCGAATTTAGAATTATTAGAAAGAAACTCTGGAACCATTTCCTTCAACATTGTTACAATCTCTACGTTACTTAATTTATTTATTTTAAGGACCAACTCTTGAAGCAGTTCTAAAATTGCAGTGGTATTCACCTGTTGTGTTTTTGCAATCATAATCTTTTCGTGGTAGGTTTTTACAGTGTTTTCTCCTGCCGCCAAGAGTTCTTCATATAACTTTTCACCAGGCCGCAATCCTGTAATTTTAATATCAATATCTTCAGGGTATTTTAAGCCAGATAAAGAAATCATGCGCTTTGCCATCTCATAAATCTTTACCGACTTCCCCATGTCAAAAATATAAATTTCACCACCCACTCCCATCGTTCCTGCTTCTAAAACCAATCTACACGCCTCCGGTATGGTCATAAAATAGCGCGTAATGTCTTTATGAGTCACCGTTAAAGGGCCACCATGCTCAATTTGTCTTTTAAATAGCGGAATTACAGATCCATTAGAGCCTAAAACGTTTCCAAAGCGCGTCGTTGTAAACTTTGTGACTTCTTGATGTTTGCTGACACAACTAATATACATTTCTGCCACCCTTTTTGTTGCCCCCATTACATTGGTCGGGTTCACAGCCTTGTCTGTAGAGACCATCACAAAACGATCTACCTTGTATTGTATGGCTAAATCGGCAATATTTTTTGTTCCTAGAACATTCACTTTAACGGCTTCGTAAGGACTATCTTCCATTAAAGGCACATGCTTATACGCAGCCGCATGAAACACTTTTTCAGGACGGTACTCTTCGAATATTTCACGCATCCTATTTTTGTCTCTTACATCGGCTACTAAAGCCACAAAATCCGTCATGCCATTTTGAAACAACTCTTGTTGTAAATCATAGAGATCGGATTCTGCCTGATCTACCAAAATCAAGTGTTTTAAAGTGTATGATGCTAATTGTCTTGAAATTTCACTCCCTATAGAGCCAGCAGCTCCCGTTACTAAAATCACCTTGTCGTTTACTTCTTTTTTTACAATCGGATTGTCAATTAAAATTTGTTTTCGATCCAACAAATCATCAATATTTACTTGTTTTATTTGGTTTGCTTGTAAATTTCCATCAATCCATGTTGCCAATGGCGGTACAATCTTAATGGCAACCTTTAATTGTAAAAGCTTGTCCGTAATTTCTAATAATCGTCCTGCTTTTAATTTTTGAGTGGAGATAATTACCTCCGCAATATCATATTTTTCAATAAATTCTTTATCAATATTTTTAGAATCATAAATTCTAATACGATCAATCTTCTTATTAATTTTATTTGAATCGTCATCAATAAATCCTAAAACAGCATAGTTATTGTTTCGATCCCTGTTTAAGGCGCCATAGGTGATAATACCTGCTTCGCCTGCACCAAAAATTAAGACGTTTTTTATCACACCGATTTCTGTTGAAACAACTTCATAAAAAGCTTTAAAAACATATCGACTGAATATGAGTGTAAAAACACAGAGTAAATAATGAATTAAAAGGATTGATTTTGGAATGGTAAACCCTGGATATATTTTAAAAAGCTGGTTCACCAAGATGATGAAAATCATAGAAGTCGTAAAAATCGTTACCCCTAAAAACACGTTAAAGGCATCTCTAGTTCCTGTATGTCTTATAATCCCCTTATAAGATCCCACTGCTAGAAAACTGAAAAGCGCTACAACAAATACCAATGGTAGTTGAGTTATAAAACTTTCCATATTAAAGTTAAAACTAATATTGAATCGAATGGAGTATGCCAATACAAATGAAATACACACCAATAAAACATCAAAACATAGGACTAACCATTTTGAAGCGTACTTGTTTAAGGTTTTTAAGAAAAGTTTTCTTACCATTGTATTTTTTTGCAAACTTACAATAATTTTTGAATTGATGTCCGTATTCTTTCTCGGTCTGCATCTGATAAATTAGATCCTGATGGCAAACAAAGCCCATTTTGAAACAAATTCTCAGAAATATCGGTTCCGTAAAAAGCACATTCGCTAAAGATGGGTTGCAAATGCATGGGTTTCCAAAGTGGCCTAGACTCAATATTATCTTTTAACAATGCTATTCTTAATTTTTCGCTAGTAAAAGGAGCTGTTTCGGTCTCAAAAAGGATACAACTCAACCAATGGTTTGAAAAATAGTCATTTGTAGGCTCTTCAAAAACGCGTATGCCCTGAACATTTTTAAAAATATCTTTGTAAAATTGATGCATCTTTCTTCTTAAGGCGATATGAGCAGGCAACACCGCCATTTGTCCTCTACCAATGCCCGCTACAATATTACTCATTCTGTAATTATAACCAATTTGGGAGTGCTGATAATGGGGCGCCTCATCACGCGCTTGGGTTGCTAAAAAAATTGCTTTTTGTTTGGCTTCTATGGTATTACAAACAAGTGCCCCACCTCCTGAGGTAGTGATAATTTTGTTTCCATTAAAGGACAAAACCCCAAAATCACCAAAAGTACCGCAATTTTTACCTTTATAGGTAGCCCCTAAAGCTTCTGCCGCATCTTCTAGTATCGGAATTTCATATTTTTTTGAGATGGCTACAATTTCATCAACTTTTGCAGGCATCCCGTACAAATGCACCAAGATGATTGCTTTTGGCTTGTTCCCCAATGCCATTCGGTCTTTAATCGCTTCTTCTAAAAATACCGGACACATATTCCAAGTATCTTTTTCGCTATCGATAAAAATAGGAGTGGCTCCTTGGTATGCTATTGGGTTTGCAGAAGCAGAAAAAGTCATGCTTTGGCATAGCACCTCATCGCCTGCTTTTACACCCAACAAAATTAACCCTAAATGAATAGCAGCCGTGCCAGAAGACAAGGCACCTACTTCTTTTTCGGTCTGTAAAAACTGTTTTAAATCAGTCTCAAAACCAGTAACGTTAGGTCCTAAGGGTGCGATCCAGTTATGATCAAATGCTTCTTGAATATAGGTTAATTCATTGCCCCCCATATGTGGAGAGGAAAGCCAAATTTTAGATTGCTGCATTCGAATTATTTTTTTTTTTTTGCAAAGATACGATTTTGAATGAATTGAATTCTAATTTAAATAAAATATGATTTCAAGAGATAAAAATTTATCAAGAAATATATACTTATAAATTTTAATTTTTAGCTCATTTAAAATCAGTTGTTGCATAATTTATCCGTTGTCAGTTCGAGTGATTTCAATTTTTCATTGAAATTGTATCGAGAACTCATTGAAATTGTATCGAGAACATTTTAGAAGTAAGGAAGTAAATAGAAATTAAAAGCTTCTCGATACAAAATTTCTGAAAAAGAAATTTCACTCGAAGTGACAATAGGTTTATCAAGAATGATCATATTCGTTGTCAGTTCGAGACCCAAGAAAAAAATTTTTACAAGCGTAGAAGATGACGTAAATTGGTTTTAAATATACTGAATTGCAAAATAATCGTAAAAATACAAGTAACTTTAACCGACCTTTAAATCACTGAAAAACAATTATTTAATAAAAACATCAATGGTAGTGATTCCGATTTTTCATCGGAATTGTATCGAGAACTCATTGAAATTGTATCGAGAACCTATTATATTCTAAAAAACAATCTTTTGATTTAGCATATCCAAAAAAGAGATTGCTTCGTTATTAACAATGACGGTTCTAGGGGCAGCACGCCATTGCGAAAGAGGCACGATTGAAGCAATCTTTTAGTTTAAAAAACCCTAATAATGTTTTTACATAAACAAGTTAAAAGTATATTTTTCTTTTATTTTTCTTTTCTTTTCCATTGATGAAAAGAAACAAAAATCTAGGCTTACTTTTTCGCTATGCGAGTTACCTACAACCAAAATATATTTTGGTTTTGGTAGTCTTGAATTCTACAAGTGATTTCACTATCGTGTCCAGACCGCTGCGCTCTTTGGACACTTAGCCGTTGCATCCCTTTTGAATTCTACGAAAAATAAAATAAGTCGAAAATTGGAGTTTAATTTTCTAATTTATTGAAGGGAAATACGGGCAGCAATTTCATATTCATCAAAAAGGTTCTTTAAATTGATTGCTCTGTTATACACTAAGACATAGCGTTCTTTTTTTATGTTTTTACTTTTTGCTTGACCAAAAAGTAACAAAAAGTCAAGACTTACTTTTATTTTACTTGAATTCTACAAGTGATTTCACTATCGTGTCCAGACTTATTATTGAGTTCCCCAATCAAGTTGAGGACAAGCTTTGGACACTTAGCCGTTGCATCCCTTTTGAATTGCTACGAAAAATAAAATAGGTCGGGGTTTGGAGTTTAATTACCCTTTCTTTTAATAACAGTGCTAGGCTTGGAACGTCAAAAAAACCTAAACATCATTACGACAGAGGTATGATTGCAATCTTTTAAATTCCTTCTAAAAACAAAAGTATTTAGGTTTTAGATTCTGATTTTTAAAGTAAATCCAGATGTCAGTTCGAGTGATTTCAATTTTTCATTGAAATTGTATCGAGAACTCATTGAAATTGTATCGAGAGCATTTTAGAAGTAAGGAAGTAAATAGAAATTAAAAGCTTCTCGATACAAAATTTATATTCTCGATATAATTTATTCTTATTTTAATCGAATAAATCACTCGAATTGGAAGAAATTTCACTCGAAGTGACAATAGGTTTATTAAGAATGATCATATTCTTTGTCAGTTCGAGTGATTTCAATTTTTCATTGAAATTGTATCGAGCACCTATATACCAAAAAACAATCTTTTGATTTAGCATATCTAAAAACGGGATTACTTCGTTATTAGCAATGACGGCTCTAGGGGGGCAGCACGCCATTGCGAAAGAGGCACGATTGAAGCAATCTTTTAGTTTAAAAAACCCTAATAATGTTTTTACATAAACTAGTCAAAAATATATTTTTCTTTTATTCTTCTTTTCTTTTCCATTGATGAATACTGAATCTAGCTCAGCACAGGCTTCACCAAAAAGTCAAGACTTACTTTTATTTTTCTTAAATTCTACAAGTGATTTCACTATCGTGTCCAGACCGCTGCGCTCTTTGGTCACTTAGCCGTTGCATCCCTTTTGAATTCTTACGAAAAATAAAATAGGTCGAGTTTAGATTTCGATTTTTAAAGTAAATCCAAGTGTCAGTTCGAGTGATTTCAATTTTTCATTGAAATTGTATCGAGAACTCATTGAAATTGTATCGAGAACTCATCGGAATTGTATCGAGAACCTTTTAGAAGTAAGGAAGTAAATAGAAATTAAAAGCTTCTCGATACAAAATTTCTGAAAAAGAAATTTCACTCGAAGTGACAATAGGTTTATTAAGAATGATCATATTCTTTGTCAGTTCGAGTGATTCCGATTTTTCATCGGAATTGTATCGAGAACTCATTGAAATTGTATCGAGAACTCATCGGAATTGTATCGAGAACCTAGATAGCAAAAAACAATCTTTTGATTTAGCATACCTAAAAATGGGATTGCTTCGTTATTAGCAATGACGGTTCCAGGGACAGCACGTCATTGCGAAAGAGGCACGATTGAAGCAATCTTTTAGTTTAAAAAACCCTAATAATGTTTTTACATAAACTAGTCAAAAGTATATTTTTCTTTTATTCTTCTTTTCTTTTCCATTGATGAAAAGAAACAAAAATCTAGACTTAATTTTATTTTACTTGAATTCTACAAGCGATTTCACTTTCGTGTCCAGACCGCTGCGCTCTTTGGACACTTAGCCGTTGCATCTCTTTTGAATTCTTACGAAAAATAAAATAGGTCGGAGTTTGGAGTTTAAATTTATAATGTCATGGCGAAGAGGTGCGTCGTAGCAATCTTATAATAATCAAAAAGGTTTTGTAAATAGATGGCTCGATCCATCGATTAAATGTAATGTTCTTTTTTTTATTTTTACTTTTTGCTTGACCAAAAAGTAACAAAAAGTCAAGACTTACTTTTATTTTACTTGAATTCTACAAGTGATTTCACTATCGTGTCCAGACTTATTATTGAGTTCCCCAATCAAGTTGAGGACAAGCTTTGGACACTTAGCCGTTGCATCCCTTTTGAATTCCTACGAAAAATAAAATAGGTCGGGGTTTGGAGTTTAAATTTCTAATGTCATCGCGAAGAGGTGCGTCGTGGCAATCTTATAATAATCAAAAAGGTTTTGTAAATAGATGGCTCGATCCATTGATTAAATGTAATGTTCTTTTTTTATGTTTTTACTTTTTGCTTGACCAAAAAGTAACAAAAACTCAAGACTTACTTTTATTTTTCTTGAATTCTACAAGTGATTTCACTATCGTGTCCAGACTTATTATTGAGTTCCCCAATCAAGTTGAGGACAAGCTTTGGACACTTAGCCGTTGCATCCCTTTTGAATTCCTACGAAAAATAAAATAGGTCGGGGTTTGGTGTTTAAATTTATAATGTCATGGTGAAGAGGTGCGTCGTGGCAATCTTATAATAATCAAAAAGGATTTATCCATATTCGATCATCGCTTTCACGTATTATTCTTTTTTTATGTTTTTACTTTTTGCTTGACCAAAAAGTAACAAAAACTCAAGACTTACTTTTATTTTTCTTGAATTCTACAAGTGATTTCACTATCGTGTCCAGACCGCTGCGCTATTTGGACACTTAGCCGTTGCATCCCTTTTGAATTCCTACGAAAAATAAAATAGGTCGGGAATGCTAACCGTTACTAAACACATATATTTACCCCTAAGTAACTAATATTAAACTCTATAAATTATTTTAAGTCAGTAGTGAAAAGCTCATCTTTCCAATATTTTAAGCGCTCTATCAGATAGCTGTTCATTAAATTCACAGAACTCATGGAAGGAAAAGATACATTGTTCGCATCATTAGCGCCTTGCTTAACTTGAAAATTGGTGGGTGCGCCGATTGCGATGACCCCTGCTTTTTTGTATAGCATTAAGGCCCTTGGCAGGTGCATGGCATCTGAAACGACAATTACATTTTTTGTTGTTCCGAATTTAGTGACAAAGGCAGTGACCTCTTCAGATGTATTGGTAGGTGTGGGGAGTATTTCACAGTTTTCAGTGGGAACGCCTAATGCAATGGCAGCTCTTTTAACAACTGCTGCCTGTGATTCTAATCCCAATCTAGAATATCCTGAACTCACTATTTTATAGTTTTGTAGTGTTTTCGAAAGGCGCATTGCTTCTATTAAGCGTGCTAAAGTATTTTTGCTAAGCTGACTAGTTGGTGGTAACTTAGGATCTAAACTGTAACCTGATCCTAAAACATGCAAGTAGTAGGTTTCTTTTTTCTCTAGTTTGTTTGGATTGCAAATGGGTGTTTTCGCTTCGTAGTCTCTTACGAGCTTTGCTGGAAATGCCTTTGTGGAAACTACTAAAAATAAAATAGTTAAAAGATACCACCCCCACTTTGTTTTTTTAAAACTAAAATAATAAGTACTAATTGCTAATATAAAAAAGACAATCGCAAAGAAGTTTGATAATTGAATACTTGCTTTGAGTAGGGTTAACATTTTCTTCTTTTATATTTTAGCATGGTTTTTGTTCTTACTATTTTATTCATTGTTGTCCGATAAAAGATAACAAGACCGCTTTCGCTGTTAGAATCAAGAACAAAGACTTGATTTTAACTATCTGAAAAACAATTTTATTACGATTTTAATTTTTTCGATACATCATAAATTCTAAAGCGGTTTTAAAAGCAAGGTATACTACTTTAAAGGCTCTTGAAAATCAATACTATCAATACTTTAAAACACTTTAGCTAATTTTAATCGGACTACACTAATTTTATTTCAACTTATTTCAACCTTAATTACTACCATTAAAAGGAAGCATTGTGGTCTGTTTGTTCTGATTGACATCCTCTTTTTTTACGACTTTCATCACAGTCATACATAATATTTTTATATCCAACGGAAAACTCACATGCCGCACATAGTGCACATCTAAATCAAATTTTTCTGTCCATGAAATACTATTTCTTCCATTTATTTGCGCCCAGCCTGTTACTCCCGGAAGCACCTCATGTCGCTTTAATTGTTCTTCAGAGTACAACGGAATATATTTAAATAATAGTGGTCTAGGTCCAACCAAACTCATGTCTCCCTTCAACACATTTAACAATTGGGGTAACTCATCAATAGAGTATTTTCGAATGATGCTTCCCATTTTTGTAATTCTTTGATGATCTGGCAATAACTTTCCTTTTGTATCACGCTGGTCAGTCATGGTTTTAAACTTGATAATCTTAAACTTTCGCGTTTTATATCCAGGTCTTTCTTGGAAGAAAAAAACCTTTCCATTGTTTTGTTTCCAAAGGATACAATAGGTGATGATGATGATAGGAGAAACCAGTATAAATAGGACTGTACCTAAACTAAAGTCAAAAATTCTTTTAATAAACGAACGATACATTATTTTGAATTAGAAGTTGATGTCGATTTAGTAGTTGTTTTATTTCAAGATTATTCTTTTCGAACAATCAATTTTTCTTTGTACCTAAAAAAAACAGTTTCATTGTCATGAACTCTGTTGGTAATGACCATTCCTGCCATAATTTTATTATCGTTTCCTATTTTAATCGCCGGCAATACACAACTGTTCGTGCCTAATAAGTTACTATTTCCGATGGCTGCGGCTCCTCCAAGCACAACCTGTGGACTCAGAAAATTATGATCACCAATAGTTACATCATGACCGATGGTACATCTTGAGTTTATCACATTAAAGGCACCAATTACAGCCTTTGGTCCTACGGATGCATTGTGCGATATGACAGTACCTTCTCCAATTACCGCGGAATCAGAAATCAATGCAGAAGGATGAATCATGCCCGTAAACTTTGCCCCTTTTAATGTAAATTGGTCAAAAATTTTAATTCTAGTCGTAATAGTACCAATACCCATCAAATAATACACCTCAGGATCTACCTGATGATCGCTTATCTTTCCGAGAAAAGCATACGAATAGTTATAATGCGTATGTTGTTCGGCAACATCGTCTATTAAACCTTTAATATGATATTCTTTTTTTTCTAAATTCTTATTGATGTATTCAATATAATCTACCAATTCTGCAGCATGAGAACCACAACCGATAAGTATTATTTTTTTCATATTCCTATATTTTTAATAAAAGTATTCGTGCCAAATTTATTTATTTTTTTTCATTGTTGTCCGATAAAAGATAAAAAGACCGCTTTCGCTTTTAGAATCAAGAACAAAGACTTGAATGTAACTAACTGAAAAACAATATTATTACGATTTTAAATTTTCCCATACATCATAAATTCTAAAGCGGTTTTAATAGCAAGGTGTACTACTTTAAAAACTCTTGAAAATCAAGACTATCAATACTTTAAAACACTTTACCTAATTTTAATCGGACAACACTAATTTTTTTTCTTTAAAACAGAAAATTTGCCAATCAATTGAATGCTAATCTCTGCTATCCATTTAAAATTACTCTGATAAATCGTAGCATAAATACTGTTTTAATCCTATTTTTTAATCTTTGAAGCTCACATCTCTTTATAAGAGCAATAAAGTTCTATGAAACTTTTATTGTTTTCAAGACGCTATAAAATAAAATTAGCAGCGATATCAAATGAATTGCTGCTTTCTATCACATGACGAAAATAAAAAATTTCTTGAAACGAACTATCCTAGAGGCAGCCCCATAGAGTTACCTGCATGCCAGCAGGCAGGTTTCGCTCGTTTCATACTCAATTAGGTTGAGCATAAGCTTTGACCTAAAAAGCTCGAAAAACAAAATTCTATTAATTAGATTCCCGTTACCCAATCTAGTTGAGCATAAATTTCACGGGAATGACAATTTCAACGGAAACCCCGGCGCAGCCCATCGAGGAATTCTTTTCGATTATACAATCATGGCAATTGCCGTTGCTTGGTGCTTGGAATGTGCAATGCTTACCTGAACTTTAAATGAATCTGTAAACTGAGGGTTGACAATTGTGACCAGCGGTGCTCCGTTACTTGCATGCGTAATATGTACATCATGAATAGAGAGTACTTGAATTGCTGAAACCGCTTTCACCACGGCTTCTTTGGCACACCAAAACCCAGCTAAGGTTTGAGGTGGTTTCGATTTAGCATTCGCATATTGCCACTCATACAATGAAAACAAACGTTTTACTAATCGTGGCTTTCTTGCATACATTCTTTCAAATCTTGCGATTTCCTCGATATCAATGCCTATCATTTTTTAAATAAAAGTTCCAATTTATATCTTTTGCTACTATCGAAGGGCCATGCCCTGGATATAGGATCGCTTCCGAATCTATATGATTACGGATTTTCAATACACTTTGCGTTGCTTTTTCTTTATTCCCCGTTTTTAATTTTGTGACAATCGGAATGTGTGGAATTAAAGAATCGCCCGTAAAAATAGCATTTCCTATTTTAAATGTAAGGCAACCCTCATTATGACCCGGTGTTTCCAAAATTTGAAGGTTTAGATCCTCAAAAAGCTTGATACAACTCGATTCATCAATAATTTGTATGTTTTTACCTTTATACGTGATAGATGTTTGTTGATAAAAAGATAAATTCATTTTGCTATCGCGCAATGCCTCTTGAGTATATTTTGAACAAAAAACAATGCATTGTGGATATTGTTCTAAAATTGTGTGAATTCCGCAAACATGATCGTAATGCGCATGTGTTAAAAATATCGCTTTCATGCACTGATCATCTTCTATTGCTTGCAAAACATCTTCTGCATTTCCGATATCGATTAGATAACAATCTTTGTGATCATTCGCACTTTTGATTAAAAAAGTGTTTGAATTAAATTTTTTATTTACGAATGATTGCAGGATCATACTTATTTTATCAACTTGAAATAAAAGTTTCTTTAGTGTATAAAATTAAAAAAAATCACATTGCTGTGTATCCGCCATCCACAATCATATTGGTTCCTGTAATCCAGCGTGCACCGTCACTTAATAAAAAAGCACAGGCATTGGCTACATCCTCCGTTTTTCCTAATCCGATAGGATGTTTGCTTTTTATTTTATCGTATGCCTCTTGATTTTGGGCATATACAGCATTGGCACTCATCGGAGTTTCCACGACCCCCGGTGAAATACAATTAACTCTAATCTTTTTATTTGCTAATTCTAACGCTAAAGATTTTGTTCCTGCTATTAAGGCTCCTTTTGTAAGGCTATAGGTTGTTTTCCCTAACTCACCTACAACACCCATCACAGAGGCCAAAAAGACGATACTCATGCCTTCTGGGTTTGCAAATTTTTTCTTTGTGAGTAATTTTGTCATATGAATCGCAGCGAAAACATTGGTCTCGAAAAAAGGTTGTAATTTTTCAGGTGTAATATTGCGTAATGGCAGTGTTGTAGAGATTCCTGCTGCATGCACAATACCGTCTATTTTTAAATTTCCTAACAAATTTTGTAATGCTTCCGTGGTTTTGTCATACTCTGTTATATCGGTTGCTAAAATCAAAAAATCAGTATTTATGAGTTCAACACTTGTTTCTTGTAACCTTTCTTTAGAACGCCCTAAAAGGATGACAAAAGCTCCTAATTTATTTGCTGTGATGGCACATTGTTGACCAATTCCTGATGAGGCTCCTGTAATGATTATATTTTTACCAGAAAGACTGAATGGGTTTTCTTGCATTATAGTTCTACTACATTACTAATTACACAATCTTCTAATTGTATTTGTGCTGTTGCCCAAGACATCCCCACTCCAAAACCACACAACATTAATTTTTTAGGTCCTTTCAATTCATTTTGCAGCTGACTCACAATTGTTAAAGGAATGGAAACCGATGAAGTATTCCCAAACTGCGCAATGCACGAAGGTACTTTAGTGCTATCCAATTTTAATTTTTTTGCCAAGTAAGAATTCATATATTTATTCGCCTGATGAAATATGTTAAAATCAATAGACTCATTGGTATTGCCTGAAAACGCTAAAACCGACTTGAAATTTTTCGGAATTTCTTTTAACACAAAATTGAAGACATCTGCACCATTCATATAGCCTTGCTCGTCTGTCCTTTTATTACCGTATTCATCCACCACTTTTTCCGTTAATGTCTCTGCCGATGATGGGTTTCGATAGCCCCCTGCATCAATTTTTATTAAATCCGCCAAGGCCCCATCAGAGTTTAAAGAAAAATAACTTTTTCCAAATTTTTTATTTTGTTCTATGATGGCTGCCACGCCTCCATCACCAAAAAGAAAGGCGGTTTTTCTATCTTTAGGAGAATATACTCTTGAACGTGTTTCGCCGTCTAATAAAAGTGCTTTTCTAAAGCCTCCTGACTGCATTAAACCATAGACAACTGATAAACCATATACAAAAGCAGAGCACCCTAAACTGATATCAAAAGCGGCGACATGTTTGCCTAAGCCTAAGCGATGTTGTAAGGTAATCGCAGTGGCTGGCATTCGGTAATCAGGTGTTTGAGAAACAAAAATAAGCAGATCAATCTCCTGCTTCTCAATTTGTAAATCATTGATCAGTTGCTCTGCAGCTGCAAAACATAAATCTGAAGAACACATACCTGTTGGCGCAAACCTACGTTCTTTAATCCCGACCTTATCTACAATATCCTTTACATCTTCTGCGGGGAAAAATTCGGTATAGGCATAATTGTCAATCGTATTTTTGGGTACAGCGGCTGCCATACCCGAAATACCTATGTTTTCAAAAGAAATATTTGGCATACCCTATTTTTAATCTTTGGTTCTTTTTTGAATTTCTGTATATAAAGCCTGCAAGGTGGTGAGCTGTTGAAAAGTCTCATCTTCTATCACCACATCATACACATCGTCAATTTCTGCAATTAAAGATAAATGCGCTAGTGAATCCCATTCATCATATGCTCTAAAAACATCCTGCATTTCAATTGTTCTGTCCTCTATTTCTAGGACTTCTGTAATCATATCTATAAATTTTGTTTCCATATTTTTTTATTTTAATTGTTGATATCTTTTTTAACTTTATTTTTCAAAGCTAATATATAAAATGCTAAGTGATGAATATAATCTTATATTTTTGCAAGAAAAAACGCACTTTCTCTTTTTGAAATTCGTAAAAACTGATCATTAGATACATTTTTTTCTACACTTCGAAAATTAGCTAATGAAACTAGTTATAGAAAAGACTTCGCATTTTCTTTTGTAAATAGTAAAGAAGTTTTTAATGAATTACTAGCATAGTACTTATGTAATTCTTTTTCTGAATGCAATCTATTTATAAAATCTAATATATTCTGAATTTCATCAGGAGGAAATGATTCTCCGCACTTATTTCTTTTTATTAAATCTGCCAAAGCAGCTTCTTTGTTGCAAATTGCCAAAATGGGTTTGGCTACAGAAAACAAATTAAAAGTCTTACTCGGAATACTTATGTCTGTTGCTTCTTTTCCTAAAGTAACGACACCTATATCCGCAGCATTCATTGATTGAGGAATTTCTTGCGTAGGCATCCATGTTTGTAGTGTAATATTTGAAAGATTCGCATCGGTTATTTTCTGATCTAATAGATTATACTTATCACCACCACCGATGATCATAAAATGTATTTTAGGGTTTTTACATAACTTTGCTAACTCCACCATGATTTCTACGGGGTGTGATTTCCCTAAATTTCCTGAATACATTACAATGAACTTATCCTCCAATTTTCTTTCGATAATAAAGGGATTCACTGATTTTTCAATTGGCTTTAAAAATTCATTTTCTGTCCATATTGGAACCACTTTTATATTTTCTTCACTCGTATAGTTTAAAATTCTACTTTTCATTCCTTCCGTTAAAGTATATACTTTTTGCGCTTTTTTAAATACTTTTCTGTTTACCTTCTCCCAAACTTTTGTAACCTTAGATTCTTTTTTAAAGTAACTAAATTCCACCAATGCATCTGGGTAGATATCGTAGATTAAAAGTTTGTATTTATTAGAACATAACAAAGGAATAAAAGTAGTAAATGGAGGATTGGTTACTAAAAAAAGATCCGCATCTCTATACCTTGTTTTAATGAGCCAAACTGCCTTTAAAAAGCCCATACTCCAGGTCATCAATCTTTTAAAAGAAGATGATCTATCATAGGGTATCATTTTTTTCAGGATTACCTTTTGACCCAAGTTTTTTTCCCTTGGATTTAGGTATCCAGTGATTAAAATTCGTTCCTCATATATGTCATCAAAAGCTTCTAGAATATCAATCATTAAATAACCTGAAGACTGATTTACAAAAACAATTTGCTTTTTTTTGTGCATGCTATTTTTATTACAACTTACTAAAACATTGCTGTTTCATACCTAGTAAAGATTAAGAGTTTATGTATTTAACTTATTTCCAAGTTCAGACGAAGTAATAAATTCCACATCTGGCCACCGTTTAAGCACCTCTGTTAGCAGTATATCTAATTTTTCTAGACCTATCTTTCTGTTTTCAACATTCAATGCCCCTATGTAATTGATTCTATGACTGCATATTACTGCTGGTTTTTTCCATAAAAATGCATGATGAATATCATCTAAACAAGTAACTACCCAATCTTGATTCGGTACACTAGGTTCAAAAAATGCATTTCTTGTTAAATAAACTTGGTTGTATTTGTTTTTTTGCCCTAACCAATGGATATGCTTTTTAAAGAGGCCATTTCCTTGGGGCTCTTGTTGCATTTTTGAAGCTCCGATATACTTAATACCTGCCTTGGCTGTTGTTTCTTCTAAATCATTGTTAAAAAACCCATTAGGTGGCACAAAGAATTGCGCTTTGTATCCATGAATCTTTTCAAAAAGACTTAAACCGTCCAATATACTCTCCTTTTGAAAAGGTAAATCATCTTTCGTTTCTATATCAAATGCTGCTTGATAATTAATATTAAAAGGAGTGTTCGTTGTAAATCCCCAACATTTTTCTTGAAAACCTAAGAGTGTATCTTGATCTCCTTTACGGAGCATTCTTAACCAAACTTGAACATTTAAATGCTCCCGTGCATGAAACTCCGGATAAAATACTTTTTCATTTATGCCTTGTTTCCAAAGATGCAGAGCAGATGCTCTTTGGTACTTCTTTAAAGTTTCTGTAAAGAGTTCATAATGATATTCGTTAAAATTAGTGGCTTCTATTCTTTCAAAATCAGGATTAGTAACTACTGATACCGCTGTAAAAATAGCTGGATTTCCTAAATAATCTTTATGTTTGTTTAAAATATTAAACAACATTTCTAAATCATCAGCAGTTGCTAACGTGTCCGTTAAGTTATAAGTAGTTCGTTTGTCAGCACCTAAATTTACCCCTTTTGATTTCAGTTTTTCATAGGCTTTTAAAGAAGGCATTCGTATAGATCCCCAATCATCAGATTCGATAACCAAGTATTTTTTTTGAACAGACTTGCCAATACTATTCTTTAAATGCTGTCGAAGTTTATTTTTATACCCCATCATAAAATTCGTTCTACTCTGCTTGTGTTAAAGTTTTATGCCCCCCTTGAATCAAATGAATATCTTTTTGAAATAATTTCACATCTGCAGCCACCATTTCTTCTACTAACATTGGTAAATCATATTTAGGTTGCCATCCTAATTTTGTTTTAGATTTTGTTGGATCTCCAATTAATAAATCTACTTCTGTTGGACGAAAATATTTTGGATCAACTTTTACAATTTCAGTATTTATTTCAGGAAACACTATTTTTTCAGAATTAAAACTAGTCCCCATTGCTTTTTCGTATTTGGCCAAGTCAATAGACTCAAGAACTCCTATTTCATAAATACCTTCGCCAACAAATTTTATTTTAAAGCCAACTTCATCAAATGCCAATTTAATAAAATCACGCACTTTCGTTGTAATTCCTGTAGCAATGACATAATCTTCTGCATTGTCTTGTTGCAAAATTCGCCACATGGCCTCCACATAATCTTTTGCGTGTCCCCAATCACGCTTCGCATCCAGATTCCCCATGTACAAATCATTCTGTAAACCTAAGGCAATTTTAGCAACAGCTCTTGTAATTTTTCGAGTTACAAAAGTCTCTCCTCTTAAAGGAGATTCGTGATTGAACAAAATTCCGTTACAAGCAAACATATTATAGGCTTCTCTATAATTTACCGTAATCCAATAAGCATAAATTTTAGCTACAGCATACGGAGATCGTGGATAAAATGGCGTTGTTTCTGATTGAGGAACCGCTTGTACTAATCCATATAACTCCGAAGTAGAAGCTTGATATACTTTCGTTTTCTCTGTCATTCCTAACAATCGCACAGCTTCCAGAATTCTTAACGTGCCGATACCGTCGGCATTCGCTGTATATTCAGGAATTTCGAAACTTACTTGAACATGAGACATGGCGGCAAGGTTGTAGATCTCATCCGGTTGTGTTTCTTGAATAATCCTGGTAAGATTCATTGAATCTGTCAAGTCCCCAAAATGTAGCTTTAATCGAATGTCTTTTTGGTGTGGATCTTGGTATAAATGATCTATTCTATCCGTATTGAATAGAGAGGATCGTCGTTTAATACCGTGTACCATATATCCTTTTCCAAGCAATAGCTCGGCCAAATAAGCACCATCTTGTCCCGTAATTCCTGTTATTAATGCAGTTTTCATCAAATTAATTTTATAATTATATTTTTACTTCTTTCAAAGTTTTTTCGTTTTTTAAGAACCACTGATAGGTAGCTTCAATACCATCTTCTAATGTAATGGTAGCGCTCCATCCTTTATTTTTCATTTTAGACACATCCATTAATTTTCTTGGGGTTCCATCTGGTTTTGTATAGTCCCAAATAATTTTACCTTTATGCCCCACCGCTACTTGAATCTTTTCTGCTAATTCTTTTATCGTTAAATCAACACCAGTTCCTACATTATATAGATGTTCGCCTAAAGAGTTTTCTAAGGCATACACTACAGCGGCTGCCATATCATACACATGTAAAAATTCTCTCATGGGCGCACCAGAACCCCAAAGTGTTACAGGTTCATTCCCTTTTACTTTGGCCTCATGAAATTTCCGCATCATGGCAGGTAAAACATGAGAAGTTTGTAAATCAAAATTATCATTGGGACCATATAAATTTGTAGGCATTAAACTTACAAAATCTTTACCAAATTGTTTTCTGATAGCTTCACAAGCTTTTACACCTGAAATCTTTGCAATGGCATACCACTGATTCGTAGGCTCTAAAGGCGATGTAAGCAAACAATCTTCTTGCAGAGGCTGTGGTGCTGACTTAGGGTAAATGCAAGAGCTTCCTAAGAAAACAAACTTCGACACGCCATATTCCAAGGACGTTTGAATCAAGTTATTTTGAATTTGCATATTTTCCATCAAAAAAGTATAAGGAAAATTGTTATTTGCCAAAATTCCCCCAACACGAGCTGCTGCATCTACAACGATATCTGGTTTTTCTGTCTCAAAAAATAGTTGGACTGCTTTTTGACTCTTAAGGTCTAATTCGACGCTAGTTTTACCTATTAAATTTGTATACCCTTTTTGCACTAAAGCATTCCAAATTGCACCTCCTACCATTCCTCTGTGACCAGCAATGTATATTTTTTTATTTTTTTCTTTAAACATCCTATTCTAATTTAAAAACTAGTCTTTACGATCTCTTTTGTAGCTTTATTTATTTTTAATCATTTGTTCATAAAGATGAAGGTAATCTGAATAACGATCATCTTTATTGAATAATTGCACTGCTCTTTCTCTACATTTTTCTCGTGTATGATTTCGATTTTTTTTGGTACACCAATCTGTGACGGCTGCTTTCAGTGAACTTGTATCGCCTTTTGATATTATTTCACCTGTGTGTAGATCAATTGCTTCTGGACTTCCTCCGGTATTGTAAGTAATTACGGGAGTTCCGCAGGCTAATGCTTCAATGTTGGTGGTAGGGAAATTATCCTGATAGGTTGGATTTACAAAAACACTTGCCAAGCTATAATAAGTAGCTAATTCGGCTACACTTTCTGTTCTCATGATGCCCATCATATTTTTAGGCAAAACTTCTATTTGTTTTTGGGTTAAACCAATCAACAATATTTGATACGCATCAGATAGCTCGCCTGCAAGTTTTACAAAATCTGAGAGTCCTTTTCTTGCATCCCAAATGCTGGCAACACCCAACACAATTTTTTTGTTTTGTAACCTCAATTTTCCTCTTAAATAGTCCGTATTAGTTGCAGGACTGAATTGGTCTAAGTCAATACCATTGTGAATGCACATTGCTGGATGTCTCAAAAAAGATTGTTTCACCAAATCTTTTAGCCAATGAGATGGTGTTACAATTTGTAAATTTTCAATTTTGTTAAAAATACGCTTTTTATCGTTAAAATTCTTAAAAGAATTATCCAAACCAATTGATTTAGGGTACATTTTAGTTTTGGGGCATTTTTCACATTGTGTTTTCCATTTTTCACATCCCACGGAATCAAAATACGTGCAATGTCCTGTAAATGACCAACAATCGTGCAGCGTCCAAATAACTGGAATATTTTTCTGCGTTATGTAATTAAATAGAATTTTAATATTCAAATAGTATCCATGAATGTTGTGCAGACCAATAACGTCTGGACTTAATTTGTCAATTTCTTTTAATAATTCTTTAGTCGATTTTTTAGAACCAAAACCATGTCGGTCTGTCAGTAGCGTTAAAACTCCATGCCGATTTACATCTTTTTGGGTTCCTATTTTTATTTTAGTTGATTTACTTTCTTGGTTCCCTCTTCCAAAAGCGATGAAGCTTTCGTGTCCATTGTCTAAAAGTACACACCCTATGTCTTCTGTAATTCTACCTGTACTGCCAGAATTAATAGTGGTATTTATTTGAAGGATTTTCAAAATTAAATTTCATAATATTTCTTTATCAACTCAGCAATGTAAACAACTTGATCATCAGATAATTCAGGATAAATAGGAAGGCTTAAAATTCTATCTTGATAGTTACTTGCTACTGGAAAATCATTCTTAGAATACCCTAAATATTTATATGCATTCATATTTGGTAAGGCAATCGGGTAGTGTACAGCGGTTTGAACTCCATTTTTAAGTAAGAATTCTTGTAATTCATTTCGATTATCACATCTAATAACATAAAGATGAAATGAATGCAAAGTGTTTGGTCTTCTTTTAGGTATTGCAATTTCATCTATTCCTGATAGCAATTTAGAATATAAATCGGCTACTCGATTTCTTTGTTTAGTCCATTCTAAGATATGAGGTAATTTAACCGATAAAATAGCCGCTTGTATTCCGTCTAATCTACTATTTATCCCTTCAATATCGTGTTCATGCTTTTTTAAAGCACCATGTCTAGCAAACATTCTACATTTTAATGCTAAATTATCATCATTAGTAATTAAACAGCCTGCATCTCCATAAGCACCCAAATTTTTGCCTGGATAAAAACTAAAAGAACCAGCTAAACCGACTAATCCAGCTCTAATTCCTTTATATTCACTAAAATGTGATTGTGCACAATCTTCAAGAATAGGAATATTGAATTTTTTTGCAATTTCACTAATTTTATCCATATTACACATCTGACCATATAAATGAACAGGTATGATACATTTTGTATTAACAGTAATTTTTGATTCTAACAAATTTTCATCAATCGTATAATATACAGGATCAATATCAACAAAAACAGGTTTTGCTCCAGTTTGGGAAATTACTTCAGAAGATGAAATCCAGGAATTAGCTACAGTGATAACTTCATCCCCGATTCCAATCCCTAACATTTTAAGAACAATATAAAGAGAATCTGTACCATTAGCTGTTGAAATACAATGTTTAACTCCATAAGCTTTCGCAAAGGAATCTTCAAAACTTTTAACTCTAGATCCTCCAATGAATGAAGTTTCCTCAATTACCTGTTGTATCGCTAAGTCGATTTGTGGTTTTATCGTTTGATATTGCGCTTTTAAGTCTACAAAGGATATTTTCATAATATAATGCGTTTTTATTTTATTTTATTTTTTTTGCAGGATTACCCGCATATGTTCCGGGTATCGAAATGTCTTTTGTTACCACAGCTCCAGCTCCAATAACAACATTATCACAAATGTTAACTGGCAAAACTGTGGCATTACTTCCAATGCTTACTCTGTTACCAATACGTGTTTTTTTCCATTGGGTTTGGTCTCCTCCTGCTGGCCCACCGTTAGAAAACAAATCGTTGATGAACATAACTCCATGACCCACGAACGTATCGTTACCAATAGTTACTAATTCGCAAATAAAAGTATGAGATTGAACTTTTGTTCTGCTTCCTATAGTTACACTTTTTTGAATTTCTACAAAAGGGCCAATAAAAACATCATCGCCTATAGTACAACCATATAAATTAACTGGCTCTACATACTTTACATTAGACCCAAAATTAACATCTACAACTTTACTTTTAAAAATTTTAGGATACATTCTCTAATTATTTTTAGCTGCTTGGTAAATTTTATCTATAATTTCAACCGTCTTTAATCCTTCAAAAGAATTTGTTATAATGGAACCTCCATT
Organism: Polaribacter litorisediminis; assembly: GCF_019968605.1. Lineage (NCBI taxonomy): Bacteria > Pseudomonadati > Bacteroidota > Flavobacteriia > Flavobacteriales > Flavobacteriaceae > Polaribacter > Polaribacter litorisediminis. The sequence continues at coordinate 2,237,016 of NZ_CP082966.1, forward strand.
ACTCAAAACATCTACAACATTCTTGTAAACCTCATCGTGATTGGACATAGAACCCTGATAATGGCCATAATTATTAGCTGTATTTCCTTTTGGAAGATTTTCAAATTTAAAGTTTTCTATATTTTGATATTCAAGTTCATTTAGATATTGACCGCCAATTTTTACCGTTCCTTTTTCTCCAAAAATAGTAAGAGAACCTTCCATATTACCACCATAACTATTTACCGTATAATTAATACCGCCAATTGCTCCATTATAAAACTCTAAAGACACAACTCCTGTGTCTTCAAATTCTATAATTCCTTGGTGATGGTAATTGCTTATAAACGCATTTGCTTTTTTAACGTCTCCTATTAGCCAATAAAGAAGATCTATAAAATGACTAAATTGAGTATATAGCGTCCCCCCATCTATATCTTTTGTTCCTTTCCATGAATTTTCGTAGTAGTCTTCGTTTCTATTCCAGAAACAGTTTAATTGAACACTATATATTTTACCAAAACGTCCTTCGTCTATAGCTTTCTTTACTGCAGCTACAGGTGGGTTAAAACGATTTTGTTTTATAGCAAACAATCTCCTATTATTTCGTTCCGCAGCTTGTATCATTCTACCACAGTCATGAACATTTATTGCCATAGGTTTTTCACATAATACATGGTAACCTGAATCTAAAGCTTTAATGGTATGTTCTGCATGTAAACCATTAGGAGAACAAATAGATACAACGTCTGTATCCGTTTCATTTTTGAGCAATTCTTCTATAGAATTGTAGCTTTTGGCACTATATTGATTTCCTAATTTTTCAGCTTTTTCATACTCAATATCACATACTGCTGTTAATATCCCAAAATTGGAAATGTGTTCCGCATGCCTCTGGGCAATTCTGCCACAACCGACAATTGCAAATTTAACTTTTTCTTTCATTATAGTACTTCTTAAAAATTTTTAAATATTTATTTTTGATTAAATTCCATGAATAATTTTGAATTGTATATTCAGAAATAGAAAAATTTGCAATCGAATTAATTTTATACAATTCGTAATAGCTATGAACACATTCTTTTAATTCAAAATCTGTTTTAAATAATTCACCTCTTCCGTTATCAACCCGCTCTTCTAGGTTAGAAATAGATTCATAAATAATTACTGGTGTGCCACAAGCGGAGGTTTCAATTGTTGTAATGGATATTCCTCCTGGGAATATTGCAATATCTATATAATTATAAAAATTATTTAATTCTTTGGTCGTAAGAAATGGCATAAATTCTATTTCAAAAGATGAATTAGCTGCAATCTCCTTTAAATTATCACAATAATCATCCTCCCTAATACCCGCAATAATTAATTTTATATTTTCTCTTATTTCTAGTTTATCAAGTTCTTTTATTAGAAAATCAATTCTTTTAGAGGGTTCTATTTTCCCTGCATAACCAATGACCATTTTGTCCTCACTATTTTTTATATTCTCATCATAAAAATAGTTGTCTTGATCATAACCAAGGGGAATAATACTAAAAATTGTAGTAGGAAGCCCAAATCTTTTAGAAAGAATTTTGGGACCTATTTCTGAAAAAGTAATTACTTTCTTGATTTTATTTTTTAAGAATAAAAGATTTATTTTAAAAAATAAATAGTAGAGGTTTGCAAATCTACCTTCTTTCGAATGTGTTCTTGTATCTGTATGGTCATTGATGAATACTTTGGGTGCCTTTTTGCCTTTTAATAAAACCATCCAGAGAATTGTTATGGTACTAAAACTCCCTACAGCATTTAAATGCAATATATTAAAATCATTATTAAAAAGTAATTTCCAAAGTTTTAACGGGTTTTTATAAATAACTTTTTCATTTGGATTCCATGCTTTTAATCTATGTACTGAATAAAATTCACGAACTTTAAACCCAGCAGGATCTTGTGTTTTTAAATATTTTTTCCAAGATGCTAGATATTTGTCGGACGTAATAAATACAGTCTCATGATTTTCTTTATACAGTTCTTTTGCTAGATAATGCTCTGTGTAATAAAAATCTTCCTGAAAATTAGCATAAACTCTTCCTATTTTCATCAGTTGATATTTTTTTTATTCATGGTAATTATATTTTAAAAAATATAGTTATCAATTATATAACTTGCAATTGATAATGAAGCCGTTGCTCCGGGAGATGGCGCATTAATTACATGAATCTGATTTCCATTTTTTTCAATTTTAAAATCCATTATTAATTCACCTTCTTTATCCATTGCTTGAGCTCGAACACCCGCTGTACCTTTTTCAAACATATAGTCTTCAACACTTGGAATTAACTTTTTTGCTTTATTCACAAAATCTTTTTTAGATAATGAACTTTTGAATTCTCCCATAGTGAATCTAAAATTTTTGAAAATAAATTTTTGAAAACCTTTATAGAAGATAGTATCAGCCGTATCATTTAAATTGAAATCCCTATTAGAATATCCTTCTCTTTTTAATGCTAAAACGGCATTAGGCCCTACTTCTCTTTTGCCATTAGTAAGTCTTGTAAAATGAACACCTAAAAAAGGATACGTTGGATCTGGCACTGGATATACTAGGTGATTTATTAAACTTGTATATTCTTCTTTTATATTCATGTATTCACCTCTAAAAGGGACGATTTTTAATGGAGATTTTAATTTTGTGAATTTTTCGTAAGTTCTATCCGACTGTAAACCAGTACAATTTATAATATAGTCAAATTCATAACTATTATTATCCGTATTAATAATACTTTGATTTCCTGCTGTAATAATATGATTGACTTCAGTATTATAACTAATTTCACTCCCCGCATCACAAATCCCTTTTGCCATTGTACTCATTACTTGATGGTAATCTATGATTCCTTCTTCCGGTACCAGTAATGCCTTAGTTGCAAAAACATTAGGTTCTCGAACTTTTAATTCTTCTTTATTCAAATATTTAACTCCTAATAATCCATTTCTATTTCCTCTCTCTGCTAAATTATCTAAATATTTTGCTTCACTAGCATTAGACGCTACGACAACTTTACCACATATTTCATGATTTATTTGATTAATTTCACAAAATCTTATCATTTCTCTAATTCCATTAACCGCTAATTTGGCTTTTAAAGAACCTGGTTGATAATGCAATCCGCAATGAAGTACACCACTATTGTTTCCTGATTGATGTTTTCCAAACCCCTTTTCTTTTTCAAATAGGTGTACTTTAAATCCTGAGCGTTTATTAACCAACTGATATCCAGTAGCCAAACCTAATATACCACCACCAATAATTGCAATTTTTTTGTTATTTTTCACAAGTTTTTATTAAAAAAATTAATTTCGAATTGTAACTGCACAAAAGTAATTATTTCTTTTTTTCTATTACTTTTTGAATCAATTAAATATTTTTAAATAGTGTATTTAAAAATGAGATTAATACCTAAGTTCCATACTCAATTGTTTTATCTCTTCTACTAGCTTTGAATTTTCGTTATACAAGTCTTCCAAAGATAATTTTTCATGAGTTCTGGTATTAATTTTTGATTTGCTATTAATTACTTCTTTGCTTTCTTTTGAAAACTTATTTCATTAGATTCTAAAATCCTAATAATTTCGTCACTGAATTTTTCATCATGAACCAAATTTCCTGTGAATGTACTCGGTATAATATTCCAATATTTCATTACCTTAAAAAGTTAGAATTATTTTTTAAAACAATTAAAATTTCCTTACTGAAAAATCGCAAACTTGATAACCCTGTGAACAACCCTGATGATTTAGCAGCAAAACAGGTTTTTTTACCTGATGTACATTATATGATTGGTGTTTTCTAAATCCCTATAATTGGCCTAATGGGACCTAATCTCGGTCATATACTAAACACCTAGAGTTAAACCCATCTTTAAATAATCTTTCATGTCCAATTTTAAGACCGTGAGTTTTAAGCCAATTAGAGATAAAAGTTGTACCACTTCTTCCACAACCTATTATTAAAATAAAGTTACTATCACTTTTACTTGTGTCTTTATAAGATTATGCTTCTTTTTTTCGATGAAAACGACTTATTTTTTACTTTAATTTCATTTTTTAACTTTATTGATTACCTCTTCGTACTTATCAGTCATTCTCTGAATAGAGAATTTATTATTTGCATACTTTTCTGCATTATTTGCATAATAAGAAAATCTATTTGAAATTTCATGTATCCCATTAATAAGACTTATAACATCGGGGCTATCCAACTTCCATGCATTTGAACCATATGAAACAACAAAACCAACATTATTATGTTCAACGAGTTCTGATATAGCCCCAGTATCAAATCCTACAACAGGTGCACCGCACGATAATGCCTCAATTACAGTATTTGGACATGCTGGATGCACATCTAAAGAGACATAGATTGCCCCACTATATATATCGGGTAAAGACTCTTTTGAAACTGACCCCATGTAATTGGCTTTTTTATTTAATTTATTTCTTTCTACTTCAAATAATATATCACCATACAGAAAAACTCTTTCTTTAAAAACATCATATACCTCATTTATTAAGTCAATAGCATATGGTGAATAATCCAAATTACCTTCTAAAAAAACAATCTTCGGAATAAATGTGTCGTTGTATTTATGCTTACTTTTAAATACATTATGATCAACTCCATTATAAATAATACTGAATTTTTTGTGCTTTACAAATCCCTTTTTATCCCACCAATTTCTTACAAATTCTGATTGATAAATAATTTCATTCGCAAATAGGGCATGTATGATCTTATTTAAAAAATTAATCACCGTTGACGTTATCCAATTTTTAAATGTCCTTTGTTTGGTACCAGGTATTTTATGAAGCCAATTGATACCATCAAGTCTAAAAATGATTGGAACTTTTTTTAATTTATGCTTTAATAACCAAAATATTTTTTTTGTCCCTCCCACAATAAATATTAAATCAGGAGTAATGTTTGAGTCACTATATATTATATTGTAACCTCTTTCTTCCAATTCTTTTTCAAATCTCACTTGAAAACTTCCTGGTCCACCAGAACCTGGCCTATGTGGAAATGCAATATTCTTCATTTATCTTTGTCCTATTATTTTGGCAGGAACTCCTGCCATAATTGAATACTTCTCAACATTTTTTGTAACAACACTACCAGCTGCTATAACACTACCTTTACCAATTGTGACTCCTTTTAACACAGTAACATTAGCTGCAATCCAAACATCATCTTCTATAATTATGGGCGAAAAACTATATCCCTGCTTCCAAATCGGTATGTCTGGATCTTCATAATTATGATTTCCTGAATGTAAAACACATCTAGGTCCAACAATAACATTATCGCCTATAATAATTTCACCTCCTTTGAGATTAGCAGCTATCCAGGTCCCATCATTAAAACCTACAAAATTTCCAATTTTCACTGCTTGAGGTTGTTGAATCCTCGAAAAAACTGAAATCTTAAATGAGCTTCCTTTTGATTTTAGAAAAAACCCATAGTACCATCTCCTTAAATAAAACCCCATAAATCCAGGTATTAATGAAAAAATCATTTCAAAAAAGCGATAAATTTCTGCTTTAAATCTGTTCATAACTTCTTGTTTTACAAATATTACTATTTTGTTGAATTTTATTTTTCAACTTTAATAATTGCTTTCGCCAGACTTTTTACATCTGGATACCCCAATTCCCATGGATTTGAGCCATAGTTTACAACAGCTCTGCAAGAATCATCAATTAATTCAGGGATAGCTCCCGTATCGAAAGCAACCACAGGAGAACCTGTTGAAAGTGCCTCAATTACAGTATTTGGTCATGCTGGATTAATATCCAATGATATGTAAATTGAATTTGATAAAACTTGATTTACGTCAGACCTATTCAAGAAACCTTTATAATTTATATCACTATTTAATTTAAGTTGTTCTCTTTTATCTTCGAAATTTCCATACAACTCGATCTTGAAATCATTTGGTAAATAGTTACAAAGATCATTCATTAATTGAACTGCATAAGGAGAATAATCGATAGTACCTTCAAGAATAACGACTCTTTTATTTTTACCATATTTTTTGGCATCATTCCTTATTCCCTCTGGCATTTGGGTACCATTATGAATAATTGTCGTGTTTTTCTGTTTTCGACACCCTTTTTTAACCCAACAATCTTCCACAAATTTACTTTGATAAATTACAAAATCTGCAAAAAAAGCATGAATTAACTTATTGTTCCAATTTCTGTATTATTCTAATAAGTAATGTTTAAACTCTTTTCTTTTTTTTTCGATGTAACCAATTTAAACCATCTAACCTATTACGATAAGCACCCCTTTAAACTTCATTCTTAAAAGCCAGAAAATTTTACTTGTTCCGCCAACAATAAAAACTAAATCCGGCTTCTCTTCATCCTTTTTGTATTGAATTTGATACCCTAATTGGCTCAGGGCTTTTTCAAATCTGATTTGAAAACTACCAGGACCACCAGAACCAGGTCTATGTGGAAACATTATTTTATACATTAAAATATTTTATTTAACTGATTGATAACCAAATCCTCATTTAACTCATAAAATAACGGCAACCTAACTAAGCAATCTGTGTATCTGTCTGTTTCTGGCATGATTCTGCCATCGTGCTTCTGAGCATAAAATGGACTACTATGTAAGCTTAAATAATGAAAAACAGCTAAAATATTATTGCTTTTTAAATTTTCTATGATTGCTGATCTTTGTTCAATGTTTTCGCAAGTTAAATAAAACATATGGGCATTATTAGTTGCATATTCAGGGATTGCGGGCATTTTTATATTATTAAGGAGCGCCCAATCTTTTAGATTTTCGAAGTATGCATTCCAAATCTTTAATCTACGACTTTGAATATCCTCTAAATTTTCAATTTGGGCCCACAAAAATGCTGCAATCACTTCAGATGGAAGAAAAGAACTTCCAGTATCTACCCATGCATATTTATTTACTTCACCCCGAAAAAACTCAGCTCTGTTGGTACCCTTTTCCCAAATAATTTCGGCTCTATGAATAAACTTCTCGTAGTTTATAGTTAACATACCTCCTTCGCCTGAAATAATGTTTTTTGTTTCATGAAAAGAAAATGCTGCTAGATGGCCTATACTCCCTAATGCTCTTTTTACACCATCTTTACCTGTATAAAAACTATCAATGGCCTGGGCTGCATCTTCAATTACTAGTAAATTATATTTAGCAGCTAACTCCATAATTTTATCCATATCACAAGCAACACCTGCATAATGTACAGGAACAATTGCTTTTGTTTTTGGAGTTATTAAAGCTTCTATAGCATCCGCATTCATGTTTGGGTTATCCACATAAGAATCAGCAAAAACAATTTTAGCACCTTGCCGAACAAATGCAATTGCGGTAGAAACAAAAGTATAACTTGGCATGATGACCTCATCATCCAATTCGATATTAGTCAAAATAGCTGCCATTTCCAAAGCATCTGTGCAGGAAGTAGTGAGCAAAACTTTTTTGAAACCATATTTTTCTTCAAAAAACTGTTGACATTTTTTAGTAAAAATACCATTGCCGGAAATTTTTCCCGACTTTACAGCTTCGTAAATATAATGCGTTTCTTTACCCGTTAGATACGGTTTATTAAAAGGAATTGTCATTTAAAATTAAATTAAAAATTGGTTCATGAATAACTGAAACTATTACAAGTTGAATATAACGATACCGACTAATATAAGTATATAGTATTTGTAGCTGCTCTTCTTTATTTCTTCTTTCAAATAAAAAGATGAAAAAAGAGTTACTAAAACCATTGAAGATGGTAAAAAGACTAAAGTGTATTTTATATCTAAAAATTTAAAAACGTAAAGATTAATCAATGTTACCAAAACCATTAATGCGTAACCAATAACACTATGAAAATTAACAAAAATACTAAACTTATTTAAACTACTATTTTGAGAAGACTTCTTAAGAAATAATTGTGAAATTGCAGTTAACAGTACACCCAAAAAACCCAAAGCAAAGTATACCATATAAAATTATTTGTAATTGAAATATAATTTGTAAACCCCGAATAATATTAAAATAGTACCAATAATATTATATAAACTAATGCTTTCATCAAAAACAAAATAAGAAACTCCTAATAAAATAGGGTAATAAATCGTTTTAATGGCATAAGCAACATTCAGAGGGTTTGACTTTAATGCAAGTTGCCATAATAAGGCATGGATAAATAAACAACATATTGAGAAGAGATAAAAATAATTATGTATAATATTTAGTAAATTGTAGGCACCCATCGAAAGTGCGCCCAGCTTTAAAAAAATGGATGCAAAAGCATACACAAATACTGATAAAAAAATATATTTCATCTTAAAATCAACTTCTTAAAAATCATAATGTAAAATAATATCATCTATTTTTTTTTGCGGGGTTACCCACAAATATTTCATAATCACCTATATCCGATATAACATTACTTGCCATACCAACAATAGCATATTTCCCTATAACAACATCTTCTCTTATTGTGGCGTTCAGTCCAATATGTACCCCTTCTCCCATTTTTATTCTTGCCCCTAAAACGCTATGAGCCGCCAAGGTTGAATAGCTGCTCAAATATGTATCATGTCCTAAAAAAGAAGATGTATACATGTGACAAAAATCACCCACTATACTTCCCCCTGAAGTTGCAGAGTAAGGCAACATTAGACTTCCTGCACCTATTCTAGAACTAGGGTTTAAATAAGCTAATGGATGAACGCCCGAAGCATGAGCTTCCAATGGTATATTCAATTCCTTAAAAGCATTTACACGCTCATTTTTTTTCTTAACATTAAAATGAAAAGTATAATGTACATGACAACCTTTTTGAATATAATCTAATAGTTGCTCGCTTCTACCGATTATTTTATATTTACCTATATGGTCATCAATTTCAGATACATCGTTTAAGAACCCTAAAATATTCCATTGAGGCTTAACCTTATTTATATCCTCAAAAACACTTGACGCAATTTCTCCTGACCCAGTTGCACCAACAATTACAAGAGGCTTTAAAGCTTTAAGTTTTATCATTTATATTACTATTTTGTTTTGATTAAATCTTTTAATGGAACTTTTTGTTGCTCCTTCACTATTCTAATGAGATATTCACCGATAATACCGACTGCAAACAAATTAAAACCACCAAAGATAGTAATTAAAATTACAGTAGTAGCAAAACCTGGAATACTAAAGCCGTAGGCATATTTACCTATCAATATAAAAATAACATAAAAAAACGAAAATAATAAACCGACAAGACCAAGAATACCAATTAATTTGAGAGGCAATGAAGAATAATGTAATGTCGAGTCTAAAGACAGTCCAATAAGTTTAAATAAATTATAATTACTTTTATCATATTTACGTCTGTTGTGTTTAACTTCTATATTTTTAATATTAGAAGTTGCAGTAATGATTAAACTTGATATCGTTGGCTGTGCATTATAATTTTGAATAATAAATTCTTTAATTTCTTTGGTCATTATTTTATATGCAGACTTTGTCAAATTTTTTGGTTTATTTAAAAAAAACGTATCTATCTTATTGAGTAAAAAACTACCAATATTTCGCCATAAACCGTGCTTTTTGTCGGAATATTTAGGCACGGCAAAAATAGCATCAACCTTATCATCATTTTTCATCGCATTAATTAAGACTGGAATTTCTGAAGTTGGATGTTGTAAATCATCATCCATAGTCATAATCAAATCACCTTTGGCTTGCAAAAAGCCAACTAAAATAGCTATTTGTTGTCCATGATTTTTTCTTAAGTGAATTGCAGTAACAAAACTATATGTCTTTGACAGTTTTTCAAGTGTTCTAAAAGTTGGAAAGTTGGACGGACTATCATTTACAAATAATAACTCTATTTGCTCCTCCATCTCTTGTTGCAAAATATTTATTTTTTCAGTCAGTTCTTCCAAACTTTTCGAACTCTTGTAGCAAGGGATAACTATTGAAACCTTCATTTATTATGTTTTAAACTTATTAATTGATGTTTAAGGATTTTCTTTTTAGCTGCTAAAACCATGGGGGGGCCTATAAATATTCCATCTATAATAGCAACACCCTCGTCTCTTTCCTCTGCTTCCTTGGAAAGTTCTAAAACTCTCAGAGCATTTGTTACTTCATTTTCATTTGGTGAAAAATATTGATGTACCAATGGAAGTTCCTTTGGGTTTAACACCAACATGCCTTCAAACCCTAAATTCTTTGAAATTTTTAAATTTTTATCCAAATCAGTTAAATCATGCACTCGGATATGTACCGTATCGATTGGTAATATACCCGCAGCTCTTGCTCCCATGGCAATTAAGGTCCTTGGCACAAATAAGCTCGTATGTTCGTAATCATGAACACCTTCCAAATCTGCAATAAAATCCTCAGAGCCATATGCCACTGCTATTAATCTTTTAGACGAATTACAGATTTCTGTCACATGCATAGCTGCTGATGCTGTCTCAATCAAAGCTATAATTTTAAAAGTTCCGATTTTAATGTTCTTTTCATATTCAATAGTTTCCAAAAGCTTATCGAAAAAATAGATATCTTCTTTGGTTTTGGCTTTTGGATACATAAAGCCATGAACGCCCTCAATGGTTAATTGTGTAACGTCTTTTAACAATTGGCCACTTTCTCTATCATTTATCCGAGGAAAAATCAATTTATTTCTAAAAAATCCTTCACTAATATATTTGACGATATTATTTCTTGCTACCTGCTTGTTCCCCGCAGAATGAACAGAATCTTCTACATCTAATAAAAGCACATCTGCTTGAGATTTATCAGCACTTATCATTAATTTATGATTGTGACTTGGCACAAACATTAAACTGCGCATTAAGTATTTATTCATTTTTTTTTATTAAAATATTTCTTTTGAATGATAAGACTTCTATTCCTTTTTGATTAAAGGCGACCGTCTTTACTTTTACTACCCCTCTATCTAATTTTGTTTTAGAATCAATCTTCTCTAGAACATAGGTTTTAGCATAAATTGTATCATTAATAAAAACTGGGTTAAGATGTTTTACTTCAGCATATTCAAGATTTGCAATAGCCTTTCCGCTAATATCTGGTACTGTCATACCTACCACTAAGCTGAATACTAAAGTTCCAACGACTAAAATTTTTTGATGTTGTCTGCTTTCTGCATAATTGAGATTTAAATGAACAGGATGATGATTCATCGTTAGCAAACTAAAAAAATTATTATCACTTTCAAATATTGTTTTAGATAACGAATGGTTAATACATTCGCCTACAACAAAATCTTCATAAAAATTACCTAAATTACTTGGTTTCATTATTTAAAATATTTAATGCTTTTCTAACGTGTGGTTTTTCAATAATTTCACCATCAATAATAAATGGTTCAATATCTTCCGATGATCCAGCTGGCAAATGTGAAATAATCCGTTTTGCCCATTCAGTTTCTTCTTTTTGTGTTTGTTCAAAATATACATCAACCCATTTTTTTTGAATAGGATGTACAAGAAACTTACCGTCAAAACCAAGCTTATAAGTATTGTTTATAGATCTTTTGAACTCATCTTCATTTTTTATATTCATTGAAGCATAATCCAAACAATCTACACCATAAGCCTTTCCAATATTTAGAAGCTGTAATCTAATAAAATTAAAATTAGCAGAATCCTCTGAACTCTTCATAAATGTCAAATAATCATGTGTCCCTATCCCAATAGCTATAATACTACTAATAAGTTTTTTGTTTTTCAAAACAGATTTTAGTTCAATTAAAAACAAAGGATGCTCTACCAATAAAATAAAAGATAAATTAGCCTTAATTTTTGTAATTTCTACAAACTCATTTTTAGTTTTTAGCTTAGGAATTATGATGTTTTTTATACCAATTTTCACAAATGCATTTAAGTGATTTAAGGTAATTTTTTCATCATAACTATTTCTAATTGGCACTCTGTACCAATATTGCATGTAGTCAGGTACTTTTTTTAAAGCATCCATATAATACTCAATTTCATCGAATAGTATAGAATCCTCAAAATCAATTATCTTTATACAATCGTCAGAGATTGAATCAAGTTTATGAAGTTTTGTAGCTGGTATAAAAAAATAATCTTTCATTACTTAAGTCAATATTTTTATCAAATATACAACAAAAGCACTATTTCCCATTTCTTTCGTTCGCGTAAACAAATTATCTTTGCTAATATATTTCATTTTATATGCTACTTCCTTTATAAAAGCTATTTTGAGACCTGTTCTTTTCTCGACAGGTTTAACAAACTCTGCAGCTTCAGTTAGTGATTCGTGAGTTCAGGCGTCTAACTATGCAAAAGCCTTACTCATAACTTTTACTTTGAATCAGTAAGCTAGAAACAGATGGCATAGCATTACAGGTATTTACGATTACCTTGGCAAAATCATTAGTCATCAACCTAAAAGATGAGCCCACTAGGCCCTTTGGTTTTTCCTGAAAATAGGAAATCATCCTATTAATTACTTTGCTACCTATGTTGCGCCCAAAAACTATGTTCACCTTTGTAGCAAGGAACAACAATCGAAATATTTATTATCATATTTATCAAATTTACTTTTTGTTAAAATTATTCTTAAGGTAACTAAAATAGTTGCTTTTTGAGTTTTGATTGTCTAAATAGATTTGAACCTTTTCTTTTGCAAGAAACCCCATTCTCTAGCCAACTTCTTCAAGACACGCAATCTTTAAACCTGTTTTTATCATAATATAAAATTAATAAAAAAAAATCAAATGTTTTAACGCCTTTTGTAATATGAAAAACCATCTATTACGCCTAAATAATCTGCCGAAAATTCACTTTCCGCATTTATATTTTCCAGCGCTTCTTTATCAATTATTAAGAATGTAATTTCTTTATTACTCTTAATCACCTCTTTATAAGACAGTTCCTGCTGAATTATCTCATTAAAGTATTTAGATCGTATTAAATTTTTAGCCAAATAAGCTTTCTCAGCCATAGATTCCATTTTTATTTTATCTAATGAAAGTGTATGAGGGAAATAACCATTGACAAAAAATCTTAAATTATGCCCTGCAATAATGAATTTGGTATTCTTGCTTCTCATATCGCTGTAAAAATCATTGCTAGCTATCATTATACTTTCTTTTGATGATGATTTTTTATAAGCATCTATGATATTGTTTACATTACTAACCTTATTGTCTTCTGGATTGTTAGAAAATCTTCTGCCTAAAAATCCATAAATATTAATTATCAGCATCAAGCTCAGCACAATCGTAGTAAATACTTTTATATATGTTTTTTTAGAGCTTATTAGATATATAAATGCTAAAAAGATACAAAGTATATAAATTGGTAACATTATATTTTCATACAATTGGACACCATCTTTGTGATAACCCAACAGTCCAGCCCCATATGAGCTTATGACGAAAAACAACGTAAATAAAAATATTAAATCTTTTTTAGTCTTCAAGATATTTACTAAAGATTTTCTTTTTAAAAAAAGTAAAATTAATATCGGAGATACATAGAAAGATAATTTTATAAAGGTTAGTAATGGTGAAATAACATACATTAAATATTTTTTTATATTACTTCCAAAATGAGTTTGAATCATTTCAATAGTTGAAGGTATATCATAAACATTATTATCAATAGAACCTTTTTCAAAAGAATTTATCCATAAAAACACAAGTCCTATTGATATAAATAGAATAAAATTATCAAAAATTATTTTTTTATTTATTTGCTTTATAATAAAAATTTGCCATATCATAATACTAGGAATAATTGTAACTAATGTTGGCGGATATACAATACCAATAAATGCGCAAATTAAAATTATATTCTTATTTTTATTCTTTACATAATCCAATAATAAATAAGTGATGCCCGAAACCACGATAATTAACTTTAAAGCTATGCCAGAAGCAATACTCGGATTTGTCCAATATCCTAAATTTTCACCAGCTATATACTTAACAAGGGCAGAAAAAGTTCTCATAAAAGGAAAAACAAATAAAATCATCAACGGTATAAAATATTTAATTACACTACTTAACAACTTCACTTGACCAAATATCTTTTGCTGTAATTCATATATACCTAACAGCATAATTGCTGAGAAACAGGGTATTGTTACAAACATCAAGGTGTTTAAAAATGTATTGTTAATTATAATTGTAATTAACCCATTAAACCAAAGCTCAAAATAATGATAAAACTGATAGCTTAATTTACCTGATAAAGCACTACTAAGATCACTATTTTCAATTCCTGTGGTGGTTAAAATTTCTGAAACAGCAGCATAAAAAGAAAAGTCAGGATGTAAAGAAGAATAAACGTTATTTTCTGTAAGTAGTTGAAGGTTCAAAACAACAAATGAAATAGAAAAATAAAAGAGTCCTAGCACTAAAGTTTTTACAAAGCTATGCTCTAGTTTTTGTTTCGTAAAAGAGATTTGTTTATTGAATAACTTATCTCTAAAAAGTGCGTATATCAATAAAATAAAAGCGATCAACAAATAAGAGCGGAAATTAGATTGTACTAAAGCGAAAGTTGCAGTTATAGCAATAATAACAATTGCAATATTTTTAAATAAACTATTTTCCTTAGTAAATTTGGATAACATAAAACCAAAAATAATTAATATACTTATTAAGGATAACCCAATTAAAAAAAGTAAGAAAGTGGTATTCATTTTTATTTATTTATCTATTACGTTCAAGAATTTTTTGTACAATCATTAAAAATAAGGTTTTCTATGGTTTTTAGTTTTTTTGATCTCACTTAACAAATCTCATAATCCCCGTCTTATTTAAAAATTTAACATCAGGTAGCACTCTACGATTTGTTTTAAAATTTATTGAAAGACTATATTCTTTTCTATTGTTTTTAACTAAACTACAGTTATAGTTTATTCTATTTCAGCCTATGACAGCAGGCAAATGGTTATTAAATGCTCTTTCTCTGCCACTCAAGGTTATATTGATCTAATCTTTACAGGGTATTTAAGTGTTTCAAAAAAAGTCATTCCTTGGTAAATAGGCTAAACCATATTACTTATACTGTTGTTCTAAATAGCATAATTTCTTGTTTTTTTTCTAATTGATGTTGCAAATCAAAATTCATTACAATTACCCATTCTCCTAGAGACATACCTAAGACCACAAGTGATTGCATAATACTGCCTAAAATTCCTAGAAAGTTGGTAACCTTTCTCGTTTTGATCATTTTTCGGTATCTTTTCAATTTTGGACCAAGAATTGTCGGAACTGCAATGCTCAACTACTATGATTTCATAATCATCTGTAATATTTTTTACAGTTTTGTGAACTCCTTTTACAAGCTCCTCAACCATGTTTTCAGCTCTAGAAACAAGACTTACAATTGATATATGAATGATCTTTTAGAATTTTTATCTGTTCATAAGCGGTAAAGAATAAAGTAACAGCAATGTAAAAATATCCTATCATTATTTAATTACTCGCTTTAAATATTCAAAATAATCACCTTTTAAACTTGATATTCTATCGATGATGGTACTTGCCGACATCCATCCCATTCGAAATGCTATTTCCTCAAGGCAGGCAATTTTTAAACCTGTTCTTTTCTCTACAGCTTTCACAAACTCTGTAGCCTCTGTTAAGGCTTCATGAGTTCCTGTATCTAACCATGCGAATCCTCGTGAAAGCATTTGTAGTTGTAATGTCTTTTCTTCTAGATAGTATTGATTTACGGCAGTAATCTCTAACTCTCCTCTGTTAGAAGGCTTTACATTCGACGCAATATTAATAACGCTATTAGGATAAAAATACAACCCAACTACCGCATAGTTTGATTTTGGTTCCGTTGGTTTCTCTTCAATACTTAAAACCTTGCCTTCTAAATCAAATTCTGCCACGCCATAGCGTTCAGGATCTTCTACATAATATCCAAAAACAACTGCTTTATTTTCATTTTTTACTTTAGCAACTGAATTCATTAATAATTTTTGTAGTCCCGCTCCATAAAAAATATTATCTCCTAAAACTAAACAAACGTCGTCATTCCCTATAAATTCTTTTCCTATCATAAAGGCTTGTGCCAATCCATCAGGTGATGGCTGCTCTGCATATGAAAGTTGGATTCCAAACTGACTTCCATCACCCAACAATTTTCTGAAATTTGGCAAATCATGCGGTGTTGAGATGACCAATATTTCTTTTATCCCTGCTAACATCAGTACGGATAAGGGATAATAAATCATCGGTTTATCGTAAATTGGTAGTAATTGCTTAGATACTGCTAATGTAAGTGGATGTAACCTTGTACCTGAGCCGCCTGCAAGAATAATTCCTTTCATTTTGATGTTGTTGATTCGATTAGTTGTTTAATCATTTCTTTGCTTATTATTGTTTTTAACCACACATAGTCAAATATAGTTTTTTGTAAATGTAAAAAACTTTAATGAATCCGAGCATTTTTACGTCAAAAACTTCCTCAGCATTTATAAATTCTTGTACTTGCTGTTCTATGATCAAATAACGTGTACTACGATTATTTTTAAAAACAGCAACATACGTTTCTTTATTGATTTATTTTCTTAAAATAACAAGAAGAATTTAGTATAAATCCGAGATTGAAAATTCACTTTCATCTTGTAATTTAATTGCATCTAAAGATAGAAAATTTGGATTATAATTATTTAGTAGAGCTAAGGTTATGTAATGGAACTATAAAATTGATGTTTTTTCTGTTGTTAAAAAATTAAGTTTATATCCAACATTGTTATTAAAAACAATTTTAACAAAAAAAATACATTATAAAACTTACCAATGAAGTTTTATCACTATTACATTTTCGATTTTATGAATCAAGTATTATTCATTAAATCAGCCAATTCGTCTGAGCTCATAAATTCTACATCTGGCCATTTTTTGGTTACCAATTTCAACAAAGTTTTGAAGTATTTTAAATTTTGTTTTCTATTGTTTTCACTAAGTGAACCCATAAAATTGATTCGATGACTACCAATGATGGCTGGTTTATAGGTCTTAAAAGCCCAGTCAATTCTTTTCATACAGTCGTACACAACTGATTCACCATTACCTACTAATGACGGTTCAAAAAAAGCATTTCTAACTATATTAGACAGCCCACTTTTTGATTTTTTCCCAGTGTATCTAACACTCGTTTTAAACCAATCCCCAGTTAGATTAGGTGCAAATTGGTAAGGAATTCCTTGCAATGTTGAAACACCTGCTTCCATCAAGAAAGTTTCGTGCGCTTTATGCCATACATAGCAGGGTGCTATAAAAGTTTTGGATTCAAATCCGAAAGTATCTTGGAAGATTCTTTGTCCATCAATTATGATTTTTTTATGATTTTCAAGCTCATCAAGGCTTTCAAAATCAAGGGCAGCCATCACATTATTACGTTTGTTTATTTGTTCATTAAGTGAAATTCCAAACATCTTTTCATGAAAGGCACTTGTAAGTTCATTATGAGAATTTTCTAGTGCATGCAACCATTGCTTGATTGACAAATGTTCTCTACCATGCAATTGCGGTTGATAAATTTTATTTTCTATTCCTTGCTTTATCAAATGAATCATTTCATCATGACCGTCTCTATTTTTAAAAGTATCCGAAAACGATTCGAAAAAATAATGCTGGAAATTAGATTCTTTAATTTTTTGGAAATCTGGATTGGCAACAATTGTATTGGCAGTGATTTTTGCATAATTTCCATGAACATCTCTCACTGATACTAAAACCTCGAAAAGTGCGTGCAAATCATTTTGACTTTCGAGTATATCAAAGTTAAAGTAGGGGTCTCGTGATAAATTTGGTAGTTTCAACAAAAGTATTTCTCGAGCTTCTTTGCTATGTGTGCGGATACTTCCCCAATCATCAGATTCAATAACTACAATTTTTCTGTTGGTATGAAAGCCTCTTAGCTGCGATATATTCCTAAAAATAGTTTTAATCATGAAGTTATAATGTTATTTATATAAAATACTGTGGGATGTATCTTTTAGATTATTTTCGCTGGGTTTCCCATCACTTCAGAATCAGACGATACATCAAAGTTGACGTAAGCACTCAGAGCAATCAAAACATTGTCACTAATTGAAACGTTTCCTATAAGGATGGTATTCAATCCACACATTATTCCCTATTTTTGGAGTACCTGCCCTTTTACCTATTGCCGAACGAATGGTTACGCCATGTGCAATATTACAGTTTTTACCAATAATTGCATTTTTGCTGATGACTGTGGTACCAAAGTAACCAATATAGAAACCACCGCCTATTTTACCTCCGTTTTGAAAACCATATTTATAGGTATATCTCCTCATACATAGTTTCGCCAAAAAGCCAATCAGTGATTTCGTACCAAAGTGTTCTTTTAAACGTTTAAAAAACATGTATCGGAAACCTTGTGCTCTAAATCCTTGTAATAAAACTAATACTGAATATGGTTTTGGTTTATATCGAAATAAATCTTGTTTTATTATTGTAAGCATTAATTAATTTTATTAGAAGTAATAATTTTTTGTATATCTACTTTGCCAATTACCTTAGCGGGTACGCCTCCTAAAACTACGTCTGTCTCAAAACAAGATTTTGATACTGCTGCGTTGGCTGCAATAGCAACCCTATCTGCAATCTGTATGTCGCCATATACTTTTACTCCAGGTCCAAAATAAACGTGGTCTCCAATTTTAGGAGCTGCTTTACCACCACCTGATGCTCCTATATTGACACAAACATGCATCCTACAATATTTACCAATTCTAGCATTTGCATTGATTACAATGGTTCCATAATGTGGCAATTGAAAACCTTCGTCAACCACATTTTCAGGAATAGAAAACCCTAATTTTAATCCTAATTTATATTTTAAATATTTAACAGTAAAATACAAGCTTTTATAAATGGGGTTTTTTCTTTTACATTTTAGATATTCACATGTTCTTAAAAGCAACAAAAACCTTTGTGTTGGCTTGAAAGCTGTCTTTACATATAAAAAGAAAAAGTTGTAGTTTTTTTTGTAACCCTGCTCTACTTGTAAAAACCTAATGTAGTCTTTCTTATTTTGTATCATTATTCGTATTTAGGCCAATTAAACTGAGAATTATAAAAGAATTATATATCTCTTCAAAGAAAAGAACGCTCTTAGGATTCATTATTATTATCGTTTTTCTTACAAAATTTAGTAGTACTAAAATCAATAAAATGTTTTATATCGTTTTATAGACGTGTCTTATTTCAATGTAGCTAATATATTTTCTATTAGTTTTTTATAGATACGAACACTATCTAATTCATTTTTAATGAGTAATTCCATATTTAAATTATCGGCACTGTATGTTTCCCAATTTTTACAGACCTTGTATAGTATTTCAGGTAAATTATCTTCATTAAAATTTAATCCGATTTTATATTGATCGATCATTTCTGACGTTTCACCAACTAAATTATTCAGAATAAACAGATTGGATGCAACATAATCATTAAATTTAAAACTATGGGCTACAAATGATTCTTTTCTAAAACTATTTATTCCTATGTCACATACAGAAAGATACTTTAAATAATCTTTGTATGCCAACCTACCTGTAATTTTAATGTTCAGAGAGTTGTCAACTGTAAATTTTTCTATGAAACTCCTTTTCTCTCCTTCACCAACAAAGTACATACAATATTTAATATTCTTGTCATCAATATCTTGAATTGCTTTCAGCAACAAATCAAAATCATAACTATTGTCTAAACTCCCACCATAACAAATCCATATTTCATCAGCAGGTTTGTTCAATTGAAAATTACTTTTCTCAACAAGTTTTTTTGTTTGATCCTTGTTTACACCCAAGTAGGTATAAGACCAGGGTACCCCAGGATTAATATCATGTGCGGCTAATGCATACGCCTTGGATTCACCAGAAATATAGGTAGCCATTTTGTAAGATTGTTTAGTCATCCATCGCCAAGGATACAAAAAGAAATTGGTCATTGATTTGTATCGGGTTAAAGGAAGCAATGAATCTGGCCATAAATCTATGATATCAATTACAAAATTAATACTATGTTTTTTACAATAAAGAGCGCATATATATGCCGAACTCGAAGGTGGCATCAGACAAAGAATAAGATCAGGTTTATCAACCAAATTATTTAAATAGAGTCGAAGTTTATATGCAAATACCTGATGGCTATATACTCTTTTGTATGTCAAATTTTTGTCATAACTGGGCACATGGATATATTTGACAAAAAATGGATTATTTTCATCTATAGCTGTTCTTGATTTGTATTTCTTTTCTGAATGACAAAAATCAGTTGTAACAATTGACACTTTTTGAGAAAAAGCATTCGCTATTTTATGCAACCTACTGTAAGAATTACTTATCTCACCAAAGAGAGAAACAATGAGTATATGTTTATTCATGCTACCTTATCACATTGATTATAAAACACTTCTTAAAAAGTCCAAAATATTTGAAAAAACCATGTAACCTCAATGAATACAGCATATTTAGTTATTAAATTTTGGAATGTTCCGATAACTTTCATTACAGTATGAGAAGAGTTGCATCCAATTCTTCTGATATATTTCCAAACTATATTTTTCATTATAGATTTTCAAACCTGAATTTACTTTTTTCATTCTCATCTCGTCATTTTCAATATAAGTCTTTATTGCCTTCGCAATATTCTCGGGTGTTATAGGATTCAGAATAATAGCTTCATTATTCGAAATAGTGCTTGGAATCTCGCCAGCATTGGTGGTAATTAGGGCACAGCCTGACGCCAACGCTTCCAGTATAACTAATGGCTGGGCTTCATTTGGATATTGCGTAGGCAAAACGAAAATATGGCTAGCATTAAAAAGTTCCTGTTTTTTAGTCCCTTTTGCGCCCGGGATGTAACGAACTTTTATACTTGAATCTAGTACTTTATTGATGTCAACTATGGTTTCGGCTATCCATTTTTCTGATTCCTTGATTGTTTTAAATCGGGTACAATGCTTTGTCTTTATTAAAGGCCCGCAAAGAATGGCATTCATTTTTAATTTTGGGTCTGACTTCGATAATAATAAAAGAGCTTCCAAATACTCAGGATATCCCTTAGATTCAACCAGCAAACTCAAAAATAGTATTTCAACTGGTTTTGAAGAAATATCTCGATGTTTATTTAGAGTAAATTGCTGATTTACTGGTTCACTATCAATTGTATTAGGTATTATTTTAACCTTGTCTGCATGAATTCCAATTTCAACTAATTTTGACTTTTGAACATTTCCTACAACCGTAATAATTTTAGCTGAATTTAATATTTTTTTGAATAGCGCCGTTTTATTACTTGTATTGCTCCAACTAACAAATGAATGACCATTTAATGAAATGATTACAGAAAGTTTTCTCTTCATCATACGAACAGGTACATACCACCATAAAATTCTAAGAAATGAAAAATAACCTTGCCCTAAATTAATGTATAATGTAGCTCTTTTCGTAAATAATAAAGAGAAAATAGAGGGTATAGTTGAAAAGGTATTTAATATCCAATCAAAAATTAACAGCATTTTATTTTTAGTTGCTCGTTTCAGTGGGTATAAATAAATATCCTGAAATACATAATCCTTACCGGAAAGTAACTTTTTTATTAATATAGTAGAGGCTGTTTGCCCCGAAAAAGTAGCTACTTTAATATATGAAAAGTAAATTTTTTGCATATTTTAAACCTAATTGATGTTAAAAATTAGAACTAAATAAATTTTACAATTTAACTTTAATAATAATTCTTTAATACTTCCTTAATGAACCAAACTATTTATTAGACAAAACTTTAGACCAGGCTACATCATAAAATTCTGCAGCCACATCTTTAGTCAAAAATACTTTCATAGTATTTGTTGCCTTTTTTGACATCATTTCTCGCAACGCATCATCCTCTATTAATTTTTCTAACTTTCGCTCAAGTAAATTCTGATTGAAAATAATAAATAGAAAACCATTTATCTGAAGAATTTTTAGTAAATTTTATATTAGAAATCTTAGCAAAATTCTTCACTATAATTCTTTTTTTATTTGTTCTAGAATAGCTTTGTCAGAGAAAACAACTGCTCTTTCTTTAGATTTAGCAGTATAAGTAGCAAGATATGTTTTATCAATGATGTATTTTTCCATTCCATCCGCTATAGATTTAGGTGTTTGTTCTACCATCACACCAAATTCACCATAACCAACCACTTCCCTGCATCCGCTGCAATTAGTTACGAGCGTTGGCTTCCCTAACAACATCGCTTCGCACAAAGCCATCGGCATTGCCTCTGAAATTGACGTCATCATAAATACGTCCGTTTGTGCCATCAATGGATAAGGATTTTTTACAAAATCGTTCAGTGAAACATAGGTGCCTAAGCCTAATTCTTGAATTTGCTCTTGAAGCGTTTCTTTTAAAAACCCATTACCATATACATCAATTTTAAAGGCAAGCTGTTTGTCTTTTAATATTGCCGCGGCTTCTATTAATTTATCATACCCCTTAACAGGATAATAACGGCCAACCGCTATAAAGTGAAAAGGTTTATTTTTTGGTTGTAAAATTGTTGTATTTGCTTTTTCTTTTACAACGTTTTCATCAAGAAGATTATAAATAACAGGCATATTTTTATAAGAACCAAATAAACTGATGAATTCATTTTTGGCGTCTTCAGAAACAAAAACAATGCTATCTAATTGACTATATCGATTTTTAATCACTAAATTTCTATACGTTTTATTTTTATAAAATTTATAGAAATTTATATTAGACTTATACGAACCATGAACCCAGGAAATTATCTTTTTCACATTGGGAAAAAAGAAAAGTAAATCGGTACAATTACCATCTGTAAAAGAAATTGCGGTATCATAACTTTCCGAGATATTTTTTTCGACCCTTTTTTTAAAAAAATAGTTAAATCCAAATTTCTTTTGTGCATAAGCCAATATTCTGACGAGATTATTGTTCTTGAAAAGCGGCAGAACTATTATATTTTCCGGAATTTCGTTTTTATAGGCACCAATATAAGAAACTACAACTAATGTTATTTCAAAACATTTGTCCGTATTTAAATGATTTAAAATATTCACAAGCGTTCGTTCTGCGCCTCCACCATCAAGAGAAGGGATTAAAAAAAGAATCTTTTTTTTCATGCTTTTTACTCTTAAAATTCTAGATTCATCCTGTTTTTTTGCCACCAAACAACAGATTCTTTTTTTACAACTTTTACAGGAATACCGGCAATATCAGAAAACGGTTCATGAAAATTTTTATTTACAACTGCATTTGCATCAAAATAACATCTTATTTGCTGTGGTAATTTCACCAAAAATAACGGCACCGAGACATAAACAAACATTTTTTTTGATTTTTGATGTAACGCAACTTCCCACGTTAGTTCCAATATTTATATTATTATGCATCATAGAGTTTTTATCAATCTTTCAATTTACATTTATAACTATTGAACCAAAATGTGGCAAGAATAAATCCTTGTCACAAACATTTTGCAGGATTGTAATTCCTGTTTTTAGAGATATTTTTCTTTACACGTAGTAGCAATGTAGAAAAAAACTTGCACCAAACACTTTTTGAATTATACTAATATTTTGTTTTTTTTAAAAGTTTTAAAATAATGCTATTAGTTCTTTAACAAATATACTTTTGCAACTATCCTTTACTATTTAACTCATACAGCGCATAGGATTTATAATTATTAACCATTCTTTTCGGTTTTGATCAAATTTCCTAATTCATCTGAGCTCATAAACTCTATCGTTGGATAAATTCTCATAACTTCTGTAAGCAACGTTTCTAATAGATCTAAATTCATATTTCTATTACTTTCATCAATCGCTCCAATAAAATTTAGTCTATGCATTGAAATCACTACAGGTTTACGACAATTAAAAGCAATTTTAATAGCGTTTAGCGCATCACCAACGACATCAAAATTATTTTTAAAATTACTCGGTTCAAAGTATACATTTCTTGATAGATACATTAATTCTGATTTACTTTTTTTACCTAAAAAGTTGTTTTTTTTGTACCTGAAAGTACAATCATCATCTAATGGAATTCTTTGATGAACCATACCTTGTAAAAATTGAACCCCATTATTTCTTAAATTATGCTCAATGTCTGGATGCCAAGTATAAGTGGTTGGAATAAAAGATAAAGATTTATAGCCGAAAAAATTTTCAAACATTTCTAATCCTTCATTTAAAATCTGATTAAAACTTACTATATCGCTTTTTAATCCAGAATTTAATGCCCCCATATAATTTACTTTTATTGAAGAATCAACATCTGAAGTTAAACCATAAGTCCTCATTTTAAAAGCTAAATGGGTCAGCTCGTCATTCTTTTGGAGTTGATGCATCCACTTTTTGACATATAAATGTTCACGACCATGGAATTGGGGCTTAAAAATACCTGATTTTATTCCTTGTTCCCATAATTCATATGAATTCTGAGTTAAAGTCTTTCGTTTCAAAGTCTCCGTGAAGGGCTCATAAAAGTATTTTTCATATCCGAATTTTTCAATTTTTTCAAAATCAGGATTTGCCATAATAGTATTTGCGGTGAGTATGACATTACGATTATTTTTATCCTTAAAAGTCATTAAAAGCTCAAATAAAGCTTCCAAATCTTCTGCCGTCGCTAAACTATCGTATCTACAATAAGGATCTTTGTCTACACGTATACCTCTTTTAATAAATTCGTTATATATCTCTTTTGAAGGCATCCTAACGGCGCCCCAATCATCACTTTCAATAACAAGAATTTTACGGTTTGTATGATACCCTGGTAAATTTAATAAAGTCTTTTTTATTTTTTTTTGAAAATTTTGAAACATTTATTCTATTGATAACAATTAGCTTACGAAGAATAAAACATAATTTCTACAATTGATTATTTAAATTTGTATTTTAAGAAAATTATTTTATTTATAAATTACTTAATTTTTATTAATTATTTTTAGAGATCAGTAGTTAGTTACTTAGAACTAAATATAAATGTTTAACGTATGTCAGGTAGAGCGCAGTAGAAACCTACTTATAGGATTCGAATAGTTCTCGACTGCGCTCGAACTGACAAATGACATGTTATTAAACAACTTATTTTAAATTATTTAACTATTAAAATTTCTAAATATTTACCTACTGACCTCTGATTATTTTTTTAATTAAGGCTAATTATCTAAATCTCTTTAAAAGATCATAAAGAATTCTTAATTTTCTTTTTAAAATAGAGTGATAAAAACACTTACTCAAATTACAATAATTGGAGTTAAAAGATAATGGAACTGCTATTTTGGCAATTCTTTGAGATATAAAATCTTGAACAAAATGATTTAAATTTATACTATTTGAATCTTAAAAAGATGAGTAACTAGGGTTGTATGAATGCAAAAAAACAACGAACACCATTAAAAAATATGAAATTACTATTATTTTTTTACTTTAAAAATTAGTGTTGTCCGATTAAAATTAGCTAAAGTGTTTTAAAGTATTGATAGTATTGATTTCCAGGAGCTTTTAAAGTAGTACACCTTACTTTTAAAAACGCTTTAGAATTTATGATGTATCGAAAAATTTAAAATCGTAATAATATTGTTTTTCAGTTAGTTAAAATCAAGTCTTCGTTCTTGATTCTAACAGCGAAAGCGGTCCTTTTATCTTTTATTGGACAACAATGTTTAAAAATTGTCAATTTTTGTTTTCATTTTATTCGTTTCTATTGGTTATATAATCCGATACTGCTTCTAAAACAAGCTCAATTTCATGAGATTTCATATGAGCCCAAAGTTTAAAATTACTAAAATTTGATATTCTAATAGGCATCCAATTATCACTTTCAATGACTACAATTTTACGGTTTGTTTGCCAATCCGGTTTACTAACTAAATTGTTTGAATTTATTTTTTTATATGTTGGGTTTTAACTGTTTTTTAATAAAACACCCAATTCGGAAGATGTCATGAATTCGACTTCTGGCCATATTTTTATAATTTTGCATATTAAATCACTTAATAATTTTAAACTGATATCCCTTTGCTGTGAATTTAAACTTCCAACAAAATTTGCTCTATGAGAACTAATAACAGCAGGCTTATTATGCTTAAAAGCATCTGTAATTTGTTTTAGTGCAAAATTTATAGGATCATTATGTCTAGGAGAGCTGGGCTCAAAAATAACGTTTCTGGTAATAACAGTTAATCCTTCTTTAGTCGTCTTACCAATCCAAAAAAGCTTTTTATGATACCATTGAGGTTCTAGAGGGTTGTTGTGTAGTTTAGATAATCCTATGTAATCAATACCATTATGAACTAACTCTGAATTTAAGCTTAAATGATAGGGTCCGTCGGGCGGCAAAAAATATGTTGTTTTTTGATTAAATGTCTTATTAATAATTGAGATTCCTTCTGCAATATTATTTTTTAATTTTTTAATTTCATGATAGGAATTTATGTCAAAAGTTGATCTATATGATTTCATAGCATTTGGCACAAATAATCCTGAAAATCCCCAAACTTTATTTTCAAAACCTAAATGAGCAATTTTGTCATTGTTTTTCAAGTCATTCATCCATTGATTTACATTTAAATGTTCTCTACCATGAAAACCAATTTCGATCATTTTATTTTCCAAAGCTGTGTTATACAAATCAAATATTTCTTTCCCGTCATTTCTATTGTCTAGTGTCTCTAAAAATGTCTCATTATAAAAATTTTGAAAATTACTCTCCTTAATTTTTTTAAAGTCAGGATTAGATGGGTTCATTAAAAAAGTAAATTTTGGATTCTTATCATCTTTACCTTTGATTGCTTTTAATGTGTCAAATAAATTTTGTAAATCATTTGCAGATTCAAATGTGTCATAATTATGCATCCATAAATGAGGGTTAAAATTCTTAATAAATTTATCCCTAATATACTTGTTTTTAAATCTAAAACTACCCCAATCATCACTTTCAAATACGATAATTTTAGTTTTAGTTTTTTTTCCTAGTAAATTTCTATATTTCAACTATTTTAGTTTGAATAAGTTTTGTTAATAATTTATACTGAGCATTTTCTTCGTATTCCCCAAACGAATGGTAGTTTTTAACATTTTTATGGCCCTCTATTAGACCTGACACAACACCTTTTGAGCAAAATTTTAATAAATGATTATTATTCAAATTTATTTTAATTTTTCCTTCAAGTAAATTTTTTAAAAAAATAGTTAAACTATTTATATCAGTAAATGAATGCACTCCATCGATACTAAAATTAACTCGACCAAATAAAATAGCAGGTTTTTTTCTAATATATGATTCCAATGCAACGTTACCTGTAATTGTTGCAATGGCAATTGAATTATCAATTAATTTAAAACTATCAACTGAAATATTAACCATGGAAACCCCTTTTATATTGTTAATGGACTTATAATAGAACCTATTTCTTGCTTTAGGCTCAGATTTATTGGTAAACATAGAAGGATGTTCTTTCACTAACAGATTAATATTTTCAGGAAGTAACAATCTTAATGTTCTAATAGCAAATAACTGATCTGTAAAGCCATACCCGTCTGGTAATGTTGTTCTTTCAGGTTGGAAATGTAGGAAGAAGATGATATATTTTCCTTTGAAAGTATAACTATCTTTAGTTATTTTTTTGTGATAAAAAAAGTTTTGTGTTAAGGTATAAAAGCTGTGTGGTCTTTTTATGGTATCTTTTAAATTTTTAAAAGGATTGTAATACTTAAATATTCCTTTGCCTAGTCTATCTTTTTCATATTTTGGAATTGCAAACTCATAGTCTTTTGAGTTTATTTCAATAAATTTATTAATGTGAAACTCTACTTCATGTAAAGGTTCCAAAATTTCATTTTTGAATTGTAATTCTCTGAATCTAAGATAGCCTTTAGAAATTGAAAATAGCCATGGAAATATGTGTTTTTCTGTCGTAAATACATCAATATTCAAAAAATCAGCAGCTTTTGCCAACAACCACTCTACTGAGTGATGTGGCGTAGTTTTAAAACAGAGAAATGAAACATTGTTCTCTTTTAAAAAATGTAAAGTATTCATTGCTTTTTGGGAATAATAACTTATTCCATGTTGGATTCCCAATCCATATTTTGGCAAATAACCATCTCTATCTAATAGTCTAAAAGTAATTTCATCTTGAACGTAAAACCTATTAAAATCATAAAACTCTGAAGCACTGACACTTTCATGATTGTTTTCAAAATTAAAAATATCATTATACGAAATACACGTCAACTTTTCATAAGCCATTAATTCATTTTTAAACAAGGTCAATCTCTGTGGTTGTACTAATATGATAAATTTTATATTTCTATTCGCATTTATAAAATTCAACCAGTTTTTAAGTTTATTTATATCAGAAGAATCACACTCTAAAAGAATGGTTTGTCTTTTGTTTATTTCCATTATATTGAATTGATTTCTTGAGAGTTATTCGTTTTTTAAATGAGATTATGAACCATTAAAACAAAAAATCTAATTATTTTTAATCTTTATTTACAAAATTAGATATGCCCTAAATTAAGAATCTTTGGCCCTTGCGTTAAATAATCTGATTGTAATATTTCTATAACAACATCAATATTTTGCTGAGTTATGTTTTGACGGCCATAAGGAATTGCTTTTTGTCCCATTATACTTTGAATGTTGAATTTACGTGCTCCATTATTAAATTTCTTAAACTATCTACAGTTTCCCAATCTGTATTATGCCCTGAATTATAATTAAACCCCACAGGAACTAATTTTGCATTGAATTTTGTTAAAAATTCTTGAATACTAAAATTGGGAACAGATGGTAAAATGGTATAATATTTACCCAAATCATAGGTGTAAAATGAATCTGATGGGGTAATCATCTCTTCATGTATTTTTTCTCCTGATCTAATTCCAACAATTTCTAACTTGCACTCCGGCGCAACAGCTTGGGCTACATCTGTAATTTTATAGGAAGGTATTTTTGGGATAAAGATTTCACCTCCCCAAGCGTGCTCCATTGCATGCATTACCATGTCTACTCCTCCTTGTAAAGATATATTAAAACGAGTCATAGAAATATCTGTTATTGGTAATTTTCCTTCTTTCTTTTTATGCATAAAAAACGGAATTACAGAACCATTTGAACCCATTACATTTCCATAACTTACTACCGAAAACTTAATTGGATTAGTTCCTTTAATGTTATTTGCTACAACAAATAATTTATCTGATGTCAACTTTGTAGTCCCGTATAGATTGATAGGTGCGCATGCCTTATCAGTTGATAATGCAACAACATTTTCAACCCCTGATTCTAGCGCAGCGTGTATTACATTTTGAGCCCCCCCGATGTTTGTTTTTATACATTCATCTGGATTATATTCAGCCAAGTACAAATGCTTCATTGCGGCTGCATGAATTACATCGTCCACCCCTTGAAATGCTCTAACCATTCTTTCTTTATCTCTCACATCTCCTAAAAAAAACGTATTTGAGGGTATTTGTCAATTGGATATTCTTGAGCCATTACAAATTGTTTCTGCTCATCTCTTGATAAAATTATTATTTTTTTAACATTAGGATACGTTTTAAACATGTGAGCAGTTAATGCTTTTCCTAAAGAACCTGTTCCTCCCGTGATTAAAATTGTTTTATTGTTTAACATTATTATTCGTTTTTTAAAAAAACTTGAATTATTTTAAAAAAACAAGTCCCTAAAAATATGAAAGCTTGTTTTTAAATTTCATTAAAATTACAAATACAGTATTTAGATTGCATATAGAGCAAGGTTATTATTTTGTGTTTAACTTAAACCCAACAGATATAGAGTATTGGTTTCCCTATTTAAAACATCTATAAGTTTTTTTTGATTGTATTCTTGCACTACTTCAATCATTAGAAGTAGTAAAAACAATTTTAATATTGGTACTTCAACTTTAGAGATGAGTAGGCTTTTAATTCGCTTTTTCGCATCCTTAAGCACAAACTCTTCGTTACGAATTTATTGATATGTTCTAATCTTAGAGAGGATGTATCAACAGTAAATAAATTTAAAATACATTTTAAATCTTTATTAAGGTTTTTCGTTTTTCTAACATACTTGACTAATTGGTTTCCTTGGTTATCAAAAATAGATCTATTGTTACTTCGATATGGATAAACAAATACAGAAAGAAGATGTTAGGGTTTTCTCCATCAACACTCCCAGAAAATAATATATTTTATAAAAAAACCATTCTTTTATTTCCCTTTAAATGCAAAAAACGCCAAATATTATTTTGTCGACCAAAATGGTAGGCCGAGACCAATTTACTTAAGTGTTGTCGAACAAAGACAAAAATATTAATTGATTCCCAAAATTTCATTCCCATCACCTGAAGAACTTCCCTATAAATTAAATTTCTAATATCGATTAAACAAATACATACCAAAGCTTCTTTTATGCACCTTCAATTCCACTATTCTAGAAGCCCCCAATCAAGCCTATAAAACCACGAATGGAAACATTCATTTCCTCTACTATCCATGGAATAAAGGGTGCGAAAAATAAAAAAATACTCAATAGTTGGATTAATTCGGACACATTAAAAATTATTACAAAAATGAAAAGAGTTATTAAAACTCGTATAGCAAACAATTGATTTTTTACTTTATTTATTGAAGAATTAAAATACCCTCTTTGCCATAAGAGTAAAAGAGTAGCTAAAATAAAAACCATACCAACTGCGGCACTACGATTTTTCAAGGCATATAAAAACCAGGATAGATTGGATAATGAGACTGTCAATATTCCAGTGGAAAATAAACGTGATTCTAATTTGTTCATTCCTGAAAAGTAGGTACCAAATATAATTAATATAATAGCAATAACATTTACTCCCCATACCTGCAACCCTAACTTAGCATACTTTTTGTACCAATTAGTATTTCCGTATGCTTTTAAAACCTGCTCTGAAGTGGCCTTTTCCTCAACGGAGTATCCTTTTACTTTAGATTTTCCAATCTCTGTCTTTTCCATTTGATTGGTTACCGTTGATGGATTAACAAGCTGAGACGTAAAGGACAGAAAAAAAATCACAGAATAAATCCATTTCCAATTACCTAAAATCAACACTCCCCATGCCGGGAGCGCCATAGCCCAGTAACCAATATGAATGAATGGAGGAACAAACATGAGGAGTAGATATTTAATCTTTTTAGTTTGATAGTAACTTAAACATGCATAAAAGAGCACCCAAAATCCTACACCAGTTCGAATTTGATTAATTTGTTGCACTCCCATAAATAAAACAAAAACTAGTGCATACAAAAAAAACACCTTACTTCTTTTCCATGTTGGATATATTTCAAATAATCGAAAAAGGGAACCCACATAAAAATAAGCGAAAATAAAAGCCACCAATGTAAAAAATAATCCAGGTACCCGGAGGGCTCCTACAACAAAAGACAAAATATGGATAAAGGGTTCGTCTTGGACTCCGGGAGTCTGTTGAAATGTTAATTGCCGCCCAATCTCTTCTAAAAATTGGCCGAAACCCAAACCTATATAATGTTCAGAAACATTCTTACGATGCACATAACCATCAGTGCCAGGACTTAGAAAAATAAGTGAGCCAAAAAAAGTAATAAAAATAATTAATACCCACTTTTTGAGATTTCTATTCGACTGACGAAAGGCTGCAATAAGCAGTATAACAGGAGAAATGAACATTGAGAGTATGTATGAACTTATGCCTCTAACCATTATTTTTATCTTGAAGTTCTTGGAATAATAGTTCCCATTTCCGACCAACCCTCTTGATTGAAAATCTTTGGGAATTTTTCAAAGAATTGATGCGCATCCTTTTCAATTCAAATGGACTACTAACTAAATCAACCACTTTTCTACCCATTTCTTTCGTATCGAAAGGAGCAACTAACAACGCATCTTGTGAGTTATTCACTATCCATGAAACAGCAGCATACGAATTAAATGCCACTACGGGACATCCATAATTTTGCGCTTCAATAATCGTGTTTGGTAATCCTTCGTATGCGGATGGCATCATAAAGATGGAGGCCTTTTGATAATAGGTCTCTGGTTTTTTAAACCCGACTACCTCAACACGTTGTATTTTTAAATGATCTATATTTTCTTTCAATTGCTTCAAATAAGGTCCATCACCTACAATTACAAATTTCCAATCCGGCAGTTTTGGTGCAACTTCTGCCCAAAAGGGTAATAATAAATCGGAACGCTTTTGCGGAATATTTATCCGACCAACATGTAAGATGATTTTTTCTTTTCGATCCTCAGTGTATTCTATTCCTGGAAATGGATTAGGGATTGTTTTTACTTTTTCTATCTTGTAATCACCCACAAAATATTTTAATTCTTCTTGATTTGGAAGTGCCTCGGTAACAAAACTATCATAATCATCCAAAAACTTCTTCAAAATCCCTCTTTGTTTCCTTCTATGCGAATATTGAATAAAAAAATGCCCAAGAGGGTTATTCACTAGCCAGTTCAACGGTTTTGGAACCCTAGTTTTTAATATTTCAGATAGGTTATTTTTAAATGCAAAAAGGGAATTATGGAGACAGGCTATCGTATGAAAGCCTATTTCTTTCTTTAATTCTAACAGCCCCTTTCCTATTGGGTCTTCATACGGCATCTGATTGATTACAATATCCGGAGAGGTTTCATGTAAAAACTGTCTAAAAAATAACAAGTTTTCTTCATTTTTAGTGCCTCCAAAATGTTTTGAGGTAAAAAGTTCACCATGTTTTGAGCTAATATGCCCTTCAGACGCAAATGAAAAATAAGTGACTTCAAATCCCCTTTGAAGAAAGTGCTTCCCTAAGTTATAGGTGATTCTCTGCACTCCTCCTTCATTGGGATTAAAGGCAGGTGTCTGAATGATACAAATTTTCATATTTTTTTTTAAAGTGATTAGAAAAACTATTTTTTGTTACTACTTATAAACTCTTGGTTTTCGGAGGAGTTATTAAACCGATTCCGACTAAGCGCCAGTCCCACCAAACATAAAGCACATAACTGAAAAGTAAAACCAAAACGTTTTGCACTTTTAAGCTCTTTTTAAATACAAACCAATATAGCACAAAAGCCAGTGGTAAAAATATAAGAAATACTAGAGAGTTAAAGAACATTAATCAATTCTTTGTAAGATAAGTTAATAAGAATTTTGGTAACAATTTAACCAGTCGTCTTCTCATCAAGATTTTCTTTCCTTTTGGGGTATTAAAAAACTGCATGCGCTGACTTAGCACTTCTAGTTGTCGTTCACTAAGGGAAACAGATGGCTCTTCATTTTCTATATCTACACTTTTATGCTCTAGTAGTCGCAAGCATTCTTCTTGCGGTAAAAAAACATTGAGTTGGTCTAAACAGTTTTGCTGTTGGGCTAGTGATGAAGCAAAGGTGCTTAAAATATAACCTTGTAAAGCGCTATCTTTAGCTTTCTCTTGACTTGGTATCGCCTTTAAATCATTCACAAAATAATCGGTCACATTAGGATATAGTTTACTTAATTGATTCATCACCTTAACCTCAGATAAAGTGACGGATTCATTGACATTAGGTCTGGTTTGAAAATCTGGGACTTCAATTCCTAACCAATCTTTAAAAAAAGCTTGCTTTAAAAAATCACTGTTTTTTTGAAATTTTCTTAAGGTCCATTCAATGTTTTGATTGGCAGCAATGACTTGACTTAAATTTTCGAACAACTTAGGCGTTTCATAGACTTCGGTCACCCAGTGTTTATAATCCGGTATGCGACCGGATTTTGCACGATGCTTATAAGTGGATAGTGCATGGTCGACTAAATTTCTAAAAAATCCCATGGCTTTAATTTCGGTAAAACCAGCGGATTGCGCACAAGTTACTATTTGATGCAATCGCTTTGGGTTAGCCAATTGATGGATCAAAGCCTCTGCTGAAATGAATACGGATTTAGCATGATCATTCTTTGCTGTATCATACCATGCTTTTAATATTCTAGTAATTTTGGTATGCTCTTCGGACTTTATAGCCATTTCCAAACCATCGGCATTGCCTTTCGAAATCAAACCAGATTTCATCTCATGATCTTCTTTAGATTTTGGGAAATAAATACCCTTAGATTTCAAATAATCACGTTGATTCGCACAAATATATTGTAAATAAGAGCTTCCAGCTTTATAAATACCAAAATGTATATAGAGTGTCATGTAGTGGTTTCGTTGTTTTTCTGTTGGTTAGCGTTCTAGGAAACTAAAATTCCAAAAAATTAGTACCTTTAATTAAACTTTCAATTTTGTATACTTACCCGAAAGGGAGCAAAAGAGTTTTGGTAATTTGAGACTAGTAATTACCGGATTAGCGGATTTCAAGTTGCAGGTTTTAAGTTAAATATTAAATTTAAACATAAGCTGTTGTCAGTTCGAGACCCAAGAAAAAAATTTTTACAAGCGTAGAAGATGACGTAAATTGGTTATAAATATACTGAATTACCAAATAATCGTAAAATACAAGTAACTTTAACCGACCTTTAAATCACTGAAAAACAATTATTTAATAAAAACGTCAATGGTAGTGTTTTACAACAAAACAAGAAATCTGTGGTTTTGTAGGTTTTGCTATTAAAAACTATGTTTCAAAATTATTTATGTTTTCCCAAAACCCAGGCATATCGTCAAAAATAGTTTTAACTTTTTTAGAATACAGGGAATATATAGAGTAGGATTGATGACCAAATATAGAAGCATAGAATAATGCAGATGATAAATTGCCCAAAACAGTGCAATTCTTAGAATTTAAAAACACAGCTTCTAATATAATATCGTCACGCATAACCTCAACTTCAGCATTTGCTTTTCTGAGAGCCTTATACAGGTAATTCCCAGAATACTCTTTCAATCCAGGTCGTAATTTGATTACTATTTTTCTGTTATTAAATTGTGTTGCTAATTTTTCAATTGCTAAATCAATAGCTTTATGATAATAAGATAAATCCAAGCCCGTAAAGCGTTCATTTGCACCATCCACCCATAGCAATGCATTTTCATAATACAATCCTTTACTGAGCTGAGCGATTCTATCGTCATTTTTAAGCTCTAAAACTCTTTTTTGGTCTGTCTCAACCAAAGGAAAACCTTTTTTACTGAAGGTAAAATACTTAATACCCTTTATGTTTTGATAGTTATCATAAGCATAAGGTAAAGCAAGGAATCTATTAGTATAGCCTCTACTTGCCCATTTTAACCCATTTAATAAGTTTGACATGTATGTACCTTGTGTATTAACTCTTAATTTATTTTGTCTATTATCCCAAGTTAAAGTTTCTAAATCATTAGAATTCGCATAACTAGAGTTTCCTTCTTCTATAAAGTGAAATTCTCGACATCGAGTATGCGTCACTAAAATCTTTTGGTAATAGGACATCAAATCGATGTAAGCTATAAAATCTTGTCCATACAAATGTGAATTCAAATATGCATCGAAAGATTTAGGCACATTGAAGTATTTCAGTTTTTGCAGAGCATTTTTGTTTCTAGCTTCTGCAAAACTCGGAATGACTTTATAATCTTCAATCGGCACTTTATAATTAGAACTGATAACTATAACCTCGTCCTTACTAAGCCTAAGGTATTTTATTGTAGCATAAGCCGCAAAAAATGTAATCGGTGAATGCACCATAAATATATGTTTCATCAGAATAGTTTATAGTCGCTATTGGCTTTGATTTTTTCATTTCCATAGCCCATAAAATGAATACGATTAACTTGTGCCGCTTCATAATCATTTTTGGAATCACCAATCAATAAACAAGTGTTCGTATCATAACCATGTATTGTCAAAAGATTAGCAACTAAGTCATTTTTTGAGGTTGGTGAACCATGAATGGAATCAAAATACGTTGCAATATCCAGCGCTTTACAAATCTGTCGCAGTTCGTTTTGGTCAGAACCCGAGACGATATGCATATTGTAATTCTTTGCATTGGTTTTGATAAATTTCAGCGTTTCCTCTATCAATAAGTCGTGGTTGATGAGTAATTTCATCATGATTTCTGAAAACTTTTGCGCCCAGATGTTAACTTCAGCGTCGGTAATGGCTTCTCCACGGATGTCTTCAAAAAAATACCTAAACTTTACATATCTTGACAAGCCACCGTTATCTCTATGAAATTCCATCAGGTCATCAACTTCAGTTTGGGGGAAAGTTTTTAAAACTTCTTCAAAACCGCGGTCACGCAAAGCATTGGAATCCATAATTACTCCATCAAAATCCCATAATATCGTTTCTATTTTATTCACTTTCTTTCAGTTTTTTTAAAACACGTTCTACATCTTCCGGTAAATCTATAGCAATGGAATCTTTAGACAAAGGTATCATTCTAACTTCATATCCCAATTCTAAAAATCTTAGAATTTCGATATCTTCTTCAGCCTCAAGAGGTGTTTTTGTATTTTCAGCTACAAAAGCTTGTAATGCAGGCTTTGTAAATGCATAAATGCATATTTGACGCCAAGCCATTTTGAATTCCTCGCACTTATTTCCAGGTATTGGGGAACGTGACATGTAAAGCAAACGTCCATCTGGACGAAAAACCAATTTAGGAATACTTAGGCTTCTAAATTGTGATTCCTCCGTAATCAATGCATAACCATTGATAATATCACCCTGATACTTTTGAGTAGCTTCAATCGTATCTCTAATATCTTGGGGATTCATTAGTGGTTCATCACCTTGTACGTTGATGTAATAATCAGCTTCAATTTGTTCAGCAACTTCAGCCACACGATCAGTTCCGGTCAAACAGTTCTTTGACGTCATCATCACTTGCATGCCTTTAGCCTTGCAATGTGCTTCAATGCGTTGATCATCTGTTGCGACAATTATTTTTTCAGTTTGCACCGCTTTTTGGCACTGTCGATAAGTCCGTTCCAGCACACTTTGTCCATTTAAATCAATCAGGGGTTTACCCGGTAAACGACTTGAAGCATATCTTGCCGGAATTACTATGACATAATCCATTTGATTAAATTTTAGAATATACAGAGTCTTCTCTTAACTCTGAGTATTTTGTTGGTGTTAAGCTTAGTAATTGCATCTTATGCTCATCTTTTACCTTGGAGAACAAATACTGGTTTTCCAAAAACAATTCTTGTTCTTTTTCACCAATTTGATTGCCACTATAACCGTCATAGCCAGTGATGAAGATAGAATTTATTTTTAAAGCAAGTACACTTTGTAAAGCCAATGCTGTGTGCGAATCTTTATAAAGATCGGTGAACTCAACTTCACTAAGTTCAAAGGCTTTGTCAGTTAAGGAATTAGGGATGTAGGTTCCCATTTTTCTTGGATAAGGAGGTAAAATGCACTTCCCCTTTATATTTTTACCTTGAAAAACTTCTTCTAAACGATGTCCTTCATTACCAACTAAGCAGAAATACTGGTCATTTGGAACAGTTTTAAATGACAATGCATTTTTTGAACTGGCATGTATCACTATAATATCAGAATGTTTCATTAAAAAACGGTCTAAAGCCTCTGAATGATTGACCGCACTTGGACCGCCACCCACAATTAAAGCACCAGCATAAGCCTTTTCTTGATCAAAATCCAATTCTGGTAATTTAGTATTGTCTTCTTTGCCTTGGCTTTGGTTATTTAAGGCTCTGATGATACTGTTAAAAGAATAATAACGTTTGCTCACCCATTCCATGACTTGCTTCTGGGGCAAAGAATTCGCTCCAGACACCATATAAGGTAAGTTAGTGCCCCATTCATGATGCGCTTGAAGCTTAGTAAAATCATCTATCGTCTTGCTTAACTCATTGTAAGGAAAATCGAGTTTGCCTTTGGCATTCAATACTGTCAACAAAAGTTCAGTTTTTAAATTTCCTGCACCACGCCCCATACCGGTAACTGTCGCATCTACAATATCAATACCTTCATCAATGGCTGTCAGGGTGTTGGCGAGTGCCATTTCCAAATTATTATGACCATGGAACCCTAGTTTCACCTGTGTTTTGGAACGCACCATATTGATGGTGTCTTTGACGTCCTGTGGATACACTCCACCAAAAGAATCCACCATATAAAAATAATCAGCGACTTGATCTACTTGGGGGATGAGTTCTAAGAATTCTTTTTCATCTGCCCATGTGGACATGTACATCACATTAAAAGCCACTTCAAAGCCCCAGCGTTTGATTTCAGCCGCCAACTCCAATGCACGTTTAAAATTCTTAGGATCTATCGCCATACGTACCATATCTACCAAACCAACAATTGGGCCTAATAAAGCGTCTACATGTTCGGCGCGTACATCTTTTTCATTAAGAATAATAACCAATTTTTTATTGGATTTGGATTTTAAATGCTGTAAAACAGACACCGGGCAGTAGTAATACTCCCCCAGATAACTTTCCATGGGATTGGAACGATAGCCTACTTCCAAGTAATCTACCGGCAAATGATTAAAACTTTCTAAATAGGTATTGACCAATTCACTGTCAAAATCCCAATTGGTATAATAGCCGCCATCGCGGAGTGTGCAGTCTAAGATCTTCATAAAAATTATTTTATTAAATTATCCTTTTAAAGGATTGTGGTGTATAAATTAAAAAGTATTTAGGTGTTATTTTCAGGTTGGGTATTCAATTTTCTTTCTTCAATTAAAATTAAATTATCGAACACTTTTTTATGGTTCGTATTTTTAGCATGTTCCTTTAACTTTTTAAACCTAATTATTTTTTCATTTGTTTCTGGGTTTTTACTCAATTCTCTTAACCTTATTTTTCTTAAATCATCTTTTGTAACACTACTTTCCTGATCTCTTTTTACTGACATAATTTCTGTTGAATGATGTATTAAACCATTCATTGCGGCGATCAACAGGCTGGTTTGATGACCACCAGCTTGATTTTTAAAACAATCTATATGTTCTAATATAATTTGCCGTCTTACAACTATAGTGCAAAAAGCCATATAAAAAGTATCATTTTTAAAATCATCTAAGGTATTAAAGGTTTTTCTTTTAAGGAAATCGTGAGTCCTTTTTTGTTTCCAAAAATCATCTCTTTTAAATAAAAACAGATAAATAAATATAAATAATTTTGAAAAACCATATAATTTTATACCATTTACTATGATTGAGGTAAACCTTCTGAATGTTTTTTCATTTTTGATTAAAGTTGATTCAAATGAAGCTTCGTGAGTGCTCATTGAAATAGCACCATTATTCTCCAACAAATCTACTTGAGTTTGTAATTTAAATGGATTAGTCCAGTAATCATCTCCTTCACAGTAAGCTAAATATTTTCCATTTGCCTGTTCTACTATCCAAATAAAATTTTCCGCTACACCTTTATTTTTATCATGATTAAAATATCTTATTTTTATATTATCAGGAACATTTATCCCTTTAAGAATTTGAGTTATTGCTCCATCTGTATTATCTGTTGATTTGTCATTGGATATTATGAATTCCAAATCAAAATCACATTTCTGCTTGAGTACTCCTAGAATAGTATCCTTTATATATTTTTCATGGTTATAAGTAATGGTTATAATAGACACTAAAGGTGTAAAATTTTTCATTTGATCTAGTAAATTTTTATTGATACATTAGAATTAACCCTTTTCAATTATTACTTTTTTTAAGTTGTCTATGAAAATTAATAAATCTTTTTTATTCATTAATAAACTAATTATTGTAAACAAAATTAAGTAGGTGGCTATACCTATAATTAATAGAATGATCATACTAATTTTGTGAAGTAAAAATATTGAAGCCACATAAACTAAGAACATCACTATAAAATTTATTATAAAATGACTTTTTAATATTTTAAATATTTCTAAAATTCTTAAGTCAATTAACTTTCCTGCATAGTATAACTTAGGAAACATAAATAATATATAACCAATAAGCAAAAGACCAGCTACTGCTTCTATTGAATATAAAGAACCTATATAAAATGCTACAATATTATATAAACCATAAATTACGCTTAATCTGAAATACAGTTTTGTGGCACCATGAGCATAGAAAATAGAAGTAGTAAATACAAATACAGATTCAAATAATGTAAGTATACTTAGAATTTGCAGTGTTAAAACCATTGGTTTCCATTGCTCACCGAAAATACCAACTACAAATGGTTCTGATAATACGATAAGACCACCTATTAATGGGAATGTTATAAATGCGGTCATATTCATTGCATTTAATAATAAATTCTTAGATTGTTTCTTATCTTTTTTCAATGATAAGGAAGGAAACAATATTGAACCTATGATATTACTTATTTTTTGAATGGGCATATTTACAAAAAAAAATGCTCTTGAATAATAACCAAGAGCCTGAGAACCCAACAAACTACCTATAAAAAAATTATCTGCATTTCTTGTCAAATAATTAAATGATTTTGTTCCTAAAACAGGTAAACTATAATCAAAATGGCTTTTTAATATATCTTTTGAAAAATTAAATGATGGTCTATAATCACTAACAAAATATAGGTTTATAGTATAAATAATGGAAGCTGATAAATGCAATATTACTAATGACCACACTCCAAAATTACTAAATGCGGCAATTATAGTTAGAATTGATGACACCACTATACTAGTAATATTCGCCATAAATATTTTTTTGTATTGTAGGTGCTTTTTTAATAAAGGACCATGAACACCTGATAATGAAGAAAAAACAAATGTCAATGAAAATACTTTTATTAGATTATTTAATTCAGGCTCATCATAATAATCTGCTAAGAAGCCTGAGGAAAAAAAAAATATAATTGATAGTAGTAATCCAAAAACAAAATTAAACCAAAAAACAGTATCTTTATCATATTTGGTTAAATCCTTTTTATATATCAAAGATACTCCTAAACCACTATCTTTAAGCATCTTTAAAAATCCAGTAAAAACTGTAATCATACCAATAAGCCCAAATGCATCAGGGCTAAGTAATCTCATCAAAACTACACCTGTAATAACAGTAGAAGCCTGTGAAGCAATACTGTTTATGGCATTCCATTTTACACCATTAATTGTACTCTTATTTTTCAATATAATAAGTATTTTAAAATAAACATTTTATTGTGCTAATTAACTTTGCTACTATTAACTAATTTTCTTGCTGGATTACCAACAACAATTGTATTTGGTTCTACGTTTCTGGTTACAACTGCTCCCGCTCCGATAGTAGCTCCTTCTCCAATTATAAGTTTTGGAAGTATAACAGCTCTTGCTCCAATTTGAACATTGTCTTCTATTTTCACTTCTCCAAGAAGTACACATCCTGGAGACAATTCAACGAAATCTCCTATTTCTACATCGTGTGTAATTATAACATTATAATAAGCTAATAACGCTCTACCTATTTTAACCCCGTTCGATATTTTAACGCCAGACATTAAGATTGCATCATCTCCAATGTTTGTATATTTACCTTCATAAACATCTTTACTCCTAATACCAATTGAATCTCCTCCTAAATTTGAAAACTTTTCATATAACATTTTTCTAAGGTTAGGATTACCTAAACCTAAAATAAAACTATTATCTATTTTAAAAAGATTTTCTACCTCTTCTATAGTTCTAATTATTTTGTACTTACTAAAAAGAATGTTTTCATCGTCTAGGTTTACATCATCAAAAAAAAAGATATTAGCATCATAATTTTTTTCTTCTAAGATTTGTAAAATCTCTTTAGCAAGACCTTTTGCTCCAATAACTAACATTTTACTTCATTTTTATTAGTTTTATTATCTTTTCTATTTCGCTATGTTTTAAGTTGTAATACAAAGGTAAATACAAAATTCGCTTAGCTACATCTTTTTGCAACTCGCATTTTTACGCAGGGTACAATGGCCTCTAAAGTATTTCCTGCAGGATAAAAATACCCTCTTGGATAAATATTAGCCTCATATAATGTCTTTTCAATTTTTAGCAGTCACTCTTCAGTTTAAAAAATAATGGGAAAATGCGAATAATTGAGTTCACCCAATTTTAGTTCTTAAAAGCTTACAAATTCAAGTTTACTCAAAGCTTCTTTGTATTTAATATACTTTTCTCTACGGTATTCTAAAGCTTGGTCGTAATACTTTAAATTTGCTAAGCCTAAAGCATTATGAATGTTAGTTAATTTTCCGTTAAAGCCTTCTTCTACAATATCTTTAGCATCATTATACCCAAAAAAGTAGATTCTTTTTAACTTGTCATAAAGTACATCGTTAGTTATGATACATCCTCTACCTTCTGCCGTATTAAATAATTTTGTACCAGGTAAGCTTGTTTTAGAATAAGCCATGTTTTTTTAGCAATCTTAAAAATAACTTCAACGTCAGATGGGTTTCCAAATACGTTTATAGGCATAATTGCCAACGTTTTATCAGTAATTTTTTCTTCTATTTTTAGGGTCTATGCTTAACGTATCTGATTCTATATCGCAAAAAACAGGTTCGAAGCCTTCCCATAATATAGCACTTACAGTTACTATCCATGTAAAGGGGGTGGTAATAATTTCTCGCTTCATTTATATAGCTATTGTTCCATTTGGAACTGATAAAAAATGATTTACACCTGTTTTTTGGCATATTTCTTTTTCTAACTGCTGCATTAAAGGTTCGTTGTGAGTTAGTATACCTCATTCCCATACACCTTTCAATAATTCAGTAAATTCATGTAAGGGAGCAAGAGAGGGGTGCATGACAAAAATATTTGTTTTAAACATTCAAAAATATGATAGAAGTCTAAAGATGTTCTTAACTAACCAACTATTTACTAAGACTTATAAACTGAGTTTCCGTAGAGATAACTAATTTATCTTTCTTAACACCCTTCATGGAACCCCATACTAAACTACTCTCTGGAACATTCTTGGCTACAACAGACTCTGCCCTAATGATCAAATTGCTTCTAATCTTAATGTCCGGAAGTATTGTGGAATTAGCACCTATACTGCATAAATACTTAATCTCTACACCATCTAAAATCAATGCCATTGGTGAATCACAAAAATCTTCTATAACAACATAATGATGAATTTAAGCTCCTGTATTTACTAAAGTACCTTTCCTAATAGTCATATTATTTGAAATAAAAGTCTTTGGTACAATGTTCAACAACTCTTCAATGTAACATTATAGCCACCTATTATGGCTTAATCTGATATTATTGACCTTAAGTTAACACCAATTTATAATCCTTTATTATAAAGTACTAATCTAGATTTCGGAGAGACAGCAGCTAGAACAAAATCATTACCAATCTTATTGAAAATCTTACGAACCGATACCAAGTCCTTTAAAATCGCATACCCAAAAAATTTAGAATCTTGACTAGGAGTATCATCAAAAAAATAAATTGGCTGCTTATCTTTGAACGCTTGATCTACTATAAAACCCAATAAATCGTTACTGTGTCT
The DNA here is from genome assembly GCF_019968605.1 of Polaribacter litorisediminis. Classification (NCBI taxonomy): domain Bacteria; kingdom Pseudomonadati; phylum Bacteroidota; class Flavobacteriia; order Flavobacteriales; family Flavobacteriaceae; genus Polaribacter; species Polaribacter litorisediminis. Next base: position 2,280,507 of record NZ_CP082966.1, read on the forward strand.
AGAAGCCCCAGCTGCTATCAAACTCCATAGTTTTTAGATCTTAATAAAATTCTTGAGATAAAATCTTGTTCCACTTTAGAAAGGCCATAATACATAGGCAAGCACAAAATGCTTTTCGCTATTTTATTCGCAATAGGTAATTGATTTTTAACATCAACATAATTTAATGAGCTCAGCAAAGGATGAAAATACCTTCGCGGATAAATTTCATTTAAATTCAATTGCTTCACTGCACCTAAAGCCCGTTCCTCATTACTGAAAACTGCAGGATAATATGAGTAATTTGGGGAAGAGTCTTTGGTATCCAATTGTGTTTGAACATCAAGATTCACTAAAGCCTTATCGTAATATTCTTTTTGATTTTTCCTGCTTTCCAGTATTGTATCTGAATACTTTAGCACGGCTAAACCAGCCGCCGCATGAAATTCGCTATTCTTCCCATTTATTCCTACACCTGCAAAACTCTCCGGCCCATCGTGCCCAAAGTTCCTCATATAAGCCATTTTCTTAAGCAAGTCAGGATCTTTGGTTACAACTGCGCCACCCTCAACACAATGAATGAGTTTAGTAGCATGCATGCTAAGCGTACTGATATCTCCAAACTCTAATACACTCTTACCTTTGTATTGAGTACCAAAACAGTGTGAAGCATCATATATTATCTTTAAATCGTGCTTATCGGCTATCAGCTTAATAGCATCAATGTCACATGGGTTTCCAAAACAATGAGTGGCCAAAATAGCAGAAGTCTTTGGTGTGATAGCACTTTCTATCTTCTCTGGATCGATATTAAATGTATTCTTGTCTATATCAACGAAAATTGGCTTACAATTTTCCCAAACCAAACTGCTGGTTGTTGCGACATACGAAAATGGGGTTGTAATCACTTCTCCACTTAGACCAAGTGCCTTAATTGCTATTTGTAAAGCTATAGTGCCATTATTGGTTACCAGTAAATGATTCAATTTGAGCTTTTCTTTTAATCGAATCTCATATTCGTTCAAGAGCGGCCCATTATTGGTGAGCCATTTTCGCTCCCAAACTCCCTCAAGCAATTGAAATACCTCCTCTTTTGGAGGTAAGAACGGTTTTGTAACAGGTATCATATTAAAAATTTATTAAAAATTTTAACCAGAAAAATTTGGCTAGAAATTGGAATTACCTCGTCGTCATGATCACAAACAACGAGAGGACCAAGCAACAAGTTAAAACGATTATTCCAATAAATCCTTCTCCTCCGTTATTAAAATATTTTTGTTCATTTATATATTTTTATAATAGTTTTTATATCACTTCACAAATTCAACTATCTCTTTTTTAATGTTTGTGGTTGGTTTATCACTATAATCTCTGTAAATGGCACTTGCATCTGCCTAGGTTTGTTCTACATCTCCGGGCTGCACGGGCATTAATATCCTTTTAGCTTCTGTTCCTAAAGCTTTTTCAATTTCTGTTATATAATCATTTAGTTTTACAGAGCTTCCGTTTCGAATATTCTATAAATTGTAAAGACTTTTATTTGGATTTTCCTTTTCTATGGTATTGATTATACCTTCTACTATGTTATCAATATAAGTTAAGTATCTAAAGAGTTCACTTATATTGATGACTTTAATCGGTTACTTGTTTAAAATTACATCTGTAAATAGAAACATTGCCATATCAGGTCTTCCCCACGGTCCATAAACAGCAAAAAATCTTAATCCAATTGTTTCGACACCAAATAAATGGCTAAATATATGTGTCATGAGCTCATTACTCTTTTTAGTTGCAGCATACATACTAATTGGGTAATAAACATTTTCACTAGTTACAAAAGGTGTTTTTTCATTTAAACTATAGCCTCTCCAAATTTTAGTATAAATAAATGAGCTGTTCTTTCTGTAATACCAGAGCAAGCTCACATATAGCTAGCAGACAAACTCTTTGTGATTGTTGACATTTCAAAACAAAAGTAAGCTTTACGTAAAACAAATTTACCCTTATGGAATAATGTATTTGCTGTAGCTGGTTCTCGATGATTACACATGTTGAATTATCTTGAGAAATCAGCTTTTCTTTGACAGGCTTTATGGTTGCATTTTAAACATTTATAATCGGTTTTATCTTTTAAAGCTGATAGATATTCTTTACAATCCAGGTCGGTTTTGAACCGATTGGTGATCTCTAGAAAATTTTGCCCTTTAAAAATGTCGATAATATTACGTTTCTATTGGGGACCAAGGTGTGAATTTATCTGCCGACATTAATAAGATTATCTTATTTTGAGATTTTATTAACTATATTTTCAAAGTGATTATAAAATATATCAAAGTTATAATAATTATTTTTAAAGAGTTCTTGTCCTTTTTTGGCTATTTCTAAGTAGTCTCCATAATTCTTATCAACATCAAGTAATATATCCTTTAGATCACTCAAATCCCATTTTGTAGGTATGTAAGTTTCATTTTTAATATAAAAATTTGGGAAAGTTTCAAGATGATCCATATTGGGTTTTATTAAAATACATCCATTTATAAAAGCTTCCATGTCTCTATAGCAAATCTCTCCATAGCCAAATGGACTTATCATCGCTTTTGTATTTTGGACTTCTTTGATATACTTATTTTTATTTATCACTGATCCGGTAACAAAAGATTTTGGATTTTGATTATTTAATTTTTTAAGAGTTTCAACAACACCTTTCCTTTGCGGCACAGTTTGTCCCGCCATTTTCCCACGGTAAGAAGCTGTTATGCTTCTTCTTGCCATAGGTGAAATGAAGGTAGGATTATTAAAAAAAAATAACTTGAATTTATTAGGATTAAATAGAGGCCAATTGGCATAATCTTGATAACCTAAATTCCACCCCAAATTTATTTTATGCAGTTGATCCTTACTTATTCCATGGCAAGAGTTTTCTCCTTCTAACCAAATTCGATTAGGATGGTACGTATGTGTATAAATATCTTTGTCTTTATATAGTTGCCTTTTTAAAAACAGATCTACATCATTAATTACAGATAACTCTTTACTTCCAGGGGAGGCTGAAAGATCATAGTATACTATTTTTGAATCAAATTTTCTTAATCTATCCGTATCTCTTTTTACATCCTCTTTAAGGTTTTCAAAAAATATATTATTTGTTTCATATTTATTTCTATAAAATCTACTGCTGAGAATAACAATATCTCTTTTATTTTTAAAATTTGGTTTTGCTACAACATTCACATCTAGGCCCTTCTTCTTTAGTTCTTTTTTCCATTTAATAAGAGGATATGCCCAGCCTTGATTTTTATTTGGAATTATAAAGTCTATATTCATTTTTTTATTTTTTTAATAACTCATGTTACGCAAACAAATCCCCAAAAATGGAATTATGCAGCTTTAGTTGTTGATAAGTTTTTGAGTTCATTATAAGCAGCCTGTTGTGCTGCTAAATAGATTTGTGTTTTCATTGCAAAGTGATTTTTTCCTGTTCTTTGTTTCAGCCACTCCAACTTTATATACGCTATTATTGACAGGACAAAATGATTCGTTTGTGTTGCTGTTTTTTTAGTTGGAGATTTAGCAAAACCTGTGTTGCTTTTAATTGATTTATGATATTCTTCTACTGCCCACCGTTTTTTGTAGATTGTAGTTATTTGGTCATACGATACACTTAAATCACTACAAGCCAAGTACAACTCGCCGACTGTATCATTCTCGTTTTTGAAAACTTGCTTTGTAAGCAACAGCGGAAAGTCTAGTTTTTCAAACCAAACTTCCACGGTCTGCTGTCCTGGCTGTAATGTTTTAATATTTACGTATGTCTCATTTTGCTTATCTTCTAATGATAAGGCTACTTTTCGATTGCTTTTTAAGGCAATAATAAAATCGTTTTTCAATGTTTTTTTACAACAAATCATATTTTCTACCGAAGAAAACCAGCTATCAGCCAAAACATAATCAAAGTGTATTTTACTACTACATTCTTCCAGCATTTCTCTAAAAAGTTCATTTTTAGTTTTACTACTTTTACGCTTTTTCTTCCCTGTTTTTTTGTCGGTAACCCAAAGATCTTTCTTTATAAACTCTACGCCACATGGTATACGCATACCCCCAACTTCCACTAAAGCAGTTAGGAAATTAATCCCTTTTACAGACCTTCCAAATACATGGTCAAAATGCCAAGTGTTAAGCTCACTTTCAGCTGTATATTGTTTTTCTTGTATAGAATCATCAAAACTTAAAATGATAGTTTCTTTAGATTGAGTCAATTCTTCAACATAAGGTTTTGCTTTTTTCCATAGAAATTTACTGTCGTAAACACCTGTCCCTAATGCTCGTGTTATTTTGTCGTGTTTTATTGAAAGTAATGATGCCATTCCTGTTGCTGTCGTGTAAGAACTTGAACTTATCAAGTAATCTGTATATAAATCAACAAAATTATCCATCTTTTTTAGTATCTGAGTTATTAACAATATAATCTATAAATATCTTAAAAGCAAATTATTCTTGCGTAAGGTCAGTTAATAATAAAGATTTATTGAGTTCAGTAGTTAGGAACATATCATTTTTTCATTATATATGACTATTGATGCTTTTGTTGTATTGGATTTCACTTTCTGAAACGCCTAGTTTTTGCAGTCGCTCATGTTTTAAATGAACACCGTAATAATCATTAATATTATCTAATCTTACTACCTCATGGCCTAACTTTAGAAGTTTCTTAGATAAGTGATGCCCGATAAACATTGCTGCACCTGTAACTAATATTTTCATTTTCTATTTTATTTTAATAAAGCTTCCATAAAAGCTTAACTATTTTACCAAAAACCAATTGTTTAAAAGCCTTTCACGATTATACAACATCTCTTTTTGTGTTTTATGGTCATACACTGTTTTACCAGCATATTTGCAAATAGCTTGCCCAGCTGCCGTATCCCATTCCATTGTTGGTGCAAAACGTGGATATTCATCAGCCACACCTTCTGCCACCATACAAAGTTTTAAAGAGCTACCTTTAGAAAGAGTGACTACCTCCCCATGTTGCTTTTTGAGTTCTTCAATATAATCTTCTGTTTCTTTAGATAAATGAGATTTACTAGCGACTACTGTATATTTTTCTTTTTTTAAATCTAAAGGCAATGAGCTCGCTTTTTCCATAATTTTAGATACAGAAGAAAATTCGGTGATATTATTTAACTTAAATGCTCCAAAATCTTTTTCTGCAAAATATAATTCCTTCAGTACAGGTAAATAAATTACCCCTAAAATTGGAATTTGATTTTCCACAAGCGCAATGTTTACAGTAAACTCTCCGTTTCGTTTGATAAACTCTTTAGTGCCATCTATAGGGTCTAAAATCCATAATTGATTCCAACCTTTTCTTTCTTCATACGATATTTCTTTTCCTTCTTCAGAAAGAATCGGTATTCCGGTTTTTTCTAAGTAAGAAACTAGCACCCTGTGAGAGGCTTTGTCAGCTTTTGTTAAAGGAGAATTATCCCCTTTAATTTCAACTTCAAAATCATCTGATTGGTAAATGTCTAAAATTACTTTCGCAGCCTCTAAAGCTGCCTTAATACTTGTCTCTAATAATGAATTCATAGTCCTTTTATATGATCATACCAGCTCCAATGGTTTCATTTGTTTGCTCATTAATAATGATAATACTTCCGGTTTGTCTGTTTTTCTTATAAGCATCATAAAATAGTGGTTTCGAAGTTCTAATAGTTATACGCCCGATATCATTCATACCAATGCTGTCAAGATTTTCTATTCTATGAAGTGTGTTTATATCTATCTTATATTTTAATTCTTTAATTAAGCCAACACATTCATTAGTGGTATGTTTAATAACCACTTTTGATCTTAATTGTAAAGGAGCAGTGCTCATCCAAGTTACAATCAAATCGATATCTTGGCCCACTTCAGGGACATTATTTTCTCGAACAATCATGTCCCCTCTACTCACATCAATTTCATCGTCTAGAGTCATCGTTACCGACATCGGTGCAAATGCTTCTTGAATTTGTTCTCCGTTTAATTCGATTGTTTTGATGGTAGACATGAAACCAGAAGGCAATACTTTAATTTTATCACCTGGTTTAAAAACGCCTCCATCAATACGACCTGCAAAGCCTCTAAAATCTTGATGCTCATGTGTGTGAGGTCTAATCACAGACTGAATAGGAAAACGACAATCTACATGATTATAATCACTAGAAATATGGACTGTTTCTAAATGATACATTAAAGTGCTCCCTTCGTACCAATCCATTTTTTCTGAACGATTTACCACATTATCTCCGTTTAAGGCGGAAATAGGAATAAACTGAACATCAGCAATTGCTAGTTTTGAGGAAAAAGCCTTAAAATCTTGCACAATAGTATCATAAACTTCTTGGCTATACTCTACTAAATCCATTTTATTGATGCATACAATCGCATGTGGAATACGCAACAAAGAAGCAATAAAAGAATGGCGATGCGTTTGCTCTAACATTCCTTTTCGTGCATCAATTAAAATAATAGCAAGGTTGGCTGTAGAAGCCCCTGTAACCATATTTCTAGTATACTGGATGTGTCCTGGTGTATCTGCAATTATAAATTTTCTTTTGGGTGTTGCAAAATACCTGTAAGCTACATCGATGGTAATTCCTTGTTCCCGTTCTGATTTTAACCCATCTGTTAGCAGAGATAAGTCTACATAATCAAATCCTTTACTCTTACTCGAAGCTTCTACAGCATCTAATTGATCTTGAAAGATAGATTTACTGTCATATAACAAACGGCCTATTAAAGTACTTTTGCCATCATCTACACTTCCTGCAGTGGTAAATCGAAGCAATTCTATATCTTGATAATCCATGATTCTATCCTATTTTATTTTTAAAAGTAACCTTGTTTTTTACGATCTTCCATAGCTGTTTCCGCACGTTTATCATCTGCTCGACCTCCACGCTCGGTTGTTCTGGTTGTTGCAATCTCCTCAATAACTTTATCAAGAGTATCCGCTTCAGATTCTACTGCGCCTGTAATTGGCATATCACCACAAGTTCTATATCGAATGGTCATATTCACCACCTTCTCTCCTTCTTTTAATTTGATAAATTCAGAATTCGAGAGAATAACGCCATCTCTCACCACGCAATCACGTTGATGCGAGAAATAAAGCATTGGTAATTCAATATTCTCTAGCTTCATATATTCCCAAACATCCATTTCTGTCCAATTCGAAATTGGAAATATTCTAAAATGCTCCCCAAAATTCATACGTCCGTTAAAAAGATTCCATAATTCTGGTCGCTGGTTTTTGGGATCCCACTGACCAAACTCATCTCTATGAGAAAAAAAACGTTCTTTAGCTCGTGCCTTTTCTTCATCTCTTCGAGCCCCCCCCATCGCTGCATCTATTTTATGAGCTTCTAAAGTATCTAAAAGAGAAACAATTTGCAAGGCGTTACGAGAAGCATCGGCCCCCGTTTCTTCTTTAACGCGGCCTTTATCAATAGCTTCTTGTACCGAGCCTACAATCAATTTAACACCTAGTTTTTCAACAAGCTGATCACGAAATTCAATGGTTTCCGGAAAATTATGTCCTGTATCTACATGAATTAAAGGAAAAGGTATTTTTGCTGGATAAAAAGCTTTTTTTGCTAAATGGGTTAACAAAATTGAATCTTTTCCTCCTGAAAAAAGTAAAGCAGGATTTTCAAATTGGGCAGCTATTTCTCTTATGACAAAAATAGCTTCTGACTCCAATTCTCTAAGATGATTGATGATGTAGTTACTCATTTTTTAAAGTTAATTTTGTTAATATAAAATCTAAAATATTTTTTGCAGATTGCTCTATGGTAACATTATCTGTAATGATTTCTAGATCTGGATTTATAGGAGCTTGATATGGCGCTGTAAGACCTGTCATATTTTTAATCTCTCCTAATCTTGCTTTTTTATAGAGTCCTTTTACATCTCTCCTTTCGCACTCAGCTAAAGAAGTATTCACATAGATTTCAATGACATTTTCTGCTCCTAAAATTGCTTTAATGCTATCCCTATCTTTTATGTAGGGAGAAACAAAAGCTGCAAGCGTTACAATTCCGGCATCCACAAATAATTTCGAGATTTCCGCAATTCTTCTAATATTTTCTTTTCTGTCCTCTTCTGAAAACCCTAAACTTTTGTTAATACCAAGCCTAATATTATCACCATCTAAAGTATATGTTGAAATTTTTAATTGATGAAGCTCGTGCTCAATGATATTGGCTAAAGTAGACTTGCCAGAGCCAGAAAGTCCCGTAAACCAAATTAAGAAGGAATTATGTTGATGCAATTTTTGCCTATCTTTTCTTGATATTTGATAGTCTTGCTGAAATACATTACTCATATCTGATTCATTTTTTGCGCCATACCTCGTTTTTCTTTCATTCTTTTAAGTCTCTTATCCAGTCCAAAATTAATACGATACCATAATTTTTCATGAAGATAATATAAAATCATTTTAGTCCCCACTTCAGAACCACCTATTTTTAACCCGGCCAATGGGTTTCCCGAAATAATCCAACTTAAAATAATGGTATCTAACGTACCGATTGCTCTCCATGAAAATGTTTTGAAAATGTGTCGCTTATTACTTTCAATTATTTTAGATTTAAACCACAAACGTTCATGAAAATAATAAAGCAACATTTTAGTAATTAGTTCAAAACCACCTATTTTGAAAGCCATCGAAAAATCCCCTAAAATAAACCAAGAGAGTACAATCGTATCTATAGTTCCTAATATTCTCCAAGTGATTGTTTTTGCGAGGTGCCTTTTACTTAATTTAATCATATAATTACCATCAGGAATCTCTATCAGATTGTTTTAGGAAGCTATTTTTATTTATTCAAACAAATAGCATCGTACCTTATTTTTTTCAATTATGTATTCTTATTTGATGCGTATTTAGTTTTTTAGCAGTTACTTTATTAGAAGCTTTCTGCAATCTTATGAAGAAAATTTATACTACAATTTCTTTAATATGCTCAAAAGGTAGTGTGACTTCCGTAAAACTATTTAAAACATCTACTTGCACGATTACCTTTTGTTTTCCACTCGTTGCCATATATACTCCTTTTAAACCTTTAAAGGGTCCATCTACCACCTCTACTGCCGCATAATTAGCCAAACTACGAGGAGTTATTTTCTTGGCACCTTCGCTGTTCTTTGTTAAAATTTTTAAATTGTTTATTTCATCTTCCTGTACAATGGCGGGTTTGCCTAAATACCTTAAAACACCTACAACTCCTTGAATTTTAACAACATTTAATAAATCTTTAGGAGTTCCTTGCAAAAACACATAAGAAGATATTAAAGGCACTACTACTTTCTTTTTTCGATCGCTCCATTGTTTTATGGTGGTCATTAAAGGTAAAAAACTTTCATAACCTTGCTTTTGGAGCCTTTCATGCACCTGTTTTTCTGACCTGGAATTGGTGCGTAAAGCGTACCAAAATACTTTCAAATTTAAGATTTTTTTAATGTATACTTAAGAATATTTGCTGACAGCTTGCACGGCTTCGCCCTCTTGAGTCCCATTTTTAATGAGAACTCTAGGTATAATAGCAGCTTTTGAAATACGCAATAAAACTAAGTTTATAAAGTTTTTTCAAGTACGAGCAGAATAAACATCTTACTTAAAAAAGGACTTTCATCACTCTGAATTATTCCAGATTTTGGATGGCAAATATAGGGTTAATTCTGAATGAATAAAAAAGAATGCAACCCTTTTATTATTCGTTAATTATTTTTGAACAATTGCTACACAAAATGCTGTTTATTGCTATATTCTTTAACCTCATCTCCTTTGTATACTGTCCTAATTATTGCATTTTTTAATTTTGCAAATTTAAGATAAATACCTATTGAATAAAAGGGTGTTTTTCTCCTGTATGTACTTTTGTCAAATTCCTAATAGCATGCACAATTTTTATGGATGCTGTAGCGTCTTCAAGTCCAAATCCATTTCCTTTTAAAATTTCGGAATAACTCTTCGTATGCAAGTCCGTAAAGCCTTCACTAAACTCTAATTCTTGGTCATCAATTTTTATGGAACGAAAGGTTCTTTGCCCTTTTTCTTGAATTTCTGTAGGAAGCGAATTTTCATCAATCGACAAAAACCAACGCACTCTTGCTTTTTCAAATTCTAAATATCCTGCAGCTTTGTCTTTTTCTCTAAGATGCACGCTGTTTTCTTGGACCTCTCCAAAAATCCAAGAGAGCATATCATAAAAATGAACACCAATATTTGTAGCGATTCCTCCTGACTTGCTTTCATCACCTTTCCAAGAAATATCATACCATTTGCCTCTAGAAGTAATGTAGGTTAAATCTACATCATACTTTCCGTTTTTGTGGGCAGTTTCTATTTTCTTTTTTAGGGCGATGATACTTGGATGCAATCGTAATTGTAAAATAGTATATATTTTTTTACCGGACTCTTTTTCAATATCCTTTAAAGCATCTGCATTCCAAGGGTTCAGAACCAATGGTTTTTCACAAATGGCGTCCGCACCTCTTCTTAAAGCCATACGGATGTGTGCATCGTGTAAATAATTAGGGGTACAAATGCTTACATAGTCTAAATGTGTTCCTTGGCGTTTTAACTTTTCGATGTGCCTGTCAAAACGTTCAAATTCAACAAAAAAGTCTGCATTCGGAAAATACCGATCCATGACACCAACACTATCAAATTTATCTAAAGCCGTCAATAAAATATTATTGGTTTCTTTGATTGCCTGTAAATGCCTGGGTGCAATATATCCTGCAGCTCCTATTAATGCAAAGTTTTTCAATTATAATGTTTTAGTTTTCACCTCTGGTGCTAAAATATTCTTGACATCATAGACCACCGAATTGTCATGTTTAATTTGTGAAAAATCGATTTCCAAAAACTCTTTATGAGATACCGTCAATACAATCGCATCGAATTTTTCATTCGGCAATACTTTGGTTGAATTTAAATTGTACTCATGCATAACTTCGTCTTGATTTGCCCAAGGATCAAAAATAGTGACGTCCGTTCCATATTCTTTTAAGGCTGCAATGACATCTACTGCTTTTGTATTTCGTACATCTGGACAGTTTTCCTTAAAGGTAATACCCAGAACTAAAACTTTGGCATTTTTAATTCTGAGATCTTTAGAAATCATCAATTTAATGACTTCTGAAGCCACATACTGACCCATGCTATCGTTTAAGCGTCTTCCTGCTAATATAATTTCTGGGTGATAGCCATATTCCTGTGCTTTTTGTGCTAAATAATAAGGGTCTACCCCGATACAATGGCCACCAACCAAACCTGGTTTGAAAGGTAAAAAATTCCATTTGGTACCTGCTGCCTCTAAAACATCATGGGTATTAATATCCATCAGTGCAAATATTTTAGCCAATTCATTCACAAAAGCGATGTTGATATCTCTTTGCGAGTTTTCAATCACTTTTGCAGCCTCTGCTACTTTAATTGTTGGCGCTAAATGCGTACCCCCTGTAATGACTGATTTATATAAATCATCTACTTTTATCCCTATTTCAGGCGTTGAGCCTGAAGTAACTTTTAATATTTTTTCTACCGTATGTTCTTTGTCTCCTGGGTTGATGCGTTCTGGCGAATACCCCGCATAAAAATCTTGGTTAAAAACTAAATTAGAAACGCTTTCCAAAATCGGAATACATTCTTCTTCTGTTGCCCCAGGATATACGGTAGATTCATAAATAACGATATCGCCTTTTTTTAGCACTTTACCAACAGTTTCACTCGCCTTAATTAAAGGAGTTAATACCGGTCTGTTATTTTTGTCTACTGGTGTTGGTACTGTAATAATAAAGTAATTACAAGTACGGATATCTTCTAGAGAAGTAGAACATAAAAGTCCATTTTCATCTGTTAAGGCATCCACCAATACAGCTTGCAAAACTTTATCGGAAACCTCTAAAGTGGCATCTACTCCCGTCATTAATTCTTTTACGCGAGCTGTATTGATATCAAAACCTACCACCGGATATTTTGTTGCAAATAATCTTGCTAGTGGCAAACCTACGTAGCCTAAACCTATGATGGCGATACGGGGTTTGGTGGCAAGGGTTTGGTGATCGGGGCTTGGTGATGTTTGAGTAGTCACGTCTTTATTTTTTAATTTCTTTTCCATTTTTATTTACTATTCTTTTAGTAATTGGGGATTGGGAATTAGGGATTTCGGGGGATTGAGGCCTAATTTATAACTTACAATTTAATAATTAAACCTATTTTATTCGTTGATTAATTTTATTAATTAATGCTGTTAGCATTTTAGAGATACTTAACAACTGCTCTTTTGATTTACTTTTATCTGACATTAAATAACCTAGATTTTCTGAAATGATTAATTGAGTTTCAACTTCAGCCGCTGAAGCTCTTGCAATGTACAAAAATCTAGCAAACTCTTTATCTGAACTTCTAGCAGCTCCTTCTGCTATATTAGAAGGTATTGAAACTGAAGCTCTTCTTAACTGACTAACCAATCCATATATTTCGTTACTAGGAAATTGACTTGTTAACTTATAGATTTCTGTTACTAAATCAATTGACTTTTGCCAAACTAATAAATCTTTATGTGTTTTCATAACTATCACCTAATCCCTAATTCCCAATCACTATTAATTATTCCTAAAGATTCTTCCAATACCATTCAACTGCTTCCTTCAACCCTTTTTGCAAAGAAAACTGCGGATCATACTTTAATAATTCTTTTGCTTTGTCCACGCTTGCATGCGAATGGGGAATATCTCCCAATCGATTTGGTCCATATATGACTTCAATATCTTTAATTTTAGGATTGAATTCTGCCAGAAATTCTTTTAAATACCCCAATAAATCATTCAACGTATTCCGATCTCCGTAGGCAACATTATAAATTGTATTTACAGCCGTTTTATCGGCAACCAAACTTAATAAATTTGCTTGAATAACATTATCAATATACGTAAAGTCTCTTGAGTAGTTTCCATCACCATTGACGGTTGGAGCTTCTAAATTCATTAGTTGACTCACAAACTTTGGGATTACCGCTGCATAGGCGCCATTTGGATCTTGCTTTCTTCCGAAGACATTAAAGTAACGCAATCCAATCGTTTCTAAACCATAGGTTTTAGAAAAAACATCCGCGTATAACTCGTTTACATATTTAGTGACGGCATATGGAGATAAAGGTTTTCCTATAACGTCTTCTACCTTTGGCAAAGACTCAGAATCTCCATAGGTAGAAGAACTTGCCGCAAAAACAAAGCGTTTTACCTTGTTATCTCTAGAGGCAACCAACATATTTAAAAAACCACTTACATTTACTTCATTAGAAGTAATTGGATCTTTAATGGATCTAGGAACAGACCCCAAAGCAGCTTGGTGTAAAACAAAATCTACCCCTTTTGTTGCTAATAAACAATCTTGAAGATTTCTTATATCTCCGGTGATCAAAGTAAAATTTGGATTATTTACAATGGCAGCAAGGTTTTCTTTTCTACCGGTTGCAAAATTATCTAAACAAACAACCGTATTGTTCTTTTCCAATAATGCTTCACACAAATTAGAACCTATAAAACCTGCTCCACCAGTCACTAAAACTTTTTGATTGGATAATTGAATCTCCATATATCTTCTGCTTAATTTTTTTGCGAATTTACAAAAGCATTTATAAGTAACCAAAATTACTATCTATAATCGCATACTTGATTCAATACAAACGCATTTTTTTTTATAAATCAAGATTTTTTAACATAGATCATCACGAGGAGGTAGTAAGAACACTAAACTTTGTGTTTGCTGCTTTATGCGACTTCTCCTATGGTCGAAGTGACAAGAAATCCAGGTGTCAGTTCGAGTGATTCCGATTTTTCATCGGAATTGTATCGAGAACCTATATAGCAAAAAACAATCTTTTGATTTAGCATATCTAAAAATGGGATTACTTCGTTATTAGCGACATTTAGCCGTTGCATCCCTTTTGAATTTCTAATGTCATTGAGAGGAGGTACGACGTGGCAATCTCATAGGGTTGCTCTTCTTTTTTTATGTTTTTACTTTTTGCTTGACCCAACAGCAATAGAAAAACATATCTCCCTTATTTTGTTTCATTTTTTCTTTTCCATTGATGAAAAGAAACAAAAATCTAGACTTACTTTTATTTTACTTGAATTCTACAAGCGATTTCACTATCGTGTCCAGACCGCTGCGCTTTTTGGACACTTAGCCGTTGCATCTCTTTTGAATTCTTACGAAAAATAAAATAGGTCGGGGTTTAGAGTTTAAATTTATAACGTCATAGCGAGGAGATAGTAAGAGTACAAAACTTTGTGTGCGCTTCTTTATGCGACTTCTCCTATGGTCGAAGTGACTAGTTTGCAGGCTATATTGCTTGTTTATTTTTCTTGAATTCTACAAGTGATTTCACTATCGTGTCCAGACTTATTATTGAGTTCCCCAATCAAGTTGAGGACAAGCTTTGGACACTTAGCCGTTACACCCCTTTTGAATTCCTACGAAAAATAAAATAGGTCGGGGTTTAGAGTTTAAATTTATAACGTAATTGCGAAAGAGATACAATTGAAGCAATCTTTTAAATTTCTACGAAAAACAAAAGTATTTAGGTTTTAGATTCTGATTTTTAAAGTAAATCCAGGTGTCAGTTCGAGTGATTTCAATTTTTCATTGAAATTGTATCGAGAACTCATCGGAATTGTATCGAGAACCTATATGCACAAAACAATCTTTTGATTTAGCATTCATAAAAATGAGACTGCTTCGTTATTAGCAAACGTAAGAGTACTAAACTTTGTGTGCGCTTCTTTATAATACTTCTCCTTTGGTCGAAGTGACAAGTTTGCAGGTTATATTGCTTGTTTATTTTTCTTTTATTCTAATTTCTTTTCCATTGATGAATACTGAATCTAGTTCAGCACAGGCTTCACCAAAAATCTAGACTTACTTTTATTTTTCTCGAATTCTACAAGTGATTTCACTATCGTGTCCAGACTTATTATTGAGTTCCCCAATCAAGTTGAGGACAAGCTTTGGACAATTAGCCGTTATATCTCTTTTAAATAGCTACGAAAAATAAAATAGGTCGAGGTTTGAGAGTTTCTATTTATAACGTTATTGGGGGGTAATACGGAGTGGCAATCCCATAATAATTAAAAAGGTTTTGTAAATAGATGGCTCGGTCCATCGATTAAATGTAATGTTCTTTTTTTTATTTTTACTTTTTGCTTGACCAAAAAGTTACAAAAACTCAAGACTTACTTTTATTTTACTTGAATGCTACAAGCGATTTCACTATCGTGTCCAGACTTATTATTGAGTTCCCCAATCAAGTTGAGGACAAGCTTTGGACACTTAGCCGTTGCATCTCTTTTGAATTCCTACGAAAAATAAAATAGGTCGGGGTTTAGAATCTTTTAATAACAGTGCTAGGCTTGGAACGTCAAAAAACCCTAAACATCATTACGACAGAGGTATGATTGCAATCTTTTAAATCTCTACGAAAAACAAAAGTATTTAGGTTTTAGATTCTGATTTTTAAAGTAAATCCAGGTGTCAGTTCGAGTGATTTCAATTTTTCATTGAAATTGTATCGAGAACTCATCGGAATTGTATCGAGAACCTATATGCACAAAACATCCTTTTTTTTAGAATCCCTAAAAATGGGATTACTTCGTTATTAGCAATGACGGTTCTAGGGGCAGCACTTCATTGCGAAAGAGGCACGATTGAAGCAATCTTTTAGTTTAAAAAACCCTAATAATGTTTTTACATAAACTAGTTAAAAGTATATTTTTCTTTTATTCTTCTTTTCTTTTCCATTGATGAATACTGAATCTAGTTCAGCACAGGCTTCACCAAAAATCTAGACTTACTTTTATTTTTCTTGAATTCTACAAGTGATTTCACTATCGTGTCCAGACTTATTATTGAGTTCCCCAATCAAGTTGAGGACAAGCTTTGGACACTTAGCCGTTGCATCCCTTTTGAATTCTTACGAAAAATAAAATAGGTCGGGGTTTAGAATCTTTTAATAACAGTGCTAGGCTTGGAACGTCAAAAAACCCTAAACATCATTACGACAGAGGCATGATTGCAATCTTTTAAATTTTTACGAAAAACAAAAGTATTTAGGTTTTAGATTCTGATTTTTAAAGTAAATCTAGGTGTCAGTTCGAGACCCAAGAAAAAAATTTTTACAAGCGTAGAAGATGACGTAAATTGGTTTTAAATATACTGAATTGCAAAATAATCGTAAAAATACAAGTAACTTTAACCGACCTTTAAATCACTGAAAAACAATTATTTAATAAAAACTTCAATGGTAATTTATTGAAGGGAAATACGGGCAGCAATTTCATATTCATCAAAAAGGTTCTTTAAATTGATTGCTCTGTTATACACTAAGACATAGAGACATAGCGTTCTTTTTTTATGTTTTTACTTTTTGCTTGACCAAAAAGTAACAAAAAGTCAAGACTTACTTTTATTTTTCTTGAATTCTACAAGTGATTTCACTATCGTGTCCAGACTTATTATTGAGTTCCCCAATCAAGTTGAGGACAAGCTTTGGACACTTAGCCGTTGCATCCCTTTTGAATTCCTACGAAAAATAAAATAGGTCGGGGTTTAGAGTTTAAATTTATAAAGTAATTGCCAAAGAGTTACAATTGAAGCAATCTTTTAAATTTCTACGAAAAACAAAAATATTTAGGTTTTAGATTCTGATTTTTAAAGTAAATCCAGGTGTCAGTTCGAGTGATTTCAATTTTTTATTGAAACTGTATCGAGAACTCATCGGAATTGTATCGATAACCTATATGCACAAAACAATCTTTTGATTTAGCATTCATAAAAATGAGACTGCTTCGTTATTAGCAAACGTAAGAGTACTAAACTTTGTGTGCGCTTCTTTATACGACTTCTCCTTTGGTCGAAGTGACAAGTTTGCAGGTTATATTGCTTGTTTATTTTTCTTTTATTCTAATTTCTTTTCCATTGATGAAAAGAAACAAAAATCTAGACTTACTTTTTCGCTATGCTAGTTACCTACAACCAAAATATATTTTGGTTTTGGTAGTCTTGAATTCTACAAGTGATTTCACTATCGTGTCCAGACCGCTGCGCTCTTTGGACACTTAGCCGTTGCATCCCTTTTGAATTCCTACGAAAAATAAAATAGGTCGGGGTTTTAGAGTATAAATTTATAATGTCATCGCGAAGAGGTGCGTCGTGGCAATCTTATAATAATCAAAAAGGTTTTGTAAATAGGTGGCTCGGTCCATCGATTAAATGTAATCTAAAAATGGGCTATGCTTTGTTATTTACTTTTTTTATAAAGAAAAACATCATCATTTTCTTTTACAGTCATTTCAAAACAGCATTGGTATTCTACTTTTTATCCATTTTACAATCCAACTCAAAAACGGTTCCACCTTCAAAAATAAATTTTAAGAACTTAATTTTGATCTCCTAAAGCACAAAAAAAAGTTAGTCGAAATGAATTTCGACTAACTTTTTTTATTTCAGGTTTTCAGAAAACTATTTTTTAAAAATACTACACATTGCTAGTACTAAATCAAACTAGATTTCTATTTTTTACCTTTTAAATTTTCTTTCTCTTGTACTTCTTTGCGCAAACCACTGCTTGAAAATCGATGTTCCCTTTTATTGAAATACAATTCAATTCCTTTTTCTTCACAATATTTTCTACCTGTAAATTGTTTGCTAGCGTACTCATCACCGATAATTCGCACATCAATTTTAAACGAACGCAACACATCTTCTAGGTCTTGTTCTGTTGCATAAGGCACAATTTCATCAACAAACCTACATCCTTTTAATTGGATATATCGCTCTACAACAGATTGTACTGGACGATTTTTTTCTGGTCTATCTAAGGTTGGATCTGTTTGCAATGCACATATTAAATAATCACATTGACGTTTTGCGTCTTCTAACATTGTAATATGACCTGCATGTAACAAATCAAAAGCACTAAAGGTAATCCCTACTCTCATACTTATATCTTTTAATTTTTCTTTAATAACCAAGACGAAGATTGTATTTTTTCTCCTAATCCGTCAATTAATTCAATGCCTAATTCCTTACAAACCGGAACTTCTGGTATTGAATTATTGTCTTGGTCTCCCCCATTAGCAAACCCTAAATCATATTCTTGATGATGTTTCTCAAAAATACTTCGAATGGATTCACAGACCGTCCGATCAGTATCTACCGAAATCATTGCTTTATCAACAGCTTTTATATTCTGAACAATGAATAAACGCTCATCTTCTTTTTGAAACTCTTTAGACCCCTTTAAACCTCTTTGTAAATCGCTGTTTACAATAACAAACAACTCATCTGCTAGTGCCTTCGCATTATTGAAATATTCAATGTGACCTTTGTGAATTGGATTGAAATATCCTGAAACTATAACTGCTTTTTTCTTCATAAATCTTTCTTCAATTAATTCTACGTAAATGTAAACTTTTTTTTAAAATCCTGCAAATTTTAGATTTTATTCTTGGTAGCGCTTTTCTAATTGTAGTCATTAAGTTGTACTACCGAATACTTTTTACACACACAACATACAACAAAAGACTTTCTTTTTGCATTGATCATGATTTCTTTCATCTAATCTCACCTACTTCATGCTTTGTTTAAATCGCTATTTATTTAAAACCAAGGACTACATAAATTATTTCTTGTTAAATGGCCTTGCAACTATGTTTTTATGCGCTTATTGAAAAGACAATTCCTAATTGATTACCTACTAAATTTGGGACTTTTTTATAAAGCTACTTTTTTAATAAACCCTATCAATGTTATTTCCATTTTTATAGATGAGAGATATCCTATGCTAGAATGCACTCTTTTATTACTAAACCAATTAATATAGTCTTCAATGACCTCATATATTTAGTTTTTCTAGGCAAAATAAAGAGTTTCTTGAAACGAACTATCCTCGAAGCAGAGCTATAGGGTTACCTACCTCCCAGCAGGCAGGTTTTGCTCGTTTCATTTTGACCTAAAAAGGTCAAAAACCAAAATTCTATTATTTAGATTCCGGTTTTCACGGGAATGACAATTTCAACGGAAACCCCGACGCAGCCCATCGAGGAATTCTTTTCGATTAAAATCTATATAACCATTCATATTTAATTGTTTAAAAAAAACTCTCAGCGCCAGCGTTCCTTTTTTATCAAAAACTACGTTTTTATTATTAATCTCAAATGCTTTCTACTCATACTCTAGGGTATTTTAGGGTTAAAACATATTTTAACACATGCAAATTTATCAGCTCATAAGAATTATTATCTCGAAGGTAGACACTCCAATACTTGGTTAAAAGGAATAGAAATAGAAATAGAAATTAACAATAAAATTCACAAGAATAAGGTGATTGAAGAATTATATCTGAACAAAGAAAGGTTTGCTTTTTTGATTTATCTCCTCAAAGAGAACGCTTTATAACCTTTTCAACAATAATTAGAATGAATTATCCGGATTAATGAACTAAAAAAACAATATTTTTAAAAGCAAACTTTACTTCAACTCTATATTTTTTGTTTACATTTAAAAAAATTATTCAACCAACCAAATGAAATTTTTTTTACTTTTTATTGTTTTTTTTACAGCCCCTATCATTGCTCAAAATAATAGCAAAAGTTTATACAAAGCTTTTGATAAAGTTGTTGGTTTAAAAAACACCGACTTAAGTTATGGTTCGCTGTATTATGAAAAATATAGAACACTAGAAGACAATCATCCATTTTTTAACACGTCTAATTTTGTACTTGGAAATGTTACATATCAAAATCAAGAGTTTTTTGATGTATTGATAAAATATGATATTGCAGAAGATCATTTAATCCTTAATCTTTCAAGTACTTTTGAAAACAGGTCTATTATCCTAGAAAAACCTTTTGTTACTGGTTTCAGCATCGCAAACAAATCTTTTATTAACATTAAAGAATATGGTTTTTGTGAGATTCTTAAAAAAACAAGCTCAATAGAATTGCTAAAAAAAAATGTAAAAGAAAAAAAGAAAAAACTGAATACTTCTTACGTATATTATAAGTTTTTAGAAAACAATTTTTATCTGCTAAAATACAATGACACCTATCACAAAATAAATAATAAAAAAGATTTTTACACCTTATTTCCGAAGAACAAAAATACAATCACAACATTTTATAAAGTAAATAAAAATTTGAGAAAAAATAATTTAGACCAATTTTATGCTCTTTTAGTTACTGAGATTTCAACAAATTTAACCAACAAATAATTTATGAAAAAATACATTTCAATACTATTATTGTTGGTCTCTTTCCATGTCTTGAGTCAAGAAAAAATAACGATTACTTATAATAATCTGACCAAAAAAGAGGTCATTCTCGCGTTAGAAAAAAAAACAAATTATAAATTCTATTTTATTGATTCTTGGTTAGATGATTCCAAAATTAGCGGAGCGTTTAAAGCGGTTTCTATTGATGAAATTATAAAAAATATTGTAAGTGGCACTTCTTTAAATTACTATATTCAAAATGAAAAAGTAATCATAACAAAAGGAAATCTTTTGCGCAAAAGTTTGTACGATGAAAAAGAAATGAACACAAACACAAAAGAAATATACAATCCTATATATATCGAAGAAAATAGCAATAATAGCAATGACGTCATTAGTATTGGTAAAGAATCTTTACAATCTCAACAAAAAGAATATAAAGTAAGTGGAACGATAAAAAATAATGAAACCGGCAAACCTATAGAAGGACTTGTTATTTTAGAACGTTCAAAAAATATTTCTACGACAACTAACAAAGATGGATTTTTCAACATTAAACTTCCATACGGACAAAATACGATTGAAACACAATTATTGGGTTATGCAACTACCCTTAAAAAATTAGTTGTTTTTGGTGAAGGAGCTCTTAACTTTACCATTAGTGAGGAATCTGAAATGTTAAATGAACTGATTATTACCACCAAAAAAGAAAACAACATAAAAGAAGTTATTGCAGGCATCACTCAAATAAATATTGAAGACATAAAAAATATCCCACAGGTTTTAGGAGAAAGAGATATTTTAAAAGTGGCTACTACGCTACCCGGTATAAAATCTGCGGGTGAAGGTGCCGAAGGCGTAAATGTAAGAGGTGGCAAAGTAGATCAAAACTTATTTTTGTTAGACGAAAGCGTTATGTACAATCCTGCGCATTTTTTAGGCTTATTCTCTGCAATAAACCCTTTTACTACAAACGATTTAAAAGTATATAAAGGAAATATTCCGGCCGAATATGGCGGTAGAATTTCATCTGTTTTTGATATCAGCACCAAAGACGCAAGTACGGAAGAGTTTAAAGGCGAAGTTTCCCTTGGTGTAGTAACTAGTAATGTGAGTTTAGAAATACCGATTGTAAAAAATAAGTCTGGTTTACTTTTAGGCTTTAGAAGCACTTATTCTAATTGGATTTTAAAATCTTTAAACGATAAATCTCTAAATAATAGTAGCGCATCATTTTATGATGTTATTGCAAAGTACAATCATACATTTGATGAAAATAATTCATTGAGAATTACAGGGTATCATAGTAATGATAATTTTAGAATTGCTTCAGACACCACCAATACATATGGCAATACCTTGGCTTCGATAAATTGGTCTCATAAATTTAACGACAAAAATCATGGAAACTTGATCCTTTCATCGAGTAATTATTCTTTTAATATCAATTTTGAGAGCGAAGGCAATAATAACTTTGATTTAAAATATACGATTGATGAAATTGGCGCAAAACTAAAAATGAGGTATTCACATTCTAAACAACATACATTTGATTACGGAATTTCTTCAAAATTATACAATGTTGCTCCAGGAAGTTTAAATCCTACTGACCAGAATTCAATCGTAACTCCTTTATCAATTGATCAAGAAAAAGGTTTAGAGAGCGCTCTTTTTGTTTCTGATATTTTTGAAGTAAACAAAAAACTATCCTTAAATTTAGGAGTAAGATATTCTGTTTATCTCGGTTTAGGTGAAGCCACACAAAGATTTTATCCAGAAAACTCACCTTTAACTGATGCTACTTTACAAAGTACCCAAAAATATGGCAATAATGAAGTATATCAAACGTATCAAGGTTTTGAATACCGTTTATCCGGACGTTATTTTTTAAATCCTGAACTCTCTTTAAAAGCTAGTTTTAATAAAACGTTTCAATTTATTCATCGATTAAGCAATAATACATCAGCATCGCCAACGGATGCTTGGAAACTATCCGACGTAAACATTAAACCACAAGAAGCTATTCAAGCTTCTTTAGGAATCTTCAAAAATTTTGACGTCAATGAGTATGAATTAAGTCTAGAAGGTTATTATAAAGATTACCAAAATATGCTCGATTATAAAGTAGGCGCCAATTTCCTTTTAAATGAAAGAATTGAAACACAAGTGTTACAAGGTCCCGGAAAATCTTACGGAATAGAGTTTTTAGCAAAAAAGAATGTTGGGAAATTAAATGGATGGCTTGGCTATAGTTACTCAAGATCTTTCATACAATTAGACAGCCCTTTTAATGAAGACCGAATCAATAATGGTGAATTTTTTCCTACAAATTTCGATAAACCTCATGATGTAAATTTGATTGTTAATTATAAACTCACAAAAAGATTTAGTTTGTCTAGTAACTTTACCTATCAAACCGGAAGACCCATTACCTATCCTACAGGAAAATACATTTTTGAAGGAACGGAATATGTTTTATATAGCGATCGAAACAAATTTAGAATACCCGATTATTATCGATTAGACGTGGGTTTAAATATTGAAGGCAATCACAAAGTTAAAAAGTTTGCACACAGTTTCTGGAATATTTCAATATATAATGTCTTGGGAAGAAACAATCCTTTTGCTGTGTTTTTTGTCACCGAAAACGGAAATGTAAAAGCATATCAAAGTTCAATATTTGCCACACCTATTCCAACAATTACATATAACTTTAAATTTTAAATGATGAAGTTACTAAAATTAAACATCTCAAAACTAGTCTTGCTTTTCCTCTTTTTTAGTTGTGTAGAACCCGTTGATATTGAAACGATCACTTTTGAGAATTATTTAGTCGTTGAAGCTAGTATGACCAATGAATTAAAAAAACATACTGTTAAATTGTCTAGAACATTCGAAATTGATCAAAATAGCGAAAACAAAGAGACGGGAGCGAGTGTGGTTGTCAAAGATAACCAAGGTGTTAATTACCAATTTAATGAGATTTCTGCTGGTGAATATGAATCTGTAAACGCATTTTCCGCCGAAAACAATAAAGAATATTGGTTAGAAATTACCACTAAAACGGGTGATACATACACCTCTACAGCACAAAAACTAACACCAGAAGCACAGATAGAAAAATTAACAACCAGTGTTCAAACCTCTATCGAAGGTGTTCAAGGAGTAGAAATATCGGTTCAAAGTTTTAACCCAAACAACAATTCCCATTATTATCGCTATACGTACGAAGAGACCTACAAAATTTCTCCTCCATTTTGGTCTGATGAAGAACTGTCTATTGTCTCGGATAGAACGCCTTTTAGTGTTGAAGTTATCAAAAGAACCATCGATAATAAAGACTGTTATAAAACAATGAATTCTAGTCAATTAATTCTAACGGAAACAAAATCTTTAGCTGAAGATCGTGTTGATTTTCCCGTAAGATTTATTCTAGATACTAATTTTATCATCTCTAAAAGGTACAGTATTCTAGTAAAACAATATGTACAAACTTTTGAAGCTTATAATTATTTTAATACTTTAAAGAAATTATCTAGTTCCGAAAATGTATTCAATCAGGCGCAACCTGGTTTTATTTCAGGAAATATTGTTTCTGAAAATAATCAAAATGAAAAAGTTATTGGCTTTTTTGAAGTTTCTTCAGTCTCAGAAAAAAGATTGTTTTTTAATTATGAAGACATTTTTCCGAATCAATCTATAGATTTTCCTGAATCATGTGATTTCGCAGCTCCTATTCTTTTTGATTCATTTACGGGTGGTTCTCCGCTAGTATCTTTAATTAAAGACAATACGCATACCTATTATAGGGAAAACGATACTGGTTTAGAGTATTTAGAAGGAACTTATTTACTGGTTCCAAAAGTTTGCGGAGATTGTACCGTTTTGGGTTCCAATATTAAACCTACTTTTTGGGTAGATTAGAAAATATGATGATGAAAAAAATATATGTTCTTTGTTTTGTGTTTTTGGGAATACTAAATTCCAGCGGACAAAAAATGATTTTTAGTGAAATTGAAAAGTTTCCACAAGAAAAAATGTACGTGCATACAAACAGTAATTTCTTTTTAACTGGCGAACAGATTCTATATAAAATGTATTGTTTCAATAATACTTCTAATGAATTAAGTACCTTAAGTAAAATTGGGTATATTGAATTAATCGATAGTAATAATAAGAGCATTTACAAACAAAAAGTAACGCTTAAAAACGGTGAAGGAACTGGTGATGTATTCTTAAATTCATCCCTAAAATCAGGAACTTATAAATTAATTTCTTACACCCAGTGGATGCGGAATACGCAAACATTTTTTGAAGAAACAATCTTTATCATCAACCCTTTTTCAGAAAAAATAATGCCTTCTGATTCTTTGAAAAAAAATGATTTTAAATCATTTAAAACTACAACCACAAATTTAGTTAGCATCAATTTAAATAAAAAAGAATACGCTAAAAGAGAAAAAGTTGTTCTTGGTGTTCAAAATTTGATTTCAAGAAATTTATCTATTTCAGTCAGAAAAAAAGAAGCTAATTTTCTGGCTTCTAAAAACAATATTGTTCAGTTTTTTAATGAACAAAATAAAAGTAATGCGCGATCTCAAGGAAATTATTTACCCGAATTAAGAGGAGCTCTTTTTCATGGAAAAGTAACCTCAAAAAAAGTAGCTAATATTGAAAACTTAAAAATTGGGGTGTCTTTTATTGGCAATCCTAAAATTACAAAAATAGCGACAACGAATAAAAAAGGTGAATTTTATTTTACGGTAAACAAACCTTATCAAGCTGAAAATGTTATTCTAGAAATCCTTAAAACCAACAAAGAAGATTACGAGTTATCTTTAATGGAAGAGACTGAATTAGAAAAAAAATTCAAAGATTTTACGCAGCTATTTTTAACAGAAGATTTAAGAATACTCATTAAAGAAAGAAGTCTGCAAACACAGATTGAAAACGCCTATAATCAAGTAAAAAACGCAACATTTTATAAGACCAATCAAAATAAATTTATTTTTGATGAGCATGTAAATAAAGTCATCTATAATTTAGACGATTACACAAGATTTAAAACTGTAAAAGAAATTGCTATTGAAATCTTGCAAGATGTTTGGATCACTGAAAAAGACCAAGAGTATGCTTTTCATATGAGAGATATCAATTTAGAATACGATAAAGATTTAGAAACTCTTTTAATTGTTGATGGTTTTATAGTTCAGAATCATGGCGACTTTATTTTTTATGATGCTCTAAAAATAAAGTCTATTGAGGTGGTACAAGAAAAGTATTATTTCGGCGCAAAGGTGTATCAAGGCATTATAAATATATCTACATTTAATGATGTTTATGAACCTAATGTTCATTCTAATAATAAATTTTCTTTGTTAAAACCCATTCCGCAAAAAAAATATTTCTTTCCAGAGTATGATTCCGTTAAAAATGACCGAATTCCTGATATGAGAACTCAGTTATATTGGAATGCTAACATAAAAAATACTACCAAAGAAATATTATTTTACACTTCAGATATCTCAGGAACCTTTGAAATTATTCTTGAAGGGGTTACAACTACAGGTAAACCTATTTTTGAAAGAACCTCTTTCAGCGTAAAATAATTTAAAACCTAATGTTCTTTTGTGTATTTTTAGCACATGAATTTTTTAGCGCACTTATACCTTTCACAAAACAACACCAATATTATGATCGGTAATTTTATTGCAGATCATATTAGAGGGAATAATTATAAGGACTTTTCTAAAGAAATTCAGCAAGGTATTTTTATGCACAGAGAAATCGATACATTTACAGATGCGCATAAAATTGTAAGAAAAAGTAAGCGTCGTTTGCACCAACGTTACCGGCATTATGACGGTATAATTATCGATATTTTTTACGATTATTTTTTAGCAAAAAATTGGCGTAATTATTCTGCCATCCCGCTAGAGATATATACCCATTCGGTGTATACTTTATTTGATAGCATAAAATTAGAACTCCCTATAAAAGCACAAAATTTTATAACATATATGATTGAATACAACATCTTATTCAATTATCAATATAAAGAAGGAATTGCAAAAGTTTTAAACGGCATGAATGCTAGAACAAAAGGAAAATCTCAAATGCATTTAGCCATAGAGGATTTAAACCTTTTAGAAGAAGAATTGCAAGAAGATTTTATCCTTTTTTTTAAAGATTTACGTGCCTTTTGCTCCTTAAAATTACAAGAAATCAACTCAAAATAACATGAAAAAATTATCTATTCTCCTTACACTTTCTATCTTATGTATTCACTGCAAACCTTCATCCACAGAAGAAAAAATTATGGGTTTAGTCGCTGAAAAAGCCATCGTGGTTTCTGCTAGAGAGGAAGCTTCTAAAATTGGAATTGAAATTCTTAAAAAAGGCGGCAATGCTTTTGATGCTATGGTAGCTACAGAATTAGCTTTAGCGGTTTCTTACCCATACGCAGGCAACCTTGGCGGTGGCGGCTTTATGGTATACCGAAAAAACAACGGAGAAATTGGCGCTCTAGATTATAGAGAAAAAGCACCTTTGGCAGCCAGTAAAAACATGTATTTAGATGAAAATAATAAAATCATTAAAGGAAAAAGCACATTAGGTGCGATGGCTGTAGGAATACCAGGAACCGTAGCAGGTGTATTTGAAGTGCATAAAAAATTTGGTACCCTTTCTATAGAAGAAATTTTAAAACCCGTTATTGAACTGGCAAAACAAGGAGTTATTGTCACCAAAAAACAGGAAGAAAGAATAAAAAGATACCAGCCTTATTTTAAAAAAGCGAACAAATCTTTGATTCTTTTTGATAGTATCTGGAAAGAGAATGAAGTCATTACATATCCTGCTTTGGCAGCAACTCTAGAAAGAATTTCTAAAAATGGTAGGGATGAATTTTATAAAGGAGAAACTGCAAAACGATTGGTCCATTTTATCCAAGAAAACGGTGGTATTATAACACTAGGGGATTTAGCCAAATATGAGGCAAAATGGAGAACTCCCATTACTTTTAAGTATGATAATTTACGCGTTATTTCGATGTCTCCGCCATCAAGTGGAGGCGTTTGTCTAGCACAAATTATGAATGGTATAGAAGCTTATGATTTAAATACGTACGGTCATAATTCCACCAAAGCTATTCAAGTAATTACCGAAGCAGAAAGACGGGCTTATGCCGATAGAAGTTTTTTTCTAGGCGATCCAGATTTTGTTTCCATCCCCATAGACACTTTAATTTCTAAAGAATACAATAAAGGTAGAATGACCGATTTTTCTTTTGATAGCGCCACAAAATCAGCTGATATTTCTCACGGAAACATAGCAATTGTAGAAAGTGATGAAACCACACATTATTCTATTATCGATCAATTTGGAAACGCAGTATCTGTGACAACAACCTTAAATGGTGCCTATGGATCAAAACTCTATTGTGATGATTTAGGCTTCTTTTTAAACAACGAAATGGATGATTTTAGTAGCAAAGCTGGTGTACCAAATATGTTTGGTTTGATAGGCGCAAAAGCCAACGAAATTGCTCCTGAAAAACGAATGTTAAGTTCTATGACACCAACTATTGTAGAAAAAGATGGCAACCTTTGGATGGTTGTTGGCACACCGGGAGGTTCTACGATTATCACATCGGTTTTACAAACAATTTTAAATGTACACGAATTTAATTTCGGAATGCAAGAAGCAATCAATCAGCCAAGATTTCATCATCAATGGATGCCCGATGTCATTATGATGGAACCTAATAAGTTTGATAAAAAGACCACAAACGAATTAAAAAAATTAGGTTACAAAATCAATGAAAAAGACGCTCCTGTTATTGGCAAAGTTGAAGGTATTTTAGTCCTACCCAACGGAAAATTAGAAGGAGGCGCAGACCCAAGAGGAGACGATACTGCAGTGGGGTTTTAATGCAAGCAACAGACAAACTTTCAAACTTTTTGATTACAAACTTTTAGACTTTTAAACAATTAAACCTTCAAACCAAATGAATATACAACCCTTCCATTTAGCAATACCCGTTCAGAATTTAGAGAAATGCAGAACCTTCTATAGAGATATTTTAAAGTGTTCAGAAGGCAGAAGTACTGAAGATTGGGTAGATTTTAATTTCTTCGGACATCAATTAGTGATTCATCAAAAAGAAGATTTTAAAGCTGAACGTATTTCAAATCCTGTAGATGGTTATGATGTTCCTGTACCCCATTTTGGTGTTGTTCTGTCTTGGGAAGATTGGCATACTTTAGCCGACACCTTAAAAGCAGCCAACACGAAATTTGAGATAGCACCTTGCATTCGGTTTAAAGGAAAAGTAGGCGAACAAGCTACCATGTTTTTTAAAGACCCAGAAAATAATGCGTTAGAATTTAAAGCTTTTAAAGATATTGGTCAGTTGTTTGCAAAGTAAATGAACCACTTTAACCTTTTTAATTTATTCCGCTAAATTTCTTACCTTACGTTCATTAACTAAATCAACTTTACCATGAAAAAAATTTTCTTTATTTTTTCAATATTCATCGCTTATACTACCTGCGCGCAAAACACACGTTTATTAAGACAACCTACACTTTCTAAAACAGATATAGTTTTCTTACACGCTTCAGATTTATGGAAAGTTCCTTTAGAGGGCGGAAATGCGATTCGCTTAACTAGTGATGACGGCTATGAAACAGCTCCCCAATTCTCTCAAGACGGCAAATGGATTGCTTTTACAGCGCAATATGATGGCAATATAGATGTCTTTTTAGTCTCTGTAAATGGCGGCGAACCCAAAAGATTAACCTACCATCCATCAAGAGATGAGGTACAAAGTTGGACGCCCGATGGGAAAATTTTATTCCGTTCAGATAGAGCATCTAAACCTACACAAACTAGTAAATTTTATACGATTTCTACCCAAGGCGGAATGCCCGAAGCATTTGATATTCCGAGAGCGGCTTATGGAGAAATTTCTGAAGACAATGCATATATTGCCTACACGCCAATTACAAGTTGGGATGCCGAGTGGAGAAATTACAGAGGCGGACAAGCGATGCCCATATGGATTGTAGATTTAGAAACGAAAGAATTGATAAAAACACCACAAAAAGATGGAGAAAGACATGTAAGCCCTGTTTGGTATAAAGGTGATGTATATTACATTTCTGAAAGAGATTATACTGCCAACATTTGGTCTTACAATATAGCGACCAAAGAAGAACAACAAATTACCTTTCATAAAAAATTCGATGTTAAAAATATGGATGCCAATTCAAACGGAATTGTGTATGAGCAGGCAGGATTTCTTCATAGATTAAACCCAGAAACGAAGGAAACCAATCAAATTGTCATCAATGTAAAAGGTGATTTAAATTACTCTAGAACAAGATGGATGGATGTTAGCGGCAGAGATCTAACAAATCCGAATGTATCACCAAAAGGAAAAAGAGCCATTTTTGAACACAGAGGTGAAATCTTTACTGTACCCAAAGAAAACGGAACATGGAGAAACTTAACGAACTCTTCTGGCATTGCAGATCGTTCTCCTATTTGGTCGCCAAAAGGTGATAAAGTGGCATGGTTTTCTGATAAAAGCGGCGAATATCAAATGGTCATTGCAGATCAAGATGGCGCAAATCCAACCTCTATAAAACTACCAAACCCAACTTTTTATTTCCAGCCAGATTGGTCTCCAGATGGCAAACATCTTGCCTATACAGACACTAATTTTGTAATTTGGATTGTGAATTTAGAAACCAAAAAAATCACCAAAGTAGATGCTGATGGTTATGCACACCCCAACAGAACTATGAACCCTAAATGGTCTCCAGATAGTGATTGGATTGCCTATGCAAAACAAAATAACAACAACTTTAAATCTATTTTTGCCTATCAAATAAGTACAAAAAAGATCGTACAAATTACAGACCCAATCGCAGATGCCATTTCACCTGTTTGGGATGCGTCTGGTAAATATATTTACACATTAGCAAGCACAGATTATGGCCTACAAACGGGGTGGTTAGATATGAGTTCTTATGATCCAAGTGTCACAAGATCTCTTTATTGTGTTGTTTTAAGCGCTAAAGACCAAGCGCCTGTTTTACCTAAAACAGATGAAGAATCTGCCAAAAAAGAAGTGGTTAAAGATGATAAGAAAAATACTAAAGAAGATGAAAAATCAGCTAAGAAAACGCCAAAAGAAAGCAAAACAATTATTGATGAAAAAGGATTATTTGACCGAGCAGTGGTCTTAAAATTACCAGCAAGAAATTATGTAG
Source organism: Polaribacter litorisediminis (assembly GCF_019968605.1). Lineage (NCBI taxonomy): Bacteria > Pseudomonadati > Bacteroidota > Flavobacteriia > Flavobacteriales > Flavobacteriaceae > Polaribacter > Polaribacter litorisediminis. The sequence goes on from NZ_CP082966.1 coordinate 2,311,099, forward strand.
CCTTATTAAAAGGACTAGAAAATAAGGTATTTATTGCGGAAGCCATTCCAAACGCTACAGGACTTACAGTTCATAATTATGATGTACTCAAAGAAAAACCAACAGTTTTCGCTACAGGTGTTTCTACCATGACTGCGTCTAACGATAGAAATTCCGTTTTACTTTTTAAAAATGGAAAATGGAGCTTAGAAAGCAGTAAAGCAGCAAAAGCGGGAAAAGAGACGCTAAAAACGAACATGAAAATAAAAGTAGATCCGAAAGCTGAAGCGCATCAAATTTTTAAAGAGGGTTGGCGTTATATGAGAGATTTTCTATATGTTGATAATGTTCATGGTGCCCCTTGGGATGACGTTTATAAATGGTATTCGCCTTGGATCAATGATGTAAAACACAGAACAGATTTAAATTATGTTGTCGATATGATGAGTGGTGAAGTTGCGATTGGTCATTCGTATGTTTCTGGCGGAGATTTACCCAACGTCGATAGAGTTCCTGTTGGTTTATTAGGTGCTGATTTAGAAAAAAACAAGGGCTTTTATCGATTTAAAAAAATATACTCTGGAGAGCGCTGGAATCCTTCTATTACAGCTCCTTTAGGTTTGCCAGGCATCAACGTGCATGAAGGTGATTATTTATTGGCAATTAACGGCGTTTCTCTAACATCCGCAATGAATCCTTATCAGCTATTAGAACAAACTGCGGGAAGAGAAATCTATATAAAAGTGAATGATATCCCTTCAGAAAAAAATGCAAAAACAGTTTTAATAAAACCAGTAGCTAGCGAAAGAGGGTTAAGATCTATTGACTGGGTTGAAGGAAATAGAAGAAAAGTTGACGCCCTTTCTAATGGAAAATTGGCGTATGTATATGTACCAAATACTAGCCAACCTGGTTTTACATCCTTCAATCGGTATTATTTTTCTCAACAAGACAAAAAAGGAGTTATTATTGATGAAAGAAATAATGGAGGTGGCTCTGCTGCTGATTATATGATCGATATTATGTCTCGAGAAGTGGTTGGTTATTTTAATAGTAAAAGTGAAAGTAGAAGACCTTGGACCACACCAATGGCAGGAATCTGGGGTCCAAAAGTGATGATTATTAATGAAAGAGCAGGTTCTGGAGGAGATTTGCTTCCATATATGTTTAAAGAGAAAAATTTAGGACCTTTAGTAGGCACAAGAACTTGGGGTGGACTAGTTGGAACCTGGGATACACCTCGTTTTATTGATGGAGGTAGAATGGTTGCGCCAAGAGGCGGATTTTATGATGTTGATGGAAATTGGGCGGTTGAAGGCGAAGGTGTTGCGCCAGATATTGAAGTGCATCAAACCCCAAAAGAAGTTTTACAAGGTAAAGATCCGCAATTAGAAAAAGCAGTTGAAGAAGCGTTAAGACTCTTAGCAGGAAACGAATTTAAATTACAACCAGAACCAAAAGCACCGATTCGTTCTAAAAGACCAAAGGGTTATAAAAAAGATCATTAAAAAAATGCTAATTCCCACTTTGGTGGGAATTATTTTTTACCCTTACCATGAAAATCATTGAAGTACATGTCGCATCAAAACAAAAGACACCAATTCGATTTCAGGAATATGGCGTTGGCATTTTTAATTCGGTTTCTACCAAATCTGCAATTAAAAAAGCCATAAAAAAAGAGCTCGTTTGTATTGACGGAGTCGTAGCTACAACATCCAAATACATTGCTGGTGGAGAAAAAATTGAATTGTATCAATCAGAACAACCAACAAGTTTTAAGAGATTAAAATTGAAGCTAGAAGTGCTGTTTGAAGATAAATATTTAGCCGCTATTTATAAACCTCCAGGCATTTTAGTGAGCGGAAATAAGTTCGTTACGATCACAAATGCATTGCCCCAAAACCTTGCAAAAAGCAACTTGCCTGATGCGGTAAACCCGCAACCTATTCACAGATTAGATTATCCTACTTCTGGAGTATTATTAATCGGAAAAACAAGTTCCGCAATTCAAGAATTGGGAAAATTATTTCAAAATAAGGAAATTCAAAAAACGTATTGTTCCATTACCATTGGAGCAATGCCAACTCGCGGAGAAATCCGTTTTCCTATCGATCAAAAGGAAGCTTTTACAACTTATAAAGTTTTACAAATTGTAAAATCAGAACGTTTTGGGTTTTTAAATTTGGTAAAATTAGCTCCCAAAACCGGAAGAAAACATCAATTAAGAAAACATTTATGCGCACTAGGAAATCCTATTTTAGGAGACCAACACTATTTTTTGGAAAATAAAATATTAAAAGGAAAGGGCTTGTATTTACATGCATATAAAATTTCATTTTTACATCCAATAACGAAAGAAAACACCGTTATTGTAAAAGAACTACCTGAAAAATTTAAACGCATTTTTACCGAAATTTCGAATTTATAATATCGTTATAAAACATCAAAATAAAGAATTTCTTGAAACGAACTATCCTCGAGAGGCAGAGCCATAGAGGTCTTCCCCTCGTTTCATTTTGACCTAAAAAAGTCAAAAAGCAAAATTCTATTATTTAGATTCCCGTTTTCACGGGAATGACAATTTCAACGGAAACCCCGACGCAGAGCATCGAGGAATTCTTTTCGATTAAAACCCTGCTTTTACATTATTCCTCTCAAAATAAATAAGTTCCTATAAAAAGTAATAAATTTGTTTTTTAATTTTTAAAATTCAAGATGAAGAAATTTTTTAAACTTTTAGGAATCCTTGTTTTATCATTAATCGTATCGGGGACTGTTTTTTATTTCGTGAAAAATGAAGCTTTACCAGAAGGTAAGAAAGGGAAAGAAGCCGATGCTTTGGCAATAAAAATGCTGAATGCCATAAACCATGAAGCCTTTGAAAATACGGAAGTCATAGAATGGAGTTTCAGAGGTACTAATTTTTACAAATGGCATAAAGAAAAAAATAGTGTAGAAGTTTCTTGGGGTGAAAATAAAGTGATTTTAAACACCAAACAACTAAATAAATCTGAAGTTTTTGTAAAAAATGAAAAAGTAGAGAATCCTGAAATTCTAAAAAAAGCTCATGATTATTTTAATAATGATTCCTTTTGGTTGGTAGCTCCTTATAAAATATTTGACGCTGGTACAGAAAGAAGCATTGTAAATCATGATGGCAAAGAGGCTTTATTAGTCACCTATACCTCCGGAGGCTCTACTCCTGGTGATTCTTATTTATGGATTTTAGATGAGAACTATATACCCACTTCTTACAAAATGTGGACCAGCATTATTCCTATTGGAGGCGTTTCTGCCACTTGGAGCGACTGGAAAAACACAGAATCTGGTATTAAATTACCCACAACACACACCCTTTCGTTATTTGGCATGCAAATACCAATGGGTACTGTTAAAGCCTACAATCCGAATGCAAATGCATTAGCCCATAAAATTTTAAAAGCAATTAATCATGAAGCCTATCAAAATACCACTTTTTTAGAGTGGAGTTTTGGCGGCAGAAGATCTTTTAAATGGGATAAAAAAAAGCATATTGCAGCTGTTTCTTGGGAATCTTTTCGGGTGAATTTACATACGAAAGATATTGATAAAAGTACCGTTTTTTTTGATGGCGAAAAGCAAGAAATTACCGATGAAAAAATTGTAAAAAGAGCTTGGGATATTTTTAACAACGATAGTTTTTGGCTAGTGGCACCGCATAAATTATTTGACAAAGATGTAATTAGAACCCTTCAAAAAGTGGATGGTAAAGATGCTTTACATGTAAAATATATGAGCGGAGGATCAACTCCTGGCGATTCTTACCTTTGGGAATTAGATTCAGCCTTTGTCCCTAAAAGCTGGAAAATGTATGTACCTAGCATGAAAATGAAGGGGGTTTCTGCTACTTGGGAAGATTGGATTACTACAGAAAGTGGTACATTATTGCCAACAAATCATACTTTTGAAAGCGGAGGAACATTAAGTATGGGTGAAGTTAAAGGATATAATTAATGAATTCAAAAATAATTGCAAACGGAATTTTAAGAGCAATTGCCATTATTATTGGGGTGCTCTTACTCTTATTTTTTTTATATAAAGTTCAATCTGTAATTGTATATATCATCATTGCCGCTATTTTATCTTTAATTGGGCGTCCATTCATTCTCTTTTTAAGAAATAAATTAAAATTCCCAAATAGCCTAGCAGTAGTAACTACGATGCTCTTCATGTTAAGCTTGTTAACCGGTTTGGTTGTTTTATTTATTCCGTTGGTTGTAGAACAAGGACGAAATTTATCACTTTTAGAAGTCGATGTACTACAAGCAAACATTCAAGAAATTTTTAAGCAGGCAATCCATTATTTTTCATCCAAAGGAATCGATGTTTTAAAAGAGGTGGAAAACATCAATTTTGCTTCTCCTTTTGAAACTATACCAAATTTATTCAACTCGATAATAGCTGCATTAGGCTACTTAAGTATCGGAGTATTTTCAGTGCTATTTATTTCTTTTTTTATGATGAAAGACAGCGGAATCTTAAAACAAGCGGTGTTAACTTTAATTCCTGATAACACGGAAAGTCGTTTTTCTCATTCTTTAGAAATCATTAATACGTTGCTGTCTCAATACTTTTTAGGTTTAATTTTACAAATCTCTATTTTGTTTGTGTTATACACTATAATTTTATTGAGTTTTGATATTTCTAATGCAGTGGTCATTGCATTTTTATGTGCATTGCTAAATTTAATACCTTATGTAGGTCCGATTATTGGCGCTATACTCGTGTTTTGTTTATCGATGATTAGTAATATTGGCTTAAACTTTCAGTCAGAAATTTTACCAACTTCTCTATGGATTTTGTTCTTTTATAGTTTGGCACAAATCGTTGATAATTTTATAAGTCAACCAATTATTTTTTCGAAAACCACAAAATCTCAGCCGTTAGAAATATTTTTAATCATTATTATTGGTGGCTTGCTTTTTGGTGTAATCGGAATGATGACTGCTGTACCGATATACACGGCTTTAAAAGTAATTTTAAAAGAATTTTTAGCCGATAATAAAATCGTAAAATCTTTAACTAAAAACATATAACTCCTTTTGAATTTTGATATTTTAAATGATGATGTACAACAATTCATTGCCGATAATTTAAAAATAGACATTACCAAACTAATTTTAAAAGGAAGTCCTTTTCCTACAATTTCTGTGCAAGAATTAGCCAATCAAATAGTAGCAAAACAAAAATCTGAAAAGAAACTATCTACTTGGTTTTCTGCCAAAAAGATGTATTATCCTCCAAAAATTAGTATCGAACAAACTTCCTCAGAAATAACAGCAAACTACAAATCAAAAATCATTTCAGGGGATACAATTATTGATATCACCGGTGGGTTTGGTGTAGATTGTTACTACTTTTCTAAAAAGTTTAAAAAAGTAGTTCACTGTGAAATAAATGAAGATTTATCAAACATTGTACACTATAACTACCAACAATTAAAAACCAACAATATTGAAGTTTTTTCAGGAAATGGCTTCGATTTTTTAAAAGAATCTAGCCAAGCTTTTGATTGTATTTATATAGATCCTTCACGACGACATGATGTAAAAGGAAAAGTTTTTTTATTAAAAGATTGCCAACCTTATATTCCACCAAAACTTAATTTTTTCTTTTCCAAAGCAACACACATCCTAATAAAAGTTTCGCCAATTTTAGACATCAGCAATACTATAAAAGACCTAAAAAATGTAAAAGAGGTACATATCGTGGCAATACATAATGATGTTAAAGAACTCCTCTTTTTATTAGAAAAAGACTATAATAGTGCGATTAAAATAAAAACAGTTAATTACAAAAAAGAAACGTTAGAAACTTTTGATTTCGATTATTTAGAGGAAGTAACCTCAGCATACTCAAAACCACTCACCTATTTATATGAACCCAATAGCGCAATCTTAAAGTCAGGAGGATTTCATCAAATTTCAAAAAAATTAAATATTTATAAATTACAAGAACATGCGCATTTATATACTTCAGATAAACTAATTCAATTTCCAGGTAGAACCTTTGAGATTAAAAATACGATTCCCTACGATAAGAAAAAACTTCTAAAACTTTTACCAGAAAAAAAAGCAAATATTACGACAAGAAATTTCCCTAAAACAGTTGCTCAATTTAGAAAAGAAACTAAAATAAAAGATGGTGGAGAATTATATATTTTTTTAACGACCGATCAAAACAAGAAGCCGCTTATCATTCTTTGTAACAAGCATAAATAAAGATTAAAACCTTTTGATATTGTAGGTTCAATTCTGTGAAAGCAAAATATGTGAAAACCTTTCTAGATATTTATGTATTTTATTTATCGCCGATGAAGATCCTAAATTTTAGCACTAGATTTATCTCAAGACTTTTTTTATCCCATTAGTTTTTGCTTAGCTTTGTAAAGAAAAATAACTTTTAGAGTGTATGCAAACAGCTAGTTATCAAGGTGTAAAAGTATCCTTAAAAAATCATGCTAAAATTGATGATTATCTGGTCATAGAAGCACCTCTTCAAATAAATATTAACGACGAACCTTATACGGTTGTGATGAGAACCCCTAATGATGATTTTGAATTAATTAGAGGTTTGTTATATGCAGAGGACATTTATAAAAAAAACGAAAATCTAGCATATACTATAGCAAAAGAATCATTTACAATACCAAGCATTATAAATGTAGTTATTAAAAAAGAAGATTTAAGAAAAGGGTACTTAAACAAACGAACGCTACTATCGGTATCTTCTTGTGGTATTTGTGGTAAAACAAAATTACAAGATTTAAAAGTTTATGGAAAAAAGCTACAAAACCACAACAGTATTTCTTCAAAAAACCTGCATCAGATGTACACCGTAATGAGTCGTTTTCAAGAAACTTTTAAAAAAACTGGAGGAAGCCATGCCGCAGCTATTTTTAATAAGGCCGAGGAGTTATTAACGCTTAAAGAAGATTTAGGCAGACATAATGCTGTAGATAAAACGGTGGGAGATTTACTTCAAAAAAATGAGTTAAAAAATGCCCATTATTTGTTAGTGAGTGGCAGAGTTTCTTATGAAATTGTTACCAAAGCTTTTATTGCAAAAATTAGGGTTATTGTTGCTATTTCTGCGTGCTCTTCATTGGCAGTAGATTTTGCTAAAGAATTCGGAATTTGCTTAATTGGTTTTACTAGAAATCAAAAAATGACCATTTATGCCAATCCAAATGTTATAAATATTGCCGAAAATGACTAAAAAAACTACAGCACAACCTCCAGAAAAATTAACAGGAATTAAACTTCAAAAAATTCCTACTTCGTCTGTTGGACCGAAAGCAATTGCCTCTGCTTTAAACCATATTAAAAACGAAGTTGGCATCGTTAAAGGAATTGGTTTGTTAAAAAACCTAAATCAAAAAGATGGTTTTGACTGCCCTGGATGTGCATGGCCAGATCCTGACGAAAAACGTGCTTTTTTAGCAGAATATTGCGAAAATGGTGCAAAAGCTGTTGCGGAAGAAGCGACCAAAAACAGAATTTCAGCCCCATTTTTCGCTACGTATTCAGTACAAGAATTAGCCAAACTATCTGATTATGAAATCGGTAAAAAAGGAAGAATTACACAACCTGTATATTTACCCGAAGGTGCAACGCATTACAAAGAAATTTCTTGGCAAGATGCATTTCAACTAATAGCAGACGAGTTAAACACTTTGAAATCTCCTGATGAAGCTATTTTTTATACTTCGGGCAGAACCAGCAATGAAGCTGCTTTTTTATATCAATTATTTGTACGTCAATTTGGCACCAATAATTTACCAGATTGTTCTAATATGTGTCATGAATCTAGTGGCGCAGCCCTTTCAGAAACTTTAGGAATTGGCAAAGGATCAGTAACTTTAGATGATTTTAACCATACGGATTTGATTATTGTTATCGGTCAAAACCCAGGCACAAATCATCCAAGAATGTTAACGGCTTTAAGTGAAGCCAAGAAAAAAGGAAGTAAAATTATGACGATAAATCCACTCCCTGAAGTGGGTTTAATGAATTACAAAGACCCACAGAATCCTTTAAAATGGATCGGTTCTGGTCAAGATTTAACCGATTTGTTTTTACAAGTAAAAATAAATGGTGACGTGGCTTTGCTGAAAATAATTTTAAAATTGATGCTAAAGCAAGAAGAAAACGTTCCTTATTCTGTTTTTGATTATGATTTTATCACAAAAAAAACCCAGGGTATTGATGCTTTATTAGACGATTTAGAAACCTACTCAATCGATTCTTTATTACCTCAAACAGGTATCCCTTTTGAAAAAATAAAAGAAGCCGCAGATTTAATTATCAACCATAAAAAAATAATTATTTGTTGGGCAATGGGCATTACCCAGCATAAAAATGCGGTTGATAATATCAGAGAAATTGTAAATATTTTACTATTAAAAGGTAGTATTGGTAAACAAGGAGCTGGCACCTGCCCTGTTCGCGGGCATTCTAATGTGCAAGGAGATAGAACGATGGGTATCTGGGAAAAAATGCCCGATACTTTTTTAGATACATTAGAGACTAATTTTAATTTTAAAGCACCAAGAAAACATGGATTTGATGTGGTAAATGCTATTGAAGCCATGCATACAAAAAAGGCAAAAGTGTTTTTTGGAATGGGTGGTAATTTTGTTTCAGCAACCCCGGATACAGAATTTACCGCAACGGCTTTAAAAAACTGCAATTTAACGGTTCACGTTTCTACAAAACTCAACCGAAGTCATGTAATTCATGGTAAAAAAGCATTAATATTACCTTGTTTAGGCAGATCTGAAAAAGATATTCAAAAAACTGGTGAGCAATTTGTTTCCGTAGAAAACTCTATGGGAGTTGTTCATAAATCTCAAGGACATTTAAAACCTTGCTCTGAAGATGTGTTAAGTGAAGCTGCCATCGTTGCTGGTTTGGCAAAGGCTACTTTAAAAAATTCATCTACAGATTGGAGCGAATTAATTTCTAATTATGACTTTATTCGGGATAAAATCGAAGCGACTATTGATGGTTTTGAAGAGTATAATAAAAGAGTAAGAATTAAAGGAGGCTTTTATTTACCCAACAAAACAAGAGACAATAATTTTGACGATACTGCCACTGGTCGAGCCAATTTTAGCATCAATAAACCCTCAGAAATTGTACTAACAGAACATCAATTTATAATGATGACAATAAGAACACACGATCAATATAACACTACTATTTATGGTTTAAATGATCGTTATAGAGGAGTTCTAAACGAACGCAGAGTTATTTTTATGAATGCTGAAGACATGAAAAAACTAGCTATAGAAAAACTAGATTTGGTTGATTTAACGAGCCATTTTAACGGAGAAAAAAGAGAAGCTCGTGGTTTTTTAGCAATTCCTTATAACATTCCAGCGCAATGCACTGCAACTTATTTTCCGGAAGCAAATGTGCTGGTGCCTTTAAAAAGCACAGCTACTATTAGCAATACTCCTACTTCCAAAACTGTCATAATTTCTATCAAAAAAAGATAATTTCATCCTATGAAAAAAAATTTATTTTTACTCGCTATACTATTTTCAGTCCAAATATTAAACGCTCAAAACAACCAAGTTCCTGAAAAGAAAATTCAAAAAGCATTTGCAAAAACAGATTTTCTATCGATTGAAATGCCAGATTTCAATGAAAAAAATATGGGTTTTAGTGGAATTCATTACAACCTTATGTTGAACAATTGGTCTTATGCTGGTTTGGGTATTTATGGATCTATAAGCGGCATCAGAGGAGGATTTTTCACTTTGGGTGTAAATGCCGGAATTAAGAAATATTTTGGTAAAGATTTCTATATCGATACAGGTTTCCATTTTGGCGGCGGAGGTGGCGCAGCGGCTCCAGATGGCGGTGGTGCTTTTATACTGCCTCATTTTAATCTAGGATACGATTTTAAAAATTTCTCTTTAAATTCTGGTTGGAGTTATGTTGATTTTTTTGACGGTGGCCTCATAAAAGGACATCAAATAAATGTAGGATTAGAAATTCCATTAAATTACGATTATGCTGATTATGGTGTTTCAGAAAACGAATATGATTTAGCTGCTTTAAAAAAGTCTGGTTGGAATATCAATTCAAAAAGAACATCACTCATGCTTCATTTTAACAATTTAAAGGTACAAGGTGATGAAACAAATAAGAATGTACAACGCTTAGGCAGAGCAACCATTCGATTGGCTGGTTTTGAATTCGCTAGTTATTTTTCTAAAAACTGGTTTACTTTCATTAAAGTTGATGGCGCTTATGATGGGATAAGAGCAGGGTATATGGATGTGTTTTTAGGCGGTGGCTATCACTTTGCTTTCAACAACAATCGAACAAATCTTCTTGCCAAATTTGGAGCAGGTGCAGGCGGCGGCGGCGGTGTAGAATCTAAGGGTGGTTTTTTAATTTATCCTGACATTTCTATAGAGCAGAGAATATTTAATGACATTTACCTTTCTATTAACAAAGGTTTTGTCATGTCACCAGATGCCACTTTTTACACTTCTTCCTTTGGTGTTGGTTTAAAATATTATGTAGAGAGAAACGGCATCATTTCAAAAGAAAAAAGTTTTAAATCCGGTAAATTTAAAGGTTTAGAGGTTATTACAAAACACGATATCTATGTAAAAGCAAAACGAGATGCAAATCCTTCAGAAGATATGCATCAGATATCACTTCAGATTAATTTAGATTTAAATAAAAATGTTTTTTTAGCAGGTCAAACTTCATTTGCTAATTTTGGAGGTGCAGGTGCGTATGCAGAAGGTATTGTTGGTTTGGGCACTAGGTCAAATGCTTTATTAAATGGTAAATTCTCACTTTTTGCACAAATATTAGGCGGTGCTGCTGGAGGTGGCGGCATTAGTACAGGGCAAGGTTTTATTATAAAACCAAGTACTGGCCTCAACTATAAACTAAATAAAAAGGTAAGTTTTAGAACTTCCGGTGGTTATGTAAAGGCTATGGGAGGAAATTTAAGTAGTGTGTTTGTAAACTTTGGAATAAAATATCATTTGTCATTTTTAAAAATGAAATGATAAAAAAGCTTATTTTTAAAGAATATAAATTCTCATGAAAAATGAAAGTCAAGTTTCTCCTATTTATTAGTTCGTTATTTATTTTAAACTCTCAGACCATCAAATCTCAAGGAATCTATATTACTCCTCGTCCTCAAGAAATAACTACAGGATATAATGCCTTGAAAATTAGCTCAGAAACGCAGATTATTTTTGATAACGAAAGCGAAAATAGTGCCCAGAAATTAACAGCGTATTTTAAAAAGGATTTTGATATAACTTTAAAAACGACCAATTATCAAGGTTTAAAAAAGAATTTTATCGCTTTTCAAGCGGATGAAAGCCTGTCTGATGAAGGTTATGAACTAAGCGTTTCTAAAGATAATATTATAATTTGTGCTAAAAATGATGCGGGTTGGTTCTATGCAATACAAACCTTAAAACAAATTTGTTCGTTTAGTTCTTATTATTCAAAATACGAAAAATATATCGAGATAAAAGAAATAAAGATTAAAGATGCTCCTAGATTTAAATGGAGATCTTTTATGTTAGATGAGGCAAGATACTTTAAAGGAATGGAACAGGTTAAAATGTTGTTAGATGAAATGGCATTTTTAAAAATGAATATTTTTCATTGGCATTTGGTTGATGATCAAGGTTGGCGTATTGAAATCAAAAAATATCCTAAACTAACCGAAATTGGTTCTAAAAGAAAAAGTACACAAATTGGTCCTTTGCAATGGGACAGTCCTATACAGTCTGCAGAACCTCATGAAGGTTTTTATACACAAGAGCAAATTAAAGAGATCATAGCCTATGCCAAAGAAAGACATATCACCGTGGTTCCTGAAATAGAAATGCCTGGTCATTCTACTGCTGCAATTGCTTCTTATCCTTGGTTAGGAACCTCAAAAAAAGAAATAGAAGTCCCTATTAAATTTGGTGTTGGTAAAGATGTCTATGATGTAACCGACCCTAGAGTTTATACATTTTTAACGGATGTTTTAGAGGAAGTAATGGCACTTTTCCCATCAAAAATAATTCATATTGGTGGTGATGAAGTAAAGTATAATCAGTGGAAATCGTCACCTTCTGTGAATGCATACATGAAGGAGAAACAATTAAAAACACCTGCTGATTTACAAGTTTATTTTACCAACAAAATCTCTAAATATTTACAAAGCAAGGGAAGAAGAATGATGGGTTGGAATGAAATTATGGGGCACAATCTGCATGCATACCAAGATCAAAAAGACACAAAAACTACTCAAAAATTAGCACAAGAAAGTATTATTCATTTTTGGAAAGGAGATGTACAGTTGGCAACCACCGCTGCTAGTAATGGTTATGAAATTGTAAATTCTCTTCATAATTTTACCTATTTGGATTATCGATATAAAAATTTACCCTTATCAAAAGCATATTCTTTTGACCCTATTCCTGAAAAATTAGATGAAAAATATCATGACAAAGTGATTGGTTTGGGCTGTCAAATGTGGGGAGAATGGATTCCTACAAACGGAGAAATGCATTACAAAGTTTTTCCAAGAATTGCCGCTTATGCAGAAGTTGGTTGGACAGAAAAAGAACATAAGAACTTTAGTTCTTTTAAAGGCGCTCTAAGAAACCTACAGAAAAGATGGACTGCCAAAGGAATCTACTTTGCACCGGATGAATTTGTAGAAAAAAAGAAATAAAATTTGAGAGAAATTACATCCATTGCACCAGGAAGAACCTGCTTGTTTGGCGATCATCAAGACTATTTAGGATTGCCTATTATTGCTTGCGCCATCAATCAACATATCACCTTAAAAGCAATAGAAAATAATACCAATTTCTTTCAAATTGATCTACCAGATATTCATCAAAAAAGAACGATTCCTTTAAATGATGTGGAGGCAACTTTAAAAAAAGGAGATCATTTTATTGCGGCTTTAAAAGTTTTAAAAAAATTAAATTGCATTCCAAATTGTGGCTTTGACATTCACATTACAGGAACCATTCCTATTAATTCAGGTACCTCTAGCTCCTCTGCCTTGGTCGTTGCTTGGGTTCAATTTTTAATAAAAGCCTTCGGACCACAAACCCTACTAACCGCTGAAACTATTTCTCAACTTGCTTTTGAAGCAGAAGTTACCGCGTTTAATGCACCCGGAGGAAAAATGGATCAATACAGCATCGGGTTGGGGAATATTATTTATTTAGAAACCGGCGACTATTTTTCTTATGAAGTTTTAAAAGCTCCTTTATCGGGGCTTATTATGGCTGCATCTGGAGTTCCTAAAGAAACCATCAGCTTGTTAAAAAAGTTAAAAACCAATTCTTGGAAAGCTATCCATGAAGTAAAGAAAAAAATTCCTAATTTTAAAATTGAAGAAGCTAATATTGAAAATTTACAACTATATTTAAATTGTGTTTCTGATGATTTAAGACCTTATTTAGAAGCTGCTATTGGTAATTTTGATGTAACCCAAAAAGCCTTGGTTGAGTTCAGAAAAGAAACTTTGGATATGGTTACCATTGGTCATTTAATGAACCAACATCATCATTATTTAAAAAACCTTTTAAAAATTACGGTCCCTAAAATTGATGCCATGATCGATGCCGCGCTAGATGCAGGTGCTTTAGGTGCAAAAATTGTAGGTTCAGGTGGTGGTGGAAGTATTGCCGTTTTATCACTTAAAAACAAGGAGAAAAAAATTATAAACGCTATTTTAGCCGCAGGTGCAATAGATGCATATACCGTTGCTATAGATACAGGCGCAAGGGTATTTGTAACCGAATAATTATGAACTATAAAATGCATAAAAATCTAATTATTTTAGCTGGCGGACTCTCTTCTAGGATGAAAAAATCCTTGCAATCAGATCATATTAGTGATGAACAAAATAGCCAAGCAAATGATAGAAGTAAGAGCTTAATTAGTGTGGGTAAAGAAAACCGACCTTTAATGGATTATCTTTTATACAACGCAAAAAAGGCAGGTTACCAAAACATCTACATTGTGATTAATGAAAAAGGAGGGTTGTTCAAAGAATATTATGGACAAAAATCTACCAACAATCATTTTAAAGGTCTTAACATTTCCTTTCCTATTCAATACATTCCTAAAGATAGGGTAAAACCTTTGGGCACTGCAGACGCTGTTTTTCAGGCAGTGGAACAATTTCCTGAATTAAACTCTCAACAATATACAGTTTGTAATAGTGATAATTTGTATTCGGAAGCCTCTTTAAGAGCGTTAAGAGAAACCAATCATTTAAATGCATTTATCTGTTATGATCGAGATGCTTTAAAATTTTCACTTGAAAAAATTTTTCGTTTTGCAATCATCAGTCTCAATGATAAAAATTATTTAAAAAACATCATTGAAAAACCAGCTATTGAATTTGCAGATAATTATAAGGACAATTTAGGAAAAATTAGAGTGAGTATGAATATTTTTAAATTTGATGGCAGCCTGATGTATCCCTATTTAAAAAATTGCCCAATACATGCAAAAAGAAATGAAAAAGAGTTGCCTACGGCTATTTTAAATTGTGTAAAAGATAATGCACAAGCATTTTTAGGAATTCCGATTTCTGAACATGTACCCGATTTAACCGCAAAAGAAGATATCATCCTCATTAAAGAATATCTTAGAAAACACTATCCAAATACATTAAATTGGTAAGCATTAAATTTCTATATTGCCATCATCCTAACCCATAACCATAAAATTTCATGATCGTTTTAAGTACTTTAGATTATGTTTTAATCATCTCCTTTTTTTTAATCACTTTATTTATCGGAATTTATGTCTCGAAAACATCCGGAAAAGATTCTACTGAATATTTTCTTTCGGGTAGAAATATGCCTTGGTGGTTGTTAGGTGTATCGATGGTAGCGACTACATTTTCTACAGACACGCCCAACTTTGTAACCGATATTGTGCGTAAAGATGGGGTCTCTGCAAACTGGATGTGGTGGGCTTTTTTAATCACCGGTTTATTAACTGTTTTTGTATATGCAAAACTTTGGCGAAAATCGAATGTAAAAACTGATATCGAATTTTATGAACTTCGTTATGGCGGAAAACCTGCACGATTTTTAAGAGGCTTTAGAGCTTTATATTTAGGGTTCCTTTTTAATGTTTTTGCCATGGCTGGTGTAACTTTAGCAGCTATAAAAATTGGGAGTATCATGCTAGGACTTGAACCCTGGGAAACCATCGTTTATGCCGGTACGGTTACCGTAATTTTTAGCGCATTAGGAGGCTTTAAAGGGGTTGTTTATACAGATTTTATTTTATTTTTTACAGCAATGGCGGGTTCTATTGGAGCGGCTTATTATTTGGTAAACTTGCCACAAATTGGTGGTATAGAAGCTTTAATTGCGCATAAAAACGTTGCTGATAAACTATCAATTTTACCAGACTTTAATGACACAGAAGCTCTTATAACGCTATTAATTATACCGTTAACGGTACAATGGTGGAGTTCTTGGTATCCTGGAGCAGAACCTGGTGGCGGCGGTTATATTGCTCAACGAATGTTGGCCGCAAAAGATGAAAATCATGCTATTGGCGCTACTTTTTTCTTTAATATTATGCACTATGCCCTAAGACCTTGGCCATGGATATTGGTCGCATTAGCATCTTTAATTATATTTCCAGATATTGCCAGTATTCAAGAAGCTTTCCCGAATATTACACAAGATAAATTAGGGAATGATTTAGCATATTCTGCCATGTTAACTAAATTACCAAGTGGTTTATTAGGCTTGGTTTTAGCCTCTTTAATAGCGGCTTATATGTCTACCATTTCTACACATTTAAATTGGGGATCTTCTTACATCGTTAATGATTTTTACAAACAGCATATAAAAAAAGAGGCTTCTGAAAAAGAATTGGTTTTGGTTGGTAGAATTTCTACAATTGTCTTAATGCTTTTTAGTGCATTATTTGCCCTATATCTTCAAAATGCAAAACAACTTTTTGATATTATCATTATGTTTGGCGCCGGTACCGGACTTATTTTTATTTTAAGATGGTTTTGGTGGCGGATAAATGCCTGGAGTGAAATTTCTGCCATGATTGTGTCTGGAGTCATTTCTTTAATTTTTTCTTCGGAAACTATTACTCAACTTTTTTTTAGTGAACAAGGTTTTTTTCCTGCTTGGGCAAAACTTCCAATTATTGTATTTAGTACCACTCTTCTCTGGCTTTTGGTAACTTTTATTACCCAACCTGAAAATCAAGAGGTACTCGTTCATTTTTATAAAAAAACGCAACCTGGTGGACCTGGATGGTCGCGTGTCTTAAAACAACTAAATACTGATGACCTAAAGGTTATTGACCTTCATAAAAAATGGAATGTACCTGCAGGTATTGTTGCCATGTTAATCGGTTGTATTTTGATATACGGTTGCCTATTTGCTTCTGGGTATTGGATATACAGAGCCTATAAGCACGCAATTATAGCCTCTATAGTCGTTGTGATCGCTGGTTTCTTTTTAATAAAAGTTTGGCGAAAAATAAAGGCAGATATTTTATAATACTATCTTAAATTTTTCTTTTAAAAATTGTTTTTGTATTACAATCATCTTCAAAAAAGCCTCATCAACAGTAAGCGTTCGGTAACTACATGTATTTTTTGCTTCAATTTTGAGGTAAAAATTTATATGCTATCCAATATCATTTTAGACTTATAATGCCGTAATAAATCGTTTCTCTTTCGCTTACTTTTTATGAAGAAAAATGACCGTAACGAAGGCTGCGCTTATTGTTTTTTAATTTCAATGAACCAAAAAATAATTCAATTTATTTAAACGGCATTATGCATATAAATTCATTGTTGTCCGATAAAAGATAAAAAGACCGCTTTCGCTGTTAGAATCAAGAACAAAGACTTGATTTTAACTAACTGAAAAACAATATTATTACGATTTTAAATTTTTCGATACATCATAAATTCTAAAGCGTTTTTAAAAGTAAGGTGTACTACTTTAAAAGCTCCTGAAAATCAATACTATCAATACTTTAAAACACTTTAGCTAATTTTAATCGGACAACACTAATATAAATTGGTATAATTTATAAACATATGTAAATAGAATTTACATAAATATCATTTAAATTTGAACGATAACTATACAATCCCCCAGCGCTAGAATATTCAATTGTTATTAAAAAGGCTTATTTTTACAATAAGTCTTTTTTTATGATAAAATTTACGATTCATTATTCCCTTCACTTTATAGTTCCTTTATTTTTTTCTTATTTCTTTTTTAGAGAAAAATGGAAAAAGGTTTATATCATTTTTCTATGCTCCATACTCATAGATTTAGACCATTTGTTGGCAACTCCTATTTTTGCCGAAAATAGATGTAGTATTAATTTTCACCCTTTGCATTCTTATATGGCTATGGCTGTATACTTTTTGGGATTGTTTTTTAAAAAGACAAGAATAATCTGCATGGCATTGCTGTTTCACTTACTCACAGACTTTATTGATTGCTACTTGTAAACCTATTATAAAGCAAGGTTATTTCAGCTGAAATATTCAATTTTATCACTAAAAAGAAGTATATAAAAGTAATTATAATACTTTTTAAAATAATATTAATTATTGGATGAACAGGGAATTTAAACATGTAAATATCCTGAATAGGAAAATCCCAAAAATTAAATAATACGTATAAAACCGCTACTATTAAAATCATTAAGAAGGATTTATTTGTAAATGGTGTTATCGAAAATTTACTTTTTACAAAATACAATTTGAATGTATTTGCAACTAAAATTACAATTAAAGAGGCCAAAGCCAAGCCATTTGTACCCAAATCTAACTCATAATAAAAAACTTTATTTAGAAAATAAACTGAAAAAGCCATTCCTAAACTGAGAGGTAATGTAATTTTATAGAATTTCGAATTATTAATAATGGCGCCATTATTTCCTAAGAATCCATTGTATAATTTAAGAATTGAAATCATTAATACGACCAAAGCCCCCCCGGCATATTCTTTAGGAAGCATGCTAAAGAGCTGATTTACATTGGTGTTAATGATTAAAAAGAAAAAGCCACTAATTAATAATAAGTTTATAGAACTCTTCTTGTATAAGATTGCAACTTCTTTATGATTTTCTTCATTTAAAGTTTTAGACGTTAACGGTTGTAAAATATTTAACATGGCTCTACTTGGTGCCTCAATAAAAGAACCAATAAAAACAGCTACAGAATAATAAGCTGCCTTTGCTAAAGATTCTTTACCCGGAATCATAAATTTATCTATATCCAAAATAATTGCTCCGGCACTGCCTGCTAAAATAATATAGAAAGAAAAACGGATTATTTCATTAAAATTTTCTGGTCTTTCTAAAGTAAATTTAGGAAAATATAAACTGAAAGCATAAAACATCATGACTAACATTCTTAAAAAATAAGCACCTGTTAAATAATAGATAAATTCAGCTTTGGTAATAAATTCAAGATAAACTGCAAACAGTAAAATCATTACCACAACTCTGTTCCATAATTCTTTTATGATGTTTCCAAAAACGGTTTGAAATTGCACTTTTGCCCAAGCATAAAAAACTTCAAAATAAGCCGTTGTAAAGGCGACCAAATAAATAACAAAGGTGTACTCTTTTATAATAGGATTTTCTACTGACAAATAATCACTAATTTCTTCGTAAAAAAAAGTCCCTAAAAAACCCATGGGAATTGCAATCAATAATGGCAAAAATAATACAGAGGATAAAAATTTATCTTTCTCTATTTTGGTGAAATAACTAGAGAAAAACTTCACGATAGCATGATGAATTCCGAGAGCAATTAAGGGCATTAATAAATTAGAAGTTGCCAATAAATAGGTAACCAAACCATAATATTCATCTTCTAGAAAACGAGTATATAAAAATAAGGTATTGATACCACCAAAGGCGAAACCCAAATAAATAAATATTGTATTTTTAAAAGATTGCTTTAATACAATTCCCATATTATGTCTGTAAACTTTTAATGATGATGGCCAACTCTTTGGTCAGTTGTTTTCTATGATATTTTTCTATATTTTTAGAATCTACCCCTAAAAAACCTTCTTTATAGCGATGATACATCGCTTCAATGGCTTCTTTAATTTTTAGTTCGTTGTTATAATCGAGCATAAAACCTGTGTTGGTTTGCTCTAAAATTTCCTCTAAATCTTTATTGTCTGGACTTATGGCGAATATAGGACGATTTGTTGTTAAATATTCAAATAATTTACCTGTTAAAATACCGTGAGCATTTTTAATATTCGGAATTAACAATAACAAAACTTGTGCTTTTTGTTGATATTCAATTGCTTTTTTATGAGAAACATACCCAAAAAACGCCGTATTTTCTGATAATTTATGAATTTGGATTTCATTTTTTACTTCATCAGAAATATCCCCAATAAAATTTAATTTTAAATCCTTTTTAAAATCAGCATTTTCTATACATATTTTCTGCAATGCACTAAAAAATAATTTTGGGTTGCTTTGTTTTGGCAACAATCCGATATAAGAAATACTAAATTTTTTATCTAGTGCTATCGCTTTAGAAACCAAAACCTCATTGTCAAAACCATTGGTAATAACCTCTACCCTTTTCGCTTGTTTTTCAAATTCGTTTTTTAAGGAATTACTTACTGTTAAGACACAATCTGCATTTTTTAAAATAGTACTTTCTAACTTTTTATTTCTTGTGATGGCAAATTGAGATTGTTTAAACTCTTTGTTATAATACAAATTAGACCAAGGGTCTCTAAAATCTGCCAACCATTTAACGTTCGTTTTCTGCTGCAATTGATGCGCAATTAAATGCATACTATGAGGTGGACCAGAGCTAATAAGTACATCCACTTTATTTTCTTTTAAAAAATTTTCTAGAAATTTAACAGAAGGCCGTACCCAAAAAATCTTCGGATCAGGAACAAAAAAATTACCTCTAATAAATGATAAAACTCCACTATTGGTACTATTAGAAACATCTTTTTTTTGTTGCTTTTTTTTCTTCCAAAAAAACAAATCGGTGGGTTCCCAAATAGGTTGTTTTAAAATCGTTATTCCTTCAGGTATTTCTTTTCTAAGACTGTCATCTTCTTTTGGGTACCTTGCATCATCAACCGTATACACGATAGGTTCAATGCCAAAATTTTGTAAATATTTAACAAACTTTAACCAACGTTGCACGCCAGAACCGCCTGCAGGAGGCCAATAATATGTAATGATGAGTACTTTCAATTTTGTAAATTATCGTATAAATGTAGTAGTTTTTTAGCCGTTTGCTCCCAAGAAAATTCATTTCTTACAAATTTCATTCCGTTTTCTCCTAGCCAATCTCTCAAAGAAGGATCCCTATATAGCTTTAAAACTTGTTTTGTAAAATCATCCACATTTTTTTCTTGATGTACCAAACCTGAATTTGTTTTTTCCACCAATCTTCTTTGAGCGATGGCATCACTCACTAATAGAGGTTTTCCAAAACTCATATATTGAAAAATCTTGTTTGCATACGCAACGTCATGTTGTAAATTTCTATGCAAAGGAGAAATACAAATAGCACTAGAAAGTATATAAGATTGAAAAAGAGAAACATTTTGCCATCCTTCAAAATCGACAAAACTTTCAATTTTTAACGCTTTAACTTGTTCTTTTAAAATAATATCTGTGGTGTTTTTTCCTACAATTACCAATTTTAAATTCGGTATGTAATCTTTTAATTTTTCTACGGATGAAATTGCAGTTTGCAAACCTCTTCTTATATGCGTATCTCCTAAATATAAAACAACAAACTTATTTTTATATTTTTCAATGATGGATGTATCGACCTTAAAATCTTCAAAAAATGATTTTCTAATGGTATTGGGTACAAGAACAAATTTATCTTTTTCTGAGGGTAGTCTATTTTGAAGAGTTTCTAAAAACTCTGGAGAAACGGATATTACCTTATCTGCTTTTAAAATAAATTCTTCTTCTTTTTCCTTCCATTTTTTAGGCGATATGATATACTTTCCAGGGAATTTTTGAAGATGAGGATATAGCTTCATTACCTCTGGCATATTATCATGCAAATCTAAAACAACTGGTAAATTATATTTTTTATTCGCGTTAAAAACAGCTTGTGCAATTCTAATATCATGAATGTGAATCACTTTAATCTTCGTTTCTTTTATAAATTGATGAATTTTTTTCTGCATCAAAAAGGTGTAAAAAGGAACTGTATAGGCTAAAGCAGATAATTTAAATTCCGGTAAATTAGAAGCGTATCTTTTTACTTGAATTCCGTTTATAATTTCTGATGTTTTCTCATCAGCATATTTTAAACAAAAAAGAAAAACTTCATGACCTGCATTTACCAAAGAAACGGCTTCATTTTCTACTCTAGGATCTGGAGGAAATGCAGCATCTAGAATCATTCCTATTTTCATGCTTGTTTTTTCTTCTTTTTTTCATCATATAAAAACCAGCCCACAGCAACTAATAATAAAAGTATGTAAGAACCTAAAGAAATTAAACCTCCTTTTTGTATCACTTTAGGTTCAAATTTGAATTCAATTGTGTGTTCTCCCGCAGGAATTTTCATGCCTCGTAAAACATAATTTACTCTATAATGAGGAGCTAATTTGCCATCAACATAAGCATTCCAACCATTTTTATAATAAATTTCTGAAAAAACAGCAAACTGCTCTTTTGTTGTTTTAGATTGATAGGTTAACGCTGTAACATCACATTTTAATAAATTGATAGTCGCCATTGAATCTTGTTCAAAATTAAATTCAATATTTTCTAAAAAACTACTTTTATCAATAACCGCTGTAGTTTTTGTTTGTAAAGAATCTAACATTTGCATTTCTTCATTTGCAGAATGTACCACTTTTACATTTTCTACAAACCAAACATTACCATTTATATCCGGATTTTGTTGTACTTGTAATTCACCATTTTTATCAGGCACTAAAAAATATTTGGTATTTAACATGTTTAAAACTTCCATGTTATTCTTTGCAATCTGATAATCGAATAACTCTTGATAACGCCCCATTTTTGCCGCATGATAACCTCCAATAGACTGATGAAAATAAGAAGTAGAACCATCTTGCATAGGATCTTGCGCAAAGTTGGCTACTCTAAAATGTGTTGTATCTTTTAAAATTAACCTATCGGCATTAGTAGCTGTAAATGGTTTTTCTACGCGTCTTGCTGGCTTAAAATCTGTTTCGTTAACATAGTTTTTATTCACTGATATTAAATCGAATAAAACAAAAATTAACAAACCAATAATTGCGAATTGTTGTTTTAATTTATTTTTTAAGAAAAACCATAAAACGCCTGCAGATAACAATACTAAGGCTAATGATCGCAAAGTATCTACTAGTAACATCGATTTTCTGTCGGCAATAACCGCATCTAAAACCCCATTAATAGCATACTCTTTTTCGATATTTAAATAGGTTGCATCTCTGATCCCTTCAAACGTAGAAAAACTATGTGCTAATAAGAAACCTGAAAGAATCAACCCTCCGAAAACCAATACCGTTTTTTTTAAGGATGCGAATTTTTCTTCGGACGTAATTTTAGAAGAGAAAAATTCTTTTAATCCTAAAACGCCTAAAATAGGCACGCACAACTCTGCAATAACTTGTATCGAAGAAACTGCTCTAAATTTATTATACAGCGGAATATAATCTATAAAAAAGTTTGTTAATCCTTCAAAATTACGCCCCCAACTTAATAAGATTGAAAATACTGTTGCGGCAACGAGCCATTGTTTTAGGCGTCCTTTCACAATAAAAATCCCTAAAAAAAATAAAAAGAAAACAACGGCACCTATATAGGCAGGCGCTTCAATAATAGTTTGATCTCCCCAATATGTAAGCGCTTGTTCTGTAAAATAATCGGCTCCTTTTTTACCCAATTTCGTTTCAATTACCTCATATAAATTAGACTGTTGCCCTAATTCTTCAACGGTTCCTCCGCCCATAAAACGCGGAATAAATAAATTAAAAGTTTCTAATTTGGCATAGCTAAATTGTGTTATATATTCTTTACTTAAACCCTTTACAACTTCTTTTGTGCTTCCATCAGGATTAATTGTGAGTTCAGATTTTCCTCGTGTACTAAAATCGGTGTATTCTTTCATGGCCATCAGCCTAGAAGCATTTGCACCAACTCCTAAAACAACGGCAGCTATAATAACTGCTGCTTGCCTTATAAAAATAGGTAAAACCTTTTCTTTAATGGCGTTTATAAGTTCTACAACTCCTAAAATCAACAAACAAAAACCCAAATAATAAGTCATTTGAATATGATTAGTATAAATTTCTAGTGCCATAGCGATACCAGTAACGATAAAACCCAAAACATATTTTTTCTGAAAAACCCATAAAACACCTGCTAAAACTAAAGGCATGTAAGCAATTGCATGGGCTTTTGAATTATGGCCTGGCACGAATATGATAATCAAATAGGTAGAAAACCCAAAAGACAGCGCTCCTAAAATTGCCAATCTCCATTCCACTTTTAATGCCATCATCAATACAAAAAAGCTTAAAAAATAAAGAAATGTATAATCCGCCGGTCTTGGCAAAAATCGAAGTGCTTTATCTAAAATTCTTACAAAATCATACGGGTAATATGCACTTATTTGATAGGCTGGCATGCCACTAAAAGAAGCTCCTGTCCAATAAGGTTCTGTATTTTTATCGGCTCTAAAATCATTAATTTCTTTGACCATGCCTCTAAACTGGGTAATATCTGATTGTGATATTTTTTGCCCTTTTAATACAGGATGAAAATAGATTAACGAGGCTAGTACAAAAACGGCGATTGCAATAGCATAGGGAAATATTTTTTTGAGTTTCAAGTGCTTAATTTAAAATTTGGAATTGTCTTTTTAATCGATAGAAGGTAGCTTTAAAAGTACATTTTTTTTGGATAATGTTAGTCTATTTCTTCAAAATCTACATATTCACCTACAGAGTTTTTAGTCTGCGATTTACTTCTTGGTGCTTTGTCAATAATCGTTTCTCCTTCTTTTACATTGCTTTTTGGTTGTTGCTTACCAAATTGCTCTTCTGCTTTTTTCTGCATCGTATCTGCCACTTTTTTCACTAAAAAAGGCGCTAATAATCTCATTATAAATTTAAAAGCGTAATAGAATAATATAATAAAAAATAAAGTTTTCAATAAACCCATAGAGCATTCATGTTAAAAATCAATCAAAAATAACAATTTGCTAACAATTGTAGCGTTAACAACGCTATAAAACTTTAACAAAGGTAAAAAAGTATGCAATCCTTTTAAAAACAGCATTTTTGTTCTATGTTTGTTTAGCGTATAAATTTTAATTTAAAATTCTTTTTTAAGCGATGAATAACCTGCTATTGAAAACATCTTTTTTCTTATTTTTTTTTACTTTTTCATCTATCTACAGTCAATATACAGAGGTTATCAACTCAAATAAACCAGGTTTTTCAGAGAGTCCGTATAGCGTAGGCACGGGAGTTTATCAATTAGAAAGTAATTTATTTTTTAGAAACACCTCTATAGAACCTACTTTTTCTATACCACAATCTTTTGGTTTAAACCTGTTCTTTAGAACTAGCTTTTTATTAGAAAAGCTAGAAGTAAATGCGCAAATAAGTTTACAGAGAGATCAAATAGCCTTTAAAAATATTTTTAACTCTCAATACACCGAAACAGGTCTTGGTATGGCGACCATTGGTGCAAAGTATTTAATCTTTCAACAAGAATATGAAGACAAAAGTAAAGAAATAAGAAGTTGGAAAAGAAGAAATGCCTTTGATAAAAAAAGATTGATTCCTTCTGTTGCTGTTTATGCTGGTATAAACACCGATTTTGTTAGCGACATCCATAAAACAGGAAGTATTTCTCCAAAAGCTGGGGTACTCTTGCAGCAAAACTTGAGGAATGATTTTAATTTAATTACCAATGTTTTCTATGACAAAATTGGTACAGAATTTTCAGAATTATCATATATAATTACAGGAACCTATAATTTTGACCGTCGATGGTCTGCTTTTTTAGAAAATCAAACTGTGTTTCAAAAAAATCAAAATAACACCAACTTAGGTACTGGTTTGGCTTTTTTATACAATAAAGACCTGCAAATTAATACTTCTATAAGATATTTAATAGAGGGTGAATCCAAAGGTTCTTATCTTGGCCTTGGGGCTTCTTATCGAATTGACAAACACAAAGACCCTTTCAAGGAATTAGACGAAAACGGAGAGGTAATTAAAGACCAACCTATTGCAGCGTATAATAAAAAACAACAAGGTTTTTTCGGCAGAATTCTTAGCGTTTTCAGTAAAAATAAAGACAATAAGAATAGTACAAAAAGACCTAAAAGAGCTAAAAGACCAAAATCTAGTAAGAAAAAAAATGGTTTCTTTAGTTTGTTTGACAAAAAGAAAAAGAAAGACAAAAAGAAAGACAAAAAGAAAAAGCAAAAAACAGAAACAGAAACAGAAACAGAAACAGAAACAGAAACAGAAATTAAAGAACTCAAAACGAAGTAAACAATCCTTAGAAATACTATTTTTGTGGTATGATTAGTATCAAAAAAATTACAACAAAAAAGGAGATGAAACAATTTGTTACATTTCCTTTTTCACTATACAAGAATAATCCTTATTGGGTACCGCCCATTATAAAAGATGAAATTGCCAATTTTAACCCCAAAAAAAACCCTGTATTTGAGAATGCTGATGCTCATTTTTTTTTAGCCTATCAAGACAAAAAAATTGTAGGTAGAGTAATCGCTATTATTAATTGGTATGAAGTTAACAAACAACAAATCAAAAAAATACGTTTTGGCTGGTTTGATGTTATTGATGATATTGAGGTTACAAAAGTATTGCTCGAAAAAGTAAATGAAATTGGACGCGCAAATAATTTAGAATATATAGAAGGGCCAGTTGGTTTTAATAATTTGGATAAAACAGGGGTTTTGATTGATGGATTCGATCATATAGGAACCATGATTACTTGGTACAATCATCCATATTATAAGGAGCATTTAGAACAATTGGGGTTTGTAAAAGAAAAAGAATATTTAGAAAATAAATTTAAATTTAGTAATGTTGATGGTTTTTATTTTAATAGAATAAGCAACATTATAAAAAATAGATATTCTTTAAAGGCTCTCGATTTCACAAAAACAAAAGATATTTTGCCGTATATAGATGAAATGTTTGAAGTTTTTAGTGCAGCGTATTCAAAACTATCAACATTTGTACCTATTTCTGATGCTCAAATTGCTTTTTTTAAGAAGAAATACATCAGTTTTATCAATCCAGAATACATTAAATTTGTGGTTGATAAAGAAAATAAATTAATAGCATTTGCTATTGTAATGCCATCTTTTTCAGAAGCATTGCAAAAATCTAAAGGAAAATTATTTCCTTTTGGTCTTTTCCATTTATTAAAAGCTAGGAAAAAAGCAAAAGATGTAACGTTCTATTTAATTGGTGTACATCCAGAATATCAAAATAAGGGTGTTCATGCTATTATTTTTGATCAATATTATAAAACATTTAAACCTTTAGGAATCGAGAACTGTATTAGAACTCCAGAATTAGAAGATAATGAAGCTATTCAAAAATTGTGGAAAGACTTTGACCCAGTAACACATAAAAGACGAAGAACGTATCGAAAAAGTATTCAGTGAGCAGTGAGCTGTGAGCAGTGAGCAGTGAGCAGTGAGCAGTGAGCAGTAAGCAGTAAGCAGTAAGCAGTAAGCAGTAAGCAGTAAGCAGTAAGTAAAAATAAAAGTTTTGAAATTGTAACAAGTTTTCGATACAAAATTTCTGAAAAAGAAATTTCACTCGAACTGATATATGCGTATTTCTCTTAAATTTTAAACTTTTTAAGCACAACAGTAAGCATCTTGAATCTTAAATTTTAAACCTTGAACCGTTAACACCATGCAACTATTTTATAACGCTGATATTGATTCAAACACCTCTACACTAACTTTTGATAAGATAGAAAGCCGCCATATTGTGCGTGTTTTAAGAAAAAAAGAAAGCGATATTCTACATATTACCAACGGAAAAGGTTTTTTGTTTGATGCAAAAATTATAATTGCCAGTGATAAAAAGTGCCTTGCAGAGATTATTAAGATTCAAGAAAAACCAAAACCTTGGTCTTATTATGTGCACATTGCCATTGCACCCACAAAAAATAACGACAGAATTGAATGGTTTTTAGAAAAAGCTACAGAAATTGGTATTGACGAAATTACACCCATTATTTGCAGTAATTCTGAGCGTAGAATCGTAAAATTAGAACGGTTTGAAAAAATCATTCAATCGGCAATGAAGCAATCTTTAAAATTTACGCTTCCTAAAATTAATGAACCCGTGAAGTTCAATGAATTTATAAATCAAGATTTTGAAGGCACAATTTGTATTGCGCATTGCGAGGAACAACATAAAAATTTGCTACAATCTATTGTAAAACCATTACAAAAAACAACCATTTTAATTGGTCCTGAAGGCGATTTTTCTTTGGATGAAATAAAAAAAGCGTTAAATAAAAAATGTATACCCATTTCTTTAGGAGAAAGTAGATTGCGCACGGAAACTGCGGGCTTAGTTGCTTTAAATACTATTTCTTTTATCAATCAATAAAATCATTTTTACTATATTGCTTAAAATTATCCTTCAATAATATATGAAGCAATTTATAACCATATGCATTCTTTCTATCTTTTTACAAAGTAACGCACAAGATGTCGCTATTTTAAAATATAATGGCGGCGGCGATTGGTATGCAAATCCTACTGCAATTCCTAATTTAGTAGCATTTACAAACCAAAATATAAAAACATCAATTTCTAAAAACCCAGAAAATGTTGCTGTCAATAGCGAAGATATTTTTAATTTTCCGATATTGTTTATGACAGGTCATGGAAACGTTTTCTTTTCTGATGAAGAAGCGACCAATTTAAAAAACTATTTAATTTCTGGAGGATTTTTACATATTTCTGATAATTATGGTTTGGATAAATTTATCAGAAGAGAACTCAAAAAAGTGTTTCCTACCTTAAAATTTAGAGAAATTCCAAGCAATCATGCTATTTACAATCAAACATTTAAATTTCCTGAA
This sequence comes from Polaribacter litorisediminis, assembly GCF_019968605.1. Lineage (NCBI taxonomy): Bacteria > Pseudomonadati > Bacteroidota > Flavobacteriia > Flavobacteriales > Flavobacteriaceae > Polaribacter > Polaribacter litorisediminis. The sequence continues at coordinate 2,339,280 of NZ_CP082966.1, forward strand.
GGAATCCCAAAAATTCATGAACATGATAAAAAATCAGCACAAGGTTTTGGGTTATTTTACCAAGGAAGATTAATTATTTTTTACGATTATGAAACCGATTTAAGTGATGGTTGGGAAGATGAAATTATACACAACAACCCGAAAGAAGTTAGAGAAAAAGCCTTAAAAATGGGCGCAAATATAATTGAGTATGCTTTTACAAACTAATCCGAATATCAATATCGATGACATTAAAATAAACTTCGATTCTAGTGGCTTATGGGTCTTAAACATTGCTATTGCGATAATTATGTTTGGTGTTGCTTTGTCTATTACCATAGACGATTTTAAAAGACTGTTTAAAAACCCAAAAATAGTTTTTGTGGGCATTCTATCGCAATTTATCTTATTACCTGCCGCTACTTTTTTAGCCATTATACTCCTTGAACCTCACCCTAGCTTTGCCTTAGGAATGATGATGATTGCCGCATGTCCTGGTGGAAATGTTTCTAATTTTTTTAGTAAAATGGCTGGTGGAAATGCCGCGCTTTCTGTTAGCTTAACGGCTTTTGCAACCCTAATTTGTATTTTTATGACACCTTTTAATTTACAATTTTGGGGAAGTTTGTATGAGCCTACAAATATCATATTAAAATCAGTAGAACTCAATTGGGTAGATTTATTAAAACTCGTTTCCTTAATTTTAGGCATTCCGTTAGTCGCCGGAATGCTCATCAAAAATTATCATTCAGAAATGGCCATAAAAATAGAAAAAGTTTTAAAACCGATTTCTATGAGCGTTTTTATAATACTAATTTTTGTAGCCTTTTCTCAAAATTTAGATATTTTTATCAGCTATATCCATCATGTAATCTTCTTGGTGATTTTTCATAATATCTTTGCTTTTATATTAGGTTTTTATACTTCAAAGATTTTTGGACTCAATAAAAAAGATTGTAAAACTATTTCTATGGAAACAGGAATTCAAAATGGTGGTCTCGGACTTTTATTAATTTTTGGCTTCTTTGATGGTCTTGGTGGTATGGCTTTATTAGCCGCTTTTTGGGGGATTTGGGATGTTTTTTCTGGCATGGCTTTGGCTACTTTTTGGGGTAGAAAAAAACAAGCAGTATTGAAACAGCAAAAAATAGTATAATTTAAATATTTCAAACTACGCCGTTCAAATAATAAATACAAAATCTTTGCCATGGGCTGAAAAAAATTCTAAAGAGAAATCGGCATTTACAAGCCAGATAGGTTTGCGGAAGTCAAATAATTTCGGTTTTATAGCTTCATTTTTTTCAAAATTAACATTTATAATTCTTTGAGATTATGATAAACTAAAATGATTTTTTTCTTTACCTAAAAGTAAAAAATAAAGCATAGCTGCACAGTTACGATTTCATTTTAGTTAAAATAGAAATGAAAAAAGCACATGGTAATGCGATCATTTAAAAATGATAAATTGTAAAAGTTTTATTAAAATTACAACTAAAACATGAGTATTAAAAAAATTTGGTATGAAAGTGCAAGACTTTTTTTAAAGATTAGTTTGCATTTTTATGCGAAAAAAATAAAAGTTTATGGTAAAAATAATATCCCCAAAAAAGGAGCTGTTTTGTTTGCCATTAACCACCCTAATGCATTGATGGATCCTTTATTTGTGACCTCTAAAAATAAAAGAGAAAATCATTATTTAGTAAGAGCCGATGTTTTTAAAAAACCGCTTATAAAAAAAGCGCTGGCTACCTTAAATTTAATGCCTATTTATAGAATTCGAGATGGCAGAAAACAACTTTCTAACAATCAAGAAATTTTTGAGCAGTGTTTTGATATTCTTAAGAGAGAAGAAACTCTAATTATTTTTCCACAAGGAGGCCATTCTAGAGACAGAAATATAAAGCCTTTAAGTAAAGGATTTACAAGAATTGTTTTTGGAGCTTTAGAGAAAAATCCAACGTTAGAAATTAGCGTGATTCCCGTAGGGATTACTTATCAAAATTCATCATCTTTTCCCTCTAAAGTTTGTATTCATTTCGGTGAACATATTAATTCGAGAGAAATTCTGAGTAAAAATGAGAAACCAAAAGCGATTCATATTTTAAAAAATGAAGTTCGTATTCAACTAGAAAAATTAACGGTTCATATTCCGGATGATGAGAATTATGCGGCTACTCTAAATAAGTTAAATCAAGCTAATGTCGATTTTACAAATATTAATGCGGTAAATAAAATGATTGCTGAAAATAACTTCCCTAAAGCTAAAAAAAAACCAGTGAATATTTTAAAGCCCTTATATTATATTATTTTGCTGAATAGTATTTTTCCTTTAATCATTTGGAAAAAAATATCCAAAAGCATTGGTGAAATTGAATTTGTAGATACCATGAAATTTGCTACTAACGTTATCAGTTTCCCAATATTTTATACCTTGCAAGCTTTAGTTATTCGTTTTTTCTTTGGATGGAATATCGCAGTAATTTATTGGTTTCTTTCTTTTTTATTGGTCTTTTTATATACTAAATTTTCTGTTTTAAATACTGAAGACCAACTGCTGTAAAAATTTAAGTTTCGTATTTCTTTCATTGTTGTCCGATAAAAGATAAAAAGACCGCTTTCGCTGTTAGAATCAAGAACAAAGACTTGACTTTAACTAACTGAAAAACAATATTATTACGATTTTAAATTTTTCGATACATCATAAATTCTGAAGCGGTTGTAATAGCAAGGTGTACTACTTTAAAAAATCTTGAAAATCAAAACTATCAATACTTTAAAACAATTTAGCTAATTTTAATCGGACAACACTATTTCTTTAAAGAAGCATTTGATAGATCTCTAGAATTTTGTGACACATGGCGGCATTTCAAACCAGAATTGATATTAAAACAAGCACCCGCAAAAACACAATCAGCTTAAAGACCTAAATTTTAATGCATTTACTTTTAAAAAATCATTTTGACTAATCCATAATGGCATCTTGAATAATTTGCTGAATTTTGGTCCGAATATTTTCTTTAATTAAACCTCTATTATTCATGTGCGGATACACCCTATTCGACAAAAAAACATATACAATTTCACTTTTAGGATCTGCCCAAGCATAGGTTCCTGTAAAACCAGAATGACCAAAACTTGCATCAGAAACGCAACCACAAGTTGCTTCTATATCTGGGTTTAGCTGCGGCTTGTCAAAACCTAAACCTCTTCGCACATTTTTATCAGCATAATAACGGGTATTGAATTTATCGATGGTTTCTGCTTTTAAATACCGTCTACCTCCATAAAAACCTTTTTGTAAATACATTTGCATCATTTTTGCAACATCATTTGCATTCGCAAATAAACCTGCATGTCCTGCAATACCTCCCAACATGGCAGCTCCCATGTCATGCACATGACCATGTATTAATTGATTTCTAAAATAATCGTCTTTTTCGGAGGGAACGATCTCTGATTTTTTGAATTTTTGTAACGGCAAGTAGGTCATTCTATCCGCCCCTAACAAACTATAAAATTGCTGATCTACTAATTTATTTAGCGGCTTTTCATATGTTTTTTCTAATGCTTCTTTAAATAAATAATATCCTAAATCGCTATACTTATACCCTTCATTTTCTCTTTGATCTGCGTCGCGGATATATTTATAAATACTGTCTTTGTAAGACTTTTTAATAAACAGATTTTCAGCGACTTCAACATTGTATTTACTACTTCTTTTTGTTCTATAGAATATCGGTAAATTTTTATGCGTAATACTATCTTGTGTTTTTAAATAAAAAGGAATCCATGCTTTTAACTTACCAAAATGCGATAAAACTTCTTTCACAGAAACCCCTCCTTTATTAGTCTCTGCAAAACTTGGTAATATATCTTGTAAACTTGCCGTTAATGGTATTTTCTGATCTTCTTCTGCCTTCATAATTAAAGGCAAAGAAGCTAACATTTTTGTTAAAGAAGCTAAATCATAAATATCAGAATTTTTAACGGGTATCTCTTTTATTTCCGTGTGATAGCCATAACTTTTTTGAAAAACTACTTTTCCTTTTCTTGCCACTAAAACTTGAAACCCAGGTGCCATTTTTTCTTTCAAAACAGTTGTGGCAATAGAATCTATAAAAGATAATTTTTTTGAAGATAATTGCACTTCTTCAGGTATCGTATATTCTAATCTACTTAAGCTATACGATTCTATTCCGTGCCCAACCTTAAAGTTATCACCAATAGAAACTGGTAATTTTCCGTGCGCTTTAAGCGCTCCAAAAATAATTTCGGCCGAAATTTCTTGTGCTAATTTACTATTCTGATAAGAAACAAGGATACTTTCTATGTTCGTAAAACTTTTTAGTTGCAATAAACTATACGGACTTGTAAAAACATCTAAAATTACATTTTTTCCTCTAGCAATTTCTTGTAACCAAACGAGCTCTTTACTTTTAAATTTATAACTTTTCCAAGGATGCTCATTTGATTTATGAAAACCTATAATCACCTGGTTATAGGGTTTTAATTTCACTAATAAGCCATCTAAATTCTCATCAGAAATTACATCTACTTTTGTATAATTCTTGAGCATATTTACAAAATGATTTCCAGAATCATCACCTAATTTTACATAGGCTATTTTTTGATACTCTAGATTTGCTAACGGTATTGTATGCTTTTCATTTTTTACCAGAGTAATCGCATTTTTCACAAGCTCTCGGTGTAATAATTCGTCTTCAATTGTATTTAAATCTTCTTGTAAATTATCAGTTTCAATAGGTTTGTAATTATGTAAACCCATCCAGTATTTAGCTTTTAAAATCTTTTTAACAGAAAAATTTAGTCTTTCTTCAGTTAATGTTTTTAAAATTAGTGCTTGTTTTATCAAACGAATACTTGCTGGCACATCTTGCGGAATTAATAACATATCATTTCCTGCAATAATTGCTGCTAGATCTACTTCTGCGGATGTTGCATAATCTGTTGCCCCTTTCATATTTAAACCATCCGTAATGATCAATCCATTAAAACCTAACTCATGCTGCAATAAATCTGTAACGACACTTTTTGATAACGAAGTTGGTAAATTTGCATTCGATTCTAAACTGGGTATATTTAAATGTGCTGTCATTACACTTCCAATGCCTGCATCAAAAATTTTTCTGTAAGGGTATAATTCTATAGAATCTAGTCGTGCTTTATCAAAATTTAAAAGTGGTAAAGTATAATGAGAGTCTGATGCTGTATCTCCATGACCCGGAAAATGTTTGGCATTTGCCATCACGCTAAACTTTTGCAATCCTTGCGTAAATGAAATTGCTTTTTGAGTTACATTTTCTTTACTTTCTCCAAAAGAACGATTCCCGATTATAGGATTTTCTGGATTTACATTCACATCTACTACTGGCGCAAAATTTACATGAATTCCTAAACGCCTGCAATGTTTGCCTAAATGTTCCCCAAATCGTTTCACTAAAGAATCATTTTGAATAGCTCCTAAAGTCATGTTCCAAGGAAACTTGTAGGTGTTTTTCAAACGCATATCTAAACCCCATTCACCATCAAAGCCAATCATTAAAGGCACCTTAGAAAGTGCTTGGTATTTATTGTTAAGAATGGCTTGTTTTTGAGGAGTTCCTTGCATAAAAATTAAATTACCTACGTGATATTTTGTAATCATTTCAGTAATAAAGTCTTCGTGTTTTTGATCTAAATTAGAATAAGCTTGCACCATAAACAACTGTCCTATTTTTTCATCAATAGACATATTGGTTAAAATACTATCTACCCAAATTTCTTGAGCTTCAAAATCTTTAGTTCTTAAAGGATCTATAGTTTGGGCATTTATTTTAAAAATAAAGGCAATAAATACTATTAATAATAGCTCTTTTTTCATTTTATATTCTAAATATTTTTTGGGCGTTTTAACAGGCTTTCCATTATATCTTTTTAATTTTTGCCATTCCGAAGTCTATTTTTTATAAACTTTGGCAATCTCCTTATCGAAACAGATTGCTTCGTTCCTCGCAAAGACGCTTTTCTATTTGCAAATTAAAAAGGATGCCATTTCAATCCTTAACGCAGGCTTACTTATTAGGATACTTTCTTTTTAAATCAATTCTTATACCAAAAAGCGTTTGTGCCAACTTTCTTTTGCGGGTACTTCCCAATTATTTTCAAATTCTTGTTTGGTGTTTACCATATTGTTAAAAACAATTGTTTCTTCAGTAATTTTTTTCTCTTTTGCAAAATGCTGAAAATCTGATAATTTTAAAACATTAATGTTGTTATTATCTTTAAAAGTAATGTTCATTTTGTTCATTAAATCTAGTTGCAAATCTTTCTCTAATTCTTGTACAAAACGCACAGAACTATCAATAGAGCAACCGGATACATTGTTAAAACTTTCATCAACAGCTAAAACCAAAAACTGATTGTATTTAATGGTAAATGATCCTTTTAAATCATCTCCATGACGTGTCCAAGAATTGATAAAGTCAATCGCTTTTTCTGAAATAAATTCGACTTCTTGTGGTGTAAATTCTCTATCTGATTGATAAATCCAAACTCGTGAATTATCTGGTAAATTTTTATATTGGGTAAACATATTTGTTGAATGTTTATTTGTTTAAATGTGTAACTATTTAATTTGATAAAGTTAAAGAAATTGCAGGAACTAAACTTGAATTATCTTTATGTTTTGCTAATTATAAATTTCGCCAAGTTCCATTTATTTCTTCAATTTGTTAGTCCAATTTGTTAGTTCAATTCAAGCTATGAAAAAATACAATTGTTGAAATAAATAGCACAAAAAAGATAATTTTTCATGAATTTTAGATTTAAAAAACTTCTCGATACAAAATTCTTGAAAAAAAATTTCACTCGAAGTGACAACACTTTTTACCTCAAATTAAACTTCTGTTGCAAAGCTTGTAATTTTTCTTCATCTGTCATCGTTTCTTTTGGCGCAGACATTCTTACTTTAATATGCTTTAAGACCTTTTTAGTATACAACGGAAAATCTGCATTCTGTATCCAGTTATGATACCCAGGATTTTCTTTAAACACTTCTTCTACAGTTCTACCTCTATATTTTCCGAAAGAAAAAACTTCTTGTTTTTTATCATTCATCAATATAAAACCTGCAAAATCTGCCCTTTCACCATGTGTTGAGTATTCGCTTAAAGCATCAACAGTATTGCCAATATCATTGTATTTATCCACTTGTGCTAACAAAATTTCGTAGGTTGCGTTGGTGTCAGCTTCTGCTCCATGAGCGCCTTCTAATTCTTGTCCGCAATAAAATTGATATCCAGCTCCCAAAGTTCTTTGTTCCTTTTTATGAAAAATAACCTGTACATCAATTGCTTTTCTATCCTTCATGTCAAAATCGATTCCTACACGCATTAATTCTTCTGCTAGCAGCGGAATATCAAACCTATTAGAATTAAAACCGGCCAAATCACACCCTGCAATCATTTCATTTACTTGCAATGCTAATTCTTTAAAAGTTGGTTCTGTAGCTACTTTTTCATTGGTGATTCCGTGAACGGCAGTCGATTCCTCCGGAATCTCAACCTCAGGATTTACCAACCAAGTTTTGCTTTCTTTGTTGCCATTCGGAAATACTTTTAAAATTGATATTTCTACAATTCTATCTTTTGCAATGTTAACTCCTGTTGTTTCTAAATCGAAAAATACGATTGGTTTAATTAGTTTTAAATTCAAAATTTAATAGTTTAGGTTATCGTTCAGTTTTGAATATTGAATTCAACTTTTTGAACATTTATTTCGTTTTATATGAACCCCTCAACTGCGCTATAGGAGACAAATTAATTGAATTCTAACACACTAGAGAGCTATTCGTTATATAATTGTACTTTAAATTCTTCTGCCTGAGCATGCACCTCTGCTGGTAAACTTGGCTCTTTAAAGTTATTCTTTTTTAATTTCAATGAATCAAAAAATAATTCAATTTATTTACACGGACTTATACATATAAATTGATATTAGCACTCCGCATTTACCTTCTGCATTCATCGTTTCCTTCAAATCACTGAACTTTCTTCTTAGTTCTTTAGCTGCTTTTTTACATCATTTAAGACTTCTTTTGGCGCTAAATAATCAAGTTTAATTGCATGCGTTGCTTTGTATTTCTGTAAATTCATGATCAATTATCTCAAGGTTTAAAGATAGAAAAAATAGTGCCCTTACAACGAGTTTTATAGGATGATTTATCCATTGAAATGGTAATAAAATCATAAAATATTATTACCGAATCTTTCTCTATTTTAATTTAGTCTTGTCCGATTAAAATTAGCTAAAGTGTTTTAAAGTATTGATAGTCTTGATTTTCAAGAGTTTTTAAAGTAGTACACTTTGCTATTAAAACCGCTTTAGAATTTATGATGTATCGAAAAATTTAAAATCGTAATAATATTGTTTTTCAGTTAGTTACATTCAAGTCTTTGTTCTTGATTCTAACAGCGAAAGCGGTCTTTTTATCTTTTATCGAACAATAATGATTTTAATTCTAAAATTTCTTACTTTCGTTCACAAACTATTAGAGAAGTGCCCAAAAAAGGAAAAGCTAAAAATACTGTAAATAAGGCGAAGCATACCAGGTTAATGCGTCAAAAAATTAACAAAGTAAAATCAGAAAAAGAATTGACAAAAGAGCGTTTAAAGGCAATAATAAAAAAAGCTAATGAGCTTAAACAGTTGTAAATAATGAGTTTAAAATATTATATTGGGGTCATTATTTCTTTTCCTCTTTTACCCATCATGTACTTTCAGGGAAAAAATATTCGTAAAAATGTACCAAAACTTCCTGAAGCTAGAAATCCTAAAGGATACATAAAAACAGCCGCTGAAAAAACGCTAAAAATTATAGCAATTGGCGAAAGTACGATTGCTGGAGTTGGAGTAGATTTTCATGAAAACGGATTTATTGGATCTCTAGCGAAAGAGCTATCAGAAAAAACAAATAATTCAGTTTTATGGCACGTATATGCAAAAAGCGGGTATAGTGCTAGAATGGTTCGTAAAAAAATGATTCCAAAAATTGAAGATTCTAATGCCGATATTATCGTAATCGGATTAGGTGGAAATGATGCGTTTAAACTAAATTCTCCTGAGATTTGGATGTATAATATCAATCTAATCATTAAAGATTTGAAAAGAAAATTTCCTAAAACTCCTATTTATTTCACAAATATGCCTCCAATAAAAGAATTTCCTGCTTTTACAGGGATTATAAAATTCGTAATCGGGAACTTGGTTGAAATTTTAGGTAAAAGATTATCTAAAAAAGTAAGTACTAAAAAGAATGTACACTTTAATAACGAAATCATAAAATTTAAAACATGGCAAGAAAGATATCAAATAGAAGGCGATATAAATACTTTTTTTAGTGATGGTGTGCATCCTTCTAAATTAACGTATCAAATTTGGGGAAAGGATATGGCTACTTTTATTTTAAAAACACAAAAAATAAAACCATGAATAAAACAATGAATGGAAATCAAATAATTACTCTTTTCGACTTAACAAAACATCCTGAAGGCGGATATTACAAAGAGACTTACCGTAGTAAAGGTGAAATTTTATCAGAAAATTTAGGGAATAATTTTGAAGGCAATAGAAACTACTGCACCAGTATCTACTTTTTATTAACTTCAGATACGTTTTCTGCTTTTCATAAAATAAGTCAAGATGAAATTTGGCATTTTTACACAGGAACCGCATTAAAATTGCACCTCATTTCTCCGGATGGTAATTACAGCTTTGTACTGATTGGAAATAATTTTTTAAATGATGAAATTCCGCAATTTACAGTACCTGCACATTATTATTTTGCGGCAGAAGTAGTAGAAAAAGATTCCTTTTCTTTTGTAGGTTGTACAGTTTCTCCTGGTTTTGATTTTAGAGATTTTGTACTTCCTAGCTGTGAAGAACTATCTAAAGAATTCCCAGAACACACTAAAATCATTGCCCAATTAACACATCATTAAAAGTAATGAGTACATTCATTTCAATGTATAAATACATTGTGTAATGCTGGTTAGAATGATTCCGTTTTTCAAAGGAATTGTTTCCACAACTAATCTTGAATATTATAATTTTTATTCTTTATATCTTTGTTGAAATGCATAAAAAAATACTAATTATTGGTGGCGGAATTTCTGGAATCTATTTAGGATATCTTCTCAAAAAAGAAGGCTTTTCTATAAAAATTTTAGAAGCAAATGATAGAATTGGTGGAAGAATTTATACCAAAAATGTTCATCAAGCAAAAATTGAATTAGGCGCTACTTGGCTTTGGAAGTATAATGCTACATTATTACAACTTTGTAAAGATTTAGGAATTTCTTTGTTTGAGCAAAACATGCAAGGTGATGCTCTTTTTGAAGCTAAAATCGGCAATTTACCTCAACGTTTTCAATTGCCAAAAAATCAAGAAATTAGTTATCGCATTGTTGGCGGAACTGCAACGATTCTTCATAAATTGGCAAATTGTTTTTCTGAGAACGAATTAGAAATCAATCAAAAAGTGCTTGAAATTATTGATAATGAAGAATCCATTCAAGTCATTACAAACAATTCCGCGTTTAAGGCGGATGTTGTTATCTCTACAATACCGCCTCAACTATTGGTAAATACCATCCAATTTAAGACTCCTTTAAATGAAAATTTAGTAGAAATCGCAAATAAAACCCATACTTGGATGAAAGATTCTATAAAATTTGCAGTGGTCTACAAAAGTCCATTTTGGAAAGAAAAAGGATTGTCTGGTGTTGGTTTTAGCAATGTGGGACCCTTTACAGAAATGTATGATCATTCTGATTTTGAAAACAAGCATTTTGCTCTTTTAGGATTTTTAAATGGCAATTTATGGAATGAAACTAAAGAATATAGGGAAGAAAAAATAAAAGAACAACTCACTATTTTTTTTGGTGATGACGGAAAAAACTATCTTTCTTATCAAGAAAAAGTTTGGAAACAAGAAAACCTTTTGAATTTTGACAATAATCAATTTTTGAGTCCGCATGAAAATAATGGACATGCTATGTATCAACAAGAATTTTTAGGTGGCAAATTAATTGTTGCTGGTTCAGAAACTTCACCAAGTTACGGAGGCTATATGGAAGGTGCGATTTATCGAGGAAATCAAATTGCAAAACAATTAAAAAATAAATTTTTATAAACAAAAAACCTCAAGTTTTCGCTTGAGGCTTCTCGCTTTCAATAATCGTTATTTACTGATCAATAGAACCTAAAACACGTTTCATAAACGTATTTAATGCTTCTTTTTTAGGTGTGCCCTCTTTGACCATTTTATCAACCTCAAGCGCTCCATACATATTAGAAATCAACTCTCCGATAACATCCAATTCCTCGTCTTTTAAAGAGGGAACTTCTGTTAAGGCTTCTAAAGTTTCGATAGTTTCTAACAAGTAATCTTGATCGTTTTCGTCGATAAAATTAGTAAGGTGTTTTATTACAGGTAACTTCATTTTTACTTTTTTTAAATGTGATTCTAGAACAAGTTCAGAATTACAAATTTATTCAATTTCTGCCACCAATTCCTTTAACACATCAAACTTGTTTGTTTGTGTTTGATTTTTCTTTTCACCCCCTACAAAAGTTGCAAATGTTGGCAAATTACTAACATCTGCTAATTTTCTGCTTTCAGGAAATTTTTCAGCATCTACAATAACAAATTTAATTGCATCTTGTTCTGAAGCTAATTTTTTAAATTTCGGTTTCATAATTCTACAATTACCACACCAAGTCGCAGAATATTGCACCACTACTTTTTCGTTTTCACTTACAATTGCTTGTAAATTATCTTCCGTTAATTCTTGTACCATAATTTTATTTTTTTGTCATTACGAACAATCTAAGGCAATCTGCTCTTTTATCTGAAAAGGTTACTTCGCGATTGCTCGTAATGACTATTTTTATTTAGTGAGAAGCCAAATATGCAGCAGTTCCTTTTGCATTAGGAGACATGGCATCTTTACCTTCTTCCCAGTTTGCAGGACAAACTTCTCCATGAGATTGTACATGCGCATAAGCGTCGATTAAACGTAAAAATTCATTTACATTTCTACCTACTGGCATGTGGTTAATTCCCTCATGAAACACAGTTCCTTCCTCGTCTATTAAATAAGTAGCTCTGTAGGTTACATTATCTCCTTCAACTTGAACCGTTTGCGAAGCTTCATCAAATGTTTCGTTCGTAATATCTAAAATACCTAAAATTGATGATAAGTTTCTATTGCTATCTGCTAAAATTGGATAGGTTACACCTTCAATTCCGCCATTATCTTTAGAAGTACTTAACCATGCAAAATGCACTTCTGGAGTATCACAAGAAGCACCAATTACAACAGTATTTCTTTTTTCAAATTCACCTAAAGCTGCCTGAAAAGCGTGTAATTCTGTTGGACATACAAATGTAAAATCTTTTGGATACCAAAATAACAATACTTTCTTTTTGTTTTTTACTGCTTCTTCTAATACATTTAATTTAAACGTATCACCCATTTCATTCATTGCGTCTACATTTAAATTTGGAAATTTTTTACCAACTGCTGTTGCCATATTTTTTATTTTTAAAATTATTAATATTCAATTTTCTCCTGCAAATTTAAAAATGTAATTCACTTTAAAACCTAAAAGTTGATGGGAACTTTTTATGTTTGCATCAACTTTATTTATAGCTTATACATTTAAAAATAGATTTACACTATTAAAAATCTATGTCCAAAAAATTCCGTAAATTTAAAACAGCTATAAAATGGTTTTTAACAATATAAAAATAAGAACCAACGATAAATACAATTTAAATCAACGAATCATGCAAAAAAATAAGAACAGTAATACATGCCCATTTATGGGAGGAACTCAAAAACATGCAGCTGGTAGCGGAACAAAAAACCGAGATTGGTGGCCAAATGAATTAAAATTAAATATTCTTCGTCAAAACGCTACAAAATCTAACCCAATGGGAGAAGATTTTGATTATGCGGACGCTTTTAATAGCATTAATTATGATGAACTGAAACAAGATATTATTCATTTAATGACAGATTCTCAAGATTGGTGGCCAGCAGATTACGGTCATTACGGACCTTTTATGATCCGTATGGCTTGGCACAGCGCCGGTACTTATAGGGTTGGCGATGGTCGTGGAGGCGCAGGTTCTGGTTCGCAACGTTTTGCTCCATTAAATAGTTGGCCCGATAATGCCAATTTAGACAAAGCTCGTTTATTACTTTGGCCCGTTAAAAAGAAATATGGAGCTAAATTATCTTGGGCAGATTTAATGATTCTTGCTGGCAATTGTGCCATGGAATCTATGGGGTTTAAGACTTGCGGTTTTGCCGGCGGACGTCAAGATGTCTGGGAACCTGAACAAGATATTTATTGGGGTTCAGAAACGGAATGGTTAGGAAATGATGCAAGGTATGAAGATGGAAATTTAGAAAGTGATTTAGGTGCTGTTCACATGGGATTGATTTACGTAAATCCAGAAGGACCCAATGGAAGACCAGATCCGGTAGCCTCCGCAAAAGATATTAGAGAAACTTTTGGAAGAATGGCTATGAATGATGAAGAAACTGTTGCCTTAATTGCTGGAGGACATACTTTTGGAAAAGCGCATGGTGCCGCAAGCCCTAATGAATTTGTTGGAAAAGAACCTGCTGGTGCACCTATTGAAGAAATGAGTACTGGCTGGAAAAACAGGTATAAATCAGGAGTTTTAGATGATACCATTACCAGTGGAATTGAAGGTGCCTGGACACCAAACCCAACAAAATGGGATTATGATTATTTTGATGTGTTATTAAATTACGATTGGGAGCTAACAAAAAGTCCGGCTGGAGCACATCAATGGAAACCCTCTAATCCAAACGCTAGAAAAGCACCAAAAGCAGGAGACGCCAATAGCACACAAGATTTAATGATGACTACTGCAGACATGGCCTTAAAAATGGATGCTAAGTACCTAGAAATTTCTAAACATTTTCAGCAAGACCCTAAAGCTTTTGAAGATGCTTTTGCAAAAGCTTGGTTTAAATTAACGCATAGAGATATGGGACCGGTTTCTCGTTATTTAGGTTCAGATTTCCCTAAAGAAGAATTGATTTGGCAAGATCCAATTCCTGAAGGAACCCTGCTTTCATCCGCTGAAATTTCTACATTAAAAGAGGCTATTTCCAATTCATCTTTATCCATTTCTCAATTGGTAACCACTGCTTGGGCGGCGGCTTCAACATATAGAGGTTCAGATATGAGAGGTGGCGCAAATGGAGGAAGAATTCGATTACAACCACAAAAAAGTTGGGCGGTAAATAATCCTTATGAATTAAATAAAGTAATTACTGTTTTAGAAGAAATTCAAAAGAAATTTAATGGCGACGTATCTATGGCTGATTTAATTGTTTTAGGAGGTTCTGTTGGTATTGAAAAAGCTATAAAAAACGCAGGTTATGAAATTTCTGTTCCGTTTACTTCAGGACGAGGAGATGCTACCCAAGAGCAAACTGACTTAATTTCTTTTGGTTATTTAGAACCAAGAGCCGATGGTTTTAGAAATTTTATCAAAAAAGATTTAAAATTAGCTGCTGAAGAATTATTGATTGATAAAGCACAATTACTAACCCTCTCTATTCCCGAAATGACGGTTTTAATTGGAGGTTTAAGAGTTTTAGGAGCCAATTACAATAACTCTAAATATGGCGTATTTACAGATACTGTTGGTACACTTACCAATGATTTCTTTGTAAATATTTTAGACTTTAGCACTACTTGGAAAGCAACTTCTAGTGATGATACTCTATTTGAAGGAACTGATAGAACAACTGGTGAAATTAAGTTTAGAGGTACTAGAGCCGATTTAATTTTTGGTTCCAATACAGAACTGAGAGCTATTGCAGAATTTTATGCTGCCGATGATGCAAAAGAACGTTTTGTGAATGATTTTGTTACTGCATGGGTAAGAGTGATGAATCTAGACCGGTTTGATCTTAAAAAATAAATTTTCACAAAAAAAGGGAATCAATAATTATTGATTCCCTTTTTTTGTGTTTTAAATGAAACACTTTTACCAATTCCTTTTTTTTATCACCTAATTTAATATTACATTTAGGGGCTATGATAAAAGTAATAATAATTGACGATGAAATTAATGCACAAATTGTATTGAAAAATACAATTGAGAGATATTTTCCAAATAAGTTCTCTGTAATATCTTTATGTAATTCAGTAAAACAAGGAGTTAAATCTATTAAAGAACACAATCCAGATTTAGTGTTTTTAGATATTCAAATGCCTGGTGAAAATGGTTTCGAGCTGTTTAAATATTTTAAGGTTATAAATTTTGAAGTGATATTTACAACCGCTTATGAAAAATTCGCATTAAAAGCAATAAAATGTAGTGCACTAGATTATTTATTGAAGCCTATTAATCATTTAGATTTAGCAAGCTCTTTAAAACTTTTTGAAACGCGATATCAGCAAAATTCAGGACAAAAAAAATTGACCTTATTATTAGAGAATTTAAATTTAGACAATCAAAATTCTTATAAAATAGCTTTTCCAACTATTGATGGTTTTGAATTAATTCATTCTAATCAGATATTATACTGTAAAGCTGACAGTAATTATTGTTTGATTAAAAAAGTTGACGAGAGTATAATAATAGTTACAAAAACATTGAAATATGTAGAGGAATTAATGCCTGAAAAAAAATTCAAGCGTATCCATAAAACATATGTTTCAAATTTAAATTATTGAGGTCAGTAGTTAGGAACATATAATTTTACTTTGATATATTTTTTCAGCTTTCACCATTCTTATTATCAAATTATTAAAAATGTTCTTTTTGCTATTTGAGCGATTAATTCGATAACAAAACTCATCAAGATATCTTTCGATGTTAAAATCGCTTACTGATGAATAGGTAGTTCTTATCCATGATTTTACCTGATGAATCATCGTGTGTATTGCCATAAAATTCTTTCCTTGATTACTTTCTATTTGAGTAATATTATACTCTTCAATTAAAGGACGATAACCTCTCCACTTATCTGTGGTTATTTTTGCGTTTTTATCAATGTGTTTATCAAATATTGTTTTTAATTCTTTAGCTGAATAATTATCAATTTTCAGAGCATACATTCTTTTAATTTTACCCTTATCCGTTAATTCTACTGCGGTTACAATCTTTTTCTTCTTGCTATTATAACTCCTACCTACTTTTCCTTTTTCCTTTCCTCCAATCACAAATTCATCAATATGAACCGTTCCTTTCATAGGGTGATTTTCACTAGATTTCATTGCTTCTCTAACTTTATGCATAAATAATCTTGCTGTTTTTTCAGTAACTCCAAAGCGAACTCCCATGTAGCTGGCTGATAAACTTTTTGTGGTGGTTGACATTTCAAAACACATAAAAAAGGCTTTTCGTAAACCAAACTTCACTTTATGAAATAGCGTGTTTGCTGATGCAGTTTCTGTATGACTGCATTTGTTACAAGTTCTTGAAAAGTCCTTTCGGATTTGACTCTTTGTATGCTTACATTTTAAGCAATTAAAGCCTAATTCCCATTTAAAATTTGCCAGATATTCTTTACAATTTTCATCTGTTTTAAACCGATCACTAAACTCTAGAAGGTTTTTCCCTGTAAATAAATTCATAATTTGCCTATTTTATTGACTCCTAAGATATGAAATTATCTACTGACCTCAATTAAATTATATAGTCCGATACAATAAAGCCTTAAAGGAAGTTGAACTAACTAACGGAGAAAAATTACCAGTTTCATTTAGAAAAGAGGAAGAATTTGTTAAAACTATATTACACAAAGAATAATTTAATTTTTATTGTTTTACTGTGTTGTAATTTGAGTTACTCACAAATATTTCCTAGCAGAAACTATACTTCAGCTAAAGAGTTACCGAATAACGCTATTAGATCGTTATTTTTAGACAGTCAAAATTTTTTATGGATTGGAACTGAAAATGGAGTTGTTCATAAAGAGAATAAAAAGTTTACTCATTTTTTTGAAGAGAATGGCTTAGCTATGAATAATTGCTGGGCAATTGCAGAAGACTCCTCTAAAAAAATGTGGTTTGGTAGCTATGGAGCAGGTTTGAGTATATATGATGGTCAAAGTTTTATTGTGCTCTCCAAAGAAAATGGATTAGTTCATAATGAAATTACTAAATTATTGCATTTTAACAATAAAATGTATGTCGGCACAAGTGATGGTGTATCCGTTGTTGATATTAACAACTTTCAAATATTTTCTTCAAAATCTACCGAAAATAAACTTTTTAGAGTTTCATCATTTTTCGAGTATGATGCTAAAATTTACTGTACCACCTATAATTCAGGAACGTACCAGATTGTTCTGGATTCAGATAAAGTATCCCTTAAAAAAATTAATAACAATCAATATATTTATGCTGCTTTTAAGAGTAATGATAGTATTTACATTAGTAATAAGGAGTATTTTACAAAATCAAAATTAACATCTTTCATTTCTGATACAGCTACTTCGCCAACTTCTAAACAAGGCAACTCTATAATATGGGATTATTGTTTAACTTCAAAAAACAACATGTTTGCAGGCGCCTGGGGGATTTACAAAAATGATGGAGGTTTATACGAAATTGTAAATAATAAGTTTATTAATCGAAATTCAGATTTTAATATTTCAAGTAAAGAAATAGTATCTCTGGAGTTTGATTCAAAACTGAATAAACTTTATGTTGGGTCTAAAGATACTGGTCTATATGAAGTTGATATGTCTTCTGTCATAAAATTTATTCCATCTGCAGATATGGATATTTTAGATTATGCAACTTTCGGTGATACAAAAGCTTATTTGTATAAAGAAGTTTTAGTTTTGGAAGAAGGGACTAAAAAAATAAGATTAGATAAAAATATTTTAAAAAAATGGGAGGAAAATTTTCTTAGAAATACGAAAATGAGTTTACCTAAACATGAAGATTATTTTTATGAATTAGATTATAATACAAGCGCTAAAGATATTAAGTTTTATGATTTAAAATATTATAACCATGCCTTCTGGTTAAACACTACTATCGGCGTATTTTCAATCAAAAAAGACGGAACGTTTCTAAGATATTTACCTTTACATACGGAAGAATTTAATTTTACGGCTCAAGGCAATTTCATAGAAACCACTCCATATGAAGGAGTTCGAGTTTATACAGACTTAGATAAGTTTGACTACACCTATTTTAAAAAAGAAAAGAAGAACACGCCAACGATGATTGTAAACAGCCTAAAAAAAGGTGATAAAACCTATTTTTTATCAATTTTTTCAGGACTTTACATTTGGCATAACAACCATTTTACTTCTTATCTAAATAACAATATATGGTTAGAAAAAAAACTGAAGCACATAACAAGCATTGATAATAATATCGCAGTTTCAAATGAATCTGGAGATGTTTTTATTCTGAACGACGAACAAAGTTTTAATGTTATTAAAAAAATTGCGCGATCAAAAATTCAAGGAAATTCCATTTCCTTTTTAGAAAGTTATAATGGAAATTTATTCATAGGAACTGAGAAAGGGTTAACCATTTATAAGAATGACCGGTTTCTCTTTATTGATGAAGAGCAAGGCTTGAAACAACCAATTTTAAGTTCAAAACTTGAAGGTGACAATTTATTTATAGGCAGTAAACAAGGGTATTATACTATTAACCTTAATACGATTGAGCAAAAGAAACCTCTTGTTACAAAAATTAAAGTGAATCAATTTAAAATTAATAATGAAAACATACCCCTTGATAAAATAATTTCTAACGGTGAAGCGATACTAAATTATATTCAAAATACCGTTCTGTTAACCTTTTCAACGAATGCGCACCCATACCCAAATAAATTAGCATACCAGTATCAATTAAATTCTAACAGTGAATGGACCGAAATTTCAAGTTCTCCTGAAATTTTTCTACCCTACCTATCTCCCAAAAAGTATCAAGTTGAAGTAAAAGTATCAGATTTAAGTACAGGTCTCCATTATTCAGAAGTTATTTTAAATATTAGTATTCTACCTCCTTTCTGGAAAAACTGGTGGTTTATGAGTGCAATAATCTTCTTATTCTCAATTGGAACTTATCTTTTCTATAAACATAAAGTAAAGCAAAACAAAAAAATAGAAGTAGAAAAAGGATTCATTAAGAATCGTATTGAAGAAGTTAAAATGGAAGCGCTATTAGCTCAAATGAACCCTCATTTTATTTTTAATGCAATGAACTCCATTCAAAAATATATTTTGGAGAATGATCCAGATAGTGCTGTCTTATTTTTGGGAGAATTTTCAAAATTAATACGTAAAAACCTAGACCATTGTACACGTCCATATATTTTTATGTATGAAGAAATTGAATATTTAAACTCATACATTTATGTAGAAAATAAGCGCTTTAATAATAGTGTTTTAGTTGAATTAACGATAGATGAATCAATTGATACCTATTCCATGGAAATTCCTTCTATGATTATCCAACCTTTTATTGAGAATGTATTTGTTCATGCTTTTCCACCAAATGTTATAAATCCAAAATTGAATATTGATTTCAGTTTAACCCAAGAGAATATTTTGATTTGCACAATTAAAGACAACGGAGTAGGGATCTCAAAACCTTCAAAACAACTGCATAAATCAAAAGGAATTTTATTGATTAAAGAACGTTTAAAGTTACTAGGCTATAATGTTAAAGAAACCTTATGCATTACCGCTTCAGAAAAAGAAGGAACGAGCATTGTTATTTCTTTAAAAATTTAACGATAAAACAAAGAATCAATACGTTTACACATTACCTCTTTTTAGCTTTATAAAACTCCTTATTTTTAGGATTCGTTAGGAGGGAAAATGCTATGAAAAAGATTTTTTCACTTAATAAATTATTGACTACAACCCCAAGTTTATTTGAAAATGGCTTTATATAAAATTACTACCAAAAGGAAATTTGAAAATGGAAATTTATTGATTGACAAAGGGTTGTCAGTTCAAGTTTCATCGTTTGCAGTAAATCCATTGTATTATAATGAAGGAAATGATGTAAACAATGCTTTTCTAAGAATTTACGGAATAGACTTAAAACCACATGGGTTATTGAGTGCTACTTTTTTAGAGGTGGAGAAGGTTTGAAAAAAAAGCCAGTATAATTTAAGATTTTACTACAAAACGTAATTTTACTAAAATGGCTTTGTATAAAATAATCACAAATATAAAATCAAAAAAAAGGAAATTTATTGATTGCTAAAGGATTGCCAGTTCAAACTTCATCATTTGCTTAAAACCTTTTACATGAAAAAGAAAAAGTACATTAAGCATTTTAAGAGTTCAGAGTATTGATTTTAAAACAGAGGTGTATTTAAATCCAAGATATTCAATTATAAAAAGGTACAACTTATATGACTTTAACACAAAACCCCAGCAGATCCTATAGTAGATTAGAAATTGACTTAGTATTCAGAGAATTAAAAGCGACCATGCATAAAAAGGCATGTATTCGCGGCAACGGTATAGCATTATATCAAGATCTTTATACTGGGAAAACACTAAGAGGCGGAGATTCTTATGATTATGATCACATCCGTTCAGCAGAAGAAATTTACAACAAGTACAAATCTACTTTAACAGATGAACAAATTGCCTTAGTTGTCAATTGCCCTGAAAATGTTGGTGTTACTTTAACTTCAATTAATAAATCCAAAGGTAAAAAAAGAATGGAAGACTGGTTGTCTAATTCATCAAATACAATAACGTATAGTATTGATTTAAAGGTAACTTTATTAAATCTAAAAAAAGCTGATCAAGGGATTATAAAAATTGTAAAAAAATTAAAAATAAACTAACTAAAAACTAGAAATAATGAAATCAATTAAAGAATATTCTGTGCACTTTGAGTCTATAATTAAAGAAACAGTAAAACAAGTAACTGAAAGTAATTTATTAACGGATGAAATCATAAATAAAGGAAATCAACATGCTCAACAATTATTAGAAAGTATTCATCAAAATTTCACAATAAAAGTGCCAATAGTAGGGGATTTTAGCACAGGTAAAAGTTCTTTATTAAACGCTTTGATGAGTAAAGAAATATTACCTACAGGTATTAGACCCGAAACAGCAGTTTCATATGAGTTATACTACGCTCCAATAGAAGTAGCTGAATTATACAGAAATGGATCTGAAATTTCTAATTGTAAATTAGAAAGTATTAAAGGTTTGGATGTGAAACCAGGAGATATTGTTAAAGTATATGTAGATAATTTAAAAATTAAAACTTTATATAATGAAGGAATAACTTTAGTGGATATGCCTGGTTCTGATTCTGGGGTTGAAGCACATCAAAAAGCAATTCTAAGCTATTTAAAGGAAGGATCTGCCTTTATTACATTAGTAGATATTGAACAAGGAAGCATAAAAGGAAGCAACTTAAAATTTATGCAAGAAATTCTTAGCTACAACTTGAGTTCAGCGGTATTGGTAACAAAGTGTGATAAAAAAACGGTTACTGAACAGGATAAAATTAAAAATTTCATAATTGAGCAAGTTAAACGTTACGATAAGAGCAATTCTTCAGTTGGAATGGTATCAGCAATGGACTCTAATATCGGAGATTTTGAAAAGGTAATTTCTGATTTAGATAGTGCAAGTTTATTTTATGACCGTTTTCAACCACTAGTTTCTGCATTTATGAATCAATGGCAAGAATGGCTGCAATTAGAAGCAAATGTTATCTCTAAGAATAAAGAAGAATTGCAATTAAAATTAGCTAATCTAAAAGAAAGTGCTGAAAGAGCAAAAGAAGAAATATCATCTCAAAAAACAAGTCCTGAATTGGGTATGTTTGCTGTTGATGAAATTTTACAAAAAGTGAAAGATGCCCTAAAAAACAAAGCAAATACAATTGGTTCTTATATTCTACAAAATGATCAAGAAGGTGCAAACCGAGAAATTAGTGATACTGCTCGACCTATCCTTATTAATAGCCTGGAAGGCATCCAATCTAAATTGTCACATCAAATTTCCATAAACTTTGAGGATATAAATCAAAAATTAAAAGAGTTTGTAAGCACCTCTGATAAGACTTTGAATGTGGTTGATACAATTGGCACCACAATGAGCTCAATAAAAGATAAAATATCTAATACAAATAATTTAAACAAATATAGAGGAATAACAGCTATGATCGGTGTAACAACATCATTTATAGCCCCTTGGCTGGAAGTGATTATTATTTTTGCTCCAGATATTTTAAATGCACTCTTTGGTAAAAAAGACGAACAAGATAAATTAACTCAGGCAGTAAATGGTTTTGTGGATACTTCTATTCCTCAAATTATTAACAAATTAAGACCAGAAGTGGAAAAAGGAATTGAAGAACAAAGACAGATAATTCTTAAAAATATTGAGGAAGGACTTGCTCAAAAAGTAAAAGAAGTAGATGAACGTATTACATTAGAATATCAAAAAATTGCTACAAATGAAGAAGAAAAGAATGAAAAATTAGTAGCAATCAATCTTTTACAACAAAATTTAAGAGAACTAGCTTTATTTGATATAAAGAGTGTTAATTCTGAGTATGTAAGTTCATAACCTCAAATTAAATTCATAAAATAATGCTTGGTGGAATAAAAAATAGAATTAGTAAAAACACCACTTTAAAAGAGGTTTTTATAGAAGTAAACCCATACTTGTATTCGTCTAGTAAAGCGTTAAAACTAATTGCAGGGATAAATGAACCAAAACAAATTACAAATAGTAAAACGAATGTATTTAATGATTTAAACAACTATATATATAGTGATGACTTTGAGAATATTTGTAATGCTAATTTTAACTGCAAATTCGCTTATTACTTTCGCAATCAATACGAAGTAATGAAACAGGATGTCCTTTCCTCTAAAGATGAGGATTGGACAAAAATAGTTTTAGGGGGTGAATTTTCAGCAGGTAAATCAAGTTTTTTAAATTCATTACTTTGCGAAGAGGATGAGGTTGAATTTTTACCTGTTTCAGAAAAGCCTACGTCTGTAATTCCTACCTATATTTATTGTAGTAAAAAACAGAAAATGCAATATGTAATAGGAGAGAATAAACAGAATGGAAAAATGCTATTATCTCTTCATGCACTTTTAGCCTTAGGTCACGAATTTGAAAGAAAATATAAAATTAGTTTAGGGGCATTTTTGAATAAACTTATTATTCAACAACCAATAAAACACAATTTTTTAAATGATGTTATGTTTATCGATACTCCAGGTTACAATAAGGAAGATGGGGAGTCAAAAATAGATCAAAACACGGCGAAAAATGCTGTGAAAAATGGAGAAGTTTTATTTTGGTTGATTGATGTTGTTGCAGGGACGGTGAAAAAAGAGGATTTAGGTTTTATACGTGAAAATTTTAATAGAGATAAACCAAAAGTAATTATTTTTAATAAAGCTGATAAGGTATCTTCTAGTGAAATATTAAAAATTATTAAACAATCAGCTATAACTTTGAAGGCTAAAAATGATAATTCTATCATAGATATAGTCGCTTATTCTTCTCATGAAAAACAAATATTAAAATCTTATAGAAGTAATAAATCTTGGAAAGAAATTTTTGAGAAAGTAAAATCAAAAGCTCAGAAAAAGAAAGCTGAACAAGGTTTTAAAGAATCTTTACATGAACACAAAGAGTGGGTAACCATGGAAACAAATAATAAAGTTAAAGAACTAGACTTAAAAATTAAAGCCTGTAACAATAGTATTATCGATTATAATAATGAAAAAGACATTGATTTTACAAACACAAAACGTGAGATTAATTATTATTATCCTAAACGAGCATTTGAGCTTGATAACCTATGGACTAAGTTCCAAAATATATTAGAAAGGGAATTAGTTTGGATTGAAAAAGTAGGTTTTTTAAATAATAAAGAGAATTTAAATAGATTGAGAACCTCTTACAATGAATATAGTGCCTATAATCGTGAAGTTTCAGGAATTTCAAATCGATTATTTGAAGAAAAAATAAACAGCATAGACAAATATATAAGAGCAAAAGAAAAAGAAAAGACAGAAGTAATAAATCATCTAATAAAAGAGAGAGAACTCAACAAGAAAAGTATTCATAAATTAAATGACGACTCTAAAAAATTCCATGAAATGATTAATGATATTGAATTTTTATTGAAAAAATGTATTAGAAAACTAAATGAAAAAAAATCAGAAAGTAATTTTTCTCACTTGCGTAATATTGATGTTGTAAAAAAAACTAAAGATATTTTTGATTGCGTTACAAATAATGATTTTGATGGCTTTTTAGATTGTCTTTCTAGAAAAACTGAAATTAGTAAATTAAAAAATAATAAAGGTTACAATATACTTTCCTGGGCGGTATTGCATAAGAAATACGATATGGTTTCTGTATTAATGCCAAAAGCAAGACGTTTGATACAACGAAAAGAAAATCAAATTCTTTCTGCTTTAGAAATTGCAGAAGGAAATATGGACAAAATAATGATCAATCTTTTAACAAAATAAGCAATTTAATTTATAAATAATAATGGTAAAAAATAATATTTTTTCAGAACTAAATGATAAAATAACCAATTTAATAGATACTACAGAGGTTGATAGTTTGTATATAGATGGTATTTATAGATTAAAAGATGAATTGCCTAAAATAGTTCAAGCAGAAAAAGACTTAATATCGCAAGGTAAAACAATGCGTATTGGTATTATTGGTCAAGTTAAATCTGGGAAATCCTCATTTTTAAATGCGCTCCTTTTTAAAGGTAAAGATTTACTGCCAAAAGCATCTACTCCTATGACCGCGGGATTAACTGTAATTAGTTATGATAAAGTCCCTAAATTTAAAGTAGAGTATTACTCTAAAGATGATTGGAGCATTGTTGAAAATCAGGCAAGACAATACGACGCTATTTACAAAGAAGCTAAAAGTTCCGGTCAATTTGAAGATGAAAGAGATATAGTGGAAGCAACAAAAGAGAGAGCTGGAGATTTAATTTGTTCATCTCATGAGTTAGTTCAAAAATGCGGTGTTTCTGCTAAAAGATGTATAGGTAAAAAACCCTTAGAAGAAACCTTAAATTCTATTGATGATTTACAAGGACGCTTAAATCAATTTGTCGGAGCTAAAGGAGAGTTTACTTCTGTTACAAAAACGCTTTATTTGTATTTACCCGAAGAAGGGTTAAAAGGAGTTGAGATCGTTGATACACCAGGTGTAAATGACCCAATTGTTTCTAGAGAAGAACGAACTAATGAGTTTTTACGTTCTTGTCACGGAGTTTTTTTACTAAGTTATACAGGTCAGTTTTGTACAAATACAGATTTAACTTTTTTAAAAGAGCGTGTGTATGATCAAGGGATAAGTTCAGTAGTGGTTTTAGGTAGTAAATTTGACTCTGGATTGATTGATATTGCAAGGACTGCAGACGGTGATTTGGAATATGCTATTGATTATTTATCAGATTCACTAAAAGTTGGTTTGAAAGAAGCTTTTGAAAAGAAAAATTTGAGAAATGAACTTCCAAAACTTGATTGTACTTCAGGACTTTGCTATAGCTTATATCATAAGCCTAAAAATGAATGGGATGAAAACGAAGCTCATATAGCTAAATTATTAATTAAAAATTATCCAGATATCGGTGAAAATAGAGAATGGTTTAGCCTCCTTGGTAATATTGAAGAAATAAAAGAAAATTATATTGAAAAGGATTTTAAAAGTAATAAGGAACTCATAATTACCGATAGATACAAGGATTTCGTTGAAAATAACAGAACTAAAATATTAAACACTATTTCAGAAACTAAAAGTGATCTAGTAGATTACTCTAAAAAAATTAATTCGTTAAATAGTGATAACATTGTAAATCAGAAAAATCAACGTTTAAATGTCGAAAAATTTGGAAAAAAGTCATTAAATATTATCAATCGTTCAATAAAAAACTTGAATGCTTTTCCTAAAAAATTTTCAAACAAATTGACTTATGATAGTTTTAACCATGGAACTTATTTAGTGCCTAAAAAATTTAAAATAGAACAATATAGTGGTTATTGGCTCAAGCCAAACAGAAATTGTTCTGTTAGCCATGAAGTTGTTGATTCAATAAAATTAAAAGAGATTTTAACTAAATATTTAGATTCTAATTTAGAAAAGGCTTTCAACAAATGGAGTAAGTATTTTTCTAGTAAAGGGCCTTTTGTTAGCTCTCTTAAAAACACAATTACAGATCTCTTGAAAACAGATGATTTTAATGGTATAGATCCTGAAATTATACAAGAAGTGTTATTGGATTCTTTAACGGATATAGACCGATGCGCTGATTTATTTTCAAAAGTTAAAATTAAAGATTTTTACAATGACAGAATTAGTAGAATAAAGACATCTACTAGAACTTGGGGTGGATATTTTGAAAATAAAAGTGATAGTCCTGAACTTATAATTGACGGTCTAAATGCATCAGAGAGAGATAATTATTTTAATGACGTAAATAAAATCATAGAAGAATATAAAGCTGAAATTACGAAGGAAATATCAGTTCAGAAAGAAGATATTGGTAGAATATTAATAGAAATGAAACGTTTATTTAATGAGAATATTGGTCAGAAATTTGAAGAAGTAACTGCAAAATATGAACAAATTTTAAAAGATAAGGAATCACGTATAAATGATATCGATGCTAGTATTAGTAAATTAGAAGAAATTGAAGAAATATTTAATTAGAAAATGGAAAATAAAGAATTACTAGAATCATTAAATAGCGTAGCCGAAGTTCTAATAGCAAAAATTGAACAAAAAAAAATAAAAGAACCAGTAACTTCATTTATTAATACTAAAGAAGAAGTAAATATCGAAAATATAAATATTATTAAAATTATAATAGGTGGTTTGGTTACAGCAATTGTAGGATGTGGTATTGCCTATTTTACAAATGGTAATTTAATATTGTATTCATTTATTGGAGCTTTCATAGGTGTTATTTCATCATATTTTTCTCAAAAAAAGAAACAAAATTCAGAAACTGATTCTAACCAAACCTCTGTAGATTATGATCAATATAAAAATGTGATAATAAATGATATTCGTAATGTAAATAATGAAATTAGGGATGAGTGGGAAATAGCTATGCAACTTTTAAATGATAAACAATCTGCTCAAATAAATCAGATGCCCTGGCCATTAGAACAAAAACAATTAGCGCTAAACGAAACTCTTATTTATAAGTCTTTAATTATTTCAGATTACCATTATACAGATGCAATTGAAGATTTAGAGATTAATGAAAATTTTTCTAATAATATAAATCAATTATTCACAAAATGGAAAAATGGTATTATTGAAATAATTAATAATACTAAAAATGAACAATGGGAAACTTATTATTCAAAAATTTATATTAGTTAAAGTATATAAATGCAGCTTGAATCTTAAGTAACTGAGTAAAAAAATAAAACTTTACCCTTAAAAAGGTTTTACCAACCATTTTTGACCAATAAGCCAAAAAGAGATATAGCAGGTGCAATAGGTACAAAGATAATTTTCCCCAAAAATTTATTTACTCGCAAATAATTTAATATCATTTGCAGAAACTTCTTTTTCGCCTAAAATCATTAATCGCTCTACAACGTTTCTTAACTCTCTAATATTTCCTGTCCAATCATATTTTTTTAGAAGATGAATGGCTTCTGTTGAAAATACTTTTTTAGGAACTCCTTGTTCTTTTGATATTTTTTCAGTAAAGAAATCTACTAATAAAGGAATATCTTCTCGCCGCTCATTTAAAGCAGGAACTTTAATTAAAATAACGGCCAACCTATGATATAAATCTTCTCTAAAACGACCTGCAGCAATCTCTTTTTTTAAGTCTTTGTTTGTCGCCGCGATTACTCGAACATTTACTTTAATATCTTTATCCGAACCAACTCTAGATATTTTACTTTCTTGCAAAGCACGCAAAACTTTTGCTTGCGCAGATAAACTCATATCCCCAATTTCATCCAAGAAAATAGTACCGCCGTTGGCAGCTTCAAACTTTCCTGCTCTGTCTTTATTTGCTCCTGTAAAAGATCCTTTTACATGTCCAAACAATTCACTTTCTATTAATTCAGATGGAATTGCAGCACAATTTACTTCAATCATGGGGGCTTTAGAACGATCTGATTTTTCGTGCAACCAATGCGCAACAAGTTCTTTACCTGTGCCGTTTGGCCCCGTAATTAATACTCTTGCATCTGTTGCCGCAACTTTTTCGATAATTTCTTTGATGTGACTAATTTCAGCACTCTCACCAATCATCTCGTAATTCTTGCTAACTTTTTTCTTTAACCGTTTATTTTCTACGATCAATACTTTGGTATCTAAAGCATTTCTTACTGTATTTAAAAGACGATTTAAATCTGGTGGTTTCGATATGTAATCAAAAGCGCCTAAACGCATAGTGTTCACAGCCGTATCTAAATCTCCATGACCTGAAATCATGACAATTGGAATTTCTGGTTTTATCTTTTTGGCTTTCTGTAATACCTCTACACCATCCATTTTTGGCATTTTAATATCGCATAAAACCAAATCGTAATCATTATCTTTAATCATTTCTAGCCCCAACAAACCATCTTCTGCCTGTTCTACCTTGTACGCGTCATTTTCTTCAGAAATAATTTTTGATAAAACTCTTCTAATAGCCGCTTCATCTTCTATAATTAATATTTTTGACATACTTTTTATACTTGTTTTATAAGGTGAACATCTCTTTGAGGAAATGGTATGGTAATATTATTTTCTTTAAATGCCTTGTCTATTTCAAAACGGATATTACTTTGTGTAAAGCGCACTTCAAAACTATTGTTTAATGTAAATGCAATTCTAAAATTTAAAGAACTGTCTGCGAAATCAGTAAACAAAACCATCGGTTTCGGGTCTTTTAAAACAGTAGGTTGTGCCTCAGCAATCGCTACCAAAATTTTTTTTACTAACATTACATCCGAGCCATAAGCGACACCAACATCAACGTATTCTCTTGTTTCTGTTCCGTTTTCTGTCCAATTAAATAAAATATTGGTCAAATACAAATGATTAGGAATCACCAAAACTTTATTATCTACCGTAACCGCTCTGGTAGTTCTTAAACGTATATCTAAAACCCTGCCAACTTTTCCTTCTAGTTCAATAATATCTCCAACATGCACAGATTGATCTACTAGTATAAAAATCCCTGATAGAATATCTTGAAAAAGTGTCTGTAAAGCTAAACCTACACCTATTAAAAGTGCTGCGGATGCTGCAAAAATAGCAGTAACATTTACACCAGATGTATGCATGGCTATCAAAAAAATAATCAGAAAAACAAACCATCTCGTATAACTAAAAACACTTACGAATTTAAGCTTATCATTATCAGGCATTTTTCTTGTCACAAACCTCCTTATATATTTTAATAAAAAAGAAGTGATAATCAAGGCAACAATAACAAATAAAAGTCCCTTAATAGTAATACTTATTTCTTCGCTAAAGGTTAAAGAATAATCCAAAATTGAATTTGCTTCCTCTACAATAGAATCTGTAACTTGCCCTAATTTATCTTGCATTTATCATTTATATTTTAACCATTTATACAAATCTTTGTACGTATTTTTTTTACCATACATTAAAATACCTACTCTGTAAATTTTAGCTGCTAACCAAACCATAAACACAAAAGTAACCACTAATAACGACATCGATAATACCAATTCATACCAAGAAACTCCAAAAGGAACTCTCATTAACATGACAATTGGCGATGTTAAAGGAATGTGTGAAAACAGCACCGCTATAGAGCCATGAGGATCATTAATTACCGTTGCAAAACCTACATAAACCCCTAAAATTAAAGGCAACATAATGGGCAACATAAATTGTTGTGTATCTGTTTCGTTGTCTACTGCGGCACCGACTGCTGCAAAAAGTGAACTGTATAACATATATCCTCCTAAAAAGTAAAAGATAAATAAAACAAACATTTTTAAAATTGGTAGCCTTAAAATTTCTTGAACAATCAATTGCATTTTATCTCCTCCTGTAGCTTTTTTCGCCACTTCTAACTGTTCTGCGGATAATTGTGATGTTTGCATCTCTGTCATATCAATTCCGAAAATAGAGGACGCTGCTGTAAAAATTATAAATAATAAAACTCCCCAAATTAGGAATTGTAAAAGTCCTGCAGAAGCATTTCCAATAATTTTACCCAACATTAATTGAAAAGGTTTTACAGAAGAAACAATAATTTCTACAATTCTACTTGTTTTTTCTTCAATAACACTTCGCATTACAGAAGACCCATAAATGATTACAAACATCATGAGCATGTATCCTGCAATTGCGCCAACCCCAATTTTTAAGCCATTGATTAATTTTGATGATTCTTCGCCAGAAAAATTAAACATTTTAATACTCGACTGAATTTTAGAGGCATTAATTTTATCGATATCAATGCCAAAATAATTCAATTTTTCATTTCTTAATTTTCGTTCAACTTTAGCCTCTAATGAATTAATGATTGACATTCCTGGAGATTCTTTGGAATAAAACTCAATAGACTGTGCCAAGATTTCTAAACTATCTATTTTAGGAATGATTAAAGCGCCATAATAATCACCGTTTTCGACCTTTTTCTTTGTTTCTGCGATTCCTAAATTTGTAAAATCTTCGTATTGAATTGATTTTGTATCTTCAAAATCATCTTTTGAAAACAATGTTGAATTATCTACGTAAACAATTTTCTTTACTTTTTCGTCATTCTTTTTCATTAAAAAAAAGACCAAAGCACCAACACCAACCATTAATAACGGACTTAAAAAAGTCATCATTATAAATGATTTATTACGAACTTTTGCAATAAATTCTCGATAAATAATTAATTTTAACTTGCTCATTTTCTTAACTGTTTTTATGTACGGCTTCAATGAATATATCGTTTGCACTTGGTATCAATTCTAGAAAATGTTGCACCTGTCCTCTACTCGTTAAAAAAGATAACAATTCGTTAGACGAATTAGCATCTTTTAATTTTACGTTTAAGGTTAATTCCTTTCCTAATAATTTAAAATCTGCAGGTAAAACCTCAAAATTTTGTCTCAAAGAAGCTTCTACTTCTGCCGGGTTTTCTGTATGTAAACCCACTTGAAAGGTATTTGTTCTAAATTGCCTTTTAATTTCATTTAGTTTACCGTCCAAAATTTTATTTGATTTATCAATCAAAGCAATTTCATCGCACATTTCTTCCACGGATTCCATTCTATGCGTAGAAAAAATAATCGTTGCGCCTTCATCACGTAATTGTAAAATCTCTTTGGCAATTAATTGTGCATTTATAGGATCGAAACCAGAGAAAGGTTCATCAAAAATTAACAGTTTAGGATTGTGCATTACCGTTACAATAAACTGCACTTTTTGCGCCATCCCTTTAGAAAGCTCCTCTATCTTTTTGCCCCACCAAGCCATAATGTCAAACTTCTCAAACCAATATTGGAGTCGT
Organism: Polaribacter litorisediminis; assembly: GCF_019968605.1. Lineage (NCBI taxonomy): Bacteria > Pseudomonadati > Bacteroidota > Flavobacteriia > Flavobacteriales > Flavobacteriaceae > Polaribacter > Polaribacter litorisediminis. The sequence continues at coordinate 2,370,840 of NZ_CP082966.1, forward strand.
TTTTTAGCTTCTGTTTTGCTTAACCCTTTTAATTGTGCTAAATACAAAGCTTGCTCCCCTACTTTCATAGATTTATACAAACCCCGCTCTTCTGGTAAATACCCAATATCTGCAGTATGTTTGGACGATAAAGGTTCTCCATCAATAAAAATAGTACCAGCATCGGGCATGGTAATTTGATTTATGATTCTTATTAACGAAGTTTTCCCGGCCCCATTTGGCCCTAACAAACCATATACACTGCCTTTCGGTATGTGGATAGAAACATCATTTAAGGCTCTAAAATCGCCATAATTCTTTACGATATTATTGATTTCTAATAAATTACTCATTGATTTAAAGCTGTTTTAATAAAGTTAAAAGCAAGACAAACTTACATATTTTAATTAGTAGGATAAAGATAAAATTTGTTACAATATAATTTTCTGTTAAAATTTACTATGCGTGCATAACTTTTTTCACATTTACTATGCGTGCATAATAAATTTTTATATATTTGGTGCCATGGATAAAAATAAATCGATAGACCATCAATTACGTGCTACTTGGCAAGCCGTTGCAAAGATGTATAACGAACAGGCTACAAATTACAATAGCACGATGTCTATGGCTTTTGTTTTATTAACTATTGATAAAGAAAAAGGAACGCCTAGTACCGCGTTGGGCCCTTTAATGGGCATGGAACCCACTAGCCTTTCTCGAATTTTAAAATCAATGGAACAAAAAGGAGCTATTTCTAGAGAAAAAAATCCTGATGATGGTAGAAGTGTTATTATAAAATTAACAGATTATGGTTTAGAGATGCGCAAATTTTCCAAAAATCATGTCTATCAATTTAATAATGTTGTTAGAAAATATGTGTCTGAAGATGAATTAGAGTCCTTTTTTAAAGTGATGATCACAATCAATAAATTAATTGCGGATAAGAAAATTTTCGAGTCTGTAAACCAAGATAAATAAGAAGTAGTAAATCAAATTATAAACAAATGACAAGAAGAATTAAAAAAGTAGCAATTATAGGATCGGGTATTATGGGTTCTGGTATTGCATGTCACTTTGCAAATATTGGTGTTGAAGTTCTTTTATTGGATATTGTTCCAAGAGAATTAAATGACAAAGAAAAAGCCAAAGGATTGACACTAGAGGACAAAGTAGTTCGAAATCGTTTAGTTAATGATGCTTTAGCAGCCTCTTTAAACTCTAAGCCGTCTCCTATTTATAGTAAGGAATTTGCCAATAGAATTACTACTGGTAATATGGATGATGATTTGCATTTAATTAAAAATGTAGATTGGATTATGGAAGTTGTCGTGGAGCGTTTAGATATTAAGCAACAAGTATTTGAAAAAATCGAAAAACACAGAACGCCAGGAACTCTAATTACTTCGAATACTTCAGGAATTCCAATCAAATTTATGAATAAAGGAAGAAGTGAAGATTTCCAAAAGCACTTCGCGGTAACACACTTCTTTAATCCACCAAGATATTTAAAACTTTTTGAAGTGGTTCCAGGACCAAACTGTACACAAGACGTCACAGATTTCTTAATGATGTATGGTGATAAATTTTTAGGTAAAACAGCTGTTTTAGCGAAAGATACTCCTGCTTTTATTGGCAATAGAATCGGAATTTTTGGAATCATGAGTTTATTTCATGTTGTTAAAGAAATGGGATTAACGATTGAAGAAGTTGATAAGTTAACAGGTCCAGTTATTGGCCGTCCAAAATCTGCAACCTTTAGAACCATTGATGTTGTTGGTTTAGATACACTTGTGCATACTGCCAATGGTGTAAAAGACAATTGTCCTGAAGATGAAATGAGAGATCAATTTGTAATTCCAGATTTTGTAAACCATATGATGGAAAACAACATGTTAGGTAGCAAAACCAAACAAGGTTTTTACAAAATGACCAAAGATGCTAAAGGAAATAAAAATATTCTTTCTTTAGATTTGAATACGCTAGAATATAGAGAAAAGAAATCAGCAAAATTTGCAACTTTAGAACTTACGAAAACGATTGATAATGTTGTTGATCGATTTAAAGTTTTAGTCTCTGGCAAAGATAAAGCTGGTGAATTTTATAGAAAGTCATTTGCAGCAATGTTTGCGTATGTTCAAAACAGAATTCCAGAAATTTCTGACGAATTGTACAGAATTGATGATGGTTTAAGAGCTGGTTTTGGTTGGGAACATGGACCTTTTCAAATTTGGGATGCCATAGGTGTTGCCAAAGGAGTAGAAATGATGAAAGCAGAAGGTCATGAAATCAATACATGGGTAACAGAAATGCTAGAAAATGGAGAAACTTCTTTTTATTCTGTAAAAGAAGGCGCGACTTATTATTACGACATTCCTGCAAAAAAGCAAGTTAAAAAACCAGGTCAAGATTCATTTATCATCTTAGACAATATCAGAAAATCAAACGAAGTTTGGAAAAATTCTGGTGCCGTAATTGAAGATTTAGGTGATGGAATTTTAAACTTAGAATTCCAATCTAAAATGAATACTATTGGTGGTGATGTTTTAGCAGCAATTAACAAAGCAATTGATTTAGCTGAAAAGAATTATCAAGGATTGGTTGTTGGTAATCAAGCAGCAAACTTTTCTGTGGGCGCCAATATCGGAATGATTTTTATGATGGCGGCAGAACAAGAATATGATGAGTTAAATATGGCAATCAAATATTTTCAAGATACCATGATGCGCATGCGTTATTCATCAATCCCAACGATTTCTGCTCCTCATGGAATGGCATTAGGTGGCGGCTGTGAAATTTCTTTACATGCAGATAAAGTAGTTGCTGCTGCAGAAACTTACATGGGATTAGTAGAATTTGGAGTCGGTGTAATTCCAGGTGGTGGTGGTTCTAAAGAAATGGCTTTAAGAGCATCCGATTTATTTCATAAAGGCGATGTTCAACTCAATGTTTTACAAGAACATTTCCTAACTATTGGTATGGCAAAAGTAGCAACTTCTGCCTATGAAGCATTCGATTTAGGTTTATTACAAAAAGGAAAAGATGTCGTTGTTGTAAACAAAGACCGTCAAATTGCGCAAGCAAAAAAGCATGCTCTTTTAATGGCAGAAGCAGGTTACACGCAACCTTTTAAACGAAATGATGTCTTAGTTTTAGGAAAGCAAGCTTTAGGAATGTTTTTAGTAGGAACAGATGCCATGGAAGATAGTAAATATATTTCTGCTCACGATCAAAAAATAGCGAACAAATTAGCCTATGTGATGGCAGGAGGAGATTTATCAGAACCTACAAAAGTTTCTGAACAATATCTTTTAGATCTTGAAAGAGAAGCTTTTTTAAGTTTATGTTCAGAACGTAAAACTTTAGAAAGAATTCAGCACATGTTAAAAACAGGAAAACCATTACGCAATTAAAATCCCATCCCAACCTTCCCAAAGGGAAGGAGACAGGATGTTAAAAATATAGAAATAAATTAAAATATATCTTCAACAGTTCACTTTCCTTTGGAAAGGGTTTGGGATAGGAAAACTAAATATTATGAAAACAGCATATATAGTAAAAGCATATAGAACAGCAGTTGGTAAAGCACCAAAAGGATTGTTCAGATTTAAAAGAGCCGATGAATTGGCAGCAGAAACGATTCAGTACATGATGAAGGAGTTGCCAGATTTTGACAAAAAAAGAATTGACGATGTCATTGTAGGTAACGCAATGCCTGAAGGCTCTCAAGGATTAAATATGGCAAGATTAATCTCTTTAATGGGGTTAGACATTGTTGATGTTCCTGGGGTAACTGTCAATCGTTTTTGTTCCTCTGGACTGGAAACAATCGGAATGGCCGTTGCAAAAATTCAATCCGGAATGGCAGATTGTATTATTGCTGGTGGTGCAGAAAGTATGAGTTCTGTTCCGATGACAGGTTTTAAACCAGAGTTAAATTATGACACTGTTGCCTCTGGTCATGAAGAATATTATTGGGGCATGGGAAATACGGCTGAAGCTGTTGCCAATGAATTTAAAATTTCTAGAGCAGATCAAGACGAGTTTGCTTTACATTCTCATTTAAAAGCTTTAAAAGCTCAAGAAGAAGGTCGTTTTCAATCTCAAATTGTGCCTATTCATGTAGAACAAACCTATGTGGATGCCCATGGTAAAAAAGCAAAAAAATCGTATACTGTAAGTAAAGATGAAGGTCCACGTCAAGGATCTAATCTAGCAGGTTTATCAAGATTACGTCCTGTTTTTGCTGCAAACGGAAGTGTAACCGCTGGTAACTCATCTCAAATGAGTGATGGTGCCGCTTTTGTGATGGTAATGGGAGAAGATATGGTGAAAGAATTAAATCTTGAACCTATTGCAAGAATGGTTAGTTATGCGGCTGCAGGTGTGCCACCAAGAATTATGGGAATTGGCCCGGTTGCTGCAATTCCAAAGGCTTTAAAACAAGCTGGCTTGCAACAAAATGATGTAAATCTTATTGAATTAAATGAAGCTTTTGCTTCTCAGTCATTAGCCGTAATTCGCGAATTAGGTTTAAATCCAGATATCATCAACGTAAATGGTGGTGCCATTGCTTTAGGACATCCTTTAGGTTGTACAGGAGCAAAATTATCGGTGCAATTATTTGATGAAATGCGCAAACGTGAAATGAAAAATAAATACGGAATGGTAACTATGTGTGTTGGAACAGGACAAGGTGCAGCAGGTATTTTTGAGTTTTTAAACTAAAAAAAGAAGTAAGAAAAAAGAGGAAAGAAAATAGATAAATGTGCGCTAAACAAAGACATAATTATAAAAATTTGAAAATTTGGAAACTCGGTTTAGAGATTACAAATGATGTTTCTGATATTTTATTAAAATTTCCAAAACACGAAAGATATGATTTGAGTTCACAAATAAGTAGATGCTCTGTTTCAATGCCAAGTAATATCGCAGAAGGTTCTTCAAGAACAGATAAATATTTTAGCCCCTTTCTTGATATATCATTAGGTTCTTCTTTCGAACTAGGAACACAATTATTAGTCGCAAATCATAGAAATTATACAAATAACGAAAATTTGAAAAAATTTGAAGAAAAAATAGAAGAGTTCCAAAGGATGACAATGGGATTTCAAAATAGCCTCAATTAAGGTCTATTTTCTATTTTCTTTCTTCTTTAATCTACAATTAAATGGAAACAACAGAAAAACAATTATTAAGAGGCGGTCAATTTCTTGTTAAAGAAACCAAATGTGAAGATATTTTTACTCCTGAAGATTTTTCAGAAGAGCAAATAATGATGAAAGAGGCTGTAAAGGAATTTACAGAACGTGAAATTATTGCACACAGAGATCGGTTTGAAGCAAAAGATTATGCGCTAACCGAAGAAGTAATGAAAAAAGCTGGTGAACTTGGCTTTTTAGGGGTTGCCGTTCCGGAAGAATATGGAGGAATGGGAATGGGTTTTGTTTCTACAATGATTACTTGTGAGTATATTTCAAGTGGAAATGGTTCCTTAAGTACAGCTTTTGGTGCGCACACCGGAATTGGTACAATGCCAATTACCCTATATGGTACAGAAGCGCAAAAACAAAAATATGTTCCTAAATTAGCTTCTGGCGAATGGATGGGAGCGTACTGTTTAACAGAGCCTGGTGCTGGTTCTGATGCAAATTCAGGAAAAACTACCGCTGAACTTTCTGAAGATGGAACATCTTATAAAATCAACGGTCAAAAAATGTGGATCTCTAATGCAGGTTTCTGTAATGTGATGATTGTTTTTGCACGTATTGAAAATGATAAAAATATTACAGGATTCATCGTTGAATATGATGCCGAAAATTCTAACGGAATTACTTTAGGCGAAGAAGAGCATAAATTAGGAATTCGTGCAAGTTCTACACGCCAAGTATTTTTTAATGACACCATAGTTTCTGCAGATAATATGTTGTCTATAAGAGGTGGTGGATTTAAAATTGCTGTAAATGCATTGAATGTGGGGCGTATTAAATTAGCAGCAGCATGTTTAGATTCTCAAAGAAGAATTTTAACAACTGCGCTACAATATGCAACAGAGCGTAAACAATTTAAAACACCTATTGCAGATTTTGGTGCTATTAAAGCAAAGTTAGCTGAAATGGCAACGAACACCTATGCAGGCGAATCTGCAAGTTATAGAGCTGCGAAAGATATTGAAGATAGAATAGAAATGAGAATGGCAAATGGAAATTCTCACCAAGAAGCAGAACTAAAAGGTGTAGAAGAATATGCCATTGAGTGTTCTATCTTAAAAGTAACTGTTTCTGAAGATGTACAAGCTTGTGCAGATGAAGGAATCCAAATTTTTGGTGGAATGGGCTTTTCTGAAGAAACACCTATGGAAGCTGCTTGGAGAGACGCTAGAATTGCCCGTATTTATGAAGGAACCAACGAAATTAACAGAATGCTTTCTGTAGGTATGTTAATTAAAAAAGCCATGAAAGGGCATGTTGATTTATTAGGACCTGCAACAGAAGTTGGAAATGAGTTGTTAGGAATCCCTTCTTTTGATACTCCAGACTACTCAGAATTATTTGCAGAAGAAAAAGAGATGATTGCCAAAATGAAAAAAGTTTTCTTAATGGTAGCTGGATCTGCAATTCAAAAATATGGTCCAGATTTAGAAGAACACCAACAATTACTTTTGGCTGCTGCTAACATTTTAAATGAAGTATATATGGCGGAATCTACTTTATTACGAGCAGAGAAAAATGCAAAACGTTTTGGAGAAGATGCGCAAGAAGGACAAATTGCCATGGCAAGATTGTACCTATATAATGCGGTAGAAATTATTTCTAAAAACGGAAGAGAAGGTATTATTTCTTTTGCTGAGGGCGATGAGCAACGTATGTTATTAATGGGATTAAAGCGTTTTACAAAATACGCCAACTACCCGAATGTTGTTGCGTTACGTAATTTAATTGCAGAAAAATTAAAAGCTGAAAACAAATATTGCTTTTAAAAAGAATCCCTAAAAAAATTAAAAACTTTTTAAAGTATTAAATTTTAGATGCTTATAATAAAAAAGGCCATTGATTACAATGGTCTTTTTTATTATCTTTGTATAAATTCCCTGATTTACATTAAAAATAAAAATGCAATGAAACTAAATTTATTTACTGTTGCGGCTTTCTTATTGTTATTAGGAAGTTGCAAAACACACAAACCGATCGAAATTGATAGCGACGAATTACTTGCCAACATTCAGATTTTATCTGATGATTCACTAGAAGGAAGAGCTTTTTCTACATTAGGAAATCAGCAAGCACAACAAATTATTCTTGATGAGTATACAGCACTAGGATTGGAACCTGTTTTGGGAAATAATTTCCTTCATGGATTTTCACATACTTTTAAGGGTAAAAAAAGGCAAGATGTATTTCCGATAAAAAATCCCAAAAAAGATTTTTCTAATGTAACAGATACCATTGCAAAAGGTGCTAATGTTATCGGTATGTTAAAAGGTCCATCCGATAAAAGTATCGTAATTAGTGCCCATTTCGATCATTTAGGAATTATAGATGGTAAAATATTTAATGGCGCAGATGATAATGCTTCTGGAACTGCAGCATTATTTACTATTATAAAATACTTTAAAAACAACCCCACAAAACATAATTTAATTTTTGCTGCTTTTGATGCCGAAGAAATAGGCTCTTTGGGTGCAGATTATTTCTTAAAAAACTATGCTGATAAATCAAATATTAGTTTGAATATCAATATGGATATGATTGCTCATAGTGAATATGACCCTGAATTATTTGCCTGTGGCTTGCATCATTATCCCGAATTAAGAAACCCTTTAGAAGACGTTAAATCTGATAAAGTACTTTTATTATTTGGTCATGATGACTCTAAAAATAAAGAACAAGCCGACTGGACTTTTTCTTCTGATCATAGAGTTTTTCACCGAGAAAAAATACCTTTTATTTATTTTGGTGTACCAGATCATAAAGACTATCATAGAGCTACAGATACTTTCGAAACTATCAATAAAGATTTTTATATAGAATCTGTAAAAGTTATTATACGGGCTATTGAAAATCTTGATGAATATTTAGCGAACTAAAGGTTTAAAAAAGATGATAATTTTGAATGCTTCTTTTTAAAATAGTAAAATCTATTCCTTAAAAAAGAACAATAGTTAAAAGTAAATCTAATTTTAAATCGCTAATCTCTTTTTTATCAATACTTTTGCACGCAATTTGAAAACATAGAGATGAAACGTATTAAAGAATATAAAAAACTTTTTCAAGTAGAAGGTAAAATAGATCTAAAGGAATTAAAAACCTCTTACCGAAGTTTAGTGAAAGAATGGCATCCTGATAAATTTCAGGATGAAGAAAAAAAAGCCGAAGCAGAAAATGTTAGTACCAGAATTATAGATGGATATCATTTTTTAGTAAGCATTGCTCCAGAAACAAAAGAAGCAAATTTAGAAGCTTACAAAACCACGATAACAGAGTTCCAAGTTGCAGATTGGCACCATAAAAGTATGTTGTTAGAAGTTACGTTTACAGACGGAAATACGTATGAATATTTTGGAGTTAGTAAAATACTTTTCGGAAAATTTGTAAACGCAAAATCTATGAATAACTTCGGAAAAAGAAATATATTTAATTCTTTCTTATATAGAAAATCTAAAAAAGCGTCTGTAATGGCATAAATACCTTGACGTAGAAATATTCTAAATTTATTGAAAAGAGATTGTTTTAAAAGCAATCTCTTTTTTATTTGCTGTAATTAAACTCCCTATTTTTTTGTACTTTAGTATACTTATAAAAATGAACAATGAAACGAATGATGCCTTTATACTCTGTACTTATCTTTAGCTTTGTGTTCTTTTTTTGTTCAAATCCTGAACAGAAAAAAGAAGTGATGCAACCCAAAGCATCTATGGAAAAAATTGAAAAACATCCAAATTTCAATAACTATTGGTATGCCGGAAAAGCAGAAATAACATCTTACCAACTTTCTCAAGTTCGTTATGGTGAAATTCATCAAGGAATTGCTGTAAACATTTTTGTTACAGAAGATTTTCTTCCAGAAAAACAAGTAAAAGCTGATGCACCTAGCAAAAAGAATATTCCGATTTTGAAACTGAATAGTACAAAAAAGTTTACTACCGGAATTTATCCTTATTCTCTAATGAATAGTACCTTCTCTCCTATCGACATCCGTCAGCAAGCGATTAAAATTTCTTTTTCGGCACAAGAATGGTGTGGAAATACTTTTGTGCAATTAAACAATACATCGAATTTTAAAATTGATTTTTATTCGTATTTTGAAAGTAACTCAGATCGGAACATTACCTTGAGTAAAGATATTTTAGAAAATGAAATTTGGACTCAAATCCGAATTTCGCCTACAAATTTACCTACCGGAAAATTGCAAATAATTCCTTCTTTTGAGTATTTATCTTTACATCACAAAAAGTTTACAGCTTATGAAGCGATTGCTGCTTTAGAAGTTACAGATCATTTTATAGTGTACTCGATAAAATATCCAATATTAAAAAGAACACTTATTATAAAAGCGACCAAAGAATTTCCATATACTATTGAATCTTGGGAAGAAACCATTTCTAGTCGAGGAAAAATGCTAACGACCAAAGCTGCGAAAATTAAAACGATACAATCTGCCTATTGGAGTAAAAATAGAGTTTCTGATATTGAGGAGCGGAAAGAATTAGGCTTAGAGTAACCAAAAGGCTAAAAAGCGATTATATAAAATATATAATCGCTTTTTTTATTCTGTAAAAGTGCCATTACTATTCCAAAGCTCCTAAGTATCGCTCTGCATCTAAAGCAGCCATGCAACCAGTACCTGCTGCGGTAACTGCTTGTCTGTATTCTTTATCCTGAATATCACCAGCAGCAAAAACGCCTGGTAAATTTGTTTTGGTTGTTTTTCCTTTTGTAATTAAATATCCAGTTTCATCCATCTCTAAAACACCTTTAAATAAATCTGAATTTGGCGTATGACCAATTGCGATAAAAACGCCTGTAATTGGCATGTTAAAAGTTTCTTTTGTTTGATTATCGATGGCTCTAATACCTTCCACAACTTTGTCTCCTAAAACCTCATCAATTTCAGTGTTGTATAAAACTTCAATATTTTTAGTTCTATTTACTCTATGTTGCATCGCTTTTGAAGCCCGCATGTAGTCTTTACGAACCAAAATGGTAACCTTGCTACAAATATTCGCTAAATAAGTAGCTTCTTCCGCAGCAGTATCTCCAGCCCCTACAACGACTACGTCTTGTCCTTTATAGAAAAAACCATCGCATGTTGCACATGCCGAAACACCTCCTCCAATTAAACGCTGTTCGCTTTCAATTCCCAAATATTTTGCTGATGCACCTGTAGAAATTATAATCGTTTGTGCTTCTATTTGTTTGTCTTCGTCCACAATAACTTTATGAACTCCACCAATTTTATCACTTAATTCTACCTTCGTCACCATTCCAAAACGCACATCCGTACCAAAACGTTCAGCTTGTTTCTTTAAATCTTCCATCATGGCAGGTCCATCAGTTCCTTCTGCATATCCAGGAAAATTATCAACCTCTGTTGTGGTTGTTAATTGCCCTCCCATTTGCATACCTGTATATACAACTGGTTTCATATCTGCTCTTGCCGCATAAATTGCTGCTGTATATCCTGCAGGACCTGAACCTATTATTAAACACTTTATTTTTTCTATATTTTCTGACATAATCCTCTAAAATTGAACAACAAATTTAATTTTTTAGATTTATTTACACTATTATTTCGAATGATAATTATAATAGATTGATAATAAAAACTTATTGAAACTGTATGTACTGTTTTCTAATTTTTAGATTCCATTTCTACCTCATTTACAGTGATCATTTTAAGATTTTTATTACCCCAAGCATTGGTAATATAATTCATAACATCTGCAACCTCATCATTTTCTAAACCCAATGGAGGCATTATTTGACGGTAAGTAACTCCGTTTACAACAATTTTACCTTTTACGCCATTTTTTATTGCCCGAATACTTTCTGCTCGCTTACTTAATAAATAATCAGAATTAGCCAATGGTGGAAAAACTCTTGGAATTCCTTGTCCGTTTGGTAAATGACAAGTAACACACATATCTATATAAATTTCTTTTCCTCTTTTTATACTTTCTATCAATTTTGAATCTTGATTGATTTTCTGATACTTTTGTTCTTTTTCTGTAAAAGAATAAATTATATAGCTTAAAAAAAATATCAATAGTACTTTTTTCATCTTATTTTATCATTAATTTAATAATTCCTACGCCCTCAATTCCAACAAATATGTAACCCTCAGGCCCTTGTTCTATTGAACGAACTCTACCTAATCCTTCTAAAATTTTTTGTTCTTTCACTACTTTTCCGTTCTGTAGGGTACAGTTAGCAATGTATTGAAACTTTAAAGAGCCTACCAACAAATTTCCTTTCCAATTCGGATATTTGTCTGAATTTACAAAAGCCATGCCGCTAGGAGCAATCGATGGGGTCCAGTAATGCAGAGGTTGCTCCATACCTTCCTTTTTGGTTATCCCTGTAAATTTAGACCCAGAGTAATTTACTCCATAACTTATTATGGGCCAGCCATAATTTTTCCCTTTATGGATGATATTAATTTCATCTCCTCCCTTAGGACCATGTTCATGTGACCAAATTTCATTGGTAAAAGGATTTATTTCCATTCCTTGCGGATTTCGATGACCATAACTATAAATCGCTGCTTTTGCATTCGACTCATTTACAAAAGGATTGTCATCAGGGATACTACCATCATCATTTAACCGATAAATTTTACCACAATCTCTTGTAATATCCTGTGGATTTTCATCTCTATTTCCGCGATCTCCAATACTAAAATAGACTCGATTCTGTGCATCAAAAACAATTCTAGAACCAAAATGTTGTCCTTTTCTACTATTTGGTTCCGCTTTATATAACACCTTTTTGTTGATGAGTGTATTGCTCTTTAATTCAGCACTCATTAAAGTTGTATTTGCACCACTTCCTGTTCCTTCTGATGAAGCGTATGTAAAATAAATAAGGTTATTTTCTGTAAAATTTGGATGTAATTCTATATCCATCAAACCTCCTTGACCACGCACTGTAACTTCTGGAAGTCCTGAAATTATGGTTTTTTTTCCATTTTTAAAATGAATCAATTTGCCTTCTTTTTCAGTAATTAAAATTGAATTATCCGGCAGAAACACAAAACCCCAAGGAATGCTTATATCTGAAACAATAACTTCATACGTTAGGTTGCCTTGCTTTTGAGCATATCCTAAGGAGGATAACCCAAAAAAAAGAAGAAATATTAAATTAGAAAACCTCATTTTTAACAGAAATTAAATTCACAAAAAAGACTAACGCAATATATAAATATTATGTTATATTTGCATTCCTAAAATGATCAATCATTTCGGGGTGTAGCGTAGCCCGGTCATCGCGCCTCGTTTGGGACGAGGAGGTCGCAGGTTCGAATCCTGCCACCCCGACAACTTTAGGTATCATATTAGTTCAAAACCTTGGTAATCTTGCGATTATCAAGGTTTTGTAGTTTTTAGGCAATCATAAAATTTGATTGATAAATATAAAACTCATTCAAAATCAGCAAATAAAGAATTTCTTGAAACGAACTATCCTCGAGCCAGCCCCATAGAGGTACCTGCCTGTATTCTATGATTAAACCAGCCAAGAAATGTTAAAGTTATCAACAATTTTAAGCAGCATATTTCATGGTGTCTATATAAGGCTCTTTTCTATTAACAACCGCGAATATTCTTGATACTAATTTGTTTCTTATTATATTTATTGTACTCATTTTATTCTTTCCTTCTGCTACTCTTTTTTCATAGTAAATTCTCATTTCAGCATTATGTTGGATACTTGTTTTTGCACACAAATCAAGAAGACTTTTTATTTTTTTATTTGCCAGATTACTCACTTTAGTTTTACCTCTTATACTAGTTCCAGATTGATTTTGAAATGGAGCAATACCAGAATAAGATGCAAATTTTCGATGGTTTTTGAACTTAGTAAAGTTAGCTGTGTATGCTATCATAAACAGAGCTGTCTGAGATCCGATACCTTTAATGGATGTTATTAGCTTATAATTATTTAGCATGCTTTGGTTACTCTTTAAAACATCCATCATTTCATGTTCTACTTCTTGAATTTGTTTAGTCAAGTAGCTAATCATTTTCTGCTGAGTGGATAGGAGTGTTTTATTATCTTTTTTAACAAGCACACGCTTTTGTTCTTTAAGCGAAGCTTTAAAACCAGCTCTTTGCTTTACTAACCTCTGGCGGAGAGAAAGAAGGTGCTTAAGGCTTTGTTCTTCCTTACACGAAAGCTTTGTAGGTGTAATCTCATCTCTCATTCGATAAGCATATTTTGCTATCTTTTTTGCATCTGCTTTATCGCTTTTACCTCTTGTCATTCCCATTGATTGTTTAATTTCAAGACCTGGAACTAGAAAAAAAGGAATGTGTTTTGATGCTAAATAAACGGATAAACCATCAGAGTAAAGTCCAGTGTGTTCAAACACAAAAATGATGTTCTCTTTTGGTAACTCAGAATTCTTGTAAGTCCAATCAACCAATTTTTTGTAGCCTTTTTTGTCATTTTGAAATTCACTTTCAATTTGACTGGAATGGATTCTTGCATCGAAAGTTAATTTGCTCATGTCGATGCCAACTGTGTCTTTAATATTCATAATTTTATAAAGTTTAAAATGGTTACCTTGACTAACACCTTTATAAGGTAAATTCTAGTATTCTATTTGGTCCTTGTAACCTGGTTAATAAAGAACGAGGACTAATACAGGCAATAGGTCATTAATCTAGCCGACAGAAAAGTTCACCCCGTTCTTTTTTATGTATTTAGTTATCAACAAAATTAGAGTTATTAACAAAGAAAAAAAGAAGCAAAAAAAGAAAGATCAATTCAATTATGATTTTTTTTAAGTTAATATTTTTGTTTTACAAATCTAAAGGCCGGCAGGCAGGTTTTGCTCGTTTCATTTTGACCTAAAAAGGTCAAAAACCAAAATTCTATTATTTAGATTCCCGTTTTCACGGGAATAACAATTTCAACGGAAACCCCGACGTAGAGCATCGAGGAATTCTTTTCGATTAACGGAACTATATTTCGCAAAATATATAATCAAAAATAGTGTTGTCCGATTAAAATTAGCTAAAGTGTTTTAAAGTATTGATAGTCTTGATTTTCAAGAGTTTTTAAAGTAGTACACCTTGCTATTAAAACCACTTTAGAATTTATGATGTATCGAAAAATTTAAAATCGTAATAATATTGTTTTTCAGTTAGTTACATTCAAGTCTTTGTTCTTGATTCTAACAGCGAAAGCGGTCTTTTTATCTTTTATCGGACAATAATTAATAATAATAATAATAATAGCTAAAAATTAGATAAGCATTTTTTTAGTGGATTTTCTAATAATCAAATCTGTGTCTAAAACAACATCTTTATAGCTGATAACTTTATTTTTCTTTTTATCTCTTATTTCTTTATAAAGGAGCTTGAAAGCCTTTTTACCCATCTCAAATCCAGGTTGATTAATTGTAGTTAAAGATGGAGAAATAACTGATGACATAAACCAATTACTAAAACCAATCACATTTATTTGATCAGGTACTTTAACACCTTGATTGTTAAATTCTGCTATAGCTCCTATTGCTACTAAGTCTGTATTAATAAAAATTCCATCAACATCATTATGATCTTTTAAAAGTTGATTTGCATAAAACTGACCTTCTTCAAAACTCATTTCATTTAATAGATAGATTAAACTTGGGTCATATATAATATCATTATCTATCAAAGCTTGTTTATAGCCTAGAAACCTGTCAATAGAATTTTGAGGCAATAAAGGACCTCTAAAATGAGCAATACGTTTACATCCAATTTTTATTAAATGTTCTGTAGCCTTATACGCTGCTTTTCTATCATCAATAATAACTTTAGAGCATCTTATAATTTTAGCAATTTTATCAAACATCACTAAAGGCGTATCTTGCTCAATAATTTCAGTTAAATGTTTATAATCTGCTGTAGCATTGGCTAAAGAAATTAAAATACCATCTACCCTTTTACTTAATAGTAAATCTAATTGTTTTTTTTCGAGCTCAAAAGATTCATTAGATTGTAGTGTAATTACTAAATATCCTTTTTTTTCTGCCTGTGAAATAATCCCTTTAATAACACTAGAAAAAAAGTGATGTACTATTTCTGGAATAATTAAACCAATAGTCTTTGATTCTTTTGTTCTTAAATTTACAGCAAAAGAGTTCGGCTTGTAATTTAACAAAGTAGCAGTTTCTCGAACTAATTTTCTAGTTTTTTTACTAACATCAGGATATTCTTTCAAGGCTTTAGATACCGTAGTGATAGAAATACCCAATTCTTCTGCTATTTGTTTTAGTGTGACCAAAATATTATATTTTTATAAAAATTAAACGTTGCTTTTTTACCTGATAAATATAGTCATTTATCTTTACCGAAAACGTTTTCGGTAAATCGAAAACGTTTTCGATTTATTTATTTGATAATTTAAAAACCAATAAAAATACATTTGATAAAAAATAATTAACTTTTTTATTAAATTCACACTTAAAATGAAGAAACAATTAAACTTTAAAAATTTGCTTTTGATGATACTTATGCTATCATCAACAGCTTTTGTTGCGCAATCAACAATTTCTGGTACCGTTAAAGACAACAGTGGTAACTTAATACCTGGAGTGAACCTTCTTTTAAAAGGAACTACTAAAGGTGCAAATACAGATTTTGATGGAAACTACGAAATTGCAAATGTAACTAATGGAACTTACACAATTGTGGCTTCTTACATTGGTTATGATAATTTTACCAAAGAAATTACGGTTAATGGCAATCTAAAATTAGATATTGTTATTAAGGAAAACGCACAATCACTAGATGAAATTATAGTTACCGGGGTTGTAAATCCGAAATCTAAATTAGAATCGAGTGTTTCTGTTTCTACTGTGGGTATTAAACAAATAGAGCAAGCATCTCCAAGATCTGCTGGTGAACTTTTTAGAAGTATACCTGGTATTCGTGCAGAATCTTCTGGTGGTGAAGGTAATGCAAACTTTAATGTACGTGGTGTGCCAGTTTCTTCTGGCGGTTCTAGATATTTACAATTGCAAGAAGACGGACTCCCTATCATGTTATTTGGAGATACTTCTTTTGGTAATGCAGATAACTTTTTACGTATCGATTCTAATATTGGAAGAGTTGAAGCTATTAGAGGTGGTTCTGCTTCTACGCAAACATCTAATGGCCCTGCTGGGATTATCAATATGATCAGCAAAACAGGAAGAACAGAAGGTGGAACTATAGGTGCAACTTATGGTTTAGATTTCCAAAATAGTAGATTAGATTTTGAATATGGAACTCCCATAGGAGAAGGATTATATTATCATATTGGTGGTTTTATGCGTGTTGGTGAAGGACCAAGAAATATCGGTTACCAAGGAAATAAAGGTGGGCAAATTAAAGCAAACCTTACTAAAGAATTTAAAAATGGTTATGTACGCACCTATTTTAAATATTTAAACGATAAATCTGTAATGTATATGCCAATGCCTGTAAGTTTAACGGGTTCAAATTCAAATCCTACTTTTGGAAACCTACCAGGTTTTGATATTACTTCTGATACGCCACATTCTGTAAATATTCAAAATACATATAGTGTTTATGATGGAAATCCTACACAAAATGATATGAGGAATGGTAACAACCCAGTAAGTGCTTCAGTTGGTGCTGAATTCTCTTTTGATTTGGGTGATGACTGGAAAATAAATGGTAAAGCAAGATATTCTAACAATTCTGGTCAATGGAATGCTCCATTTACTGCAAATGTAGGTACAGTAGCAGATATCGAAGCTTTAGTAAGAGGTGCTTCTGGAGCAACAGGTGCTTTAACTTTTCAAGATGGTACACCATTTAATCCTGCAAATGGATTAGCACAAGATATTAGATATTTTGATGTAACTATCGAAGATTTAAGCAACTTTTTTAGTGATGTAAAAGTTACAAAAGCAATTAATGACAATATTGGAGTTACAGTAGGTATGTTCTCTGCAACACAAAATACTAAAATAGGATGGCAATGGAGTTCTGCAATTTCTGAAGTTGCAGGCGATGGTCAAGCTAGATTAGGAGTTTTTGAAGGATTCTCTGAAGGTGGTGCTTATTCTTTTGGCCAGCCAGTTTGGGGTAACTGTTGCCAAAGAAAATACAATACTGTACATAATGTAAATTCTCCTTATGTAGGTGTTGATGCAGAAATTTCTGAAAAATTAAATTTTGATGGTAGTGTTCGTTTTGAAAACGTAAATGTAAACGGAACCATAAATTCCGGACAATTAAGTAACTTAGATGCCAATGGAAATTTAATTGGTTTTGATTACAATAGTGATGGTGTAATTAGCCCGTTTGAAGCTACAATACCAACCATAGCTGGTAATCCCGGACAAACAGTAAGCGATGATTATAATTTTGTTTCTTTCTCGGCTGGTTTAAATTATAAAATTAATGATGGAGCTGCTGTTTTTGGAAGATATAGTAAAGGTGCTTCTGGTAGAGCTGCAGATAGAAATACATATGGTGCAGATGGTTTAGGAGATGTACAGTTTGATGAAATTTCTCAATTTGAAGTGGGTTTAAAAAAGAGATTAGAGAATGGTGTTTTAAATGTTACAGGCTTTGTAAGTAATACCGATGAAGGTATTAGTAATGAATTAAACAGAACCGTAGGAAACCCTTTTAAAGCGCTCGGTTTAGAAGTAGAATCTGCATATGGATTTGGAGATTTTGGCATCAATGGTTCCGTTACGTATACGAAAGCAGAAATTGATGGAGGAGCAAATCAAGGAAATAAACCAAGAAGACAAGCAGATTTTGTTTACAATTTAGCACCAACATATTCTTTTGGTGCAAGCAAGCAACATCTTTTAGGAATCACCATACTAGGTACCTCTAAATCTTTTGCACAAGATGATAATGACTTAGTAATGCCAGGTTATGCGTACGTAAATGCAGTTGTAAGAGTTGGCTTAACTAAAGGATTATCTTTAAGTGTTAATGCTAATAATTTATTCGATACAATAGGTGTTACAGAAGTAGAAGGAAATGGAAACATAGCTGCTGGTTTGGCTGCTGCAAGAACAATTTCTGGTCGTTCAACTACTATGACGTTACAATATAATTTTTAAATAAAAAGTTTTTGATTTAGTATTAATTTGAATTGGAGATAGAGTCAATGAAAAATATATTGGCTCTATTTTATTAAATTAATTATCTAAAAAACTACCCTTAAAAAAGATAAAGTATTTGCTTAACTTCTCTTTTTAGGCAAAGTATAATTTCCCAATTCCAAAATACATTTTAAATGAAACATCTCATAATTGTCATTCTTTATTTAACGGCACTTCATAGCAATGCTCAAGAAGTGTTTCATCAAACTAAAAAATCAAAAAAAGAAAAAATGATTGTTTATGGCAGTGATAGTTGCCATAGTTGTTTAGCTACAAAAGCTTTTTTAAAAGAAAAAAACATTAAATTCACCTACTACGATATTGATATCAATAAAAAGAAAGAACAAGAGATGTTAGTAAAACTGCAAAAAGCTAATATTCCTATTTATACTTTAAGTTTACCTGTTATAGACAATAAAGGAGATGTTTTTTTAAACAAAGGCAACTTTAGAGAGTTTCTAAAAGTATTAGGCAAAAAAATCGAAAAAGATGAAAATTAAAAAACCTTCTTTAAGTTTCTGGCAAATCTTTAATATGAATGTTGGTTTTTTAGGCATTCAATTCAGTTTTGGTTTACAGCAAACAGCTGTTAATCCTATATTTTCATTTTTAGGCGCACACCATGAAGATTTACCATTATTAAACTTAGCTGGCCCTGTAACAGGATTAATAATTCAGCCAATAATTGGTGCAATCTCAGATAAAACTTGGTCTCCACGTTGGGGAAGAAGAAAACCATTTTTTTTAATTGGCGCTTTAATTGGTAGTTTATGCTTATTTGCTTTTCCCTTTAGCCCTACGCTATGGTTTGCGGTTGGTTTGTTATGGATTTTAGATGTTGGAAACAATATGGCCATGGAACCTTATCGTGCTTTTGTGGGTGATAAATTACCAAACAATCAATTAAGTTTTGGGTATCAAATGCAAAGTTTATTTGTTGGTGCAGGTATTGTATTAGCCAATGCATCTATTTTTCTTTTTCAAGATTGGTTTGGTACTTCAGAAACGGTAACAGAAACTGCAAGTTCTATTCCTAATTGGTTATATTATTCGTTTTTTATTGGTGCAGTTTTATCAGTATCAACAATCTTATGGTCTGTATTTAAAACACCAGAAATTCCACCATCCGAAGAAGAATTAGAAAGCATCAATAAACATAATGCCTTACCTCTTTTAGATAGAATAAAAACGCCGTTTCTAGAAATTACAGACGCCATAAAAGACATGCCTAAATTCATGTGGAAATTAGCTGCTGTTTATCTTTTTCAATGGTATGCCCTTTTTATTTATTGGCAATTTATATCGCCAATGTTTGAAGAAAGTATGGGTTTTGATAAATCTCAAGCTTTAAGCCAAGCCGCAAAAATGAATACCACGTATAACATTTCAACGATTATATTTGCCTTGGCTTTAGTTCCTTTAGCATTAAAATGGGGTGGAAAAAAAGTATATGTATCTAGTTTGTTTTTAACGGGTATTGCAATGCTTTCTATACCACATATTCAAAACCCTAACATGGTACTAATACCAATGATTCTTTTTGGAATTGGTTGGGCAGCAATGATGGGAATACCTTATTCTATGGTATCTAAAATAGTGCCTCAAGAAAGACGCGGTGTTTATATGGGTATTTTAAATATGATGATTGTAATTCCTATGGGAATTCAAACTATAACTTTTGGACCAATAGTAAAAAACTTACTAAATAATAGTGCTGTTAATGCGATATTGTTAGGTGGTATATTTTTTGTTATTGCAGGGTTTTTAGCATTTAGGCTCCAAGAACCAAAACCTATTATTGAATAAAAATAAAGAAAATTTGAAACATAATAAAAGAAATATAGACATCTTATGTGTTGGCGAAGTTTTAGTAGACTTTATTGGTCATCAAAATGATGTACTTATTAATGAAACTAGAGATTACCACAGGTATTTAGGTGGCTCACCTGCTAATGTTGCTATGAATTGCAAAAGATTGGGCTTAAAATCAACAATGGTATCTACTGTGGGTAATGATGGCTTTGGAGAATACATTTCTAAAAGACTACAAGAAATTGGAGTAAATACTTCAAATGTTAAAAAATTAGAAAATAAATCTACTAGTGTCATTTTTGTATCAAGATCTAATGGTACTCCAGATTTTATACCTTATAGAAATGCAGATAATCATATTTCTGATGATCAGATTACCACAGAAATGTTATGTAAAACAAAAATATTTCATACTACTTGTTTTGCTTTAAGTAAAAATCCTGCCCAAACTACAATTATAAAAAAAGCGAAAGAAGCTACAGATAATGGTTGCAAATTAAGTATCGATATTAATTATGCAAAAGAACTTTGGGAATGCAAGGAAGAAGCCTTAAAAGTAATTAAAACATACTGCGCTTTAAACCCTTTGATAAAGATTAGTGAAGATGATATGCTACGCCTTTTTGACAAAGAACTACCTCATCAAGAAATTTTCGACTTCTTTCATAAGCTAGGTGCAGATACTATTTGTTTAACTTTAGGCAGCAAAGGAGTTAAACTATCTCAAAAAGGAAAAAATCTAATACAATTACCTGCTATAAAAATTGAAAAAGTGATGGATACTACTGGAGCGGGTGATGCATTTTGGTCTGGTTTTTTATTTGCTTATATCAAAGAAAAAAACATTGAAGAATGTTTGCAAATAGCCTTAAAATTGGCAGCTTTAAAATTACAAAATGTAGGCAGATTGCCAGATAACATCAATATTTTATCAAAACTTTTATAATTTATTATTTAAAATTATGAATCAGAAAAAAGAAAAATCTATCTCTAACGGCGTAATGTTAAACGCATACCCAGATAGTATTGGACACAAGTTAAGTGATACCATACAAATGCTACAAAAAAAAGAATTCAAAGATGTTTTTTCTTTATTTTATGTGTTACCCACTTTTTTTAATAGCGATTTAGATAGAGGTTTTTCAATCATTGATTACAATATTAACAAAGAGTTCGTTTCTAAAGAGGATTTAAAAGCTTTAGAAGAACTCAATATTTTACTGAAGTTTGATATTGTTCTAAATCATCTATCTGTGAATTCTCCACAATTCAAAGATTTATTAACGTATGGAGATAAATCAAAATTCAAAGATTTTTTCATCAATTGGAATACATTTTGGGAAGAAAATGGTATTAAAAATGATGAGGAAATTATCATTCCAAAAGAAGAGTTTCTCAATAAATTATTTATGAGAAAATCTGGACTTCCTGTTTTAAAAGTTCCTTTTCCTGATGGATCAGAAAAACCATATTGGAATACCTTTTATCAAGAAATAAAATTACATAAAATTAAAAAAGAAGATTTAAATACGATTGAAGGGTTAAGTTCAGAAAACGCAAAATTAATCTGTGAAAAAGTAAATTTTGCTATTGAAAATAATTTAGACTTAAAAACTGTTAATTTCTGCGAACTTGAACAATTTAAAGAAGATACTCTTAAGATCGTTTTAAAAAAAAGGTCTTATTTAGGTCAGATGGATGTCAATGCAAAATCTGAATTAGTTTGGGATTTTTATGAAGAAACATTATCAAAAGTAAAAAGCTTTGGATGTAAGATATTACGATTAGACGCTTTTGCCTATCTGCACAAAGAAGTTGGTCAGTCTAACTTTTTCAATAAACCAGGAACTTGGAATTATTTAAATCGTATTCATAAAATTGCCAAAAAAAATGATTTAATTCTTTTACCCGAAATTCATGCAGAATATGGTTTAAATTTACATGATGAAGTTGCCAAAGAAGGGTATCAAATCTACGATTTTTTCTTACCAGGTTTAATGATTCATACGCTTGAAACAGGAAATAACAAAGCGTTGATAACTTGGGCAAATGAAATCATAAGCAAAGGTTATAAAACAGTAAATATGCTGGGTTGTCACGATGGCATTCCTGTGCTAGATCTAAAAGGAAAAGAAGTGAATGGCATTTATAACAAAGGTTTGTTAGAAGATTTTGAAATAGAATCAATAATGAATACAGTTTTAAAACGTGGTGGTAGAGTAAAAAACCTATTTGATGCGGCTGGAAATAAAATATCCTATTATCAAGTTAACGCAACTTTTTTTAGTGCTTTGGGCGAAAATGAACAAAAATTACTATTAGCAAGAGCCATCCAGATGTTTATGCCTGGTATTCCCCAGGTCTGGTATTTAGACCTTTTTGCAGGTAAAAACAACTATGCAGCTGCAGATAAAGGCGGTAGTGGTGGTCATAAAGAAATTAACAGAACAACACTTTCTAAAGAAGATATTGAGCAAGGTTTACAAAAGGGAGTTGTAATGAATCAGCTTAAAATAATGCGTTTAAGAAATACTTTAAAAGCATTTTTAGGTGAAGTAAATATTAGAAATGTTTCTAAAGACAAATTAAGTATTTTATGGTCAAACAAAGATTCGAATGCACATTTAGAGGCAAACTTAAAAAAATTTACTTTCTCTATTTCTTACACAGAAGAGAATGTAAATATGAAGTTAGATTTTTAATTTCATCCTTAAATCCGCAAGACTGATTCGTAAAAAATAGAAGACTGTAAACTTAACTCTGTCTAAATAAACATCAATGGTACTTTAGTTTTCTGGCTCGGTATTTCTTAGAACAAAGTACATCTTACTTATTATACCCATTCTGGTTTGAAATTATTGGAGACTGTAAACTCAACTCTGTCTGAATAAAAAAAAAGTATTAAATTTATTCAAACAGAAAAGATGAGACAAGAAGAACAAGAATTATTAGAAAAATAAAGCAGCATTCGTTATGGTTTCTTGTTATATTAAAATAGAAAGGAAAAAGGGCGTTTTATTGCGGTTATTTCAAGGCAGAATTGGTAGTACTCGAAATTAAAATCAACTCTTCTTGAGGTTTAATTAAATACTGAGCTCCATCTTTAGTCACCACTGCCATTTCTTCTACAGAAATTGTTTTCTCTGTTCCGTCTGCTCTTTTCCATGCATGAAAACCATCAAAAGCAAAGGTCATTCCTTCTTTTAATATTTTTTCAGAAGCCGGCCTTACATGCGATGCTTGAGATCCTCCTAAATTTGGTCCTACATCATGAGCTACATATCCCACAGGATGTCCTGTACTCCACATAACATATTCAGATTTTGCTGCGGTCATTAAAACTCTTTGAGCTTTATCTACATCCACTCCTTTTACACCAGGTTTCATAGCTGTTAATGCCGCTCTGCTACCTGCTTTTCCACTTTCCCAGTAATATTCAATATCTTTTGGAGCTTTTGTTTCTCCTTCTTTTAATACATAAGCAAAACGCTGAATATCACTCACCCAACGATCATACAGTTTGATGCCAAAATCAATTTGAATAACATCACCTGGCATAATAATTTTATCGGTTGCATGAGAATGACCTCGATCTGGACCAGAATTTACATTCGGGTTTTGACTTGGAGCCCACCCGTCTTTCACGCCATATTCACTCATTTTTTTCTTTAAAAATTTTGCAATATCTGCATCTGTAGATACTCCGGGGATTACTTGCTCATAAGCTTCCACTTGAAAATCAGCCGTCAATTGAGCTGCTTTTGTCAAGATTTCTACTTCTTCAGGTAATTTAATAGACAACCACTCATAGACTACTTCGGTTGATGAAACTAATTTATCCTTCTCATCTCCTAAAAAATTTTCTAACTCAATTCTTTGCGTATACGTTAAACCATCTGCAGTTGAGTTTGATGCGGATGAATTGATAGCAATATTTTCAAAGTTTTTC
This sequence comes from Polaribacter litorisediminis, assembly GCF_019968605.1. Taxonomy (NCBI): domain Bacteria; kingdom Pseudomonadati; phylum Bacteroidota; class Flavobacteriia; order Flavobacteriales; family Flavobacteriaceae; genus Polaribacter; species Polaribacter litorisediminis. The sequence goes on from NZ_CP082966.1 coordinate 2,394,922, forward strand.
TCCTTTATAAAATCTACAACCATTTTTACTGCGGATGTTCCTCTTTCAACGGGTACAACTTTATCATGAACATTTAATTCATCTAGAGCAGTAGCTTCTCCTGAAGGAGAAAAAACCAAAGAATGAAAACCTTCCTTATCATTATAAAATAAAAAAGCAGCTGTTCCGCCTGCGTTCTCACCACCAACATGATCTGCTAATGGGTCATTGTTGTTTTCTCTACAAATTACCAACCAAGCATCAACATTGGCACTTTTTAAGGCCTTTGGCAATAAAGTATTCATTCTTTTTTTTCTAATTTCTGGCCAAGGATTTTCACCCCAATAGGTATCAGGAATTATTTTAACCTCTTTATTTGCTTCTTGGTTGCAACTTGCAGCAAAAAGGATTATTACTAAACTATATAAGAATTGTTTCATCATTTTATTGTCTTAAGAGAATTCTATAAATATAAGAATAAATAGAAATTAATATAGAATACTGGTAAAATTTTATATTTTTTTTCTTTTCCTTATATTTAAAGCATATGAATTTAAACTTTTCAAAATGTATCCAACAAAAAAAAAGCACATTTTTTTTTCAGTCATAATTATATTTCTTTGCTTCCATACTATTACTGTTTTTGGTCAAGAAACAAGATTATTAAGACAACCCGATATAAATGACTCTCATATTGTATATACCTATGGTGCAGATGTTTGGGTAAACGAATTAGGCAATAGTCAAGCAAAAAGAATAACCAGCACATCTGCTGTAGAATCAAATCCATATATATCTCCCGATGGAAAATGGATTGCTTTTTCTTCTAACAGATCTGGTCAAAATGCCGTCTATGTGGTTTCTATAAAGGGTGGAGAGGTTAAAAGATTAACTTGGCACCCAAATGGTGCTAGTGTTCGAGGTTGGACAAATGATGGGAAATCAGTGCTCTATGCAAGTTCTAGAGAAACTGCTCCCAGACCTTATAATAGACTTTGGACGGTTCCTGTAAAAGGTGGAGCGCCTTCTTTAATTTCTAAACAATGGGGATTTGATGGTTCTTTTTCAGAGAATGGAAAAAGTATCGTAATTGATAAAATGAGTCGATGGGATGTGGAGTGGAGAGCTTATAGAGGTGGTCAAAATACTCCTTTAATTGTTTTAGACACAAAAACATCAAAAGAAACATTATTGCCCCATAATAATAGTACTGACATTCAGCCTTTATGGATTGGAGAAAATATTTATTTTCTTTCGGATAGAGATTTGGTCATGAATATTTGGCAATATAATATTACTAGTAAAACTTTATCCCAACTAACCAAATTTAAAGGTTCTGATATTAAATGGCTTTCTGGTCATAAAAATATGTTGACTTATGAACGTGACGGATATTTACACACATTTAATCTTTCTTCTTATAAATCTGCGCAACTAGATATTAATGTTATTGGAGATTTTCCTTGGGCAGAAACTAAATTTGAAAACGTAACAAAATCAGCGACTTCCTCTTCCTTATCCCCAAATGGAAAAAGAGCCATTTTTGAATCTAGAGGAGAAATTTTTACCGTTCCTTTAAAATATGGAGATGCAAGAAATATTACACAAAGCTCAGGTACTGCAGATAGAGCCCCAATTTGGTCACCAAAAGGAAATAAAATTGCTTGGTTTTCTGACAAAGACAGAAAAGGATATGCATTATTTACAGCGAATCAAGATGGAATGTCTGACATTGTAAAAATTTCAATAGGAGAATCTAAAATGGCTTGGAACCCAACTTGGTCTCCAGATGGAAAATATATTGGATTTGTAGATGATGATGTACGCTTACGAATCGTTAATCTTGAAACTAAAAAAATTAAAACGATTGATGTTGGTGGGAATAATATTGAGCGGTCGAGCATTATTCTGAATTGGGCTCCGGACTCTAATTGGATTGCTTATGAAAAATCAGGAAGTAATAACTTTAGGCAAATCTATATTTGGTCTAAAGCAACCAATAAATCTACTCCCATTACGGATGCTTTTGCAGATTCATTTTCTCCTGTTTGGGATTTGAACAAAAAACAAATGTATTTTTTAGCGAGTACTAACGTAGCATTAGGTTCTGGCTGGGCAAATACTAGCGCTATGACTTCTAACCCTAGTTATGCTGCTTACGTTGTAAATCTCAACAAAAAAGACGCTTCGCCTTTTAAGCCCAAAAGTGATGAAGAAATCATTAAAAAAGAAAAAGACGAAGAGCAAAAAAAGGAAAATAAAAAAGATGCTAAGCCAAAAACAATCAATATAGATTTTGAGGGATTATCAAGAAGAACTTTCCCTTTAAATATTCCTTCAAGAAATTATTGGTACTTATTAGCAGGAAAAGAAGGGACTGTTTTTATTGCAGAAAGTATACCAAATCAAAGCGGTGCCACATTAAAGAAATATAATTTAAAAGATAAAAAAGCTAAAGATTTTATTTCTGTAGCAAGCAGTGTTTCTATTACAAACAATGGAGAACATATGTTAGCAAGAGTTGATGGAAATTGGAAGGTAATTGAAACTGCTGGTTCAAATGGTAAAACTGGAAAGCCCGTAAAAGTAAATCTGCAAATGAAATTAAATAGAATTGCAGAATGGGAACAAATGTTTGAAGAGGCTTACAGATATGAAAGAGATTATTTTTACGACCCAAACATACATGGTAGAGATTGGAAAATAGTTTATAAAAGATATGCTCCGCTAGTTCCCTTTATTAAACATAGAGCAGATTTAAATTATGTTTTAGATCAGGTTAATGGTGAGTTATCTGTAGGACATAGTTTTGTTAGAGGAGGAGATTTTCCTAGTATCGATAAATCTCAAGTAGGCCTATTAGGCGCAGATTTAGATGCCACAAATAAATATTGGAAAATCAACAGAATTTATACTACAGAGAGCTGGAATCCAGGTTTAAATGGTCCGTTAGATGCTCCGGATTTAAATATTAAAGAAGGATATTTTATTGTGGGTATTAATGGAAAAGAAATTACTACGGATGAAAATATTTATGAATTTTTAAATGGCACAAATAATAAACAAACCATTTTACATATCAATAGTAATGCGCAGTTTAAAGATTCTTGGAAAGAAACTGTTTTGCCCATTAGAAGTGAAAACGGTTTACGACAAAGAACTTGGGTAGAAGATAACAGAAGGTTAGTAGAAAAACTTTCAGATGGAAGATTAGGGTATGTTTGGGTTCCAAATACCGGTGGTCCTGGTTATGTATCTTTTAATCGTTATTATTTTGCGCAACAAGATAAAGAGGGCGCTGTAATTGATGAACGTTTTAATGGTGGAGGATTATTAGATGATTATATGGTAGATTTAATGACTAGAAGTTTACGCGCTGGGTTAACCAATGAAGTACCCAATGGAAAACCTTTTACATTACCCGCTGGAATTCTCGGACCAAAAGTTTTATTGATTAATGAATTAGCTGGTTCTGGTGGTGATTTTTTCCCTTGGGTTTTTAGACAACAAAAAGCTGGAAAACTTATCGGAATGACCACCTGGGGTGGATTGGTAAAATCATCTACACATTACAGATTAATAGATGGAGGTTCTTTAACAGCTCCGGATAATGCCGTTTTTGATCCTATTAAAAATGAGTGGATTGCAGAAAATAAAGGCATTGCTCCAGATATTAAAGTTAGGCAAGATGCAAAATCTTTATCCTTAGGAAAAGACCCACAATTAGAAAGAGCTGTAAAAGAATTAATGAAACAATTAACAGCAAAAAAGGAAATTACTCCTCCTCCATTTCCAAAACCAGCAAAAGGAAATTAACACCAATTATCATTTAAAATCACTGGTAGAATGTATTTCTAATTTTAATATCACAAAAAAAGCCGTAGCATATAGCTACGGCTTTTAGATAATATACATATCAGCGAATAAAAGTAGAAATTATTTCTTCTTTTTTGCTCCAGCTTCCATTTTCTTCTTTAAAGCTGCAAGACCTCCAATATCACCAAAAGTGGTTTTTTCTGCATCTGCTGATTTCTTAACAGCTGCTTTGATATTTTTTCTTTCTTGCTCTTTAAAAATAGACGTATGAGATACAACTACTCTTCTGTATTCTTTAGAAAATTCTAAAACGATAAACTTCAACGTTTCTCCTTTTTCTAGTTTTGTACCATCTTCTTTTTCTAAGAATCTGCTTGGCGCAAAACCTTCTACACCATCAGAAAAAGTTATTACTGCTCCTTTATCATTCTTTTCTTTTACAAGACCTTCATGAATAGAACCAATTGCGTAGGTAGCTTCATGAGCATCCCAAGGATTATCTTGTGTTTGCTTATGACCTAGATTTAATTTTCTATTTTCTACATCTAATTCTAAAACTTGAACTTCTAATTGCTGACCAACAGTTACAAAATCTGACGGATGCTTAATTTTCTTAGTCCAAGATAAATCAGAAATATATACTAAACCATCAATTCCTTCTTCTAGCTCAACAAAAACACCAAAGTTTGTGTAATTTCTTACCGTACCTGTGTGTGTTGAACCTACTGGGAATTTAGTTGTAATATCTGTCCAAGGATCTGGATGTAATTGTTTAATACCTAAAGACATTTTACGGTCTTCTCTATCTAAAGTTAAAATTTGAGCTTCAACTTTATCACCAACTTTTACGAAATCTTGTGCAGAACGTAAGTGTGTTGACCAAGACATTTCACTCACGTGAATTAATCCTTCAACTCCTTGTTCTACTTCAACAAATGCGCCATAATCAGCAATAACAACAACTTCACCGTTCACTTTATCTCCAACTTTTAAATCAGTACTTAAAGCTTCCCAAGGATGCGCGGTTAATTGTTTTAAACCTAATTGTATTCTAGATTTGTTATCATCAAAATCTAAAATTACAACATTTAATTTTTGATCTAATTCTACAACTTCATTAGGATGATTGATTCTTGACCAAGATAAATCAGTAATATGCACCAATCCATCAACACCACCTAAATCAACAAAGACTCCATAAGAAGTAATATTTTTAACAATACCTTCTAATACTTGTCCTTTTTCTAATTGACCAATAATTTCCTTTTTCTGTAGTTCAATATCCGCTTCGATAAGTGCTTTATGAGATACCACAACGTTTTTAAATTCGTGATTGATTTTCACAACTTTAAATTCCATTGTTTTTTCTACATATTGATCGTAATCTCTAATTGGCTTTACGTCAATCTGAGATCCTGGTAAGAATGCTTCAATTCCGAAAACATCTACAATCATACCACCTCTAGTTCTACATTTAACGAAACCATTAACGACTTCACCAGTTTCATGCGCATTGTTAACACGCTCCCAAGCTTTAATTACTCTTGCTTTTCTATGAGATAAAACTAACTGACCAGAAGAATCTTCTCTTTTGTCAACTAATACTTCTACAGTATCACCCTCTTTTAAACCTTGGTTATAACGAAATTCGTTCAAAGAAATAACTCCTTCAGATTTAGAATTGATATCGATAATCGCATCTCTATCCGTAATTCTGATTACAGTTCCTTCAATTACATCACGCTCATTTACGAAACCTACAGTTCCTACTAAAGCTTCTTCAAAAGCCTTTAATTTTTCTTCATCAACAGCTTCAATACCTTGTTCGTACTTATGCCAGTTAAAATCCGCTAAAAATTGAGTAGGATCTTGTTTAACTTCTGCAGCTGGAGTTGCTGTTTCTTGTACTTCAGCAGCAACTACTTGCTCTTCAGTGTTTTTTGTTTCTTCAGACATTTCTGAAAATAATTTTTGTATCTTATTGTTATTCAGATTTTTAACGATTAAAACAATGAGAGATGTTTTTATAATTTTTCGTTTAAATTTCCTTTTCTAAATCTGTTACCGTAAAAAGGAGTGCAAATTTACAAAAAATACTTGATTTTGAAAGTCTTACCATTAAAATTTTTATTTTTGACGTTCATTATAAATCAATTGACAATCAAAATCTTATGAAACTTATTTTAAAATTATTCCTTATTTTTCTATTTCTTATGAGTGTATCCTGTAAAAACAACACGCATTCGCTCATCAAACATCATAAATCTCATGAAAAAAGCCGAAAAAATGCTCCTTTTTCTGATGCTGTACAGGTAAACAATTTATTCTTTTTAACAGGTCAAATTGGTAAAAATCATACTACTGGAAAAATTGTAAAAGGTGGCATAGAAGCAGAAACCAGACAAGCCATAATAAATATTGAAGCAGTTTTAAAGCATCACCAATTGACTTTAAAAGATGTTATTAAATGCACTGTAATTTTATCAGATGTAAATGATTTCTCTAAAATGAATACAATTTATCGTACTTTTTTTACTGATAATCTACCCGCGAGAACAACCTTTGAAGCCACTTTAGTAGCGGGTGCAAAAATTGAAATTGAAATTATTGCGGTAAGACAATAATAATAATAATCATAATCATTGTTGTCCGATAAAAGATAAAAAGACCGCTTTCGCTGTTAGAACCAAGAGCAAAAACTTGAATGTAACTAACTGAAAAACAATATTATTACGATTTTAAATTTTTCGATACATCATAAATTCTAAAGCGGTTTTAATAGCAAGGTGTACTACTTTAAAAACTCTTGAAAATCAAGACTATCAATACTTTAAAACACTTTACCTAATTTTAATCGGACAACACTATATAATAATAATAATAATAATAGGTTTTACACTAGCAATTCTTAATATCTTGATCATAATCTAACTAATACTAATGCTGCATTGAAATGACCACAATAAAACACCCTTTTTTCCTTTCTATTTTAACATAAAAAAAACCGTAACGAATGTTTCTATTTTCTAGAAAGAAAAAAAATCATCATTTTATTTTACAATAATTTCAAAACAGAATTGGTATAAAATTGGTAAAATCCTGTCTAAAATATATTCTTTTGACTCACTTTTTAATCTCAAATACATTTTATTCTTGATAAGCAAAAAACTACCTTTGCATTTTTAAAAACCATTGGGGTTTATTTTAATACAGATGGATAAAAAAACACAAAATTTAGTTGATAAAGGTATAATGCTCCCATTAATGGAAGAGTTTTATACCATTCAAGGTGAAGGTTGCCACACAGGAACTGCTGCTTACTTTGTTAGAGTTGGAGGCTGTGACGTAGGTTGCCATTGGTGTGATGTAAAAGAAAGTTGGAATGCGGATTTACACCCACCAACTTTAGCAGATAACATTGTGAACAATGTAAAAAAATATGCCAATACGGTAGTCATTACAGGTGGCGAACCTTTAATGTGGTCCATGGATTATATTACTGAATTACTTCAAAAAAATAACATAAAAACGCATATAGAAACTTCTGGAGCCTATGCGTTTTCTGGAATATGGGATTGGTTTTGTTTATCCCCTAAAAGAAACAAATTACCGCTAAAAGAGGCCTACGCAGAAGCAGATGAACTAAAAATGATTATCCACAACAAAGCTGATTTCATTTTTGCAGAAGAACAAGCTGCAAAAGTGGGAAACAAATGTCAATTATTTTTGCAACCAGAATGGAGTAAAAAAGAAAAAATGACATCTCAAATTGTTGATTATGTCATGAAAAATCCAAAATGGAAAATTTCTCTTCAAACACACAAATATTTAAATATTCCTTAAAATTGTAAGTTGCTAATTTTTATCGTTTAAAGAAATATGAAATATGTAAATATTCTATTTTTTTAGTTACGTACTCTTGTAATCAAGAAAATTCATTGATTGAAGACGTTCTATAAACACAATATGTTCCTTCGGACAAAGAAAAAAAATCTGTTGATCACAAAGATTGATGACTGCAATAATTTCAAAACGGAATTGTTATAAATCCGGAATCATCAGCGATAAAGAAATCACGCAAATAGATCAATCTCCTCATAATTTTTTTGGTTTGAATTTAAAAATATATGTTGCTCAAGTTTAGACCTGGCAAAGTTTTTATCAAAACTTAATTTTCAATTAATTTACGGTTTACTAAAGTACAAATACGATCAAATTGTTCCGTAATTCCCATATCAGAATTATCGAATTCTATAGCATCATCTGCTTTTACCAATGGAGAGTCTTTTCTTGTAGAATCTATTCTATCCCTTTCTTGCACATTAAAAAGAATGTCCTTAAAATTAACATCATCTCCTCTATCAATTAATTCTTTATAGCGTCTTGTTGCTCTTTTATCCGCAGAAGCTGACATGAAAAGTTTTAAATCAGCATTCGGAAAAACAACAGTTCCAATATCTCTTCCATCCATTACAATTCCTCCATGTTTTCCCATTTCTTGCTGTTCTTTAACGAGCTTTCTTCTTACTTCAGAAATAGTAGCCACCTTACTCACTAATTGAGAAATTTCTAAAGTTCTTATTTCTTTCTCTACATTTTGTCCATTTAAAAACATTTCTGAAAAACCTAACTCTTTATTAAACCGAAATGAAAGAGAAATCTCTTGTAAATTAGAAATCAATTTTTCTGAATGAAAAAAATCTATACCCACTAAATTATGTTGTTTAGCAAACAAACTAACAGCCCTATACATGGCACCAGTATCTACATAAATATAATTATATTTCTTTGCTAATAATTTAGCAATAGTACTTTTTCCCGTAGATGAAAATCCATCAATTGCAATTGTAATTTTTTTATTCATATAATTTTTATCTTTTATCTAAATCTATTTGTAAACTAAAAGTACTATTGTTTGAAGCTGAATGATATTTAGAAAATGCATAGTTAAACTTTAATCTATTCATTTGTATTCCGAAACCAAAAGAGATACCACCAAAAGTTCTCACATTTTGAAGTTTTAGTTCAGCCCCTCTCCTAAAGTTATAACCTACTCTTAAATTAATGACACTTTCAGGTAATAATTCAGCTCCAATTATAAAATGTCTTAACGAATTACCAAGAAAACCAATCTTTTCGGTGATAATATTTCCCTCTAAATCGATAGTCTGGTTAGAAGGATTAGGTACAGAAACGTCCCATTGTTGTAAATTATCCAAGGTAGCATACCATTTTAAAGGCACATATTCCAATTGATAAGAGGCTCCAAAAGAAATTTTAGAAGGTAAATTTTCTCGCATTCCATTATAAGATTTCATTTGAACACCCATATTTCTCCCTACAATTGTAAATGAATAAGCTTTATATGGGCTGTAATATAAAATCCCAAAATCTATTGCGGCTCCGAAAGAGGTAAAGTTAGCAATATTAGAACTAATAAATTTAATATTTGTTCCCATATAAACATTGGTCCAAGGCAAATTAAAAGAATATCCCACAGAAATGGCAATATCGTTCGCATTAAAATTACCAGTTTCTAATCCAGATTCATCAGCTCCTATTAAAGTACCGTAATCTAAGTACTTTATACTTCCATGAATGGTTCCAAACCTTCTTGACAGTTGCTGTGCATAAGAAATAGAACCCATATTAATTCCAGCCAAAAAACTGGAATAATTAACAGCAATTTTACCATCCAATTCAGGATTAATAACCGCTGGATTCCAAATAGGTTGATTCACATCATCCATTAAGGTTAAAACTTCACCACCTAACGCAATTTGTCTTGCTGAAGTAGATAAATTTAAAAATTGATATACCGATTCCCCTCCAACTTGACCACTCACTGAATACATAGAGAAAAAAGAAAAGAAAAGTAGAAATTTTTTACATCTCATTATTACATAAACTAAACTTCAAATAAATAACGAAAATACGCTATATTATTGCTATCTCGTATACATTTCCAGCATAAAAAAACCTCAATTCAGATGAATTGAGGTTTAGTTAATAAGAAAGGCGGCGACCTACTCTCCCACAAAAATGCAGTACCATCGGCGCTGTTGGGCTTAACTTCTCTGTTCGAGATGGGAAGAGGTGAGCCCCAATGCTATAACCACCCTAAGCTTGCTGTTATGAAAAGAGTAAAACATTTATAATTAAATATTTTGCTCATTGAATACTTAAATTCTTTAATAACAAATGAATTAACATATGATAAAATAATATTGTAAGTTTTTTTGGATACTGAAACGAGTTCAGAATACTTGTAAAAAAAAGAGTTG